>NZ_JBHVSD010000002.1:0-664068 GCF_042885395.1 Kitasatospora sp. NPDC058063
GGCGGGTGCCGCGGCACCGGGGGCGGTGCCGGCCGCGATGGTCCCGGCGGGCTTCGCGGGCCGGCCCGCGTCGCCGCCGTCCGGCCCGCAGGCGGTCAGGGTGAGGGCGGCGCCCAGGGCGAGGGCGGCCGGGACGAACAGGGCACGGCGAGCGGACATGGAGGTTCCCCCGTGAGGTTGCGGATGAAGGAGGCGAGGAAGGCGGCGGGCCGTCGGCGCCGACCGCTGGGCAGCACTCTGGTCCGTCGCCCGGCCGGCCCGCCAGACCTCCCCGCCGAGCCGGGACGCTGGAACGGTTCCACCCCCTTTGACCTGCGGTTCCACACCCGCCTGGAACGGCCTCCCGGAACGCCGCGAGGCCCTTCGGGGCGTCGGCGGCGGAGCCGGGGCGTGTCCTGCGGACCTTCGCCGGGTGCGCGGCGCGCTCCCGGCCCGGCGGCCTGGAGGCGCCCCACCTCCACCTCGCGATGCCCGCGTCCCGACGCCGCGTCCCGACGCCGCGTCCCGACGCCGCTCCCTGATCCGACAGGGCCCATCGGACACGCCCCCGGCCCGTCCGGTGCCATCGTCGAGGGACGGGTCGGCGGGCCGGCGGGCGTCGGTACGATCCCTGTATGGGTGGTGCGCGGGAAGAGGCCTGGGACGCCGAGGCGGCGGAGCGGGCGGTGGCGGTGCTGAAGGCGGTGGCGGACCCGTCGCGGTACCGGCTGCTGTGGGCGCTGAGCCACCGGGAGCTGCCGGTGAGCGAGCTGGCCGAACTGCTGGGGGCGCACGTGTCGGCGACCTCGCAGCATCTGGCGAAGCTGCGCGCGGCCGGGCTGGTGGTGGCGCGCCGGGAGGGGACGCGGATCTTCTACCGGGCCACCGAGGTGCGCGGGCTGCTCACCGAGGCCGCGCTGATCGCCCACGACCTGCCCGCCCGCCGCGACGGCGACGACGACGGCGCCGCCCCGGCCGGTGCCACCGCGCCGCAGCCCTTCGCTCGCGCGGCCCGCGCGGTGCGCCGCCGCCCGGCGACCGGCTGAGCCCTCCCCGGCCGCCTCGCCCGGGGGCGTCGGCGTGCGGCCGGGCCGGTCAGCGGCCCGGCGCCGCCAGCCGGTACTCCTGCCGGTCGGCGTCGTACGCGAAGAGCCCCGCGTAGCGGCCCCAGTCGGTGGCGGTCTCCAGCTGCCGGTCGGTCTGTTCGTCGGTGTAGTGGCGGCCGAGCAGGTCGCGCAGGAAGCCGGTGCGGACGGTGGCGCCGGGCCGGCCGCCGAGGCTGTTGGCGATCAGCTTGATCAGCGGGACCTCCAGGGCGGCGGCGGCGAAGACGGCGCGGGCCTCCTGGGCGTCGGCCCCGGTGTAGGCGGCCCCCGTCCCGGTGAGCAGCAGGTCGTCGCCGTGGACCTCGGCGAAGCCCAGCAGGTCGAGGGCGTCGACCTGGGGGAGCAGGTCGTCGATGTCCAGGCCGAGTTCGTCGGCGAGGCCGGCCAGGTCGCAGCTCCCGCCCCGGTGGGCGATCGTCTCGGCGAGACCGGAGAGGCCGTCCACGCCGGCGGTGGGCAGCGGGGTGGCGGCGACGGTGCGCCGTTCGGGGTCGGGTTCGGTGCGGCCGGCCGGGCGGGTGTCCTTGGGCCGGCCGGTCATGATCCGGTACACCCGGTCCACCAGCTCGTCGAAGGCGGCCGAGTCGCGGTCGCGCGGCCGTTCCAGGGCGACCTCCACGGTCTCCCGGATCGTCCCGTACGGGCGGGCGCCGAGGACCACGATGCGGTCGGCCATCAGCACCGCCTCCTCGATGTTGTGGGTGACCAGGACGACGGCCCGGGTGGGGAACTGGCCGGACTCCCACAGCTCCATCAGCTCGCCGCGCAGGTTCTCGGCGGTGAGCACGTCGAGGGCGGAGAACGGCTCGTCCATCATCAGTACGTCCGGTTCGACGACCAGTGCCCGGGCGAAGCCGACCCGCTGGCGCATGCCGCCGGAGAGCTCCTTGGGGTAGGCGGAGGCGAAGCCGGTCAGGCCGATCAGGTCGATGGCCTGGTCGGCGGCGCGGGCGCGTTCCCGGGGCGGGACACCGCGGGCCTCCAGGCCGAGTTCGACGTTCTGCCGCACGGTCAGCCAGGGCAGCAGCGCGAAGGTCTGGAAGACCAGCGCGGTGCCGGGGTTGGCGCCGGTGAGCGGGGTGCCGCGGTAGCGGACGGTGCCGGAGCTGGGCGGGACCAGGCCGGCCAGGCAGCGCAGCAGGGTGGACTTGCCGGAGCCCGAGCGTCCGAGCACGGCGACGACCTCGCCGGCCCGGACGGTGAGGTCGATGCCGGAGAGCACCGGCAGTTCGCCGGCGGCCCCGGCGTAGGACTTGGTCAGACCGGTGGTCTCCAGCAGCGCCTCCCCGTCCCTGTCCTCGTGGGGGGCGGGTGCGGGTGCGGGCTCGGCGGCACGGTTGCGGAACGGGAAGCGCATCGGCGGACTCCGGACTACAGCGAGTAGCGGCGCTCGGCCAGCCGGTACAGCCGGCGCCAGAGCAGACGGTTGAGGGCGACGACGTACAGGCTCATCACCGCGACCCCGGCGAGCAGGTGCGGGTGGTCGCCGCGCTCGGCGGCCCGGGCGATGTACGCGCCGAGGCCGGTCGCGGTCAGCGTGGTGGAGCCGAAGGTGACCACCTCGGCGACGATGGAGGCGTTCCAGGCGCCGCCGGAGGCGGTGATGCCGCCGGTGACGTACGCCGGGAAGACGCCGGGGAGGATCAGCCGCCGCCAGCGCTGCCACCCGCGTACGCCGAGGTCGTCCATGGCCTCGCGCAGGTCGGCGGGGACGGCCATGGCACCGGCGATGGCGTTGAACAGGATGTACCACTGGGAGCCGAGGGCCATCAGCAGGATGCCGCCGAGGTCGATCGACACCCCGGTGCGCAGCAGCAGCCAGACCACCAGGGGGAAGAGGAAGTTGGCGGGGAAGCCGGCCAGCACCTGGACGACGGGCTGGGCGATCCTGGTCAGCCGGGGCGAGAAGCCGATCTTCACGCCGATCGGCACCCAGACCGCGGTGGCCACCGCGACCAGCACCACCACCCGGGCGAGGGTGGCGAGCCCGAGCAGCAGCGGCTCGCCGAAGACGCCGAGGCCGGTGCGGTCGGCCAGGTAGCGGCCGAGGTCGACGAGGCCCCACAGCACGATGCCGCCCGCGACGAGGGCGAAGGCCACGTCCCCGGCCCGCCGCCGGCCGGGGTGGACGGCCGGCGGGCGGTCGGCGGTGCCGAACACCCGCCCGGCCCGGTTCAGGGCCCGTCCGGCGGGGCGCAGCGCGCGGCCGAGCGCGGCGGGCAGCCGGGAGCGGCGCAGCAGGTCCAGCACGACCGAGCGCTGCACCTCGGTGGCCTCGGACTGCTCGTTCTTGAAGCGTTCGGCCCAGGCGGTGAGCGGCCGCCAGAACAGGAAGTTCACGCCGACCACCAGGACCACCATGGTGGCGATGGCCCAGCCGACCCGGCCGAGGTCCCCGGCGGCGATGGCCGCGCCCGCGTACGAGCCGACCCCGGGCAGCGCGTACCGCCGGCCGTCCACGGTGATCGCCTCGGAGGCGACCAGGAAGAACCAGCCGCCGCCGAAGCCGAGCATGCCGTTCCAGACCAGGCCGATCATGCCCGAGGGCAGCTCGACCTTCCAGAACCGCGTCCACCGGCTGAACCCGAAGGATCGGGACAGCTCGTCGAGTTCGCGGGGCAGTGAGACCAGCGCCTGGTAGAAGGCGAAGGTCATGTTCCACGCCTGGGAGGTGAAGATGGCGAACACGGCGGCGCATTCGAGGCCGAGCACCGAGCCGGGGAAGAGGGCGAGGAAACCGGAGACCGCGAGGCTCAGGAAGGCGAGCACCGGCACCGACTGGAGGATGTCCAGCGCCGGGATCAGCACCCGTTCCAGCCGGCGGCTGCGGGCGGCGGCGTAGGCGTAGCAGAAGGTGAAGACGATCGAGAGGGCGAGCGCGGCGAACATCCGCAGCAGCGAGCGCGCCGCGTCGTACGGCAGCCGGGCCGGGTCGGTGTCGACGGCCGCGTCCTGGGTGGCGGAGAAGCGGACGGCGCCGCCCTGGCCGAGCCGCAGCACGAGGTAGAGCAGGACCAGGACGGCGGCCGCGACGACCAGGTCCGTCCAGACCCGCCCGCCGAGCCGGTGCGCGGTCCGGGTGGGCAGTGAGCCCCGGGACAGGCCCGGCAGCGGGCTCCGGGACCGGCCCGGGGCGGGCTTCGTCAGGGTCATGGCGGTACCTCCGGGGCAAACCCGGGCAGTCTGCTCCCTCGGGACGTCCGTACGCAAACCCGCCCCGCCCCGCACGGGGCCACCGGGTGCGCCCGGCCCCGGGCGGGGCGCCGTGTCCCGTCCCGGGGGAGCGCCGTCCCGGGCCGGGGTCAGGCGGTCCGGGCCAGCCGGGGGTCGTACTTGTAGCCGATCTGCCGGACGGTGGCGATCGCCTCCCGGTGCCCGGGGCCGAGCTTGCGCCGGATCCGGGCGATGTGGGTGGCGACGGTGCGGGAGTCGCCGGTGTCCGGGCGGCCCCAGACGTTCTCCATCAGCTGGCGCCGGGAGTGCACCCGCAGCGGGTTGCCGACCAGGTGCGCGAGCAGTTCGAACTCCAGGTACGGCATGGTGACGTGCCGGCCCTCGACGGTGACGGTGCGCTGGTCGGTGTCCACCACCAGGCCGGGCGCGGGCGCGGGTCGCGGGGCCGGGCGCCGGCCCGGGGCGGGGTGGTGCGAGAAGACGGCGTCGAGCCTGGGGCGGTGCGGGACCATGGCGCGGGGCTCCTTCGTGGTCGGCTCAGTGGTTCAGCGCGGTCTGGACGATCTTGACGACGACCATGGCCGTCGCGATCAGCAGATAGGCGCGCAGCGCGCCCATGCCGACCTTGCGGGCGGTGGACAGCACCGGCTTGTCGAGGGTCTCCAGCGGGGGCATCCGCCAGTTCTCCCGGCCGGTGCGGTCGACGGGGTCCTCCTTGGTGCCGCGGCGCCCGAAGGTGAAGGAGTACCCGGCGACGAGCACGCCCGCCACGCCGCAGCCGGCCATGATCCGGAGGATCGCCCCGGAGCCGATGTCGGGCCAGACCACGGCGGCGGTGAGGATCAGGGAGAGCATCACCAGGACGCCGACCACCAGCGAGGTGAAGGCGTTGGTCCGCGGCCCGTTCGTCCAGGGGCCCAGCACCGCGCGGTCGTTGCAGAGCAGCAGCAGGAAGACGGTCGCGGAGGGCAGCAGCACCCCGGCCAGCACCTGGACGAACTGGGTCATCAGGCCCTGGGTGTAGTCGGTGGAGAGCAGCGTGATCGCCGCCGCCGCGGCCACCAGGCCCGCGTAGATCCCGTAGAAGCCCTTGGCGCCCTTCACCCCGCGGTGCAGCGAGTGCTTGATGCCGAAGACGTCGCCGATCGCGTAGGCGGTGGACAGGGACACCGCGAAGGCGCCGATGATCGAGGCGTCCAGCAGGGCGATGGCGAACAGTACGCCGGCCAGGTGCCCGGCCTTGTCCTCGATGCCCCGGGCGACGGCGGCCGCGTCGGAGAAGTGCCCGAAGCCGTCGGTGTCCGCGAAGGCGGCGGCGGTGAGGCCCATCATGGCGGCGGCGCCGACGATCACGATCACGATGCCGATCCAGAGGTCGGCCTTCTCGTACGCCATGAAGCGCGGGGTGATCCGCTTGTCGATGACGTACGACTGCTGGAAGAACAGCTGCCAGGGCGCCACGGTGGTGCCGACGATGGAGATGATCACCAGCATCACGGCCGCCAGTCCGCCCGAGCCGCCGGGCATGGCGGGCACCACGAAGTCGTGCGCCATCCGCGAGGTCTTCGGGTGGACCATGAAGTAGATCGGCACCAGCAGCAGCGAGCCCAGGCACAGTGTCACGGCGACCCGCTCGAAGCGCTGGAACGAGCCGGTGAAGGCCGAGGCGATGATGATCCCGGCGGCGAGCACCACCGAGGCCGCCTTCGGCAGGCCCAGGTACCCGGCCGCGAGCGTGACCCCGATGAACTCGGTGACCAGCGTCAGCGCGTTCAGCAGGAACAGGTCGATCACGCTGAACGCGCCCCAGAACTTCCCGAAGCGCTCCAGGATCAGCCGGGCGTGGCCGACGCCGGTGACGGCGCCCAGCCGCAGCACCATCTCCTGGTTGACGTACAGCACCGGGACCAGCATCAGCAGCGTCCACAGCAGTTGGGTGCCGTAGTTCTGACCGGCCTGGCCGTAGGTGGAGAAGGCGCCGGCGTCGTTGTCGCCGACCATCACGATCAGGCCGGGCCCGACGATCGCGAGCAGGGTCTTCAGTCTCGCCGACAGGCCGTGCCTGGGCGTGGTGTCGTCGAGCCGGATGGTGCCGAGCGCGCCCTTGATGTCGCCGACGTGCGCGTCGTCGAGGACGGCCGAACGCGGCTCGGGCGGAGCGGAGTCGAGCGTGGCGTGGGTGGTCATGGGTTTCCTCCCTGGGCCCCGGAGGGGCGGTTCGGAGGCAGGCGGCGGCTCTCCCCGCGGGCGGGCACGGCGCATCGGCGCGCGGCTGCGCGGCCCGTACGGTGGCGTGCGGGCACGGCGGAGCCGCGTGCGGACATGGCGTGCCGTCGTCGCTGATGACTGCCGAAGAATGGTGACGGATCGTCAGGACGTGCTGCGGGGAAAGGTGTTACCGCATGCCGGAGGTGTGCGAGGGCAGGCGGGGGCAGGGGCAACTGTGGCCCGGACTACTGCAATCCATGTCTCTCGCCTCCTCCCGGCCGGCGCACCCCGTGGTGCGTGTCATCGACGCGGCAAGGAGCTCACCGGCCCGCGCGACGCGACCGCCGGTTCACCCCAACTCGTCAGAGCTTAGTCCCGCCCGGGAGCGATACTTGCGCACTTGGTAAAATCTTTACCTTTCTGTCGGCGTACGCCGGTGCCTGCCGTCGCTGCCCGCCGCTTCCCGCCCGCGCCCGCCGCTGTCCGCGGCTGCCAGTCCGCGCCCCGGGGCGGGCGGCGGCCGGCCGGGTGACGGGGGTTTGGCCGCCGGGCCGCCACGGAACGACTTCCCGCCGTACCGGCACCGGCACCAGGTCGTGCCCGAACCCGAGGGGTGGCATGGCGACCGCAGACTCCCAGGGGCCTCCCCGGCAGGCGCGGGCGCTGACGCTCGCACGGAACCCGAAACTGTGGCTCTTCCCGGGCGTCCTGTGCTGCCTGCTGGCCGTCCTCCTCTCCCTGCTCTACATGGGCGGCATCCTCAACCCGAGCGGGCACCTGCACCATTTGCCGATCGCCCTGGTGAACGAGGACCAGGGCCCGCCGCCGCCCGGGCAGGCGGAGCCCCTCGGCGCCCGGCTGGCCGCGGCCGTGGTGGCCGGCACTCCCGACAGCACCGTCCAGTGGCGGCAGGTGGACGCGGCCGGACTGAGCGAACAGCTCGCCGCCGGCAAGGTCTACGGCGCGCTGGTCGTGCCGAAGGACTTCAGCGCGGCCGTCACCGCGCTGGTCACCGGCGGCGCCACCGAGCGGCCGACCATCACCGTGCTGACCAACCCCGGCATGGGCAGCCTCGGCTCCTCGATCGCCGCGCAGATCGCCCAGAACGCCGCCCACCAGGCCTCGTCGGCGCTCGGCGGGCAGCTGCTGGCCGCCGTACCGGCCTCCGGTGCCCCGGGTCCGGACACCGGAGCCACCGCCCGGCTGCTGCTCGCCGACCCGATCGCCGTCACCACCCGGGTCGGCCACCCGATCGGCGGCCACAGCGGGCTCGGCCTGAGCGCCTTCTACTTCACCCTGCTGGCCGTGCTGACCGGCTTCATCGGCGGCAACATCGTCCACAGCGGCGTCGACGGCGCGCTCGGCTACAGCGACAGCGAGATCGGCCCCTGGCACACCCGCCGCCCGACCGTCCCGATCAACCGCACCCAGACCCTGCTGCTCAAGATGGTCATGACGGCCGGGATCATGCTGCTCACCACCTCGCTCGTGGTGCTCTGCTCGGTCGGCGTCCTGGGCATGGACGCCCCGCACCTGGCACAGCTGTGGATCTTCGCCTACTGCGCCAGCCTCGCCGTGGGCCTCGGGGTGCAGGCGATCAACGCCGCGTTCGGCGGGATCGGGCAGCTGGTGTCGATGTTCGTCTTCATCGCGCTGGCGCTGCCCTCCTCCGGTGCCACCATCCCGCTCCAGGCGGTCCCCGGCTTCTACCGCTTCCTGAGCCTCTTCGAGCCGATGCGCCAGCTCAGCGACGGCATCCGGGCGATCCTCTTCTTCGACGCCAGGGCCGACGCCGGGCTCGCCCGCGGCTGGGTCATGATCGGAATCGGCGCGGCGCTGGCCCTGCTGTTCGGCTTCGGGATGACCCGCTACTACGACCGCAAGGGCCTGCACCGCTGGACGCCCCAGCCCTCCGGCCAGGACGCCTGACCACCGGGGCCGGGCGGCCGGGGCGGTCGGGTGTCCTGGCCGGTCAGGACGCCTTGGTGACGGCCACCTTGAGGTGCTTCATGATCGGCTGGTCGCTCTGGGTGCTGTAGTCGCCGATCGCGCACAGCACGTTCAGCTCCGGCATGTACCCGGCCGCGCAGCCGCGCGGGATGTCGTACGGGACGGCCAGGTAGCCGTGCACCGAGCGGGTGGACCCGTCCCGGGCGGTGCTGGTGACGTCCACCCGGTCGAACTCCTCCAGGCCGCGCTCGCGCATGTCGTCCCGGTTCATGAACACCAGGGTGCGCAGGTTCCGCACGCCCCGGTAGCGGTCGTTGTCCGAGTAGATGGTGGTGTTCCACTGGTCGTGCGAGCGCATCGTGCCCAGCGCCAGGATGCCCGGTTCGGGGACGACGTCGGGCAGCGGGGCGGCGGAGAACTCGGCCTTGCCGGAGCGGGTGTCGAAGACCAGCTCGCGGGCCGGCTGCTTGATCCGGAAGCCCAGCGGCAGCCGCACCCGGCGGTTGAAGTCCTCGAAGCCGTCGAGGACCTGGGCCATGGTGTCGCGGATGCGGTCGTAGTCCTCGATGTACCACTCCCAGGGGGTGGAACTGTCCGGCAGCGCCGCGCGGGCCATCCCGGCGACGATCGCGGGCTCGGAGAGCAGGTGCGGCGAGGCCGGGCGCTTCATGCCGACCGACAGGTGCACCATGCTCATCGAGTCCTCGACCGAGGTGGACTGCACCCCGGCCCGCTGGTGGTCCTTCTCGGTCCGGCCCAGGCACGGCAGGATCAGCGCGGCCCGCCCGTGCACCAGGTGGCTGCGGTTCAGCTTGGTGCTCACCTGGACGGTCAACTCGCAGGACTCCAGGGCCTGGTAGGTGTACGGGGTGTCCGGCGCGGCGAGCGCGAAGTTGCCGCCCATGCCGACGAACACCGTGATGTCGCCGCGCCGCATCGCCTCGATCGTGCCGACGGTGTCCAGCCCGTGCTCGCGCGGCGGCTCGATCCCGCACACCTCGGCGAGCCGGTCCAGGAACGCGCCGGCGGGCCGGTGGTCGATGCCGCAGGTGCGGTTGCCCTGGACGTTGCTGTGCCCGCGCACCGGGGAGGGGCCGGCCCCCTCCCGGCCCAGATTGCCGCGCAGCAGCAGGAGGTTGACGATCTCCCGGACGGTGTCCACCCCGTGCTCGTGCTGGGTGACACCCAGGCACCAGCTGAAGATCGAGCGGTCGGCCTCCCGGTAGACCCGCGCCGCCTTGAGGATCTCGGCCCGGTCCAGCCCGCTCTGTCGCTCGATCTCCTCCCAGGGCGTGGCCAGGCAGACCTCGCGGTACGCCTCGAACCCGCTGGTGTGGCGGTCGATGAACAGCCGGTCCAGCGCCCGGTCGTCGGACGCGGACTGCTCCAGGATCGCCTTCGCCATGCCGCGCAGCAGCGCCATGTCGCCGCCGATCCGCGGCTGGAGGTTCAGGGTGCTGGTGCGGGTGGCCCGGTTCAGTGCCATGTCGGTGAAGTCGTGCGGGATGATCGTCCGGGTCGCCGCCGCCTCGACCAGCGGATTGACGTGCACGATCTGCGCGCCCCGCTTGTACGCCTCGGCCAGCGAGGTGAGCATCCGGGGCGCGTTGGAGGCCGCGTTGACGCCCAGGATGAACAGGGCGTCGGTGACCTCCCAGTCCTTGAGGTCGACCGTCCCCTTCCCGGTGCCGAGCGAGGCCTGCAGGGCCCGGCCGCTGGCCTCGTGGCACATGTTGGAGCAGTCGGGCAGGTTGTTGGTGCCCAGCTCGCGGGCCATCAGCTGGTAGAGGAAGGTCGCCTCGTTGCCGAGCCGGCCGGAGGTGTAGAACGCGGCCCGGTTGGGGTCGTCCAGCCCGCGCAGGGTGCGGCCGACCAGGGCGAACGCGTCCTTCCAGCCGATCGGGACGTAGCGGTCGCTGTTCGGGTCGTAGACCATCGGCTCGGTGAGCCGGCCCTGGTCCTCCAGCGCGAAATCGCTCCACCCGGACAGCTCGGTCACCGTGTGGGCGGCGAAGAACTCCCGGCCGACCTGCTTGCGGGTCATCTCCCAGGTGACGTGCTTGATGCCGTTCTCGCAGATGTCCAGGTGCAGGCCCTTGGTGTCGTCGGGCCAGGCGCAGCCGGGGCAGTCGAAGCCGCTTTTCTCGTGGTTCATCCGCATCACCGCCCGCGGCCCGTCCAGGTACGCGCCCTCGCGCACCAGGAAGCGGGTGACGCTCTTGGCGGCGCCCCAGCCGGCGGCCGGGTGGTGGTACGGCTGGGCGTGGGGCGGGCCGGCGGGGGAGGGGCCGACCTCCTCCTGCCCCGGGGGCTCCTGCGGGGGAGTGGTGACGGCGTCGTCGGAGGTGGTCACGGGCCTCGCCTTCCGTCGCACGGGGGTCGGACACCCGGCGTTGCAGTCGACGCTACGTCCGGAGGCCGGACCCCGCGCGTCGGGCGGTCGTGGTTCGGGCGGACCCCGCGCGTCGGGCGGTCGTGGCTCGGGCGGTCATGCCCCGGTCCCGACCCGGACGGTCATGCCCCGGTCCCGGCTCGGGCGGTCATGCCTCCGGTCCCCGGCCTCGGGCCCGGGCGATCACGCCGCCGGCAGGCTGCCGAGCACGGTGGCCACCTCGGTGCGCCGGGCGACCTCCAGCAGTGCGCGGGCCATCACCGAGCCGGGCTCCCGGGCGGCGATCACCAGTCCGATCGGCGCGCTGTGCGCCGGTTCCGTCAGCGGGACCGCCCGCATCCCGCGCGGCACGCCGAACACGTGCAGCCACGCGTACGGCACGACGCTCGCCCAGTGCCCGGTGCGGACGTGGGCGAAGAGCGAGGCCACCGAGTCCGTCTCGACCCGGGGCGTCGGCGCCAGCCCGAGCCCCGCGAACACCTCGTCCAGCACCCGGCGGCCCTGCATGCCCGGGTGCAGCAGGCACAGCGGCAGCCGGGAGGCCTGCTCCCAGGTCGCCCGCGGGTGCTGGGCCGGCTCGTCGGTCAGACCGGTCAGCAGGACGTACCGCTCCTCGTACAGCGGGAGTGCGCGCAGATCGTCCTCGCCCGGTCCGGGCAGGTAGGTGACACCCGCGTCGATCTCGAAGTTCCGTACCTGGCGCAGGAGTTCATCGGACCGAAGGTCGGTGGACAGCTCCACGGCCGCCAGCGGGTGGGCGGTGCAGAACGGCCCGGTGAGCAGCGACACGGCGCCCGAGGCGGTCGGCACCGAGCCGATCCGCAGCCGTCCGCTCAGGCCGGTGCGCAGCGCGTCCACCTCGTCTCGGAGGGCGTCCCGGTCGGCCAGGATGCGCTGCGCCCACAGCACGATCCGCTCGCCCTCGGGGGTCAGGCCCTCGTAGGCGCGGCCGCGCCGCACCAGCAGCACCTTCAGCTCGTCCTCCAGCTTGCGCAGCGCCTCGGAGAGGGCGGGCTGGGAGACGTGGCAGGCCTGGGCGGCGCGGGCGAAGTGGCGCTCCCGGGCGAGTGCGACGAGGTACTCGAGCTGGCGGAACAGCATCGCCTACTCGACTCCGGTGGTGGCGGGGGCGGCGTCGGCCGTGGTGGCCGGAGCGGTGGTGTCGACGCGGTCGGTGCGGGTGTAGACGTTCATCGAGTCGCCGCGCAGGAAGCCGACCAGGGTCAGCCCGCTCTCCTCCGCGAGGTCCACGGCCAGCGAGGACGGCGCGGAGACCGCCGCGAGCACCGGGATGCCCGCCATCACCGCCTTCTGCACCAGCTCGAAGGAGGCCCGCCCGCTGACCATCAGCACCGTACCGCGGGCCGGCAGCAGGCCCTCGCGCAGCGCGTGGCCGACCACCTTGTCCACCGCGTTGTGCCGGCCCACGTCCTCGCGCAGGCAGAGCAGCCGCCCGTCGGCGTCGAACAGCCCGGCCGCGTGCAGGCCGCCGGTGCTGTCGAAGACCTTCTGGGCGGCGCGCAGCCGGTCGGGCAGCGCGGAGAGCAGCGCGGGGGTCACGCGCAGCCCGTCCCCGGCGACGCTCCACGGCGCGGTGGTGCGCACCGCGTCCAGGCTCGCCTTGCCGCACAGGCCGCAGGAGGAGGTGGTGTAGAAGTTGCGCTCCAGCGAGGCGTCGGGCGCCGGCACACCGGGGGCGAGCAGGACGTCCACCACGTTGTAGGTGTTGCCCCCGTCGGCGGTGGCACCGGCGCAGTAGCGGATGCCGGCCACCTGCTCGGCGGCGTGCACCACGCCCTCGCTGACCAGGAACCCGGCCGCCAGGTCGAAGTCGCTGCCCGGGGTGCGCATGGTCACCGTCAGCGCGCGCCCGCCGACCCGGATCTCCATCGGCTCCTCGGCGGCCAGGGTGTCGGGACGGTACGAGGGCGCGCCCTGGCGCAGGCGCAGCACTCTGCGGGGGACGGTCACTCGGCCCATGGTCGTCGGCTCCTCGATGGTCTCCGTCAGGTCTGTACGGATGAATCCTCCCTCCTGGCGATGGCGTACGGGTCGGGCGGGTCGGGCAGGTGGCGGCGGCTGTGCGCGGCGGTGACCGCCAGGCAGAGCAGGCCGACGGCCGCCATGCCCGCCAGCAGCGCCGGGTAGGAGGCGTGGCCGGCGGTGCCGGCGAGCAGCAGCGGGGTGAGGAAGCCGCTGGAGGTGATGCTCTGGTAGAGGGAGGCGGAGGTCGGCCCGGAGGCGCGCGGGGTCAGCCGCTCCACCTCGTGCAGCCCCGCGCCGAGCGTCAGCCCGTACCCGGTGCCGAGGACGAGGGCGGCGGCCACCACCAGGCCCACCGAGTCGAGGGCGGCGGCGAGGGCGCCGAGCAGCAGCCCGGCGATCACCGTGGCCATCGCGGTGAGGGTGGCCCGGGCACTGTCCGCGTCGTCCAGCCGGGCGGCGAAGGGCTGGGCGACCACGCCCGTGGCCAGGGTCAGCGCCGCGACCAGGCCGCTGAACAGCGGCGCGTAGCCGGGCACCCGGTCGGCGACCAGCGGCGGCAGCACCACGTACGCCACCGTGGCGGCGCCGAGCACGGCCGGGCTGGCGGGCAGGACCACGTAGCGGAACCGGGGGTGGTGGACGGCCGCCGGTCCGCTGCCGTACTTGCTGTTGCTTCCGACGTTGCCGTTGCCGTGGCTCCGGGCGGTCTCCGGCAGTCCGCGGGTGGCCCGCAGCACCAGCAGGCAGCCCAGCGCATGGGCGAGGGCGGGCAGCACCGTCGGGCCGGGCAGCCACTCGGCGATCACCCCGGAGGCCAGCGCGCCCGCCGCGAAGCCCGTACCGGTGGCGTACATCGCCCGGCGGGCGCTCCGCTCGGGCGGGACGGCGGGCCCGGAGAGCTCGCGCAGCCAGGCCGTCCCGGCCAGGAAGACCAGCCCGGCCGCGAAGCCGGTGGCCAGCCGGGCGGCGTACACCGAGGGCTCGTCCGGCAGCGCCAGCACCACGCTGGCGGCGGCGGACAGGCCCAGCGCGCCGCGCACCGTCCGCCGCCGGCCGTACCGGTCCGCGGCGGGCCCGCCCAGCAGCAGACCGGGCAGCAGGCCGAGCAGGTAGACCGAGAACATCGCGGCCAGCGAGAGCGCCGACCAGTCGGTGCGCGCCCGGTACACGGTGGCCAGCGCGGTGAACTGGTTGGCGCCCCAGGCGGCGACGGCGACGGCGGCGGCCGCCGGGAGCCAGCGGGCGGTGCCGGGCACGGGCATTTCCTCAGTGCTGCCCATGCGCTTTCCTGCCCCGTTTCCGGCTTTTCGGCCATTCCTGGATTTCCGCAGTCCAGTGTGCGGGCCGCCGCCGCGGGGCGTCAAAGAAGTGAATCCTGTGAGCCGATAGGCGACGCCTATCGGAGATTCGACGGATATCCCACCTTGCCGGGTGCCCAGAAAATCTGCCGGACATCCCGAAAGCGCGATCGGGAATTCCGTTTCGATTATTCGCTCCGGCTATTGCATGCCGACTGTTCCGCCCCGACTGTTCCGCCCCGGCTCTTGCGTGCCGGCTATTGCGTGCCGCCCACCGACAGCACCACCGCGCTGGCCGCGCCGGCCGGCGTCTCGTAGTTCACCGTCTCCCCGGCATGCCGCCCCAGCAGCGCCTTCCCGAGCGGACTGTCGAAGGTCACCAGGGTGAGGTCCCGCTCCTCCGCCAGCTCGGAGATCTCGACCGTCTCCTCCGTGCCGTCGTCGAACCGCACGGTGACCGTCGATCCCACCCCCACCACCCGCGCGGACGGCTCCCCGGCCACCTCGGCCTCCCGCAGCCGCGCCTCCAGCTCGGCGATCCGCCGGTCCAGCCGGGTCACTTCCGACGCCCGCTGCAACTCGTCCGCCGCATCCGCCCGGTCCCCCACCGGCTGCAGCCCGCGCAGCGTCGCGGCCACCTTCCCCCGCTCCTCCCGCAACTGCGCCAGGTCCTCCTGCACCGCACGCAGGCCCTCGGCACTGATCGGTTCCGGCCCACCGCTCATCCCACGCTCCCGGGGCTGCTCGTCACACGCTCGAACACCGGCCGCCTCCCATTACCCCACCCCTCCGGGCCCCGGGCAACTTCCGGGCCGATCGGCCGCCCGGAGCGATTCGTCGAGGACGCGCCGCCCGGCGGGCCGGGTGTCACCGTGCGAGCAGCTGCGCCGGGACGACCGGTTCGAGGAAGACGCTCGGTGTGCCGTGCCAGGACACGCTGAGGGCCTCGCGTGCGCGCGTGCACGCCACGAAGAGCAGGCTCAACTCGCCGCTGAGGTCCTCCTGGTGCTGCAGCGGGTCGGTGTCCACCGGGGTGATCGCGCTGCGCATGGGCACCAGGCCGTCGCTCACGCCCACCACGGCGACGCAGCGGAACTCCAGGCCCTTCATCCGGTGCATGGTCCCGACCCGCACACCGGGGGACGGCGCGTTGCCGAGCACGTAGGCGGGCGTCCCGGCCTGTTCCAGGGCCTGGGCGATCTCGCGGCCGAGCTGGGCGGTCCGGGCGGCGACGCCGATGTCCTCCGGGGCGACGCCGGACGCGGTCCACTCCGCGATCCGGGCGACGAGGTCCTGGATCTCGTCGGCCTTGTCGACGTGGCCGTGCACCTCGGGGTGCGCGCCGTGCAGGGTCGAGTGGTAGCCGACGAGGGAGTCCTCGCCGCCGTCCATGTCGTCGGGCCGCTCGCCGGTGAGCAGGGACGCGGACCAGCTGATGATCTCGTGCGTGGTCCGGTAGTTGACCCGCAGTCGGGAGGACCGCCCGACGACCTGGATCCCGAGCGAGCGCAGCGAGACCTTGTTCCCGTAGATCCGCTGGTGCGGGTCGCCGGCGAGGAACAGGTCGTCCGGTCCGGACGCGACGATCGCGCGGAGGAACCTCCACTGCGCGGGGTGCAGGTCCTGCGCCTCGTCGATCACCACGTGCCGGAACGGGCGGTCGTCCTGTTCGTCGAGCGCCCGCGCGGCCTGCGCGCAGACCTGCAGGAACGTCAACTCCCCGGCCTGTCGCAGCTCGTCCTCGAACGCGGCCACCGCGCGCCACACCTGGGCCTTCTGCAGCGGACCGAGGGCGGTACCGCGGCCGGACCGCTGTGCCTTCAGGTACTGTTCCGGGCCCTCGATCGCCTGGGCCAGGACGACCTGCCGCCACTCCTGGTCCAGGAAGACGTCGGTGAGGTCGATCCCGAGCCGGCGGACGATCCGGCCCCAGCGGGCGAGGACCGCGCGCTGGTTGAAGACGATCTTCAGTGGGGCGCCGCCCCGCGAGCGGCGGAGCACCTCGTTCGCCAGCGCGTCGACGGTGACCACCCGGACCTTCGCCCTGATCCGCTCGTCCGTGATGAGCAGCGTGAGGCAGCGTTCGAGCTCGCCGGCGAGGTCCTTGGTGAAGGTGGTCAGCAGAATCGATCCGTCAGGTGCGTCCGGCGGCAGCCGGCGCGCCAGGTGATAAGCCCGGTGCAGGGCCACCACCGTCTTCCCGGTCCCGGGGCCGCCGGTCACTCGGGCGGGCCCGTTGTACGACTCCCGGTAGGCGATCCGGTACTGGGCCGGGTGCAGGAAGATCCGCCACACGTCGAACGGGCGCTCCAGGATCTCCCGCAGTTCCTCGGGGCCGGACACCAGGGCGACCCGGCCGCGCGCGTGGGCCATCGCCGAGACCAGCCCGTCCCCGGACTGCGCGGCGTTCACCGGAGCCGCCGCCCGCGCGTACGCCTGGACGATCTCACGGTCGATGTCGGCCGGCTCCATCCCGCTCGCGAGGCCGATCAGAACGTCGAACTGCTGCTCCGGCAGGACCCGGTGGAGCGCCTCCAGATGGGCCTCGTCCGGAAGCAGCCGGATGATCGGCAGGATCTCCTCCTCGATGCCCAGGCTGCGCAGGACCTTGTCGGAGCGGTCGGCGAAGAGCCTCCGGGGTTCGTCGGGGGCCAGGGCCCTCAGCGACTCGGTGGCGCGCTCCAGGGCGACGTCGTTGCGGATCTCGACGCCCTGGGTGGCGGCGTTCACCGAAGCCCGGTGCTTGTACGCCCAGTCGTTCGCCTTGTCGTGGGGGAGCACCTTCAGCAGCATGTACCCGTCGCCCCGGTCGGCCTTGAGGACCACCCCGCGCCAGAAGTCGGTGATCCGGATGGTCCGGATCCGGGGGTCCCGCTGGTGGGTGAGCTTCTCCAGATGCGCACCGGTGTGCGTCGCCCCGGTGAACTTCTCGAACACGTCGAAGACCCTGCGCTGCACGGATTTCTCCAGTGCCGCGAACTCCAGCAGAAAGTCCCGGTGCATACCCAGCGTCGCCACCCCGGCCCCCCTCGCGCGCCCCGGCCCGTCCGCGCGGCCGGGCAGTGCGCCTCACTGTACTGGCCCCGGTGATCACTCGCGGCGGGCCGCCCGGCGGCCGCCCGACGGACGGCTGCCGTGCGCTCCGCGGCACTGGTGACCCGTTCTACAACCTCGTAGGGTGATCAGGAAGGACTTGATCCGAGAGCGCCGAGTGCCCCGGGCTTCCAGATGCTCCGTGCGCTGTCGGCCGGGGAGATGCCGATGACTTCGAGTTCGATGCCGTAGCCGGCCAGGAAGTCGGCGGTCTCGGCCAGCGCGGTCAGCGAGAACGGCAGCATGGTGTCGGGGCTGAGCACGAGGTCACGCTCGTGCAGGACCGCCAGGACCATCCTCTTCGGAACGAAGTCGTCCGGGATGACGCGCCCGTGCTTGGCGACGAGCTCGGCGAAGGCTGCCCGCGCGTCGGCGGAGGCGTGGAGCGTCTTGGCAGCGACGACCGCCTGTGCGAAGAGGTGGCTGAGCTCCCGGGAGCCCGCAGCGCGCTTGACCAGGACGAACGTGTTGTCCGGTGCGAGGTGGTCGCAGACCTCGATGCTTCCGTGACTGACCATGGTGTTCTTCACCAGCTTGCGGTCGAGGTTGATGAAGCCCTTACGCTGGCTCGGCAGCCAGTTGTTGTAGTCGGCTTCGTCCTTGTGGTGCGTACGGTCCCAGGCGGGGATGTCCAGAGACGGCGCGGGACTGAAGAGCCCCGCGATCCTGGTCCGCTGGGCGGCCAGGTGGGCGGCGTCGAGTTCGTACCAGTGGCCCTCGGTGAGGAAGAAGCGGCGCGAGCCCAGCGACGCGACGACCTCCAGGCACTTGTAGACGCTCAGGCTGGCCGTGCGCTCGCGGTGCTTCGGGTCCGCGAAGAGCAGCACCTGGCCACGCTTGAGCTCGTGGACGCGCCTCGTGTCCTTCTGGAGTGCCGCGCGGCGCACGACGTCGGCGACCGTCACCTCGTCCACGAACAGCGGGATACTGCCGATGCGCAGGGTGAAGGAGCGCGCCTGCGTCCAGACGCGGAGCCGTTCAGCTGGCGGGACGACGACGATGCCGCTGGCGTCGCCCGAGCCGAGCCGATGGTCGAGGTCCGCTTCCAGCTCCAGCAGGAGAAGGGGGTCGCTGACTGGCAGCAGGTAGTCGACTGCCTCCAGCCCCGGCGTGAGCGGCTCCTCGCGCAGGACGCGGGCGATCTCCCGGACATCCGCGATGAGGTCGGCTCCAGCCAGGCCGAAGCGGGTCCGCAGTCCCTTGCCGCCCTCCAGGTGCACGGCCCGGGAGTCGCGCCCGGCAGAGGTGAAGGCGACCTGCGGCGCCTCCCCGCCGAGACGGCGCACGATCTCGGCTCCTGCCGCGAGGCCGACCATCCACAGAGATGTGCCATCGGCGACATGCGTACTGTCGATCCTGCCCGCCCCAGGGCGACGGCGGACCAGCTGCTGAACGCGGCCCTCGGCGATGCGCCGTGCCACGAAGGCGATGCCGAAGCGCGGGTCCTTGGCCTCGTCAGGGATCAGCAGGTGACCCTGGCCGTAGCCCATCGCGTACACCTCGTCGTCGAGGCCGAAGAGCAGGACGCCGCCGGAACGGTGCTCCGCGTGCTGGACCGCGATGCCCGTCGTCTCCTGGGCGGCGCTGCACCATGTGGCGCGCTCAAGAGCGAAGTCGGCCTGCAGGAAGGCTGCGTCGACGTCGCCGAGCCTGCACATGTCCAGCGTGGCCTGGTGCTCGTCGAGGTAGTGCGGGTCGAAGAGGTCGAGTGCGCGGCCGAGGTCGTCGCCGACGCCCTGGAGGCGGTAGAGGGTGGCGAGGCGAGTCTTGCTGGTCAACCGGGTCATCGGGAACCGCTCTCTGATGAAGGGCCGCGTGGGCAGGGGCCTCCGGGGTCGAAACGGCAGAGCACTGCCGGAGGCGTGGGTTAGTGGGGTGAAGCAGCCGCGACAGCGGCGGGGCGGTGAGACTCCGCCTCGCTGGCAGATGGTGCTCTCAAGAGTGTGAGCGGCAGGTGTTCACAGCTCGGAGGCACAGGTGTGGCCCTGCTTCCGAGTGGACAGGAGGGCCTTCCCGGCCTTCCCTTGGGGTGCTGGCAAGAGCCTAGGCACTTGATCGAATGAATGGCAAGCCACTTCGCGGTGTGAACGTCATCTTGTGAACAGTATCAACGATGTTCACAGAGGCTTGGAATCACCCCCTCCTCCCTGTAGGGTTGCGACCATGAGCCCCGATGAGCAGGACACGATGACGGCTGCCGCGATCGCGCGGCTGGCCGGCGTCGGCCGTGCGGCGGTGTCGAACTGGCGC
Source organism: Kitasatospora sp. NPDC058063 (assembly GCF_042885395.1). Taxonomy (NCBI): domain Bacteria; kingdom Bacillati; phylum Actinomycetota; class Actinomycetes; order Kitasatosporales; family Streptomycetaceae; genus Kitasatospora; species Kitasatospora sp. NPDC058063. The sequence continues at coordinate 19,437 of NZ_JBHVSD010000002.1, forward strand.
CGCCGCTACCCGGAGTTCCCGAAGCCGGTCGGCGGTAGCGAGGCGAGTCCGAGGTTCTCCCGCGCGGAAGTCGAGGCGTGGCTCACCGCTACGGGCAAGGGCGATCAACTGGCGACGGCGGGCCGAACCGCGACCGGGGCCCAGGGGCTGAGGGACGAGGAGCGGCCTCCATCCGACCTCCCCCTCGGAGGGGCGGGTCGACGGGCTCCGGCTCCGACATCGGAGCGAGGGCTCGCCGACCTGACGTCGAGTCAGTGGCTGGCCAAGGTGATGGTGTCGCTGCTGCCTCGCTCGACGGCTCACGGGCCGGTGAGCGCCGGCAACTCCAGCGTTCCCGTGGTGCTCGATCCGGCCTGCGGTAACGCGACGCTGCTGCTGGCCGCAGCTGACCGATTCGGCGGGCACCTCAGGCTCGTCGGACAGGAGATCTCGGAGGGGGCGGCGAAGGTTGCAGCGTTCAGTCTGCGCTCCAGCGCCCACGACGCGCCGTACGAGATCCACACCGGCGACTCGCTGCTGGACGACCAACTGGGCAGCTACCTCGGCGCGGCTGCGGCCGTTGTCTGTGAACCCCCCTTCGATGTGCCGCAGTGGCCGTCGGAGGAGTTGACCACCGATCCGCGTTGGGAATTCGGCATCCCGGCCCCGCGAGACGGCGAGCTGGCCTGGGTGCAGCACTGCTATGCGCACCTGCGCCCGCGCGGCGTGGCCGTCGTCGCGGTGACTCCGCGCACCTGCATCCAGCCGTCTGGGCAGCACATCCGCGCGGCGCTGCTGCGCTCCGGTGTGCTGCGTGACGTGATCGCGCTGCCGAAGGGGATGGGTTCGACTGCCGATACCGACGTGTACCTCTGGGTTCTGCAACGCCCGTACGGCGGAGCCGACCATGCGCCCGTGCGCATGGTCGAGCTGACCGGCCTGGGGGGCGCGGCCGATGTGCCGTACGAGTTCGCCACCTGGCAGCGGTTGTTCGACGAAGCCGATCCGACGATCTCCCGCGCCGTCCCACGCCTGGAACTGCTCGACGGCGACGCCAATCTGCTGCCCTCCCGCTACGTCGCCCCGCGCATCGAGGCCGGCGCCGACGATCTCGCGCGCGTCACCGACCGCCTGCAGGCCCTCTACACCCAGATCGGCAAAGCCCTGCCGCGTTTCGCCATGCCGACGGTGCCGACCCGTCACTCCTACGTCACCCTCGGCGAGTTGGAACGCGCGGGTGCTCTGACGATTCGCTCCCGCGACGCCACTCCGCTCCCTGGCGACGTGCTCGTGCGGACCCTGGGTCGGCCCCCGGTCGTCGCGAGCGGTACCGCTGACGACGACGCAGGAGTCGCCCAGGTCGTCGAGATCGACGCAACCCGCTTGGACGCGTACTTCGTCGCGACCTTCCTGCGAGCCGATGCCAACGCACTGCCCGTGGCCAACACCCTCGGCGCGCTCAGTCGAGAGGACCTGCGCCGTTGCCGCATTCCACGCATGCCCCTGGCCGAACAGCGCCGTTACGGCGACTCCTTCCGCCGGCTACGGGAGTTGGGAGAGACACTGGCCGCGCTGGCGACGGTGAGCGCGAACGTCATCGACCAGACCGTCCACGGCCTGACCACCGGTGTTCTGGCACCGGATCCTCCACGGTGAAGAACACTGACCACGCCGACGCAACCGAAGACGAGACGAGCGAACTGTGACCTCAGGCCCCACCCATTCCAAGATGGCGAACGACATCTGGTCGGTCGCCGACCTGCTGCGCGGCGACTACAAGCGCCACGAGTACGGCCAGGTGATCCTGCCGTTCACACTGCTGCGCCGCCTCGACGCGGTGATGGCCCCGACACGTGACGCGGTGCGGGCACGTGACGCAGCGCTCGACATCCAGAACAAGGAACGCCTGCTGCAGATCGCGGCGAAACTGCCGTTCTACAACACCTCCAAGCAGGACTTCGCCACGATCGCCTCGGATGCTTCGAGCACCGCGAAGAACCTGCGCGACTACATCAACGGCTTCTCCCCGAACGTCCGGCAGATCCTGTCCCGCTTCGACCTCGACAACGAGATCACCAAGCTGGCGGGGACGAAGCTTCTCTACTCGGTTGTCAGCAGGTTCGCAGGCATGCGTGACCTCGACAAGCTGACCAACCACGACATGGGCTACGTCTTCGAGCACCTGATCCGCAAGTTCGCCGAAGACTCCAACGAGACCGCCGGTGAGCATTTCACCCCGCGCGAAGTCATCAAGCTGATGGTCAACCTCCTGATTGCCCCGGACGCCGAGACCATCGCCGGCGAGGGCCAGGTCATCAACATCCTCGACCCGGCCTGTGGTACCGGGGGCATGCTCACCGCGGCCGAGGACCACATCAAGTCGATCAACCCCAACGCCGAGGTCTACCTGTTCGGCCAGGAGCTCAACGCCGAATCCTGGGCGGTCTGCCAGTCGGACATGCTCATGCGCAACCAGCGCGGGCGCATCCACTTCGGCAACTCCTTCAGCGATGACGGCCACCCGGACCAGAAGTTCGACTACATGCTGGCGAACCCGCCGTTCGGCGTGGAGTGGAAGAAGGTCAAGGACGAAATCCTGGCCGAGGCCCAACTCGGCCACGCCGGCCGCTTCGGCGCCGGCACGCCGCGCATCAACGACGGCTCGTTCCTGTTCCTCCAACACATGATCTCCAAGATGGAACCGGTCGAGGGGAAGGGCGCCCGGCTGGGCATCGTCTTCAACGGCTCCCCGCTGTTCACTGGGGCGGCCGAGTCCGGCGAGTCGAAGATCCGTCAGTGGATCCTGGAGAACGACCTGCTCGAGGGGATCGTCGCGCTGCCTGACCAGCTGTTCTACAACACCGGCATCTCCACGTACTTCTGGGTCCTGTCCAACCGCAAGGCCAAGGCGTTGCGCGGGAGAGTGATCCTGCTCGACGCGCGCGACCAGTGGGAGAAGATGCGCAAGTCGTTCGGCGACAAGCGCAAGCAGATCAGCGATGGGCAGATCGATGCCATCACCAAGATGTACGTCGACGCTCTCAAGATTGCGGCCGACGCCGGACACCCCGACCACGCCAAGGTGAAGATCTTCGGCACCCGCGACTTCGGCTACCACCGGATCACGGTCGAGCGCCCGCTCAAGCTGCGCTTCGAGATCACCGAGGACACCTTGGCGGCGCTGGAGGAAGCGAAGCCGCTGGCGAAGTGGGACGGGCGCGAGGCGCTGGTGGCGGCACTGCGCGGAGTGGTCGGCTCGGTGTGGTGGACGAAGAAGGAGGCGGCCAACGCCCTGCACGCAGCTGCCGCCGAGGCGGGGGCGAGCTGGCCAGGGACAGCGGCGCTACTGAAGGGCCTGTGGGGCGCGGTCGCCGTGTCCGACCCCGAGGGGGAAGTGCAGAAAGCCAAGGACGGGACTGTTCTGCCGGACCCGGAACTGCGTGACTACGAGAACGTCCCGCTTGACGAGGACATCGAGGCCTACTTCGCCCGCGAGGTCACCCGGCACGTTCCCGACGCTTGGATCGACCACGACAAGACGAAGGTCGGCTACGAGATTCCCTTCACCCGACACTTCTACGTGTACACGCCTCCGCGGCCGCTGGCGGACATCGATGCGGAACTGCGTGAGCTTGAGACGCAGATTCAGAATCTCCTGGGCGAGGTGACGGGATGAGTGCGGTGACAGAATGGCATGAGACCCGTCTCAAGAACCTATTCACCTCGGTGCGCAACGGCATCTGGGGCGATGACCCCGACGATGAGACAGATGTGTTTTGTGCTCGTGGAACCGATTTTGACCGAGTCAAGAACCGGATCAGCGATTCGAAGATGCCGCGCAGGAGTGTCGCGCCCAGTGGCCTCCGGGATCATGAGCTGGTGCGAGGGGATCTGGTACTTGAGAAGTCCGGAGGTAGTGCAGATCAGCCTGTCGGCAGTGTTGCACTATTTGATCTGCAGACCCGTGCAGTATGCTCAAACTTTAATGCTCGCATGCAAGTCTCCAGTTCCGTAGATTCTCGCTTCGTGTGCTATCTCATGAATGGGCTCTACTGGTCTGGGTTTACGCGCCAGTTTGTCAAGCAGACAACAGGGATTCAGAATCTGGATGCTGAGGCGTTTCTGTCTCAGCATTGCAAAATTCCGCCCATCGATGAGCAGCGCCGCATCGCAGAATTTCTTGACGGCGAGACCGCTCAGATCGATCAGATCCTTCATTTCCGGCGTTCTCAGATGGCACTTCTTGATGGCCGGGAGTCGTCGCTGCTCGATGAGGCATACACTGCGAAGGGGTCGGAGGAGATCCGACTCAAGCATCTATCAAGCCGAATCACGAGTGGGCCTCGAGGGTGGGGAGACCTGATCTCTGATGAAGGTACGCCATTTCTTCGAATCATGAATATTCCGCGCCGCGGGGTGCGACTGGAGTTGTCGGATCTAGCTCGCGTTGCAGCCCCCTGTGGGGCTGAGCGTGAGCGCACCCGAACGAGGGCCGGCGATGTTCTTGTGAGCATCACGGCGGACATCGGATCAGTGGGTGTAATCGATAACTGCACAGCCGATGGAAATGTGAGTCAGCACATTGCGCTTGTGCGGCCTATTAAGTCGCTATGCGATTCTGACTGGCTGGCCTATGCAATCAAATCTCCTGCAGCGAAACGCCAACTCGCCAGCAACAGCTACGGCGGCGCTAAGGCTGGACTTGGACTCGGTGAGATTGGAGATCTGCGACTTCCTGCCCTGACCTTGGCGACCCAGCAAAGAGTGGCTCTCCGGATCAACGAGATGACCCGCGATAGCGAATTTGTTCGGGAAGCAGTCATGCGTCAAATCGCTCTTCTAACTGAGCGTCGCCATGCCTTGATCGTGGCAGCTGTCATGGGGCAGATCGACGTCACCGCTGGGCAAGGGCTGTCGCTGTCAGGAGGTGCTGCCGTATGACCCCCGGAGCACACCGCGAGCAGCGTTTCGAGGAGCGAGTCGAGGATGAATTGATCGCACGCGGTTGGAAAGCCGCAGAGTGTAAGTTCAACGCTGAGCTCGGCCTCGATCCTACCGTGATGTTCCAATTCATCGGTGCGACGCAGGAGCCGAACTGGAATCGCCTTGTTGGCTTCTACAGCGGTGACGAGACTGCCGCCAAGCGGCAGTTCGCGCAGCGTGTCGCCGCCGAGGTCGACGCTCGCGGCGTGCTCGACGTGCTGCGTCAGGGCGTGCGCGACAGGGGCGTGCAGATCGACCTCGCGTACTTCCGCCCCGGCCACACCCTGGCCGTTGACGCCCTCGCCGAGTACGACGAGAACCGGCTGACCGTCGCCCGGCAGGTGCACTACAGCGTGCGCAACCCGCGCCTGTCGCTAGACATGGCGCTGTTCCTCAACGGACTGCCGGTTGCCACCGTCGAGTTGAAGAATCCCAACACCGGGCAGAACGTTGACCGCGCCATCGCGCAGTACCGGGATGACCGCGACCCGAACGAGCTGTTCTTCGCCAAGCGGACACTCGTCCACTTCGCAGTCGATCCTGATCAGGCGTTCATTTCCACGCGGCTGCGCGGCGCGGACACGGAGTTCCTGCCATTCAATGTCGGCTCCAACGGCCCGGGCAAGTCCGGCGGAGCCGGGAACCCCCCGGCTACCCCCTATGACGTCGCCTACCTGTGGGAGCAGATCTGGCAGCGCGACAACTGGCTGGAGATCCTGCACCGCTTTGTCCACGTCAAGGCCCCCGACAAGAAGGGCGTCAGGGAGAACCCGCACACCTCCCCGCGCATCTTCCCGCGGTACCACCAGTGGGACGCGGTGCAGAAGCTGGTGGACCATGCCCGGGCGAACGGCGCTGGGCACAACTACCTCATCGAGCACTCGGCCGGCTCGGGCAAGTCGAACACCCTCGCCTGGCTGGCGCACCGCCTCTCCAGTCTGTTCGACGCCGACAATCAGCCGGTCTTCCACAAGATCGTCGTGATCACGGACCGGACCGTCCTGGATCGTCAGCTCCAGCGGACGATATTCCAGTTCGACCACACGCCCGGTGTCGTCAAGAAGATCGACGAGGACTCGTCGCAGCTGGCCGGTGCCCTCGACGACTCGACCGCGAAGATCGTCATCAGCACCCTGCAGATGTACCCGTTCGTGCTGAAGAAGATCGCCGACATGGGGCTGGCCGGCAAGCGCTACGCGGTCATCATCGACGAGGCGCACTCCTCGCAGGGCGGCGAGTCGGCGATCCAGCTGAAGCAGGTACTCGGCTCCAATGCGACACCGCGTGAGGAGGACGAGGACGACGCGGAGTACCTGACCCGGGTGCGCGGCAAGCAGCCGAACCTCTCGTACTTCGCTTTCACCGCGACCCCGAAGTCGGCGACGCTGAAGCTGTTCGGCACGTTCGACCCGGACCGGCTCAACCCGCGCACCAATCAGCCGGGCATGTACGTGCCCTTCCACGTCTATTCTATGCGGCAGGCGGTCGACGAGGGCTACATCCTCGACGTGCTGGCCAACTACATGACCTACGACACCAAGTGGCGACTGCGCAACAATGCGGTTGACCAGGCCGAGTCGCGCATCTCCAACCCGGAGGTCGATGAGGCCAAGGCGAAGGCGAAGCTGGTCCGCTATGCCGAGCAGCACCCGAAGTCGCTTGAGCAGAAGGCCAAACTGATCGTCGACGACTTCCGGGAGAACATCGTCGGGCGGCTCGGCGGACGGGCCAGGGCAATGGTCGTCACGACCAGTCGGCAGCACGCGCTCGACCTGTACCAGGCGATCCGCTCCTACGTCACGCTCCGCGGGTTCACCGACTGCGGGACGCTCGTCGCGTTCTCCGGGCAGTTGAAGGATGAGGCCGGGCTGGAGTTTACGGAGGCGCAGCTCAACGGCTTCCCCGAGGGCCAGCTGCCGGACCGGTTCGCCTACACCAAGGCGGACGATCCGCAGGCAGTCGCCCGTAACCAGGACGAGTACCGGTTGTTGGTCGTCGCGGAAAAGTACCAGACCGGGTTCGATCAGCCATTGCTGTGCGCGATGTACGTCGACAAGCCGCTCACCGGCGTCGCTGCCGTGCAGACGCTGTCGCGGCTCAACCGGATCCATCCGATGAAGACGCAGGACGACGTTCACATCCTCGACTTCGTCAACGAGGCCGCTGACATCCAGGCCGCGTTCGAGCCCTGGTTCGAGACCACGATCACCGAGCCGACCGACCCGAACCTGCTCTACACCAAGCAGCGTGAGGTGATGGACTACGAGCTGCTGGTCGCCTCCGAGATGGAATCCTTCATCCGGGTCCTGGCCGCGGCAGGGCCGGGGCGAATGCCTGATTCAGCTGAGCGCAAGCTCCATGCCGAACTGCACGAATACCTGAAGCCGGCGATTGAGCGCTTCGAGGGGCTCGAGACCGACGATGAACGGGAGGGCTTCCGAGGCAAACTGCAGGATTATGTGCGGGCCTACAGCCTGATCGCGCAGATCGTCGACTGGGGAGACCGCGACCTGGAGCGGCTCTACCAGTACGGCAGAATCCTGCTGATCCGGCTGCCCGGTAGGCCGTCCACGTCGGTCGACATAGGGGATGCGGATCTGAGCCATTTCCGGTTGGAGTTCACCGGACGGCACAACGTGTCGCTGTCGGCGGTCGGAGATCGCGACGTGCGTGGCCATGCGGCTGACGGCGGTGGCTACCGGGAGCCGGAGATCAAACCACTGTCAGAGGTGATCGAGGATCTCAACGACCGCTTCGGACTGGACCTGGGGACTTCCGATCAGATCCTCGTCTACCAGCAGGTCGTCGGCCTGGTCGAGGACACGGCGATGCAGAAGATCGCGCTGATGAACGACGAGTCGCGGTTCGGGCAGGTTGCTGACGACCGGCTCGACGGCATCGTCGCGGAGAACGCCGAGCGCAACACCGAGTTCATGAAGCTGTACTTCGACAACAACGAGTTCCAGAAGGCGATCAAGGAAGCCGCGCGAAAGCGCGCCTACCGGATCATCACCGAACCGGCCCGGGACGAGGCGCTGGCGCGGCTGCGCGAGGAGATGCGCCGCGAGACCGGTGGACACGCGATCGGGGAATGACAGCTCCGGCTGGTCAGTGCCGTGGTGGGATAGGGCAAGCGGTTTGATCTCTGGGTAGGGGTAGGGGTGGGGCGTGGAGGACGGAACGGGGCGGCCCGCAGGGGTGCAGTTGCTGGCTGGACGCTACAGAGTGGATGGGACGCTCGGCCGCGGCGGCATGAGCGAGGTCTTCTACGGCTACGACGAGCGCCTGGACCGGCCTGTCGCGATCAAGATGCTGCGGCCGTCATCGGGGCCGGTCCCGGCGAAACCGGACAGTCCGGAGGCAGTGGAGATCCTCGACGCGCTGGAACGCGACCGCAAGCGGTTCCTGCGCGAAATCCGTACCACTGCCCAGCTGGAACACCCCGGGACGCCGGCTGTCTACGACACCGGTGTCGAGACTAGCCCGGACGGCAGCACGCAGCTGTGGCTGGTCATGCAGTTGCTGCGCGGTTCGACAATGGAAGCGCTGCTGGACGACGCCGAGTACACCACTGCGGCGCCGAGCGTGGAGTGGGCGGTGTCGATCGCGGCGCAGATCGCGGCCGTGTTGGCCGATGTGCACCGGGTTGATATCGTCCACCGCGACATCAAGCCGGCCAATGTGATGCTCGTCGACGGTGGCCTGGTGAAGGTGCTCGACTTCGGCATCGCGATCCTGCGTGGTGCCGGCGCGCTGCCCCGCCTGACGCAGGTCGACCGCACGGTGGGCACGCCGGCTTACATGTCGCCGGAACAGTCCCTGGGGCAAGCGGTCACGTCCGCATCCGACATCTACTCGCTCGGTTGCCTGCTGTGCGAGATGCTGACCGGAGACGTGCCGTTCCACGGAACGAGCAGCACGCCGCTGCGTGCCCACCACCTGCAATCGGTCCCGCCTTCGGTACGGACACGGCGAGGCGAGATCCCCTCGGCTGTGGAGGAGCTCGTGTCGTCGATGCTGGCGAAGGACCCTCGGGCCCGGCCGTCCGCCGAGGCGGTCTACGAGGCTCTGCTGCCCCTGCTCTCGGCTTCGGACGCGCTGACAGGGGATGGCGAAAGCCGTGACCCGACGCGCCCGTTCCGGCGCCCGCTGCTAGCCGCCGCCGAGCCTCGCGTGCCGGCCCCTGAGAGAGGCGGAATCACCGACGCCGAAGCCGGCCAACTGGAGGCCAACATCCGGGTGCTGCTGGACAACGACCGCCCCTCCGAGGCGATCAGGCTCCTTGAGGACGGGGTGGCCCGCGCCGGCCACGACGCCTATTTGTCGCTGCGCCTGCGTCACCTGCTGGCCGCCGCGCTGTTCTACGACTTCGAGTACTCCCGAGCCGCGCCGTTGTTCGAAGCTGTCGGACGCGAGTACCGCAAGCACTTCCCGCCGAACGATTCCTACGTCCTCGACTGCTCCTATCACGCGGGCCACGCGTTCGCCGAGATCGGCAAGCCGGACAAGGCGCTGCCGCACCTGAGGTTCTACGTGCAGAACGCCGATGCCTCGTACGACGGCGAGACCGCGGAGCAGATGCGTGAATCCCGCTTCGTCATCGCGCAGATGCTGGCCGCCTCCGGCTATCCCGACGAGGCTCTGTCCGAGCTCAAGGCCGTCCGCCCGCTGTTGGCCGACGCCGTGGGGGCGGACTCGACCCAGGTCCGCAATCTCGACAGGCAGATTCTTCGACTGGAGTCCTACCACTCCGAGGGCAATTGACGTGTAAGCGGTGCCTCGCTCTGTGGAGCGAGGCACCGCTGAGTCAGTTGGCGAGCTGGTCGAACTCGCCGGCCTTGGCGGCTTGGAGGAACTTCGCGAACTTGGCGGGTGTGGTGCGGACGACTATGCCGGCGTCGTCGGACTCTCGGAGTTCCAGCAGCCCGTCGGTGGTGCGGACTTCGACGCAGTTGTCCGTTGCGCCGGAGTAGCTGGACTTCTGCCATTCGGAGCTAGCCATGCTTGTGTTCCATCTCTTCCTTGGCGGACTTGATCAACTCTCGGGAATCCTTCTCGGAGAGGGCCGTGGAGTCCATCTGCGAGATCAGGGCGCGGAACCTCGCAAGGTGGGCTGGCGCATCGAAGAGATGGATGCCGTGGCCATAGTCCATCTGTGCGGTGTCCAGTTCCGGGATCGGCCCCTCCGCGTAGGTGAAGTTCTCGCTGGGGCTCGGGACGACTCCAGCACTGAACGGCACCACTCGAATGGAGATGCTCGGGTGTTCCGAGTCTATGTCGAGGGCCTTGAGCTGGCTGGTGAGCACCTCAGGTCCGCCGAACTGCATGTGCAGGGCCGCCTGATGAACGAATGCCGTGTAGGGCGCTGCTCCCGAGCGAACCACTCGCTGTCGCTGCATGCGGAAGGCCGTCCTGAGGTCGATCTCGTGGTGCGGCAGCGGAGGGTAGGTCTGGGCGAACAGGGCTGATGCGTAGGCGCCGGTCTGGAGCAGGCCCGGGATGAGAGACGTCGAGTACGTGGTCAGCCGCCGTGCGCCGCCCTCAAGCTCGGCCACCTCAAGGAAGTCCGTTGCCAGGGTGTCCCGGTACTCCTCCCACCAGGTGCTCTTGCCTCGGTCCGTGATGATCTCGGCGAGTGCGTCGATCAGCGGCTGATTGACGCACATGCACGTCGCGGCGATTGTGTGAAGCCGCTCCACGCTGATGCCGATCTTTCCCGACTCCATCTGCGTCACCTGGGCCGGGTTCATCCCGACAGCGCGACCGAGCTGGCTGCCGCCGAAGCCGGCCTGCTCCCGCATTCTTCGCAGCTCTGCACCAAGCCGACGCTGGCGGAGTGTTGGGTTCGTGCGAGCCATGGTTCCTTCCAGGACTGTGGGTGACCCCAGTGTGCCGCGCTGCCGGAATGGCGGTCCATCTCGGGGCCCCCAATGCCACGTTAGAGGGAACATTCCAGATCCATGGAAAATTTCTCATGGAACCGCGATACCGTCGACTCAGGTTGATCGACGGATCGTCAGTAACGCCTGTGTTCTTGGCAGTAGGCGCCTTCTGCCCGCGCACCGCAGAGCAGCCACACGTGGCATCAACCAGCCCCGCCCTGGCCTGGCTCACGGCGACGTATCCGCCGTTTCCGTCTCTCCCCCCTCCACACCACCCCCTCACGGAGGTTCCCGTGTGTACCCGTAACACCCCCTCCCTCGCCCTCTCCCGCCAGTCCCTCCGGGACACCCTGATCCGCTACGGCTGGGACCCCGAGACCATCTTCAACGCCGAACTGGCCCTCATGGAGCTCCTGGTCAACGCCTGGCGGCACGGCGGCACCGCCTCTCCCGTCGTCTTCTACGCCCTGCTCGGCCGCACGCTTCGCGTCACCGTCTCGGACGAGAGCGACGCCCTCCCTGAGCAGCGGACCCCCGGCGACTTCGTCGAGACCGGCCGGGGCCTCCAGCTCGTCGCCGGCCTCACCCACCGTTGGGGCGTCGACCCGCAGAAGCGCGGCAAGACCGTCTGGTACGAGCTGGACTCGGTCTCGTGACCCTCGGACCCATCGCCCCCGACGAACCCCGGATGCGCGACTGCACCAGGCCCCAGATCACCGCCCTCCTCGGTGAACTGCACCGGCTCGGCCTCCCGCACGGACTCCTCTGGGGCTCCGCCTCTCCCGGCGAGACCATCCTCGACGGGCGCCTCCTGGTCGACTTCGGCAACGCGCCCGTGAGCACTCTGCTCAACCTCCTCCATCTCCTCCGCGACCTCGCAGGGGAGCGGGCGGGGACGAAGACGGGCACTGCCACGCTCGTGGCAGACCGCTCCGAGCCCGAGCGCCGAGGCCCGGCCGGCGGCATACCCGCCTGACGCCGCGCCGCTCGCGGCCGAGCCAAGTCCCCCAACTCGGCTCGGCGACGCGGCGATCCGACTCAGGCGCGCTGCGCCAGCTCCAGTGCGGCGGTGTGGATGAACCACTCCAGCACCGCGCAGATCTCCTTCGGGTGCTCGAAGAACACCTGGAGCGGGAAGGACGGACGCAGTTCCAGCTTTGCCTCCGCCAGTTCGATCCCGTCGATCTCGTTGAACCGGCGCAGCAGCTCCCGGCGCACCTCGGCGTCGTCGAACGGGCTACGGTCCTTCAGGTACTGGAAGACCACCTCCGCGGTCCCCGTCACGGGGTAGATCGCGAGCGGCCACAGCAGGTGCGGCTGGGAGGGGGTGCCGGTGTCGAGCATCGGGTAGCAGCTGGTCTCCTCGGCGCGGCCGTAGTCGAAGTAGCCTCCCTGCTGCTCCCAGAAGTACAGGGCTGCCATGACCGAAGCAGACGCCCCGCTGCTCTGGTTCTCGGTCAGTTGAGTGAGGAAGCGCTCCCTCGCCGCAGCGTTCTCAGCGTCGGGCAGTGCGTCGTGCAGCCGGTCCGCCGGGATGTCGCGGCCCAGCAGGGTCGCCAGTTCGGCGGCGGTCAACCGGCAGGAGCCATGGGCGCGGCCGAGCCCGTCGAACGGGACGCCTTCTTGTTCCAGGAGATCCCGAGGGGTCTCGGTCCGCTCGCTGTCGAGCCAGCGGAAGCCGGGGGAGACCCGCCCATCGGAGTTCAGGACCCGGTACGCCCCGATCACACCGGGCTTGGTGGCCAGGTGGTTGCCGACGCCGATCGCGTGTGTGCCGATCAGCTCGGCGACATCGCCGTACGACGTCCAGGTGCCGCTGGGCATCGCGACGAGCGCCGCACGCAGGTCCGCCCACCCCGACCACTCGTCGCCGATGGTCTTCACCGCCCCGATGGGAGCCGGCCACAGGCCGATCGCCCGTTCGGCGAGTCGGTCGGCGCGGGCCAGGATCTCCGCCTTGCCCCAGCGCTCGGCGGCGGCGATCTGCTGGTTCATCCGCAGCGCACTGGAGTCGAGGAGCTGCTGCTTCCGGTCGAACGGGTGATTGGAGAGCTTGGAGTTGTCGCCCGACAGCGTCAGGTTGCCGAGGGTGTGCACCAGCAGGTCGTGCAGCTCTTTCGGGCTCTGCCCGTCCTCCGTCTCCTCCGAGAGAAGGTCGAACCACGCCTGCGGTGGACGCTGTGGCAGCACGTGCTCGATCGTGAGCGAAGCCTTCTCGAAGTCCACCGGCTCGCTCGCCGCGTGGCTCTCCTCCAGTCGCCGCAGCACGTGGAAGCGCTGGTTGGAACGCCCGCTCCAGTAGAACGGCCTGGTGCGGATCGCCTCCCGCAGGTCCTCGTCCGAGGGCCACTTGCGGCGCCGGCCGGAGAGCAGCCGATGCACGGCCTCGGCGGGGGAACGGTCCGTCTCCAGTTCCCTGGGGGCCTCCATGAAGATGCGGTTCAGGTTGTTCGTCGGGACCTGGCAGATCATCCGACGGACCAGGTACGACTCGACGTAGCCCAGCGCCTCGGCTGCTTCCTCCGCCGTGGCCTGTCCGTCGTCGACGAGGTCGAGGAGGTGAAGCGCGAGCGGATAGTGCGTCTGGCCGCCCCACGCCCCCAGACGCTCCAGCGCGCCGCGCAGCGCGGCCGAACTCTCGAGCTCGGGCTTCAGGATGCGGTGCAGCCGTCTGCCGCGTTCGGCGAGCAGCTGGATCTCCTGCTGCAACGCCTCCTCGTCGTTCTTGAGGCCGTCCAGCCGCTTCTGCTGCTCCCGGTAGATCTCGCTCTGCTTGGCCTTGCTGTGCCCGCGCACCAGCAGGTCGAGCCAGACCAGGAGTTCGAGGTTCTTCGGCCCGAGCTCCTGCTGCATCGGCAGCCACAGTTCGTGGTAGACCCGCTCGCCGCGCTTCGGCAGCAGGCTGAAGACGTAGTTGCGCAGCAGGTCGCTCTGGCTGAGGCCGACGCCGGTGTTGTTGATCGACTCGAAGATCCGGTAGACGTTGTCGCCGGCCTGGGCGGTGATCTCGACGATCGAGAGCAGGCTCTTCAGGACGGTCTCGACGGCGGTGACCCATGTGCCGCCGTTCTCCTCCGTGCCCTGGGCGAGGACGCCGAGGAAGAACCGGTACGCCGTGCCGATGTTGCCCGCGTCACCGGCCTTGGGGGAGGAACCAACACACGCCGTGTACGCGTCCCGGTCGGCCTGGGTCGGCAGCAGGCGGTAGTGGTCGAGCCCCTCGTGGAACTCGTTGACCAGGAACTGCCGGTGCACCCGGTCGGCAGCCGTCGCCGCCCCGGAGCTCTTGTGGTGGTCACGCAGAGCGGTGAAGGCGAGCATCAGCGTGGTGAGCCGCTGCTGACCGTCGACCACCAGCCAGCGCTGCACCCCGCCGGCCTGGATGTGGCCGGGCGCGAGGACGACCGAGCCGAGGAAGTGTGCAGTCGGAGAGGCACCGTCGAGATGTTGCTCCACCAGCTCGGACACGTCGTCCCAGAGCTGCTGAAGCTGCGCACGCTCCCAGCTGTACGTCCGCTGGTAGAGCGGCACCTGGAACTGTTTCTCGCCCTGCACCAGGTTGAGGAACGTGATCTCCTGCGCCCGCATGACTCCCCTTCGTTCGGTCGTGCACGGAGCTGCGCCTCCGGCACTGGCGGACAGCGTACGGGCGCGGTGTGATGGTAGGGGTGGCGAGGGCCGTCATTGACTCGGAGTCGGGCCGGTTTGTACGGTGTGTAGCCGACAGCTCACGCGGCCTTACGGAGGCAGGATGAGTCAGCCCTGGGATGCGGACCCTGATGCCGGGTTGATCCGGCGCCTCGGCAGGTCGCCGGCCGAACTGGGCACTACGGGCGGCCGGGACGGCTGCCCCGACGTCTGGGAACTCGACAACGGCGACATCGCGGTCATCGGACGGGACCTGACCGCTGCCTACCGGGCCGGCCTCCCGCAGGACGTGGTGGTCGGCGAGGGCGAGCGCCTCGTGGTCATCCCTCGGATCACGTTCCTCTCCGCGAAGGAAGACCTGCCGGATGCGTGACCTTCTCGGGGACGTTCCAGGTGACCGGCTGTCCCTCGCCGAGTACAAGGCCGACTTTCGCCGGAGGGACTTCGCGGTCGACGGCCATGACTCATGGAAGCTGGAGCGACGGCAGGACTTCCAGGAACCTGAGGATGCCAGTTGGCGTGCCTACCTTGGTGGAGACCGGGTCAAGGCGTGGGAGCTGATCGAGGCCAGGCGTGATGACCTGCTCAGACTTTCCCGTCTGGCGGCCGACCACGCCTGCCGGCTGCTGCGCGTGCGCGTTGTCGAGCGCCCGCTGACGCCCTATCTGGAGTGGGAGCTGCAACTTCTGCGGGTGCGCGCCGAGTGCGGGGAGCTGATCCGTGTGGTCGGCCCCGAGCTGATCGCTCCGTACGAGCTCGACGGGCCGCTCCCCGAGCTCATCACCCTTGGGCCCGACACCGTTTACGACATCTCGTACGACGCTGTCGGCCTCGCCGACGGCGCAACACGTTGCATCGACCACTCGGCTCGGGAGCGGGTCGCGGAGTTCATCGCCACCCTGTACGACCAGGGTGAGGACATCGCGACCTTCATGGCCCGGCAGCCGGTGGAGTTCTGAGGAGTGGAGCAGGAGGTACCCGAGGCGTTCCCCACCAGCACCAGGTCTTCGCTTTCGGGGTCGTCCGCCGGTAACGTCGTGCAGGCCCGGGACATCCGGGGACCGGTCCACTTCCACGCCGCGCAGTCGTCCGAGGCCCGCCATGGCGAACCTGTTCCCTGGCAACTGCCCACGGACGTACGAGGGTTCGTCAACCGGACCGCGGAGCAGGAAGCCATGGACCGCCTGCTGGTCGAACAGCAACCCGTGGCCCAGGTACTCGTGCTCACCGGCACCGCCGGGGTCGGCAAGACCTCGTTGGCCCTGCACTGGGCGCACGCCGTCCGCGCGCAGTTCCCGGACGGGCAGCTGTACGCGAACCTGCGTGGCTACGACCCACAGGAGCCCGTGGCGCCCGCGCAGGTGCTGGAACGCTTCCTGCGCGCGCTCGGCGTGCCGGCGGCAGCGATCCCGACCGACCCGGAAGCCATGGCCTCGACCTACCGGTCCCTGGTGGCCGGTCGCCGGATGCTGATCGTGCTCGACAACGCCTCGCGGGCGGCACAGGTCCGCCCACTGCTACCCGGTGTTCCGGGATGCCTGGTGGTGGTGACGAGTCGGCACCGCCTCTCGGGCCTCGGCGTGCGGGAGGGAGCCCGGCACCTGACCCTGGAGGTGTTGGCAGAGCATGATGCCGTCGAGCTTCTGCGCGCGGTCACAGCAGAATATCGAAGTGGCGACGACCCGGACGAGCTCGCGCAGTTGGCGCGGCTCTGCGCCCGCCTCCCACTGGCTCTGCGCATCGCGGCCGAGCGCGCGGCCGGCCGGCCGCGGATGCTGCTGAACGATCTGATCCAGGACCTGCGCGACGAGTCGAGCCTGTGGGACGCGCTGTCCAGCGAGGACGAAGAGGAGTCGGAGGCGGTTCGTTCGGTCTTCGCCTGGTCGTACCGGGCACTGCCCGCCGATGCCGCACGGCTCTTCCGCATGCTCGGCCTCCATCCCACCGGTGAGTTCAGTACTGCGGCTGCCGCGGCGTTGGTTGCCGGCAGCATCCGGCAGACCGGCCGCCTGCTCGACGGGCTCGTCGCGAGCCACATGGTCGAGCAGACCGCCCCTGACCGGTACCGGTTCCACGACCTGCTGCGTGCCTACGCCATCGACCAGGCACGCCACGAGCAGGAGTCGGAGGAGAGCGAGCGGGCGGTCCGGCGGGTGCTGGACTGGTACCTGCACGCGGCTGACGCAGCCCAGGTACGAGTTGCTCCGCATGAGCCCCGCGTGTCGCTGTCCCCGCTCGACCCCCAGGTGGAGCCCGCTGCCTTCGGCGACGTGGCTGCCGCGATGCGGTGGTTCGAGACGGAACGCGAGAACCTCACGGCGGCAACGCGAACCGCGGCCGCCCTCGGCCTGGACGAACATGTCTGGCAGCTCGCCGTCGTCCTCCGTGCCTTCCACATGCAGCGCAACACCTTCCAGGACTGGTTCGCCACCTCGCGTCTGGGCCTGGAGGCCGCACGGCGCTGCGATGACCGGCGCGCGCAGGCGGAGCTACACGAAAGCCTGGGCATGGCCTTCACCCAGTCCAGCCGGTTCGATCAGGCCGGCGAGCAATACGAGGCGGCACTGGCCATCCGCAGTGAACTCGAAGATCCCGCCGGGGAGGCGCTGACCCTCAACGGACTCGGCCTGCTGCGACTGCGGCAACACCGACTGCCCGGCGCACAGGATGCGTTCGAGAGGGCTCGGGCGCTGTTCCAGGGTCTGGGCGACGCCTATTGGGAGCCGCGGATGACGGTCAACCTCGCCCAGGTCCAGGCGGAACTCGGCAGGCTCGCCGAAGCGGAGCGCTTGGTTCGTGCAGGCTTGGAGTCGTTCCGAGGGGTGGGTGACCGTTGGGCCGAAGGCAACGCCATGTGCATCCTCAGCGTGATCCAGCTCGAAGACGATCGGACCGGCGAGGCACTGGAGAGCGCCCAGGGCGCGGTCGACCTCGCGGTGGATCTCGACAGTGCCGTCGCAGAGGGGCACTGGTTGACGCAGCTCGGGAACGTCCAATGCGCTGCGGGTCGTTCCGCCGATGCCCTCGACTCCTATCAGCGTGCCGCCGTCCTGCAGCGAAGCCTCGGGGACCGCGGCCGCGAAGCGCTCGCATGGGACGGTGCGGGCCGGGCCTACCTCGCACTCGGCCGGGCCCAGGAGGCGGCCGAGTTCCACCGCCGTGCCGTTGCCGTGCATCGTGAGCTGGGCGACCGGTGGCAATGGGCGGTGGCCCTCTGCCACCTCGCCGAGGCGGCGGAGGCCATGGGCGAGGTAGCGGATGCGGTGCGGGAGCACCGGCGTGAGGCGCTGGACCTGCTAGACGACTTCACCGATCCGGGTGCGCTGCGCCTGCGCGACCGGTTGACGGATGACCTGGATGAGGGCGTCTGAGTCAGCTCGCGGGAAGCCAGACATCCCGCGCTGGGACCGGGGCTGACTCCACGATCCACAGCGGGCCGTCCGCGCACTCCATGCGCGTACCGTCACCCGGCTCGGTACGGGACTTGAGGACGGCCACCCACCGGCCGTCGACGACGGCCAGCGGACCGGGAACGGGGAACAGTCCGAACCGGAAGGAGCGGACGAGGTCGTGGACGTCGCGGCGGCTCGTCGACCAGTCGATGACCGCGTTCTGCGGTCCCATCACGCTCTCGTAGCTCGCCCCTTCCCGGCCCTGCTCGGTGCCCGCGTGGCCGGCCGCCGCCAAATCCAGTGCTTCCGCCAGCAGTTCGCGGGAAAGTGCCTGGATCTCCGCGAACACGCTGTCGCCGTCCAGGTCGTCCGGAAGCTCGACCCCTCCGCGCTGGACGAGGATCCGCCCGGTGTCGAAGGACTCGTCCATCCAGTGGATCGTCACGCCGGTCTCGGGGTCGCCGTGGCGGACCGCCCAGTGGATCGGCATCGGGCCGCGATGGCGTGGCAGCAGGGAGGGGTGGACGTTCAGCACACCGAGGCGCGGAACGCGCAGCACCTCGGCCGGTAGCTTCCACGGGAACCCGCTGCAGACCACCAGGTCCGGCCGGTAGCCGGCCAGCGCTCGGGCCAGGCCGTCGGTGTTCTGTGGCAGCAGGAGATCGACGCCCGGTGGCAGTTGCCCTAGGGCATCGCCGACCACCGCTTCCGCCGCCGATGCCGCACACACGTAGGCAACGAGTTCATGGCCAGCCGCTGCGCACGGGGCGTGGAGCTCCGCGAACCCCTCCGCTCCGTAGGACATGAGGGCGATCCGCAAGCGGTTCTGCACCGTGGCTCCTGGAGGCTCCGTGAACCAAATCGACCGGGGTGAGTCTACCGGTGCACGTTACGGAGGCCGTGAGGGCGTTTGTGGAACGTCGGACCGAGGGTGGCGGTGATCACCTTCGGGGGTGGGGCGGGGGTGAACGTGCAGGTCGGGGGCTCGGGTGGGGAGGGTGGGGGAGGGACCGGCGGTCGGGGCGCGGGCGGGCGAAGCTACCATGTGGGCAACACCCTCAGCTCGAAAGATGGACTTGTGACTGTCAACGACGACGTGTTCACGGACTGGAAGAACCGCGAGGAGATCGCGGAGTCGATGATCCCGATCATCGGGCGGCTGCACCGGGAGAGGGACGTCACCGTTCTGCTCCACAGCCGTTCCCTGGTGAACAAGTCGGTGGTCAGCATCCTCAAGACGCATCGCTTCGCCCGGCAGATAGCCGGCGAGGAGCTCTCGGTCACCGAGACGATGCCGTTCCTGGAGGCACTGACCGCCCTGGACCTCGGCCCCTCGCAGATCGACCTCGGCATGCTCGCCGCGACGTACAAGGCGGACGACCGCGGCCTGTCGGTGGCGGAGTTCACCGCCCAGGCCGTCGTCGGTGCCACCGGCGAGAACAAGCTGGAGCGCCGGTCCGGGCAGGACGTCGTGCTGTACGGGTTCGGCCGCATCGGCCGGCTGGTCGCCCGCCTGCTGGTCGAGAAGGCCTCGGGCAACGGCCTGCGGCTGAAGGCCATCGTCGTGCGCAACAGCGGCGGCGACGACCTGGTCAAGCGCGCCTCGCTGCTGCGCCGTGACTCCATCCACGGCCAGTTCCAGGGCACGATCACCGTCGACGAGGCGAACAACAAGATCATCGCCAACGGCAACGAGATCACGGTGATCTACTCCGACGACCCGACCACGGTCGACTACACGGAGTACGGGATCAAGGACGCGATCCTGATCGACAACACCGGCCGCTGGCGCGACCGCGAGGGCCTGTCGAAGCACCTGCGCCCCGGTATCGCCAAGGTCGTGCTGACCGCGCCGGGCAAGGGCGACGTCCCGAACATCGTGCACGGCGTGAACCACGACACGATCAAGCCGGACGAGCAGATCCTGTCCTGCGCCTCCTGCACCACCAACGCCATCGTCCCGCCGCTGAAGGCGATGGAGGACGAGTACGGCGTGGTCCGCGGCCACGTGGAGACCGTCCACTCGTTCACCAACGACCAGAACCTGCTGGACAACTACCACAAGGCCGACCGCCGCGGCCGCTCGGCGCCGCTGAACATGGTGATCACCGAGACCGGTGCCGCCTCGGCCGTCGCCAAGGCCCTCCCGGACCTCGAGGCGAAGATCACCGGCAGCTCGATCCGCGTCCCGGTGCCGGACGTCTCCATCGCGATCCTCAACCTCCAGCTCAAGCGGGAGACCAACCGCGAGGACGTCCTGGAGTACCTGCGGAACGTCTCGCTGACCTCGCCGCTGAAGCGCCAGATCGACTTCACCGACTCGCCCGACGCCGTCTCCAGCGACTTCATCGGCTCGCGCCACGCGTCGATCGTGGACGCCGGCGCGACCAAGGTCGAGGGCGACAACGCGATCCTCTACCTGTGGTACGACAACGAGTTCGGCTACTCGTGCCAGGTGATCCGGGTCGTCCAGTACATCTCGGGCGTCGAGTACCCGACCTTCCCGGTTCCGGCGGTCTGATCCACCGGTAGGGCAGGACGACACAGCGGTACGACGAGCAGCACGACGGGGCGGTGACCGACAGGTCGCCGCCCCGTCGGCGTTCGCGGGCAGGGCGGTCGCTATCTTGAGGGATCACTGACAGGTCTAGGGAGGGCGACGGGGATGAGTGGTCGGCGAGTGCTTGCCGCGGTGGCGGCGGCGGGGGTACTGACGGGCGTGCTGGCCGGGTGCTCCTCCGGGGGGTCGAAGGGGGTCGGTGGGGCGGCGGCCGCGGGTTCGTCCGCTTCGGGCCCGGCGGCGGCGTCGACGGGTACGGCCGGGGCGTCCGCGTCCGCGGCTGCGCCCGCTCCCGCGCCGAGCGGGTCGGACGCCGGGACACCCGGGGCGGGTTCGGCGCCCGCCTCCGCACCGGCCCCGGCCGCGGTGGAGGTGCCGCGCGGGGACCTGGAGGTGGCGCTGCTGGACGACAAGGTGGTCGGGCAGGTGCTGCCGGACGGCAAGGCGATGGCCGGCTGGGAGGAGGAGAAGCGGAAGGTCGACACGGCCGACCACAAGGTCACCTGCACCGGTGCCGCCGCCGCCTCCTGCGCCGGGAAGCCGCTCAGCGGGTCGGTCCGGTTCTCCTCGGGGGACGTGGTCGTCCGCTTCCTGGTGGACACCCTGCCCAGCCGGGACGCGGCGGCGCAGCGGCTGAAGGAGAGCTACGCCTCGTACGCCGCCGGGCCGTTCAAGAAGATCGACACCCCGGTGCTGGGCAGCGAGAGCCAGACCTTCCAGGGGCCGCTGGCCGAGGGCGAGGGCGTCGGCATCGTGGTGCGCTCGGGCACCGTGGTGGCGAGCGTGACCAGCGAGGGCGGTCCGGTGGACGTGGCCGCGACGCGGAAGTTCGCGGTGATGCTGGTCAAGCGGATCGAGCAGGCCCAGGCCGGGAAGGCGCCGGACGCCGGGCCGGGCGTGGGCTGAGGGACCTCTCCCCGCACGGGCGGGGCGCTGGGCTGGGGAAACGGATGTCGGTCGACCGTGATATGTACCTTCTCGTGGCCATAGTGCGGCCATGCGAAAGATACTGATGACGTTCGAGGGGGCCAGACATGCCGCTGTTCCGACGCCGCTCCGGCGGGGAGGGCGCGGAGGACCGGGCCGAGCGGCGCGGGTTCGGGTTCGGCTTCGGCCGACGGGGAGCCGGATCGGCCGCGCCGGCCGGTGCTGCCGAGCCGCGGCTCGACCCGGCGTACGGGGACGAGTCGGTGCGTCTGGCGCTCCGCCAGGCCGCCGACGGGGACTGGGCCGCGCTGCGCCCCGCGCTCGCCGCCGCCGAGGGCGAGGACCTGACCTTCCTGGTCGGGGCGATAGCCGACGTGCCCCGGGTCGAGCAGTGGACGTCCCGCGCGCTGGCCGACACCCCGGACGACACGCTGCTGCTGTTGCTGTCCGGTGCCCGGCACATCGACTGGGGCTGGGAGGCCCGGACGGGCGCCCGGGCCAAGGACGTCACCGAGGAGCGGTGGAAGGTGTTCCACGAGCGGCTGGAGGTCGCCGAGGAGCAACTGCTGGAGGTCGCCGAGCGCGAGCCGTCCTGGCACGCCCCCTGGCGGTTCCTGCAGACCAGCGCCCTCGGGGCCTCGCTCGGCCCGGAGGTCGCCACCAGCCGCTTCGAGGCCGCGGTGCGCCGGGCGCCCGGGAACTCCGCCTCGCACTGGGTCAGGCTGCAGCAGCTGAGCGCCAAGTGGGGCGGTTCGCACGAGGAGATGCACGAGTTCGCCCGCTCCGTGATGCTCGCCGCCCCGGAGGGCAGCCGCCTCGGTGAGCTGGTCGCGGTCGCGCACCTGGAGCACTGGCTGGCCCTCCCGGACGGCGAGGACGGCGCCTACCTGACCAGTCCGGCCGTGGTGGCCGGGCTGCAGGAGGCGGCCTTCCGGTCCGTCCTGCACCCGGCCTTCGTGCCGGCGCGCGGCTGGCAGGGCGCCTTCAACACCTTCGCGATGGCCTTCTCCCTCGCCGACCAGCCGAAGACCGCGCGCCTGCTGTTCGAGGCGCTGGACGGCTTCGTGACCGAATCGCCCTGGCACTACCTGTCGGGCAATCCGGTCAAGGCCTTCCGCGCCCACCGCGACCGCTGCACCTCGTACTGGCGCTGAGGCGTACCGGTGCCGCCCGGCGCCGACCGGTGCCGGTGCCGGTACCGACCCGCACCCGCATCCGCACCCCACCACCGTCATCCACCCCGCGATCGAAAGAGCCTCCGGTGTCCCCTACCGACAACCCGACGAGTGCGCACACCTTCCAGGTGGACCTGCGCGGTCTGGTGGACCTGCTCTCCCACCACCTCTACTCCAGCCCGCGGGTCTACCTGCGCGAGCTGCTGCAGAACGCGGTGGACGCGATCTCCGCCCGCCGCGCCCTCGACCCGGAGGCGCCGGCCAGGATCACCGTCCGCGCCGACGACGAGCTGTCCGTCACCGACACCGGCGTCGGCCTGACGGAGAAGGACGTCCACACCTTCCTCGCCACCATCGGCCGCAGCTCCAAGCGCGACGCCGACGGCCGGTTCGACGGCGCCGGGCTGGCCAAGGCCCGCGGCGATTTCATCGGCCAGTTCGGCATCGGCCTGCTCGCCTGCTTCGTGGTCGCCGACGAGATCACCGTGGTCACCCGCTCCGCCGCCACCCCGGACGCCCCGGTGATCGAGTGGCGCGGCAGCTCCGACGGCAGCTACACCATCCGCACGCTGCCCGCCTCGGCCAAGCCCGAGCCGGGCACCACCGTCACGCTGGCCCCGCGCGCCGACGCCGCCGAGTGGACCCGCCCCGGCCGGGTCCTCACCCTCGCCCGGGACTTCGGCAGCCTGCTGCGCCACGACGTCACGGTGATCGACGCCGCCGGCACCGAGCACCGGGTCAACCGCACCCCGCCGTGGGCCGAGCGCCACGCCTCCCCGCTGGCCAGGCGCGACGCGCTCACCGAGTACTGCCGCGCCGCCTTCGACTTCACCCCGCTCGACACCATCGAGCTGGACCTGCCGCTGGTCGGCCTGCGCGGCGTCGCGTACGTGCTGCCGGACGCCGCCCCGCCCTCGCGCCGCAACGGCCACCGGGTGCACCTCAAGGGCATGCTGCTCTCCGACCAGGCCGACGAACTGCTGCCGGACTGGGCCTTCTTCGTCCGCTGCGTCGTCGACACCGACGGGCTGCGCCCGACCGCCTCCCGCGAGGGCCTGTACGCCGACGAGACGCTGGCTGCCGTCCGGGACGCGCTCGGCGCCCGGATCCGCGACTGGCTGACCGGCCTGTCCGCGAGCGACCCGGCGCTGCTGCACCGCTTCCTGTCCGTCCACCACCTGGCCGTCAAGGAACTCGCCCGCTACGACGACGAGTTGCTGCGGATGATGCTTCCCTGGCTGCCGTTCGAGACCACCGACGGCAACGTCACCCTGGACGAGTTCGCCCGCAGCCACCCGACGGTGCTGGTGACCCGTACGGTCGAGGAGTTCCGCCAGGTCGCCCCGATCGCCGCCGCGGCCGGGCTCGGCGTGGTCAACGGCGGCTACACCTACGACCACGACCTGGTCCACCGGCTGCCCGAGATCCGGCCCGGCGTCTCGGTCTCCGACCTCGACCCGGGCACCGTCACCGCGCACCTGGACACCGTGGACCCGGCCGTCGAGCTGGCCGCCAACGCCTTCCTGGCGATCGCCCGCGAGGTCGTCGGCCGGTTCGACTGCGACGTCGCGCTGCGCAGTTTCCACCCGACCAACGCGCCCGCCCTGCTGCTCGACAACCGGGAGGCCCGGCACGAGCGCACCAGGGCCCAGCTCGCCGACGAGGCCGACGGGCTGTGGGCGGACATCCTCGGCTCGCTGCGCGCCGAGGTGCCCCGCGCCCAACTGGTGCTCAACCACCTCAACCCGCTGGTGCGCCGCGCCGCCACCGTCACCAGCCGCGAGCTGGCCGTCACCGCCGTCGAGGCGCTGTACGGGCAGGCCGTGCTGATGACCCGCCGCCCGCTCAAGGCCAGCGAGTCCGCCCTGCTCAACCGCTCGTTCATCAGCCTGCTGGACCACGCCATGCTCGGCCACGAGGCGGCGGGCACCCCCGAAGGCGACAAGGAGGCGTGATGCTGGACACCCCCGACGCGGTGATGGCCGCGCTGCGCGAGAACGACGCCCGCCCGTACGGCCGGACCAGGACCGTCACGGCCGAGGAACTCGTCGACGCCGCCGAGCAGTTCGAGGACACCGGGATTCGCTCGATGGCCCTGCTGGAGCTGATGGAGGCCTACGAGTACGACGGCGAGCGCAGCAAGAGCCCGGTCGTCTTCGCCCGCATCCTCAAGCTCTGGGACACCGACCCGGACGGCTTCGGCGAATGGGCCCGGCGCCAGGTGCTCTGGCGCTTCAAGTGGGTCGCCGACGCGCTCAAGGACACCCCGGACGTCCCGCTCGCGGCGGTCCGGCGCTGGCACACCGAGCTGCGCGACCGCTACCGCACGGCCGGCCACGACCTCCAGCCGTACTACGCCCAGCGCTACCACCTGGCCGTGCAGACCGGCATCGACGTGCAGGACGCCTACGAGCTGTGGGCGGCCCGCCCGCGCTCCGAGCTGAGCGACTGCCACGCCTGCGAGACCCGCGCCCGCGCCCGGCACTTCATCGCCGCTGGGGACGACGCCCGGGCGCTGGAGGTGATCGCCCCGGTGCTGGACGGCCGCAGCGGCTGCGAGCAGGAGCCCTACCTCAGCCAGGCCACCGCCCTGCTCGCGCAGCTGCGCCGGGGCCGGTTGGACGAGGCCCGCTCCGGCCACCTCTCCGGCTACCGCTACGCCCGGGGCAAGGCCTCGATGCTGAACGCCGTCGGCCTGCACATCGAGTTCTGCGCGCTGTCCGGCAACGAGCCGCGCGGCCTGGAGCTGCTCGCCGAGAACCGGGACCTGTTCGCGGTCACCGGCGAACCCGCCGCCCGGCTGGGCTTCCTGACCGGCGTCGAGGTGCTGGTCGCCCTGCTCGCCCGGGCCGGCCACGGCGAACTCGCGGTCAGCGGCCCGGCGGGCGCCACCTGGACGGTGGACTCCCTGCTGGCCCACGTTCGCACCGAGGCCGACGCGCTGGCCGCACGCTTCGACGCCCGCAACGGCACCGGCGCGGTCGGCGCCGAGCGGCGCGCCCGGCTGGCCGTCGAGCCGCTGCTCGCCGAGCCGCTGGCACTGGGTGTGCGGGCCGTGGCCGCGCCGGGGCTGTCCGACGCCCCGGCCGTCGCGCCCGCGCCGCGCCGGACGGTCGAGCCGGAGCCGGAGGACTTCACCGCCCTGGTGCTGCGGGCCCGCGAGCTGGAGGTGCTCGGCCACCCGGACGCCGACCGGCTGTGGAAGCGGGTCGCCGAGCGCGCCGGGGCCGCGGACTTCGTCCACCCGCGGAGCGCCGGGCTGGGCGGCCCCGAGCGGCTGCGCGCCGAACTCGCCGAGCAGCGCGCCCACGAGGCGCTCCAGCGGGACGCGTACGCCGAGGGCAAGGCCGGGCTGCTGGCCGCCGCCGAGCTGTTCGAGCAGGCGGGACTGGCCGGGTCGGCGCTGATGTGCCGTGCCCGGACCCTCATCGCGGACCTGGACGACGAGAGCGACGGCGGCGAGGGTCGCAGCGCGGACGCGGATGCGGACAGCGGGCACAGCGGCCGGCGGGCCGACTGGGCGGCGCTCGACGCGGCGCTGGCGCGGGCCGAGGAACTGCGCGCCGGCGGCGAACTGACCGACGACGACTACCTGATCGTGCTGCAGACCCGCGCCTACGCCGCCCACCACGACCTGGTCGAGACGCTGCCCGAGCCCGCCGACGAGGTGGCCGAGCGCTTCGAGGCGGTCGTCGGGGCCTACCGGCGCACGGCCGTGGAGCTCGGCTCCGAGCGGCGGGCTGCCACCTCCCGGCAGTACACCGCCGACGCCGCCGCCCGGAAGGGCCTGCTGGCCGAGTCGGAGGCCGAACTGCGCGAAGTGCTGGCCCAGTTGGACGCCGCCGAGCTGCCCTGGCACACCCCGAGGGTGCTCGGCCTGCTGGGCCAGGTGCTGCTGCAGGGCCGCGAGCCGGGCCAGGCGGTCGAGGTGTTCCACCGGGCGCTGGCCGAGGCCGTGCGCTGGGGCGACGACTCCTACCCGTACGCGCCGACGTACATGATGCTCGGCCACGGCTGCCTCCAGGCGGGGGACCTCGGCGGTGCCGTCCGCGCGCTGTCGGAGGCGGCCGCGCGCTACGACCGCAAGGGCGCCGAGGCGGTCGAGGAGGCCGCCCGGGTGCGCATGCAGCTGGCCGACGTGCTGCGCGACACCGGGCGGGCGGCGGACGCGGTGGCCGTGCTGGAGTCGGTGCTGCTGGACGCGTCGGCGGCCCGGCTGGACGTGCGGATGCTCGCCCAGGCCCGGCTGGACCTCGCCCGGGGGCTGTCCGAGCTGGAGGAGCACCGGGACGCCGCCGAGGAGTACCTGCGGCTGGCCGACCTGGTGGCCGGCTGGGAGGACCAGGAGACCCACACCATGGTCGCCTGCGAGGCCACCCTGGCGCTCGCCCGGGCGGAGCGCCGGGACGTCGCCGAGGCGGCGCTGGCCCGCGCCCGCGAGGCGCACGGCAAGGCCCCGCAGGTGGACCAGCTGGCGGCCACCCTGCGGGAGCTGGCCCGGATGACGATGCGGGAGCAGGGCGCCGAGGGGCTGGCGGCGGCGCTCGCCCTGCTGGCCGAGGCGGACGCGGTCGGAGAGGCGGCCGAACAGGCCGGCGAGGAGTACAACTCCTGGTACCTGCGCGGTGGTTCGCACTACGAGCGGGCGCGCTCGCTGGCCGTCGCAGGGCGGTACGAGGAGGCGCTGGCCGAGG
Source organism: Kitasatospora sp. NPDC058063 (assembly GCF_042885395.1). NCBI lineage: Bacteria > Bacillati > Actinomycetota > Actinomycetes > Kitasatosporales > Streptomycetaceae > Kitasatospora > Kitasatospora sp. NPDC058063. The sequence continues at coordinate 46,677 of NZ_JBHVSD010000002.1, forward strand.
CCGAGCGGGCCGTCCCGGAGTACGAGGCGGGCGGCGAGCTGGCCGAGTCGCCGCGGGCGGAGTCGGTCCGGCTGGCCGCGCTGATCGAGGGCAGCGATCTCGGTCGCACCGAGGCAGCGGTGGCCCGGCTGACCGCCGGCATCGCGCGCTGCGAGGCGGCCGGGCTGTCGGAGGCGGCGGAGGTGCTGGTGGAGCTGCGGGAGCGGTTCGCCGGGGAGTGACCTGCGCTGTGCCCGTGACTTGCGTGTGCCCGTGACTTGCGCGGTGCCCGTGACCTGCGCGGTGCCCCGCCGAGGCCCCGCATCCCGCTGAGGCCCGTGCCCCTCCGGTGACGGCGGGGCACGGGCCTCAGCGGGATGCGGCCTCCCCGCCGCACCGGGGTGGTTCGCTCAGCAGGGCCCGTCGTCGGCCCAGACGCCCCACTGGCCGGCGGCGCTCGGCACCTCGTTCAGCGTCCACCACTTGGCGTGGTAGTTGTGCCCGTTGTACGAGACCTTGGCGCCGCCGGTGTACGTGGTGCTCGCGCTCCACGCCGGGGCGGTGCAACTGCCGGGGGTGGTCGGAGGAGTCGTGGGCGGGGTGGTCGGCGGCGTCGTGGGTGGCGTGGTGGGTGGGGTCGCCCCGGCGAACTTCACCGTGTACTTGGTGAAGTCCCAGTCGTTCTGCGCCACGCTGGAGCAGGAGCCGGACAGCCCCGGGTCGACATTGCCCGCGCACTGGCGGTCCCGGTTGACCGACCAGTAGGTGTACCGGGCCAGGCCGTGCGCGGTGGCGAAGTCCAGCACGGTCTGGAAGTCGGACTGGTGGAAGTACTCGGCGGCGTCGGTGCGGCCGTTCATCATCGACACGCCCTCGTGAGCGTACGCGGTGGCCTCGTTCCAGCCGAAGGTGCTCTGCAGGATCTGGTTGAACTTCACCAGCGCGTCGGTCTGCGCCGCGGCGCCGCTGAAGCCGCCGTCGAACGGCATGATCGAGTAGTTGTCCGGCGTGAAGCCCTGCGACTTGGCCTCGTTGAGCATCTGGGTGCCGAACCAGCCGGTGCCCGCGTTGGTGCCCGCGGTGGTGATCGAGACGTACAGGCCGGGGTTGTTCTGCTGGAGGATCCGGGCCGCGCCGATCTCGTTGTGGATGGCCGCGGTGTTCTCGTACTCCGGCTCCTCCAGGTCGAAGTCGATCGCCTTGAGGCCGTACTTGGTGATCACCTTCTGGTAGCCGGCGGCGGTCGCCTCGGGGGTGCCGCAGACCTGGCCCAGCTTGGTGCCGCCGTACCCGCCGACCGACACCGAGACGTCCCCGCCCTTGCCGCGCACGGTCTGGATGACGCTCGGCATGGTGGTGTCGGTGTCGATCGAGGAGGTGCCGCCCCAGGCGGGCGAACAGCTGTTGCCCTGGGCCAGGATGAACGCCAGCTGGAAGGCCCTCTGGCCGGTGGCGTCCATGACGGCGGCGGCGTCCGGCGGGCTGTTGTCCTCGGGCATCAGGTACGGCGCCGAGGCGTACCAGTTGCTGCCGAGCCCTCCGGCGGCGGTGGTGCCGGCGGTGTCCGCGGAGGCGGAGCCGGTGCCGGCCAGGGCGGCGACGCCGCCGGCGACCAGGCCGAGCGCGGCGGCCACGGCGAGCGCGGCGCGGCGCCCGGGGGCGGGGCGACGGGCGGGGCGAGGTGCGGTGTGCCGGTGGGAATGCGGGGGAAGAGCGCGTTCCATCGGAAGCCTTTCCAGGAAACGGCAGTGGGGGAGGCCGGCCTGGTCGCGCCGGGTGTGGGGGTGGCGCGGCGGCCGAACGGACCGTCGGCGGCGGGTGGTTGCCGAAGGTCCTCATTGGTATAGACCTGTGGGGAAGGGGGGTCAACCCCAAAAGGGTCAAGCCCGACTGCGCCGGTGGCGGGCGTACGTCCACCGTCCCGAGCGCCGGTTGTGGGAGGACTGCGCGGAGCGCGACCTGTACTGGTTCTGCTGCGGTTGCCCGTGGGACGACCGGGACCTGCTGGAGGCGGTGATGCTCGCGCTGTCGCCCCGGCACGCCCGTCAACTGCGCGCCGTCGTCGCCCGGTTCGTCGCCCGGTGGGACCAGCCCCCCGGACCGCCCTGGCTGCCGCCGGACGGATGGAGCTGAGCGCCCGGCGCCGGGGGCTCAGGCCCCGACGGCGGTGTCCGCGCCCACCCCCGCCAGCAGTCCGCTGACCGCGGGGGCCCACGGGCGGCCGGTCGGCCCGGTCAGCGACAGCGTCCGGTGGACGGCGGGCCGGATCGGGACCAGCACGCAGTCGGCCGGGAGCATGGTCAGTGCCAGTGCGGGCATCACCGAGACCCCGACGCCCGCGTGCACCATGCCGATCAGGGTGTTCAGGTCGCGGATGCGGTGCCGGGGCGTGAAGCGGGTACCGGCCCGCCGGTAGGCCTCGCGGATGTGGCGCTCGCAGCCGCCCTCCGAGAGCAGGAAGTCGTCGTCCTCCAACTCGGCCACGTGGACGGTCGGCTGGTCGGCGAGCGGATGGTCGCGGCGCAGCAGTGCGTGCATCGAGTCGGCGCCGAGCGCGACCGCCCCGGGCGGCAGCGGACCGGCGTCCACCAGCACGGCGGCGTCGACCGTGCCCGCCTCCAGCCAGGCCGCCAGCTCCTCGTCCTCGCCCTCGAAGACCCGGACGGTCAGCTGCGGGTGGGCCGCCCGCCAGTCCTTCAGCAGTCCGGGCAGCAGTGCCTGGCAGACGGTGGTGGGCGCCGCCAGCCGTACGGTGCCGGTCAGGCCGCCGCGGTGCCGGGTGGCGATCGTGCGGACGGCGGCGGCCGAGGCGACGGCCGTCCGGGCGTGCGGGAGGATCTGCTCGCCGAGCGGGGTGGGGCGGCACGGGCTGCCGCGCCGCAGCACGGGCGCGCCGAGGTTGCGCTCCAGCGCGGCGACGGCGTGCGAGACGGCGGACTGGCTGATGCCCAGCTCGTCGGCGGCCGCGCCGAAGCCGCCGGTGTCGGCCACCGCGACCAATGCCCTGAGCTGGGCCAGGTTGACGTCCGAGGTCATGAGACTTCCTCATCATGGGTGCGCTGCCACTTGTTGGACTCATGGTCCGGTGCCGGGCCACGCTCTGTCCAGCTGATGGCACGGCCACAGTCACAGTCACGGACACGGACACGGACAAGGAGGTGGTGGAGGTGCGGCGCTGGCTGCCGGGCTTCGTGGCCCTGTCGGCGATCTGGGGCGCGAGCTTCGCCCTGATCAAGGTCGCGGTCGACGCGGGGGTGCCGCCGCTCTGGGTGGCGCTGTGGCGCTGCCTGCTGGGCGCGGCCGCGCTGTGGGCGATCCTCGTGGTGCGCGGCGAGCGGGCCCCGCGCGACCGGGTGCTGTGGGGCCACTCGGCGGTGGTGGCGGTGCTGCTCAACGCGGTGCCGTTCACCCTCTTCCCGTTCGGCGAGACCAGGGTCAGCTCGGTGCTCGCCGGAGTGATGAACGCGGCCACCCCGCTGTTCACCCTGCTGTTCGCGGTGCTGGCCGTCCCCGGGGAGCGCCGCCCGGGCGCCCGCCGACTGGCCGGCCTCGGGCTCGGCTTCCTCGGCGTGCTCACCGTGCTCGGGGTCTGGCGCGGCCTCGGCACCGGGGCGACCGCCGGCGCGCTGGCCTGCCTGGCCGCTGCCTGCTGCTACGGCGCCGGCTTCGCCTATCTGCGCCGCTTCCTGTCCGGCCGCCCGGAGTCGGTGACCACCCTCTCCGCGCTCCAGATCGCCTGCGCCGCCGCCGAGTTGGCGCTGGTCGCGCCGCTCGCCGCAGGCGCTCCGCACTGGCCCGGGGCGGGCCCGGCGCTCGCCCTGCTGGTGCTCGGCGTGGCCGGCACCGGCCTGGCGTACCTGCTCAACCTGGCCCTGGTCCGCGGCGCGGGGGCGACGGTGGCCTCCGCCGTCACGTACGTGATGCCGCTCTGGTCGACGGCGCTGGGCGCGGCCTTCCTGCACGAGCCGGTGGGCTGGAACGCGCTGGTCGGCGGCGCGCTGGTGATCGCTGCCGTCGCGCTGGCCCGGCCGCGCCCGGCCCCGGTGGCGGCCGAGGGCGAGGCCCCGGCGGAGGACCCGAAGGGCCGTCAGCCGGTCGGTTAGGGTGGACCGGGTGAGCGAGGTCAGCGAAGGCGGGGGCGGAGGCGGCGAAGGGGGCCGCGAGGCGGATCCGCAGCCGACGGCCGTGGGCGAGGCGCTGCGGGCGCACCCGCTGCGCTTCCCGTTCACCCGCTGGGTGCCGCGCTGCTGGGCGTACCTGCTGGGCAGTGCGCTGCTCGGGCCGGTGCTGCTGGTGGTCCTCGTGGTGCTGCTGGTGCTCGGCCTGGGCCTGGGGGCGATCGGCGTCGGGATCCCGCTGCTGGTCGCCCTGGTGCTCGCCGGCATTCCGACCGCCACCGCGGCCCGGTGGCGGCTGCGGCTGGTGGAGCCGGTCCCGCTGCCCGACCCGCACCGCAGCCTGCCCGGGGCGGGCCGCCGGGCCCGCATCCGTACCCGGCTGCGCGAGCGGGCCACCTGGCGCGAACTCGCCCATGCCGCACTCGCCTCGACGGTGCTGGCCGCCGCCGCGCTCGGCTTCACCGCGCTGCTGGTGCTCTCCGGCCTGTACGTGCTCTCCCCGCTGGTGGTCTGGGCGCTCGCGCCGGAGACCGTGATGCTGATCCCCGGGCACGCCGTCCCCGGGCCGCTCGCCGCCCTGCCGTTCACCGCCGCCGGACTGGCCGGCCTGCTGCTCTGCGCGTACGCCGGGGCGCTGCTGACCGCCGCCGAGGTCGCGCTGGCCCGCTTCCTGCTCGCCCCCCGGGAGGACGACCTCGGTCGCCAGGTGCTCGAACTCACCCGTTCCCGGGCCAGGTTGGCCGATGCCTTCGAGGCCGAGCGGCGCCGGATCGAGCGCGACCTGCACGACGGGGCGCAGCAGCAGCTGGTCGCGCTCAGCATGACCCTCGGGCTCGCCGAGTACGAGCTGCGCGACCGGCAGGGCCGGGCGGCGGACCTCGTCACCCGGGCGCGCGGCGAGGCCCGGCAGGCGTTGGAGCAGCTGCGCGGACTGGTGCGCGGCATCCACCCGCAGGTGCTCACCGACCACGGGCTCGCCGCCGCCGTCGCCGAGGTCGCGCTGCGTCACCCGATCCCGGTGGCCGCCGACATCGAGCTCCCGGAGCGGCTGCACCCGGCCGTGGAGACCACCGCCTACTTCACCGTCACCGAGGCGCTCACCAACGCCGCCAAGCACAGCGGCGCCACCGCGATCACCGTCCGCGGGCGGGTCGCGGGCGGCCGGCTGGTCGTCCAGGTGACCGACGACGGCCGCGGCGGGGCGGACCCGGCCGCCGGGGCCGGACTGGCGGGACTCGCCGACCGGGTGGCACTGCTGAGAGGACGGCTGATGGTGACGAGCCCGACGGGCGGCCCGACGACGCTGCGGCTGGAGGTCCCGTGCTCCGGGTCGTGATCGCCGAGGACGCGGTGCTGCTGCGCGCCGGACTGGTCGAACTCCTCGCCCTGGGCGGCCACCGGGTGACCGCCGCCGTCGGCGACGCCGAGGCGCTGGCCGCGGCCGTCGACGCCGAACGGCCGGACATTGTGGTCACCGACGTCCGGATGCCCCCCGACCACACCGACGAGGGCCTGCGCGCCGCCCTCGCCCTGCGCGAGCGCCACCCCGGCCTGCCCGTCCTGGTCCTGTCCCAGTACGTGGCCACCCCGTACGCGACCCGGCTGCTGGCCGCCGCCGGTGCTCAACCGGCCGGTCTGGGCTACCTGTTGAAGGACCGGGTCGGTGACGTCGCGGACTTCCTGGACGCGCTGCGGCGGGTCGCGGACGGGGAGACGGTGATCGACCCCGACGTGGTCCGGGTGCTGCTGCGCGGCCGGTCGGGCGACCGCCCGCTGGCCCGCCTCACCCCGCGCGAGCGCGAGGTGCTCGCGCTGCTGGCCGAGGGCCTCAACAACCAGGCCGTGGCCGCCCGGTTGAGCATCACCGAGGCCTCGGTGGTGAAGCACTGCGGGAACATCTTCATGAAGCTGGACCTGGACCCGACCGAGGGCAACCGGCGGGTGCTCGCGGTGCTGGCGCACCTGCGCGGCGAGTGACCGGAGCGCGCGCCGGACGGCAATTCACCCACTTGTCACAGGGGTTGTGCGGCCGGAACGATGGCGTCATGGAGAGGACACGGGAACCGCAGAGCGCAATCGTCAACCGGCTGCTCAAGGGCGAGGCGACCAGGGAGGACACCACGACGGCGCAGACCAACTTCCTGCTGTGGCTGCGGCAGGAGTGGGCCGGGGACGGCGACCGGGCGCTGGCGGCCTGCCAGGACACGCTGACGGCGGCCGGGGGTGAGGAGTGGCAGGCCATGCCGGAGCGTGATCTGTCCGCCCACGTCTGGCTGTTCAGCTTCTCCTGCCCGAGCCGCGACGACCTGCCGGGCCAGGCGAGGAACTGGGTGACGGCGGTCCGCGCCAACGGCGGGGCGCCCGCCATCGCCCGACTGGTCAGGCACCTGCGGGGGCAGGCGGAGTGACCGGTCCGGCCGGAGCCTCCTGGGCGGACGGAGGCCCGGGAACGGCCGGAGCGACTGGAGGGACCAGAGCGGCCGAGGCGGCCGGGGGACGGGGAACGGCCGGAACGGCCTGAACAGCCGGAGCGGCCGGGGCGCCCGGGCCCGGCAGCGGCGAAACGGGGTCCAGCAACTCCGTGAGCCGCCGCGCCGAGGCCTCCCAGGTCCAGTGCTCCTCGACCCAGCGCCGCCCCGCCGCCCCCATCCGGGCCCGCTCGGCGGGCGGGGCCAGCAGGAGGCGGGTCAGGGCGGCGGCCACCTCGGCGGGATCGCGGCCGTCGACGACCGTGCCGGTGACGCCGTCCAGGACGGTGTCCGGGGCGCCGCCGGAGCGGCCGGCCACCACCGGGAGGCCGGCCGCGGCCGCCTCCAGGAAGACGATCCCCAGGCCCTCGGCCTCCAGGCCCAGCCGCCGGGTGCGGCACGGCATCGCGAAGACGTCCGCGCCGGCGTAGTGGACGGCCGTCCCGGCGTGGTCCAGGCCGCCGGTGAACACCACGCTGCCCGGCTCGGTCAGCCGGCCGGCCAGGCCCCGCAGCCGGTCCTCGTCCGGGCCCCGGCCGACCAGCACCAGCGTGGTCCCGGGCACGGCCCGGCGGATCGCGGGCAGCGCGCGGATCAGCGTGTCCTGCCCCTTGCGCGGGACCAGCCGCGCCACGCAGAGGACCACCGGGGCGGCGGCCGGCACCGCGGCGGTGCCGGCCGGCCGGAAGACCGACGGGTCGACCCCCGGCACCAGGCGCACCAGCCGGGCGTCCGGTCCGAGCGCGGGAGCGATCCGGGTGCGGGTGTAGGCCCCGAGGAAGGTCACCGCGTCCGTGCTGCGGCCGATCCGGCGCAGCAGGCCGCGGGCGCCCGGGGTGCGGGCCCACCAGATCTCGTGTCCGTGCGTGGTGGCGACCGTGCGGCGGATGCCGGGCGCCAGCAGCCGCAGGCCGGGCGTCATCGCGGCGAGCGGGGCGGCGGCGCCGAACCAGACCCGGTCGCAGCCGTGGGCGCGGGCTATCGCGGCGGCCCGGCGGGTGGCCCGCGGGGTCGGCAGCAGGGTGCGGGCGCGGTCGCGGATCACCGGGTAGGGGAGAGCGGCGTCGTGGCGCTCCGCGCCGGGTTCGGCCGAGGTGTAGACCACGACGTCGTGGTCGGGGACGCGGTCGGCCATGGCCCGGACGAAGGTTTCGATGCCGCCCTGGCGCGGTGGGAAGTCATTGGTGACGACGAGGGTGGTGCCCATGGCAGGCCTTTCGGAACGGAGAGCGGAACGGAGACCGGAACGGCGACTGGAACGGAGGACGAGCGGGAGAGCAGAACGAGGACGAGCGGCAGCGCGAGGTAGCCGAACCGCCCGGCGGGTGCCAGCAGGAAGGCCGCGGTCAGCCCGAGGGCCAGCCGGTGCGCCGCCGCGGGTGCGGTGCGGGGCGGTCGGAGGAGCAAGGACGCCCCGACGGCGAGCCCGGCGAGCAGCAGCAGGCCGACGGCGGCGTACCAGCCGGGTGGGCCGAGATCGGCGAGCAGCCGTCCGGGCAGCGGGCTGGCGGCCGGGGTGGGCAGCCGGCCGCGCCCGGTGGGGAAGGCGAACACCTGCTCCACCAGCGGCCCGGGCGCGCGCAGCGCCACCGGCAGCACGGCCACCGCCGCCACGCCCACCGCGACGGCCGCCCCGCGCACCGCCGCCCGCCGTCCGGCCGTGGCCGCCAGCAGGGCCGTCACCACGGCGAGCGCGGGCCAGGCCGTCCACTTCAGCGAGCAGGTCGCGGCCAGCGCCAACCCGGCCGCCACCGGCCGCCGTTCGGCGGCGCGGACCAGGGCGAGCCAGCAGAGGCCGATGAGCGGCAGGTCGACCCCGCTGACGCAGAGCGGCAGCGCGACCACCGGTGAGGCGGTGAGCGCGGCGGCGCCGAGCCGGCGCCCGGCGGGCACCGTCCGCAGCACGCAGACCAGGAACACCGCCGCACACCAGAGCCGGGCGTCGCCCAGCGGTGACCCGCCCAGCGGCGAGTCGTCCAGCACCGCCCGGGGCAGGCCCAGCAGGGCCATGCCGGGAAGGTACGGGGTGTACTGCGCGACGGACGCCGGCTCGGCCAGGTACGGCGTGCCGGTGTGCAGCAGCAGCGACCCGGAGCGCTCGATCACCCCGACCTCGCTCTGCCCCCGCCCGGCCGGCACCAGCACGAGCAGCGGCACCAGCACCGCCCCGACGGCGGCGACCGCCACCGACACCTCACGCCCGTACCGCCGCACCAGCGCCACGGCGAGCGCCGCCGACAGGTACCCGCAGGCCGCGAAGGTCCCCCAACTCCGGTGCGGCCCGAGCCCGGACAGCACCGGAAACGCCCCCGCCCACCCGGCCGCCACCAGCCATCCGCCGCACCACCACCACGCCCGTTTCGTCACCTCTTCATTGCATCGCCGCAGCTCGGCGGGGTCATCACGGCCAAGTCGAGTCCTGTGGTCGGGTTTTCCCCACCTCCGCCAGGACGGCGACGGCTGCGGCCACGGTGGCGAGGGCCGGGGAGGGCCGCGGAGGGGCCTCGGGGTGCGGCGGGGACGGGCCCGCTCCCTGCGCTGACGTTCGGTGGCCGGTGGATTACTGATCGTCCCCGGCCCACCGCTATCCTCGCCCTGTGGTGAGGTCGTGGGATGCGGCGGTGGAGCGGGCACAGGACCGGCTGGCGGTGGGGCCGCGGCTGCGAGCGGCCGGTCCGGGGGAGGAACGGCGGTTCGCCCTCTGGGACTTGGCGTCCCTGGTGGAGGGCGAACTGGGCGAGCTGGTGGACCCGGACGGGCTCGCGCCGCCGGCGGAGCGCGGGTGGCGGGAGCGGCTGGGGGAGAGCGGGCGGGAGTGGCCGGGCGGGGAGCTGTACCGGCGGCGCTACTGGATCCGGGACGACGCGGGCGTGGTGGTGGGTACCGTCGCGGTGGACAACTGGACCAAGGGTCCGAGCCAGCTCGCCGTCTCCTCCCTCTACGTGACGCCGGCCGCGCGCGGCCGGGGCCTGGCCGCCGCCGCGCTGGACGAGGTGTACGCGGCGGCCACCGCCGAGGGCCTGCCGGGGTTCCGGCTGGAGGCGCACTGGACCTGGCAGCCGGCGGTCCGCTACTACCTGCGCCGGGGGCTGTGGGTGGTGGGCTGGAAGCATTCGCTGTCCTTCGCCCGGATGCCCCAGCTCCCCGTGCACCGGGTGCGGGAGGAGGACGGCCGGCTGCTCCTGCTGGTCGCCGACCGGCTGCGCGGCTGGGTGCCGATACTGGCCGCCGGGCAGGAGGGCCGCTGGCTGCGGCTGGACGAGACGGCGGACTACCGGGGCTGCGACGGCTGGGTGCACGAGTACGCCCGCTCCACGCTGGCCCTGTGCCTGGCGCTGGCCGGCCGCCCGCTGGTGCGCGGCCCGCAGTGGTGGGCGGAGGCGTGGCGCTGGTCGGACGCGGGGGAGCCGGAGGGGCTGGCGTACCGGATCGAGGAGTTCGAGCGGGCGGCCCGGAAAGCGGGCCGGCCGATGGTGAGCCCGTACCGCCCGGCGTCGCCGCCGCAGTCCGGGCTGCCGCGCTCCGAGCCGCTTCGGTCCGGGCCGTCGCGCTCCGAGCCGCCTCGGTCGGGGCCGCCTCGGCCGGGGCTGCCGGAGCAGGCTCCGCCGGCATTCCCGCAGCTGGCAGACTCGGGGGATGGCTGAGATCGAGATCGGCGGCGCCCCTGCCGACCCGGCGCGGCTGGCCGCGCTGGGGCTGCTCAACTACGGGCACTTCACCACCCTGCGGGCGGAGGAGGGCCGGGTGCGCGGTCTGGCACTGCACCTGGACCGGTTGGTCCGGGACTGCCGGGTGCTGTTCGGCGCCGAGCTGGACCGGGCGGCGGTGCGGGAGCGGATCGGCGCGGTGCTGCCCGCCGACGGCGCGCCGGTGACCGTCCGGGTCACCGTGTACGACCCGGAACTCGGCCTGGAGCGCCCCGCGGCCCCGGCCGCACCCGCCCTGCTGGTGACCACCCGCCCGGCCACCGCGGCCGCGCCCGCCCCGCTGCGGGTCCGCACCGCTGCGTACCGGCGGGAGCTGCCGGAGGTGAAGCACGTCGGCCTGTTCGGCTTGGTGCACCACCGCCGGTTGGCCCAACTGGCGGGCTTCGACGACGTGTTGCTGGTCGACGAGGACGGCCTGGTGGTCGAGGGCGCGACCTGGAACGTGGGTTTCCTCGCCGAGGAGAAGCTGGTCTGGCCGCAGGGGCCGAGCCTGCCGGGCGTGACCGAGGCCCTGCTGTCCGGGGCGTACCGGGGTCCGCAGTCCCGCGAGCCGCTGGCCGCCGACGGGCTGGACCGCTTCACCGCCGCCTTCGCGGTGAACGCGGGTGTCGGGGTGTGCCCGCTGGCGGCCGTGGACGGCACCGCCTTCGACCCCGCCCACCCGGTGCTCGCCGAGCTGCGCGCCGTCTACCTGGGGGTTCCCGCCGAACCGGTGGGGGGATAACCCCACCTCCGGTCCGCCGGTGGCCTGCATGGTTCGCGGAGTCCGTCCTCCCTAGGTTGGAGCACGTTGACGACGAGCGACGCTACGACGCGGAACCGAAGGAAGGCCCACCCATGGCACGCCGCCAAGACCGCCGCAGGACCGACGAGTTCGGGACGGACCAGTACGGCACCGATGGGTACGCCCCCGCCGACCCCGCCGCCCACGCAGCCCCCGCCGCCCCCGGATACGGCACCCCCTACGGCACCGCCCCGCAGGCGGCCCCCGCGATCGAGCTGCGCGGGGTGCGCCGCACCTACGGGCGCGGCGAGGCGACGGTGCAGGCGCTGCGCGGGATCGACCTGGCGCTGGCCCACGGCAGCTTCACCGCGGTGATGGGCCCGTCCGGCTCCGGCAAGTCCACCTTCCTGCAGTGCGCGGCGGGCCTGGACCGCCCGGACTCCGGTCAGGTCCGGCTCGGCGGCGAGGACATCACCGCGCTGAGCGAGAACCGGCTCACCAAGCTGCGCCGCAGCCGGATCGGCTTCGTCTTCCAGTCCTTCAACCTGCTGCCCTCGCTGACCGTCGAGCAGAACGTGCTGCTCCCGCAGCGGCTCGCCGGGGAGCGCCAGGACCGCGCCCGGGCGCGGGAGCTGCTGGGCCGGGTGGGGCTCGGCGAGCACGCCCGGCGCCGGCCCGGCCAGCTCTCCGGCGGCCAGCAGCAGCGGGTGGCGATCGCCCGCGCGCTGATCACCCGCCCGGACGTGGTGTTCGCCGACGAGCCGACCGGCGCCCTGGACACCCGGACCGCGCACGAGGTGCTCGCGCTGCTGCGCCAGGCCGTGGACTCGCTCGGCGCGACCGTGGTGATGGTGACCCACGACCCGGTGGCCGCCTCCTTCGCCGACCGGGTGCTGTTCCTGGCCGGCGGCGAGATCGTGGACGACCTGCCGCACCCGAGCCCGCAGACCGTCGCGGACCGGATGGTCGCGCTGACCGCCCGCCCGGTGGGAGCGGCGGCGTGACGAACGGACTCGCGCGCTCCTCGGTGCGCTTTCGGCCCGCGTCCTTCGCGGGCACCCTGGTCGCCCTGCTGCTGGGCGCCGTCGTGGTGGTGGCCTGCGGCGTGCTGCTGCAGACCGGTCTGACCGCGAGCCTGAAGCCCGCCCGGTACGCGGACGCCCCGGTGGTGGTCGCGGCCGAGCAGGCGGTGAAGATCCAGAAGAAGGTCGGCAAGGACACCGAGACGGTGGAGCAGGCCACCCCGGAGCGGGCCCGGACGGACGCCGCGCTGGTCGGCCGGCTGGCCGCGCTGCCCGGGGTCGCGGCCGCCCGCCCGGACACCGCCTTCCCGCTGCCCGCCACCGGCCCGGCGCCGGCCCTGACCGGCCGGGGCTTCGCCGCGCTCGGCATCGCCGGACCGGGCGACACCCTGGTCGAGGGCCGCGCGCCCGGCGCGAACGAGGTGGTGCTGGACGCCGACACGGCGCGCGCCGCCCACCTCGCCCCCGGCGCGCGCCTCACGCTCACCGCGCCCGGCGGCACCGCGGACTACCGGGTCTCCGGCCTGGCCGCCGCCCAGCAGGCCGGGCCCACCGCCTGGTTCGCCGACGCCACCGCCGACCGCCTCTCCGGCCACCCCGGCCGGATCGACGCCGTCGCCGTCCAGCCCCGCGCGGGCGTGAGCACCGCCGCGCTCGCCGCACAGGTCCGCCAGGCCGTCGGCGGCGACGCCAGGACCTTCACCGGCGACGACCGGGGCGCCGTCGAGCACCCCGCCCTCGGCGGCGCCCGCAGCCTGCTGATGGCCCTCGGCGGCACCTTCGGCGGCTACGCCACCATGACCGCGGTCTTCGTGGTGATGAGCACCGTCGCCCTCGCCACCGGCCAGCGCGCCCGCGAGTTCGCCCTGCTGCGCGCCGTCGGCGCCACCCCGCGCCAGATCCGCCGCACCATCGCCACCGAGGCGATGCTGGTCGCGCCGCTCGCCGCGGCGCTCGGCATCCTGCCCGGACTCGCCCTCGCCCGCTGGTGGTTCGGCCAGCTGGTCGAGCGCGGCGCCGTCCCCGCGGACGTCCGCCTGGACATCGGCCCGCTGCCGATGCTCGTCGCCGTCCTCGCCTGCACTCTCGCCGCGCTGACCGCCGGCTTCCTGGCCTCCCGCCGGCCGTCCCGGATGCGGGCCGCCCAGGCGCTCGGCGAGGCCTCCGTCGAACCACCCCACCCGGGCCGGGTGCGCACCGTCCTCGGGCTGGTCTTCGCCGCCGGCGGCGCCGCGGCCGCCGCCGTCGCCAACTCCCTGGACGGCGTCCAGGCCGCCCAGACCGCGCTCGGCGTGGTGATGTGCCTGATGATGGCCGTCGCCCTGCTCGGCCCCTGGCTGGCCCGGGCCGCCGCCGTGATCCTCGGCGCCCCGCTGCGGGCCGGCGGCGCCCCCGGCTCGCTGGCCGCCGACAACACCCGCGCCAACGCCCGCCGGCTGGCCTCCGCGATCACCCCGATCGTCCTGGTCACCGCCTTCTGCGGCACCCTGCTGATCCTGCAGAGCACCGTGCGCCACACCGCCGGCGAGAACGTCCGGGCCGGCGTCACCGCCGACCACGTGGTCGGCGCCACCGGCCTTGGCCTGCCCGCCGGGACGGCCGAGCGGGCGGCCCGGGTGCCCGGCGTGGACACCGCCGTCGGCGTGCTGCGCACCGGCGTCGTCTACGAGAACGGCGGCCAGCTGGGCTCCGCCCCCGTGCTCGGCGTCGACGGCGACCCGGCGCGGCTGCCGAAGGTGCTCGACCTGGGCGTGCGCAGCGGCACGCTCGCCGACCTCGGCCGCGCCCCCGACACCATCGCGCTGAGCGCCACCCTGGCCGACGCGCTCGGCGCCGGGGTCGGCGACCGGGTCCCGCTCCGGCTCGGCGACGGCACCGCCGTCCGGCCCGTCGTGGTCGCGGTGTACGACCGCGGGCTCGGCGTCGGCCAGGCGCTGCTGCCCCGGGCCGCGGTGGCCGCGCACGTCACCGCCGGGTACGACAGCCAGGTGCTGGTCGCCGACGCGCCGGGCGCCGACCCCGCGGCGGTGGCCGCCGGGCTGGGCACGCTGGCCGGGGCCGCGGTGACCGACCGGGCCGGGTTCGTCGCCCAGTCCGACAAGGACCTGGAGCTCAACGGCTGGGCCAACACCGTGATGGCCGCGGTGCTCGGCGGGTTCGCCGCCGTCAGCGCCGCCAACACCCTGGTGATGACGGTGCTGGACCGGCGCCGCGAGGTCGCGCTGCTGCGCCTGGCCGGCACCACCCGGCGCCAGGTGCGCGGCATGATGCGCTGGGAGGCGCTGCTGGTGGCCTCGACCGGGCTGGCGGTCGGCGCGGCCATCGCCGGGATCACCCTGGTGCCGGTCGCCCGGGGCGTGGCCGGTTCCGCCCCGTACGTGCCGCCGATGCTCGCCCTGCCGCTGGCCGCCGGAGCGGTGCTGCTCTGCCTCGCGGCGACCGGGATGCCGGTCCGGGCACTGCTGCGGACCCGGCCGGCGGCGCTGGGCGCGGTGCGCCAGTAGCGGGCCGGGGCGGGGCCTCGGGGAAGGGGGTGCCCTTGAGGACGACTCAAGGGCACCCCCTTCCTTCGGATGGGAACGACGGCCCGAGCGGGGGGTCCATGGGAACCGCATGACCTTCCAATGACCTTGACAAGGGCTGATCGTGATGTCGGATCAGCTACGCTCGCGCCCGCCCCGCCAGACCGTCGACGCAGAGAGTAGCCCGACATGAGCAGTCCCCCCGCGGCCCCCGCGCCCCGCTGGCCGCTGATCCTGCTGCGCACCTCCACCACCCTGCTGGCCCTGCTGTCACTGCTCCAGGTCATGCTGGCCGGCAGCTTCCTGAACGGCACCTACGACTCCCTGAAGGACCACGAGGGCAACGCGATGATGCTGGCCACCGTGGTGGTGATCCAGCTCGCGGTGGCCGTCGCCGTCCGGTGGCCCGGCCGGGGCCCGCTCTGGCCGCTGTGGACCACCCTCCTGCTCACCGCCGCCGTCGTCGGCCAGATCACGGCCGGCTACGCCCGGGCGCTCGGCGTGCACGTCACGCTCGGCGTCCTGCTGGTCAGCGGCGTGCTGTTCGGCCTGGTCGGCGCCTGGCGGCTGCCGCTGCCCGCCAGGCACGCCCCGGGCGTCGGCGGCCCCGACGGCACCGGACGGCTGCCGCGCCCCGGCGGACCGGTGGAGGTGTCCCGGTGAACCGGCGCCGGTTCCTGGGCGTCGGCGCCTCCGTCCTCGGCGCGGGCGCCCTGGCCGCCGTCGCCGTCCCCTCCGCCGCCCGGCTGCTCGCCGAGGGCCGCCCCGGGCAACTGCTGAGCAGCGAACTCGACCTGCCGGAGGCCTTCCGGACCGCGCTGCCGGTGCCGCCCGTGCTGCAGCCGGTGCGCAGCGACGCGACGGGCGACTACTACGAGATCACCCAGCAGGTCGCCCGGCTGGAGATCCTGCCCGGGGTACGGACCGAGGCCTGGACGTACGGGGGCGGCTTCCCCGGGCCGACCGTGGTCACCCGCGCCGGGCGGGCGGCGGTGGTCAAGCACCGCAACGAGCTGCCGGTGCCCTCGGTGACCCACCTGCACGGCGGACACACCCCGGCGGACAGCGACGGCTACCCGGTCGACCTGCTGCTTCCGGTCGGGTCCTCGGCGGACGCCACGTCCGGTACGGCCGGAATGGCGGGCATGCCCGGCATGGCGGGGATGGCCGGGATGTCCGGGACGGACCACCCGGTGGCCCGCACCGCCGTCGGCGAGCGCACGTACACCTATCCCGGCAAGCAGCGCGCCGCCACCCTCTGGTACCACGACCACCGGATGGGCTTCACCGGCCCCGGCGTCTGGCGCGGACTGGCCGGCTTCCACCTCGTGCACGACGACGAGGAGGCCGCGCTGCCGCTGCCGCGCGGCGAACGGGACCTGCCGCTGATGATCGCCGACCGCGCCTTCGCCGCCGACGGCTCCTTCCGCTACCCCGCCGTCGACCCGAAGCTCGCCGAGCCGGGCGTCACCGACGCCTACGCCAACGGCGTGCTCGGCGACGTCATCCTGGTCAACGGCGCGCCCTGGCCCCGGCTGGACGTCGACCGGGCGCACTACCGGCTGCGGCTGCTCAACGCCTCCAACGCCCGGCTCTACCGGCTCGAACTCGACCCGCAGCCCGAGGGCGGCGGCGCCCTGGTCCAGATCGGCTCCGACGGCGGCCTGCTCGCTGCCCCGGTCCGGCACGACGGCATCGAGATCGCCCCCGCCGAACGCTTCGACGTCGTGGTCGACTTCTCCCGCTACGCGCCCGGCACCCGGGTCCGGCTGGTCAACCGCTTCGGCAGCGGCCGGACGGCCGAGGTGATGCGCTTCGACGTCACCGCGAAGCAGCCGGCCGACGACGCGACGGTGCCCGACCGGCTCGCCACCGTCGAGGCCCTGGACGCCTCCGCGGCCGTCACCACCCGCGACTTCACCTTCCGGCGCAGCCGCGGCGACGGCTGGACCATCAACGGCCGCCCGTACACCCCCGGCCGGAGCATCGCCACGCCCGCCCTCGGCGCGGTCGAGCTCTGGCGCTTCTCCACCGACCTGCACCACCCGGTCCACGTCCACCTGGACCACTTCCAGGTGATCGGCCGCAACGGCGCGGACCCGGGCCCGTACGACGCCGGATGGAAGGACACCGTGGACCTGCGTCCGGCCGAGGCGGTGGAGGTGCTCGTGCGCTTCACCGACTACGCGGGGGCGTACATGCTGCACTGCCACAACCTGGAGCACGAGGACATGGCGATGATGGCGGACTTCACGGTGCGCTGAGGAGCGGGCCACCCGGACGGCGCAGTGCCGGGGGGCGTGCGCTGCGCCCTCCGGCACTCCTGCCCTAGCGTCGCGGGAAGAGGACCCGCCGACGGACGGAGCCGCCGCCATGACCACCCCCGCCGAACGCCGCCGCCGCGGCCGGGCCGCCCGGGAGCGGATCTCCCGCTCCGCCCACGGCCGGTGGATCCCCGCCGCCGACCGGCCCGACCCGCTCGACGTGCTGGAACGGCAGTGCGAGGACCGGATCGCCCGGCTGCTGCCGATCCGCCGCGGCCGGATGGCGGCGAGCCCCTTCGCCTACCTGCGCGGCGCCGCCGCCGTGCTGGCGGCCGACCTCGGAGCCCTCCCCGAGACCGGCCTCACCGTCCAACTCTGCGGCGACGCCCACCTGTTGAACTTCGGCCTGTACGCCTCGCCGGAACGCGCACTGCTCTTCGATGTCAACGACTTCGACGAGACCCACCCCGGCCCCTTCGAATGGGACGTCAAACGGCTCGCCGCCAGCGTCGCCGTCGCCGCCCGCGACAACGGCCAGGACGAGCGGCGGGCGCGCCGGGCCGCGCTCACCGCCGTCCAGGGGTACGCGGACGCCATGCGGCGACTGGCCGGGAAGGGCGAACTCGACGTCTGGTACGCCCGCGTGGACACCGCCGACCTCCCGGCGCTGCTGGGCAAGCCGGGACAGCGCAAGCAGCTGGAGTCCGGCCTCGCCCGCGCCCGCAGCCGCACCAGCCTGCAGGCCTTCGGCAAACTCACCGAGGACCGGGACGGGCGGCGCCGGATCATCAGCGCACCGCCGCTGATCGAACCGCTGAAACGGAACGAACTGCGCGCCGTCGGCCAGGTGTTCAGCGACTACCGGTCGACCCTCCCGGAGTCCCGCCGGGTACTGCTGGACCGCTTCCGCTTCGTCGACGCGGCGACCAAGGTGGTCGGCGTGGGCAGCGTCGGCACCCGCTGCTACATCCTGCTGCTGGAAGGCCGGGACGGCCGCGACCCGCTGTTCCTCCAGCTCAAGGAGGCCGGCCGGTCGGTGCTGGAGGAACACCTGCCGCCGCTGCGGGTGGACGCCGAGGTCTCCGCCCACCACGGCGGCCGCCGGGTCGTCACCGGGCAGCACCTGATGCAGGCCGCCAGCGACATCTTCCTCGGCTGGACCACCGGCCCCGGCGGGCGCCACTACTACGGCCGCCAACTGCGCGACATGAAGGGCTCGACGGAGATCGCCGACCTCACCCCCTCCGGCCTGCGCGCCTACGCCGAGCTCTGCGGCCGCACCCTCGCCCGCGCCCACGCCCGCACCGGCGACCGCCTGGCCATCGCCGGCTACCTCGGCAGCGCGGACACCTTCGCCGAGGCCGTCGCCGACTTTGCCCTCCGCTACGCGGACCGCACGAAGGCCGACCACGGCGAACTGGTGGCGGCGATCGCGGACGGGCGGCTGGCGGCGGTGTCCGGGGTGTGAGCCGGGCGCTTTGAGGCGGGTCTTCGAACTCCTCGACGCCCGGCTCAACCGAGCCTCCGACGCGCTGCCGCCACCAGCAGCGCGGCGGCGACCAGCAGGCCGCCCGCGTAGAACGGGCCGAGCCGGCCGGCCGCCGTGCCGAGAGAGGCGGCGGCCAGCAGCGGGCCGGCGGTGGCGCCGAGGTTGAGGGCGGCGGTCGCACAGGCGCCGGCCAGGGAGGGGGCCCCGGCCGCCTCGTACATCACCCGGGTGATCAGCGTGCCGCCGACCGCGAAGGACAGCGCGCCCAGCAGGAACACCAGCGGCAGCAGCGCGCCCGGCGTGTCCGCCACAACGGCGAGCGCGGGCCAGCCCGCCAGCAGCAGCGGGCCGCCGACCGCGAGGACCGGACCGGGATGCCGGTCCGCGAGCCGCCCCGCGACGGTGACCCCGGTGAACGAGCCCGCGCCGAACAGCACCAGCGCGACCGGTACCCACAGTTCGCCCAACCCGGCGGCTCCGGTCACCACGGGGGCGAGGAAGGTGAACCCGCCGAAGGTCGCCGCGTTCACCAGCCCGGCGAGCAGCATCGCGCGGAGCAGCCGGGGGCGACGCAGCTCGGCGAGTTCCGCCCGCAGGGCCGTCGTCGCGGACCGGTCGGCCCGAGCGGCGACGGCCGGCAGACCGCTGGCGATGCCGACGGCGGCCGGCAGGCAGAGCAGCGCGACCGCCCAGAACGCGGCCCGCCAGCCGAACACCGCGCCCAGCACCGCCCCGCCCGGGACACCGGCCACCGTCGCCACCGTCGTCCCCGACAGCAGCACGGCGAGCGCCCGCCCCTTGCGGTCCGCCGGGACCAGCGCGGCGGCGGTGGTCAGCGCCACGGCCAGGAACCCGGCGTTGGCGAGCGCGGCCACCACCCGGGTGGCCAGCAGCACCGGGAAGCTCGCGGTGACCGCCCCGACCGCGTGCGCCGCCGCGAAGGCCAGGACGAACCCGAGCAGGCTGCCGCGCCCGGGCCGGCTGCGGACGAGTACGGCCGTCAGCGGCGCACCGACCGCCATCCCGACCGCGAAGGCCGAGGTCAGCGCGCCGGCCGTGCCGACGGTGACGCCGAGGTCGGCGGCGAGTCCGGGCAGCAGCCCGGCGAGCATGAACTCCGAAGTGCCCATGGCGAACACGGCCAGGGCGAGCAGATAGAGCGGAAGGGGCATCGAGAGGCTCCGAAGCGGGGCGATGGGGAACGAGAAGGACGGACGTCTCGTCACCGCACGCTCAACCCCCGGGCGGCGCGGATGTGGCGCTCGCTCGGACCTCGGTGGTTCAGTGCTTCCGGGTTTCAGGGGGCTGACGGCGCGTGACCGAAAGCCCCCACCCTGGATGCCTCAGGGCTCGACATACCCGGCACGCTACCCGACCCTCCGCCGTCGAAGCACCCGGTTTTCCAGGTGGACGGGCCCGGTCCGCGGTCGTCGGGACACGGTCGGCGGGGTGGTGACGGCGGTCGGGGTTCCTCGGGCTGCTGTTCGCGGTGGGGGCGTCCGTCCAGGTTCCCGGCCGGCGGCCACGATGTGCGGCTCGACCACCGCCAGGGGGAACAGGGCACCGGACAACCTGTCGGCCGGGCCGGGACGGCCACCTCTAGGATGTCCGGAAACCGAAGAGGGGGTTCGATGACGAACCGTGGGAGAGCCGGCGGCATCGTGGCCGCCACCGCGCTGCTGCTGCCGCCGGCGCTGTGGGCGGTGGGGCGCATGGAGTCGGGCGACGGCGGGCGGGCGGTGCTGGCCGACGTCCTCAACCGGCCGTGGGCGATGCTCGGTCTGGCCGCCGTCCTGCTGCTGGCGGCGGTCGTGGTCCGCGGCCGGTGGGACGTCGTCGGCGGGCTGGCGACGGCGTTCGCGGTGTTCGGGCTGCTGCTGACGGGTGGCGGCCACGTCCTCCAGATGTTCGGCCCGAAGGTCCACGGGGTGAGCCGCACCGCCTCCCCGGAGCGGGCGGACCACGTTCTGACGGTGGCCCACCACGACGATCCGGAGGGCTACAACGGCCGCTACTTCGTCCGGCTGGAGACCGGCACCGGCCTGTCGACCCGCCGCTGGGACGTCCTCGCCCTCCACACGGGCGGTTTCCGCGGCCAGGGGGAGTTCATCTCGGCGGAGTGGGCCGGATCCGGCCGGGTCCGCGTCACCACCGACGCCGGCTACCGGGTCTTCACCGTCGACCCGGGCTCCGGCGAACCGAGCCTCACCGAGAGTGTCGGCGAGCTGAAGTCCCTCGTCCAGAGGGCCTGAGCCCGGACGACGGGACGTTCGCCGCCGAGGAGCCGGTGCTGCGGGTGCTGTGCCCGTGGCAGTCCCTGCCGCGTGCTGCTGGAGACGGCGGCCATGGCGGCGGCCGTGGCCTTCGTGGCCGGCCGGGGGCGGGCGCACCGGGCCTGAACTGCGGGATCGTCCGCGGGGATTGTCAGTGGGGTGTGCAAGGGTGACGTCATGCTGGCGATCGCGGTGCAGACGAACGAGACGCGGCACCTGAGGGTGTCGGCGGACGAACTGGCGGGGATGGTCCGGCGCATCGGTGCGCCGGACGACCGCTTCCTCGTCGTGGAGCGGATACCGGACCTGCCGGACGTGTACGTGCAGGTGTGGCACGCCGACGGGGAGGAGTACACGCTGGAGCACCGGGACGGCTCCGCCGAGCGGCACTTCGAGGTGCGGCTGGACGGGCCCGAGCCGGTGGTCGAGGCGATGACGGGCTGGGCGCGCGGTGCGGCGGGCTGGGACGAGGGCCTGGACTGGCGGCCGCTCGACCTGGGCCCGGCGCCGGAGCCGGTGCCGCCGATCGACCTGGAGGCGGGCGAGCGGAGGGAGTTGGAGGAGCGGCTGCGGTTGACGCTGGCCTGCGGCTACACCGACCGTGCCGGGCTCGCCGAACAGGCCGAGGAGTACCTGGTCGCGGGCGACCGCCGCCCGCTCTCGCGCCCGCAGGCCGAGCAACTCGCCGACCGGCTCTGGCTGGAGCGGGTCGGCGAGCAGAGCGGCTGGATCGGCGAGACCGACCCGGAGCGCCTGACCAGGGCCTTCGCCGCCCTGGAGGCGGGCGGCCTCACGGCCCGGGAGGACTTCGGCTGCTGCCGCTCCTGCGCGGACGCCGAGATCGCCGCGGCCGGCGCCCCCGAAGCGCGCGGCTTCGTCTGCTTCCACGCCCAGTGCACCGAGTCCGCCGCCGCCGGCCACGGCCTGTCCCTGCTGTACGGCGGCTTCGACGGCTCCCCGGCGACCACGGTCGCGGTCGGGAAGGAGGTGGTCGCCGCCCTGACGGAGGCCGGCCTGCCGACGGTCTGGGACGGCGACCCGTCCCACGCGATCGAGATACGCCCGCTGCTGTGGCGCCGCCGCCTGGGCGGGTGAGACCGGGGGTGCGGCAGCCGGTTGGTGGTGCGGCAGCCGGTGGGTGGTCAGGTGCGACGGCGGGTCCAGCGCCAGTAGTTGGTGAGGCCGAGGCCGGCGCCGAGGAGGACGGCGCCGACGGGGACGAGGGGGAGCCACAGGGTGGCGACGGCCGCGTACTCGACGACCAGGCCGAGGGGGAGCAGCCAGCGGAACCAGGGCTCGCCGGGGAAGCGGCGGGCGTCCCAGACGGCGACGGCGAGCATGGCCGCGGCGACCAGGACGCCGAGGACGGGGATGCCGTGGGGTGTCACGGTGAGTGCCAGGTGCATGTCCGTCAGCCCTCCCGCCGGTGACCGGTGCCGCGGTCCGGCCCGTGGGACCGGACCGCGGCATCAGCCTCTCACGGCACCAGCACCCGCAGGGCGTCCTTGGCGACCGCGACGTCCACCGGGAGCGGGGCGATGAACTCCCCGTCGGCGTAGGCGGTGATGCCGGGGGACTCGATCCGCAGGGACTCGGTGCGCAGCGTGGTGACCTCCGGGTAGGTGACGTGGGTGCCCTTGAAGAGGGTCGGGAAGAAGCGGGCGATGCGCAGCCGGGGCATGGCGTCGACGAGGGTGAGGTCGAGCAGCCCGTCGTCGGGGAGGGCGGCGGGGCACATCAGCATGCCGCCGCCGTAGCTGCGGGTGTTGCCGACGGCGGCCAGGGTGAGGTCGCGTTCGATGACGGTGCCGTCGGCGAGGGTGATGCGGAACGGCAGCGGGCGCAGGTTGGCGAACTCGGCGAGGATGGCGAGGTTGTAGCGCATCCGGCCGCGCGGCCAGCGCAGCCGGTTGGCGCGGTCGCTGACCAGGGAGTCGAAGCCGGTGGCGAGGACGGATCCGTACCAGCGGACGGCGCCGTCCGGGCCGGTGATCCGGCCGAGGTCGATGCCGCGGGTGCGTCCGGCGGCGATGACGTCGGCGGCGGCTTCGGGGGCGCCGAGCGGCAGGCCGTACTCGCGGGCGTGGTCGTTGCCGGTGCCGGCGGGTATCACGCCGAGCGGGACGGGGGTGCCGGCCAGGGCCTGGAGGGCGAGGTTGATCATGCCGTCGCCGCCGACGACGGCCACCGCGTCCACCCCGCCGGCCACCGCCTCGCGGGCGAGGCGGACGGCGTCCTCGGGGGAGCGCCCGGCGTGCGGTTCGACCTGGACGCCGAGGGCCCGCAGCCGGGCGGTGGCCCGGTGGGCGGCGGGTTCGGCATGGCCGGCGCCCGCCGCCGGGTTGGTGAGAACGGCGACCCTGCGGACGGTTCTCACCTCGTTCACGGGATCAACTTGCCCGGGTTGAGGATGCCCGCCGGGTCGAGTTCGGCCTTGACGGCGCGCAGGATGCGCACGCCGAGGTCGCCGATCTCCTCGGTCATCCAGGGCCGGTGGTCGGCGCCGACGGCGTGGTGGTGGCTGATGGTGCCGCCGGCGCCGAGGATGGCGTCCCCGGCGGCGCGCTTGGCGGCGCCCCAGCGGGTGAGCGGCTCCTCGCCGAGGGCGGCGACGACGGTGAAGTAGAGCGAGGCACCGGTCGGGTAGACGTGCGAGATGTGGCAGAGCACGAGGGAGCCGGGCAGGGCGCCGGTGAGCGCCTCGGTGACGGCGGTGCGCAGGGCCGGCAGGCGGCTCCAGTTCGTCGCGGTCTCCAGGGTCTCGCAGAGCGCGCCCGCGCTGAGCAGCGAGTCGCGCAGGTAGGGGGCGTTGAACCGGCCGTGCTCCCAGGCCCGGGCGGGGACCTCGCCGAGCGAGGTGCCGCCGGCGGCGAGCAGGGTGTCGCGGGTGAGCTGCAGGCGGGCGGCGACCTGGGCGGCGGTGCCCTCGAAGACGGTGACGGCCAGGCAGCCGGTGACCGCCGGGGCGCCGCCGATCTGCTCGGTCATGGCCAGGTTGATCATGGTCTCGGCCTCGTCGGAGAGCCGGATCACGGTCGGGCCGGTGCCCTGCTGCTCGACGGCGCGCAGCGCGGCGGTGCCGGTGGCGAAGTCGGGGAAGCTCCACGCCTCGTACGCCTTGACGGCGGGCAGCGGGTGGACGCGCAGCCGGACGGCGGTGATCACGCCGAGGGTGCCTTCGGAGCCGAGGAAGAGCTGGCGCAGGTCGGGGCCGGCGGCGGAGGCGGGGGCGCGGCCGAGGTCGAGGATCCCGGCGGGGGTGACGACGCGCAGTCCGCGCACCATCTCGTCGAAGCGTCCGTACCCGGCGGAGTCCTGGCCGGAGGAGCGGGTGGCCGCGAAGCCGCCGATGGTCGCGTAGCGGAAGCTCTGCGGGTAGTGGCCGAGTTCCCAGCCGCGTTCGGCGAGCAGTGCCTCCGCGGCCGGGCCGGTGAGGCCCGCGCCGAGGACGGCTTCGCCGGAGGTCTCGTCGAGGTCGAGCAGCTGGTCGAAGCGGCGCAGGTCGAGGGAGACGACGGCGTCGAAGGCTCCGCGCTCGGGATCGAGGCCGCCGACCACGCTGGTGCCGCCGCCGAACGGGACGACGGCGATGCGGCGTTCGGCGCACACCGCGAGGACGGCGGCGACCTCCTGCTCGCTGCCGGGCAGCACGACGGCGTCGGGGGCGTCCTGTGCCTCGCGGCTGCGGCGGCGCAGCAGGTCGGGGGTGGACTTGCCGCCGGCGCGCGGCAGCCGGTCGGCGTCGGCGGCGCTGACGTGGGCCTCGCCGACGGCGGTGGCGAGTGCTTTGAGGTCCTCGGCGCAGATCCGGGACGGGCGCAGGACGACCTCGTCGGCGCCGGGCCCGGGGGCGGCGTCGCCGGTGACGCCGAGGGCGGCGGCGAGCAGTCCCTTGATGTCGGCGGACAGTTCCTTGGCGAGGGCCGGGTCGCCCCAGGCGTCCCACTTCATCGGGGGGAGCGGAAGTGCGGCGCCGGCCGGTCCCGCTTGCGTCTCAGGTGCCATGCGTTACAGTTTCACACATCATGTCAAGTAGTAACGCCGAGCCTCAGACGCCGCCCCCGGCCCCCGGGGAGCGCAGCACCGACGACGCGATCCTGGACGCCGCCGCCGACCTGATCGTCCATCTCGGCGTGCGCCGGACCCAGTTGTCCGAGATCGCCCGCCGCGCCGGGGTCAGCCGCCCGACCGTCTACCGCCGCTGGCCGGACGTCCGGGCGGTGATCGGCGCGCTGCTCACCCGGGAGATCCTGACCACCCTGGAGGGCGCCGGGCTGGACGTCCACGACCGGGAGACCCTCGTCGAGCGGGTCGTGGAGATCGCCGTCCGGCTGCGCGACCACCCGGTGCTCGGCGCACTGCTGCACTCCGACGACTCCGACCTGCTGCTCCAGTACGTCGTCGAGCGGCTCGGCGCCAGCCAGCGCGGCCTGCTGGAGGCGCTGCGCGCCGGCATCGAGCACGGCCAGGCGCACGGCTCGATCCGGGCCGGCGAGCCGCTCGAACTGGCCGCCATGGTCCTGCTGATCGCCCAGTCCACAGTCCAGTCGCACCGCATGGTCGCCTCCCTGCTGCCCGAGGCGGCCTGGCGGCGCGAACTGGCCAGAGCACTGAACGGATACCTCGCGCCATGACCCCCACCGCAGGCCCGCACGCCGGCCCGTACGCGGGCACCGGCCGGCTCGACGCCGCCCGCCGCACGCTGGAACTCCAAGCGCTCGGCGACGACCCCCGGATCGACCTCCTGGTCGTCGGAGGCGGCGTCACCGGCGCCGGAGTGGCCCTGGACGCGGCCTCGCGCGGCCTGCGCACCGTGCTCGTCGAGGCCCGCGACCTCGCCTTCGGAACGAGCCGCTGGAGCTCCAAGCTGGTGCACGGCGGCCTGCGCTACCTCGCCTCCGGGCAGATCAAGGTGGCCCGGGAGAGCGCCGTCGAGCGCGGCGTGCTGATGACCCGCACCGCCCCGCACCTGATCCGGGCGCTGCCCCAACTGGTGCCGCTGCTCCCCGACCTGCTGCGCCCGGGCCAGGCCGCGCTGATCCGCACGGGCTTCCACGCCGGGGACGCGCTGCGCCTGACGGCCGGCACCCCGGGCGCGCTGCTGCCCCGGGTGCGCCGGATCGACGCCGACCGGACCCGCCGGCTGGTGCCGGGGGTGCGGACGGACGGGCTGCGCGGCTCGCTGGTCGCCCACGACGGCCAACTCGTGGACGACGCCCGGCTGGTGGTCGGGCTGGCCCGGACCGCCGCGCAGTACGGGGCGACCGTGCTGACCAGGGTGCGCGCCGAGCAGGTCGACGGCACCTCGGCCCGGCTGGTCGACACCCTGACCGGGCGGGAGCTGGCCGTCCGGGCCGGCGCGGTGGTCAACGCCACCGGCGTCTGGGCGGGCGAGGTGGACACCTCGATCAAGCTCCGGCCCAGCCGGGGCACCCACCTGCTGGTGGACGCGGAGGCGCTCGGCCACCCGACCGCGGCCCTCACCGTGCCGGTGCCCGGCTCCACCAGCCGGTTCGTCTTCGCCCTGCCGCAGCAGCTCGGCCGGGTCGCGATCGGCCTGACCGACGAGGACGCCCCGGGTCCGATCCAGGACGAGCCGCAGCCCACCGAGGCCGAGCGCTCGTTCCTCCTGGACACCGTCAACGCCGCCCTCGCCACCGCCCTGACCGGCGCGGACGTGCGCGGCGCGTACGCCGGTCTGCGCCCGCTGATCGACACCGGGGACGGCAGCACCGCCGACATCTCCCGCGAGCACGCGGTGCTGGAGAGCCCGTCCGGGGTGATCACCGTGGTCGGCGGCAAGCTCACCACCTACCGCAGGATGGCCGAGGACGCGGTGGACACCGCCGTCCGGCTGCGCGGCCTGCCCGCCCGCGCCTGCTGGACGGCCCGGCTGCCGCTGATCGGCGCCCCCGGCCACGGGGACAGCCGCCCGCTGCCCGCCGGCGCGGGGGCCGTCGGCCAGGTGCCCGCCTCGCTGCTCGCCCGCCACGGCGGCGCGGCCCACGAGGTGCTGGCGGCGGGGGAGTTGACGCCGATCGCGGAGGGCCTGGACGTGACCCGCGCCGAGATCGCCCACGCCGTCAGCCACGAGGGCGCGCTGGACGCGGCCGACGTGCTCGACCGCCGTACCAGGATCGGGCTGGTCGCGCAGGACGCGGACCGGGCCCGCGAGGCGGTCGAGGAGATCGTGGCGCAGTGCCTCGGGGAGGTTCGGGGGGGCTGACGCGTCGGGCGGTCGGCGTCGGGTGGTTCACCCGCCGCGCCGACCGGTCGGCGCGGCGGTCCGGGCCGGGGCCCGGGGAGTGTCAGGCCGCGGCCCGGGGGAAGGGGGCGAGGTCCGGCTCCACCCAGGCGGTCCGGGCCTGCTCGGTCGCGAGCGTCCCCGGACGGTAGTGGCGGGCGAGCAGGTCCTTGTCGAGCAGGTCCGGGTGCAGGGCGGCGAACTGCTCGAAGCCCGTCGCGTCGTCGTCCGCGTGGAGGGCCACCAGCTCGACCCAGGCCCGGGTCATGGTGACGTGGAACTTCTGCGGCGCGCCGGCCTTGGTGGCGGTGCGCAGGATGCCCTCGCCGATCAGGTCGAGGGCGGCGGTGGCGCCGTGGCGGCGCACGGCGAGCCAGGTGAGCCGGACGTGCTGGCGGTGGCCGAAGCGCTCGGCGTCGGCCATCACCTCGCGCAGCAGCTCGTCGAAGGTGTCGGGGGTCGCGGGGGTGGTCATGCGCAGGCCTTCGTCGTCTGTGTGGGGGCTCGTGGGGCGCGGCTCGTGGGAGTCCGGCTCGTGGAGGCGGCTCGTCCGGGGCCGACCCTGGATCGTACGGTTTTCCGATATTCGGGGGCAAACCACCCGAACGGGGTGTTTCAGCGCGCCGTGCGCTCGGGCATCGGGTGCTCGGCGCCGGACAGCTCCAGGACGCAGGCGAGCGGATGCTCGGCCCGGCCGGTGCGGTCGAGCCGGACCGCGAGCGGCTTCGGCGGCTCCTCGGCGACCTGGGCGGCGAGGGTCAGCGGGTAGACACCGTGCCCGTGGACGCGGTGGAAGGCGCACTCCTTGCCGTCGACCAGCAACTCGGTCTCGGTGATCCAGCCGGACCGGACGTTGACGGTCACCGAGTGCCCGCCCCGGTCGAGGTGGAAGCTGTACCGCTGGCGCATCGGGACCTCCGGCGACCGGGCCTGCGACGAGGGGAAACGGGGGAAGAGCCGACGAGGGGAAGCGGGGAAGAGCCGACGAGGGGAAATCCACTGCCAGTCTAGGACGGGAGGTCGTTAGGGTGCTCGGCATGCGGAGCACAGCGGGCGGCCTGCGGCCGTACGGGCCGGACGAGGAGGTGGCCGAGGACGAGTACGTCCTCGGCCTGTACCGGGTGCCCGTCAAGGCGAGGACGGGACGCAAGGCCGGCCCGGCGCCGCAGCCCGGGCGCCTGGAGGCCTGGGCGGACGGCGGCGCGCTGCGGGCCGTCCTGCGCCGCCTGGGTGCGCGGACCCTGCCCACCCTCGCCCGCCACGAGCCCGACCTCGACTTCGTCAGCCGGATCCGGCAGCCGGCGACGGCCGCGCTGGTCCGGGAGATCGAGCAGGTGGACCTGGCCCGGCTCCCGGCCGCCGAGCGCGCGGTGCTGCGCCTGCTGCTGGACTGGGGCCGCCGGGCGACGGCCGAGAACGGCGCGCTGCGGATCGAGATCGACGCCGTGCAGTGACGGCGCGCCTTTACGGCGTGCAGTGACGCCGTGCAATGACGCCGTGACCTGCCCTGCGGCGGCTCCCGCGCACGGTTCCCGTGCGCGACCCGGAGAAAAACCCGGGGCGGGCCCGCCGCCGGACGGATTCTCGTGATCTCTACAGTGTTGTAGATTCGTCCACAGGGAGAGATCCGAGGAGGGCATTGTGGGAGTTTCGCTGGCCAAGGGCGGCAACGTCTCGCTCAGCAAGGAGGCGCCCGGTCTGAGCGCCGTGATCGTCGGTCTCGGCTGGGACGTGCGCACCACCACCGGGGCCGACTACGACCTGGACGCCAGCGCGCTGCTGTGCAACGCGCTGGGCAAGGTGGTCTCGGACCAGCACTTCGTCTTCTTCAACAACCTCCGCAGCCCCGATGGTTCGGTCGAGCACAGCGGCGACAACCTGACCGGCGGCGGGGACGGGGACGACGAGCAGATCAAGGTCGACCTGGACCGCGTCCCGGTCGACGTGGCCAAGGTGGTCTTCCCGGTGTCGATCTACGACGCCGACGCCCGGCTGCAGAACTTCGGCCAGGTGCGCAACGCGTTCATCCGGATCATCAACCAGGCCAACGGCCTGGAGATCGCGCGCTACGACCTGACCGAGGACGCCTCGACCGAGACCGCGATGGTCTTCGGCGAGCTGTACCGCAACGGCGTGGAGTGGAAGTTCCGCGCGATCGGCCAGGGCTACGCCTCCGGCCTGCGCGGCATCGCGACCGACTACGGCGTGAACGTCTGATCGTCGCCGCCGGCGGCGTCGCCACCGGTGCCGTCCGCGCCACCATGGTGGACGTCACCACCGTCGACGTCGTCGACGTCCGTCCGCCCCGCGCGGGTTGACGTGGGTTCGGCGGTCGCCGCGAGCGCTCGGCCGGTACGGCCGAGCGCGTGGCCGCCGAAACCCCCGCCGCCGGTGAACTGGTGCTGCCACCAGGCAGCCATGCCCGGCTCGTCCATCCCCGACCAGTCCGGCGCCCCGGTGACCTGGGCCCGGCCGAGGGTGCGGCCCAGCTCCACCAACTCCCGCCCGGACTCCGTCCGTTCGCGGTCGTAGGCGGCCAGCAGGGCCGACCAGGAGCCGGCCTCCCGCCCCGCCAGTTCGAAGGCGTGGGCGTCCTGCATCGCCTTGACCGCGCCGCTGGTGTTGTGCGGGCGCACCACGGTGGCGGCGTCCCCGCCGATGAGCAGCCGGCCGGCCGTGCGGCGCGGCGCCGCCAGGTCGTAGATCGGCTGCAGGAACGTCCGTTCGCGCGGGGTCAGGGTGACCAGGCCGGCCCAGTACGGCGGCAGGTACCGCTCGGCGAGCTGCCGCAGTTCGTCCAGCTGTCCGTCGAGGAGGCTGCCCGCCGGGATGCTGGTCGGGCCGTCCAGCCGCAGCCAGGCGGGCGTGGGGGCGTAGAAGACCCAGTTCACCTGGGTACGGCCGGGCTCGACCCCGGGGATGCGGTAGATCACCACCTGGCCGCCGGGGTAGCAGGCGGTGATGCACTGCTCCTCGGGCCAGGGCGCCGCGCCGCCGGGCAGCTCGGCGAGCAGGGCGGCGTCGTAGCTGCCGCGCCAGCACACGTACCCGGCGTACTCGGGTTCGGCCCGGGGGCAGACGGCCGCGCGGACCACCGAGCGGTAGCCGTCGGCGCCGATCACCAGGTCGTACGCCTCGCGGCCGCCGCCCGCTTCGGCCCAGGCGCCGTCGGGCCCGTTGCCGACGGCCGTCACGGTGGTGCCCAGCCGGAACTCGACCTGCCGGGGCGTCCGTTCGCGCAGCGCCTGCCAGAGCACGCCCCAGTGGTGGGAGTGGAACGGGAAGGGCTGGGCCCAGAGCAGCCGACCGCAGCCGTCCGGTCCGTCGCCTTCGCCGGCCGCGCCCCGGGCGACCCAGCGGCGGACGGTGAGGCGGTGGCGGCGGGTGTCCGCGTCGAGGTGCCCGGTCCGGACCAGTTCGTCGAAGCGGTCGTTGTGGGTGCACAGCCCCACGCCGCGGTCCTCCAGCCGGCCGGGGCTGCGTTCCAGCACCACCACGCGTTCCGCGCCGAGCCGGGCGGCGGCGCCGGCGAACGCGCTTCCGGCGATGCTGCCCCCGACCACGGCCACCGAGCCACCCCGCACGGCCGCTCCTCTCCCGAGCTCGTGTCGTCCCCGCGGCGCCGCGGCGATGTCCGGGACGCCGTTGCGTCGCCCCCGCGATGTCCGGGACACGACGATACGCCGCCGACCGGGTTCCGGCGGCGTGTTCGAGCCATCCGGAGGGCCATCCGGAGGGCCGTCCGGGGGGCCGTCCGGAGGGACGCCGGAGGGGTCTTCGGTCGGTCGGTCGGGCGCCTCCGGGGGCGTCCGGAGTGGTGTCCGGAGGGTCCGTCCGGCAACCCCGTCCAGCCTTATGCAACTAGTTGCATACTCCGCCGCCCGTCCCCTACCCTGCGGTAACAACGACCCCCAGCCCGCGCCCCAGGAGACGTCGATGAGCGCCCACCCCGGCAGCAGCCGCTACCCGCACCTGCTCAGCCCGCTCGACCTCGGCTTCACCACCCTGCCCAACCGCGTGATCATGGGCTCCATGCACGTCGGCCTGGAGGAGGCCCCCGGCGGCTACGAGCGGATGGCCGCCTTCTACGCCGAACGGGCCCGCGGCGGCGTCGGCCTGATCGTCACCGGCGGCATCGCCCCCAACGAGGCCGGGCGCCCCTGGGAGGGCGGCGCGATGCTGACCACCGAGGAGGAGGCCGACAAGCACCGGACCGTCACCGACGCGGTGCACGCCGCCGGCGGCAGGATCGCCCTCCAGATCCTCCACTTCGGCCGCTACGCCTACCACCCCGACCTCGTCGCCCCCAGCGCGATCCAGGCCCCGATCAGCCCCTTCACGCCCAACGCGCTCACCGCCGAGCAGGTCGAGCAGACCATCGAGGACTTCGCCCGCTGCGCCGAACTCGCCCGCCGCGCCGGGTACGACGGCGTCGAGATCATGGGCTCCGAGGGCTACCTGATCAACGAGTTCGTCGTCGCCGCGACCAACCACCGCGAGGACGAGTGGGGCGGCCCGTACGAGCGGCGGATGCGCTTCCCGGTGGAGATCGTCCGCCGGGTCCGCGAACGGGTCGGCGAGGACTTCATCATCGTCTACCGCCTCTCCATGCTCGACCTGGTGCCCGGCGGCTCCACCCTGGACGAGGTCGTGCAGCTCGCCCAGGCCGTCGAGGCCGCCGGGGCGACCATCATCAACAGCGGCATCGGCTGGCACGAGGCCCGCATCCCGACCATCGCCACCTCGGTGCCGCGCGGCGCCTTCGCCTGGGTCACGAAGGAGGTGATGGGCAAGGTCGGCATCCCGCTGGTCACCACCAACCGCATCAACACCCCCGAGATCGCCGAGCGTCTGCTCGCCGAGGGCAGCGCCGACCTGGTCTCGATGGCCCGCCCGCTGCTCGCCGACGCCGACTTCGTCGCCAAGGCCCGGGACGACCGTGCCGAGGCCATCAACACCTGTATCGGCTGCAACCAGGCCTGCCTCGACCACACCTTCAACCTCCAGATCACCTCCTGCCTGGTCAACCCGCGCGCCTGCCACGAGACCGAACTCGTCCTCGGCCCCACCCGGTCGCACAAGCGCATCGGCGTCGTCGGAGCCGGCCCGGCCGGCCTCGCCTTCGCCGTCTCCGCCGCCGAGCGCGGCCACGACGTCACCCTGTACGACGCCGCCGGGACGATCGGCGGACAGCTGAACATCGCCCGGCGCATCCCCGGCAAGGAGGAGTTCGACGAGACGCTGCGCTACTTCCGCACCCGGCTGGCCGAGTTGGCCGTCACGCTGCGGCTCGGCGCGACCGTCACCGCCGAACAGCTGGCCGAGCAGGGCCACGACGAGATCGTCCTCGCCACCGGCGTCATCCCGCGAACTCCCGCCGACATCCCCGGAATCGACCACCCCAGCGTGCTCGGCTACCTCGACGTGCTGCGCGACGGCGCGACGGTCGGCGAGCGGGTCGCCATCCTCGGCGCGGGCGGCATCGGCTTCGACGTGGCCGAGTTCCTGACCGACCCGGGCGACGCGGCCAGCCTCAACCCGCCCGCGTTCCAGGCCAAGTGGGGCATCGACCCGGACTACCGCGAGCGCGGCGGCCTGCGCGCCCCGGAGCGGCCCAAGCCCCCGCGCAGCGTCCACCTGCTCCAGCGCAAGACCGGCAAGGTCGGCGCCGGCCTCGGCAAGACCACCGGCTGGATCCACCGCACCGAACTCAAGCACCGCGGCGTGGTGATGGTCCCCGGCGTCACCTACGACCTGATCGACGACGCCGGCCTGCACCTCACCGTCGACGGCGAGCGCCAACTGCTGCCCGTGGACACCGTCGTGCTCTGCACCGGCCAGGAGCCGCGCCGCGACCTGTACGAGGCACTGCGCGAGCGCGGCCTGCCGGCGCACCTGATCGGCGGCGCCGACGTGGCCGCCGAACTGGACGCCAAGCGGGCCATCAAGCAGGGCACCGAACTGGCCGCCACCCTCTGACCCGGTCCGTACCCCGGCCGGCGTCCGGGGCCGAGCCGGGACCGCCGCCCGCGGTCGGCCCCGTACGATCGACCCCATGTCGCTGCCGCACGCCATCCTCACCGCCCTGCTGGAGAAACCGTCCTCGGGGCTGGAGCTGACCAGGCGGTTCGACAAGTCGATCGGCTTCTTCTGGCCCGCCACCCACCAGCAGATCTACCGCGAACTGGGCCGGCTGGAGGCCTCCGGACACATCCGGGCCCTCCAGCCGGAAGGGCCGGTGCGCGGACAGAAGAAGGAGTACGAGGTCCTGCCCGAGGGCCGCGCCGAACTCGCCCGCTGGACCGCCGAGGGCGCCGCGCCCCGCGCCGTCCGGGAGCCCCTGCTGCTGCGGCTGCGGGCGGCCGCGGTGGTCGGCACGGACGGGCTGACGGCCGAGCTGGGGCGCCATCTCGCCCAGCACCGCGAGCAGTTGGCCGACTACCGGGAGATCGAACGGCGCGACTTCCCGGCCGAACGGACGGACCCCGGGAACCGGCTCCAGCACGCGGTGCTGCGGGCCGGCATCGGACTGGAGGCCTTCTGGGTGCAGTGGCTCGCCGAGACCCTCGAAGCCCTGGAGACCCTCGACTCCCTTCCGTCCACTCCCTCCGCCCTCTCTGCTCCCTCGGCCCCGCCCGCTCCGTCCGCCGATCCCGCGAACGGGTCCTGACCAGCGGAGATCCCCGCCCGCGCGCCCCGCCCGGCCCCCGGTGGGACACTGGTGGCTGTCCCTGCCCGAACCCTCGACCGGGGGCCCGTATGACTTGCTCCAGGCCCATCCACGCCCTCGCCGCCGCGGCCGCAGCCGTGGCGGTCGCCCTGGGCCCGGCCACCCTGCCGGCATCGGCCGCACCCGCCCAGGACGCCCAGCAACTGCCCTCCGCCGACCAGCTGAAATCGGCCCTGCTGACCGCCGCCGACCTCGGCCCCGGCTACACCGAGATCCCGGTGACGCAGAGCCCCAGCCCCGGCGCGAACCCGACCCCGGTGACCGGCTGCGCCGCGCTCAGCGCCATGATCAACATGCGCGCCACCCAGACCGGCACCGACGTCCCGCACGCCGCGGTCGAACTCGACGGCCCGGACGGCAACCCGATGACCACCCAGGTCCTCGCCGCCGAGGCGCCCGACCGGCTCACCGCCGACTTCAACACCGCCGCCGACGCCCTGAAGACCTGCCACAGCATCACCTTCAACGGCGGCACCGACGACGAGGTCACCTTCACCGTCACCCCGGTCACCCTCGGCGACCGCAAGGACGCCCCCGCCGTCCACCTCGACGGCACCCTGGCCGGCGTCCAACTCAACGGCTACGTCGGCATCGAGCGCTTCGGCACGGTCGCCATGGCCTTCGGCTTCTTCGAACGCCAGGCCACCTCCGAGCAGGCCGCCTCCATGCAGTACCGCACCGCCGTCGCCAAGGTCGAACGCACCCTCGGCACCCAGGCCGGCAGCACCACCACCCCCACCGCCGCCCCCACCGAGGGCCAGCGCGTCTGACCCGCCCCCGCACACTCCGCACAACACCGCGGCCCCTCCCCGAACGTCCTGTACGTTCGGCGAGGGGCCGCCGTGGTCCACCGCCCAAGGGGGCGGCGGCTGCACGCGCCGGAGGCTCTGGTGGTCGAGGAGCCACGGAGGAGGGGGAAAAGACATGAGGTGCTTTCCGGTGAAACTCCGTACCGTTCTCGCAGGCCTGCTGTTCGGCGTCTGCGCCTGCACCGGAGTGCCCGGTGGACACGGTGCCGTGTCGGATGCGGTGGTTGCCTCCGACGCAGCCGCGGCCGGGCCGTCCGGTGCTGCCGGCGGAGGCTTTCCGGAGCCGACGGTCCCGGAGGATTCCAGACGGCAGATCCTGCGGCTGGCCGAGGAGAACGGGAACGCCCCGGCCGGTGGCGCGTTCACGGTCTTGCGGTACGACAGCGGCTACGGCCCGGAGTTGATCTGGCAGGCCGAGACCACCGGCGCCATCTGCTCGGCGTCGCCGAGGGTGGTTTCGCGTGGATGCGTTCCGCTCGCGGACATCGCTGCCAGGCCGCTCCCCGGAGTCGGAATCTTCATCGGTGCCAGCATGTACAACGGCCAGTGGTCGGTCATGCTGATGTCCAGTGGTGAGACGATCGATCAGATCTCCTGCCAAGGACGGAGCTTTCCGGCGCGGAAGGGGTACTCGATCACCGTCGACGGGGTACTCCGCACCGTCTACACGGTGTCGGTACCGCGAAGCCTCCAGGGCGAGTACCGGGTGGCAGTCCAGCGCGACGGCGCGGTTGCCGAGGACCGTGTGACGCTCGACATGGGGAAGGTCGACGACCGCGTGCAGTGCTGACCGGTCGGACCGTCTGCGGGACCCCGCCTCCCCGTGCGGGATGCGGGACCCCGCTTCCTATGATGGGGCGCGGTTCACCGGGAACCGTGGTCCTTGGGGGGAATGCGGTGATCGGGTGATGACGGCTCTGGAGCCCGGACGGGACCGAGCCCACGGCGGGTTGTGCGTCCTGCCTGACTCCCTGGCGGGCATCTTGCCGCTGGCGACTGCGTGCACAGTGGGGAAGGCGCCTGACCCGGCTGTCATCGGGACCTGGTTTGAGGGAGGGGGCGGGAGACATGGCTGCCGGAAGGTGGTTTCCGAGGTCGCGGGAGGGGGTGGTCCTGGTGGTGGGGCTCGTGCTGATCGCCGGAGCCACCGGCTATCTGAAGCTCAGGCCGGGTGGGCCGGAAGCCAAGGACTATGTGGGCCGCTGGGTCGCGCGGGACGAGGTGATCGAGCTGCGGGAGGGCGGGGCGCTCGGGGAGGTGCGGCTCGACGGCTACTTCTGTTTGAAGGAGCCCGTGGCGGGCGCCGAACCGCTCGGCGAGTACCAGGGAACCTGGAAGATCGGGAGCGTCGATGATGCCGGGACGGGGGTTTTCGTGACCCTGCGGAACTATGACAGAGGGCGGGACTGCCAGATCTACCTGCAGGAAGAACAGAGCGGGCAGGTGGCTGGTCTGGCCGCACAGTCGCGGGGGAGTGAACAGCGATCGTTCTCAAGGGTGTAGTGCGTCGGGGCGGGAGCGGCCTGGCCGTCGCCGTGGCGTCGGTGTTGCCGTTGGCGGTGGGGTGTTCGGCCGGGCCCGACGAGAAGCCGCCCGTGGTCGGGGTCTGGAAGTCGGGCCTCGGGTCGATCCAGTTCCTGGAGGGCGGCAAGCTCGGGGAGGTGAGCCTGCTGCCTGCCGCATGCCGTGGGGAGAAGTCGCCCACGCCGGTGCAGTTCACCGGCACGTGGAAGCACGGCAAGTTGGAGGACGCCGGGACCGGAGCGTGGGCCACGTTGACGTCCGTCGCCGGCTATCCGACGTGCGAGAGGTACTTCCAGTACTTCACGTACGAGGGGCAGGAGCGGCTGCAGCTGACCGGGGTCTCGATCGCCGATGAGCCCTTCGTCCGGCAGTAGTCCACCAACCGTCAGGGTGCAGTAGGACAAGCTCAGGGAGCGCCCCATCCGGCGAACGGATGGGGCGCTCCCTGAGCTTGCCCGTTGGCAGGGTGTTGTTGGGGGGCGGGGAAAAGGAGAGGTGCTCCGATTGGTTGCAGGTGGAGGCGGGGACCTCACCGGGGAGCCGTTCCTCCGGCGAGAGGGACATGTGATCGGCACCGTGGTGGAATGATCGGTTTCATGGATCGCCCTCGTGTGAAGCAGCGTTCAAGGCCCCGGGCCGCGCTGGTCGTTCCGGCCCTGGCTCTGATCGCCGGCCTGCCGCTGGTGGCGTCCTGTGCGGCGGCGGAGCCCCCGGCACCTGCGCCTACGCCGACGGTGCGGACGGACCTCGACCCGCTGAAGCGCCGCTTTCCGCAGTTGGGTTCGCTGTCCGGGGCCACGTGGGTCAGCCGGGTGTTGACCCAGAACTCCGTGGATTGGGTTCCCGGGCCGACTGACGTGAGCCTGGACGGGGTGGCGCAGGTCGAGCCGGCGACGCTGGCGGCGATCACGTCGAGCGGAACGTGGGAGGAGGCCGTCATCGAGTGCGGTGTCCCGAAGGAGATCGCCACCGAGGTGGGTGGCGAGACCGGATGGCTCCACAGCAGGGCCTTCGACGAGTCGATCACCCGGACCCAGTATTCGGGGAGCTTCTACTTCGACAAGCAGACCGGCCGGGTCTACTTCTGCACGATCAACCCTAAGGTGCGGACCGAGGGTTGAGCGGTCGCCCGTTCACGTCCGGGCGGCCGTGCCGAAGGGATTGTCGATCACGTAGTGCCAGTGGCCGGCCGGGTCGCGGCGGGCGACGTCGGTGGCGGTGCCGGTGAGGTGGATGTCGGTGCCGTCGGGGGTGGTGCCGGTGATCTCCCAGTCGACGATGAGCAGGGCGATGTCGTCGGCGACGTAGGTGTGCCGGGGGCGGACGGTGATGGGCAGGCCGAGGGCGAGGAACTCGGCGTTGGCGCGGTGGAGTTCGGGCCCCGTGGCGGTGGCGCCGGGGGTGGGGACGAAGACCGCGCCGGGCTCGTAGACCCGGGCGAGCAGTTCCGGGCGGCCGGAGTTGAAGGCGGCGGCG
Organism: Kitasatospora sp. NPDC058063; assembly: GCF_042885395.1. NCBI lineage: Bacteria > Bacillati > Actinomycetota > Actinomycetes > Kitasatosporales > Streptomycetaceae > Kitasatospora > Kitasatospora sp. NPDC058063. The sequence continues at coordinate 84,026 of NZ_JBHVSD010000002.1, forward strand.
AAGACGGCCGGGTGTTGTGCCGGGTCGGTGCTCGGGGGGAGGGTGGCGGGGTGAGTCATGCGAGCAGTGAAGACCGGCCCGGCGTGGGTCACCAAACGGGAAGTGACGGGTGGGGTGAGCGGGGCTGGGACGAGGAGCTGGTGCCGGACGGGCGCGGCCGCACCGCCCGCCCGGAGCCGGACTGTCCGGTGGAGGTGGCGCTCGCGGCGGTGGCCGGCCGGTGGACGACGCTGGTGCTGCGCGAGCTGATGCACGGGCCCGCCTCGTACGGGGAGCTGCGGGAGCGGCTGCCGGAGATCAGCTCGAAGGTGCTCGCGGAGCGACTGCAGGCCCTGTGTGAGCGGGAGTTGGTGGTGCGGGAGCGGCGGCGCGGGTTCCCGGTGCGGACCTCGTACCGGTTGACGCCGGCCGGGGAGGCGCTGCGGCCGCTGCTGGTGGAGCTGTACCGGACGGGTGTGGCGTTGGCGGGGCGCGGCGAGGGGCGCGGCTAGGGTCGGGCGGCCGCACCCCCGTGGCGGCCGCCCGCCGCCGTGCCGGGCTTACGGCGCCCGCTCGTGCGCGAGGCCCTACGGGTGGTAGACGACCTCGGGGAAGGCCTTCGACGGGCCGTCGAGCAGCTTGCCGCAGTGGCGGCCCCGCAGGTGGAGGTCGAAGAAGGCGCGCGGGTAGGCCTGCTGGATGAGGACGCCGCGGTCGGGGTCGAGGGTGCCGACCTGGGACTGGATCTGCTCCTCGGTCATGCCGATCAGCCGGCCCGCCTGCGGGATCAGCGTCATGTTGTCGCCGTACGAGTTGTGCACGGCGCCGGTGGCCTGCACGTCGAGGCGCCAGCCGCGCAGGTGGCCCCAGAAGGTCGCGATGTAGGGGCTGGTCGCCCGGGTGTAGTCGGCGGTCATCATCATGAACGGACGGTCGATGTCGGTGGTGATGGCGGGGTTCGACTCCATTCGCCCGTCCAGGGTGAGGCCGGCGCGGATGCGCTGGTCGGCGACCATGGCGAGGCCGACGGCGGTGCCGCCCTTGGACCAGCCGAAGGCGCCGATGTTCCGGGCGTCGAGGCCGCTGAGCAGGCCGTTCGGCAGGGTGCGGCCGTCGACGTCGGGGTTGCGGCCGTTGGCGAGGTCGACGACGCGGTCGAGCAGGAAGAGCAGGTCGGCGGCGTAGTCCCTCGGGTACAGGCCCGGGGCGACGCCGTCCCGGGTGACGACGGTCCCGTCCGGGAACTCGGTGATGCCGTCGTGGGTGTGGTCGACGGTGACGACGGCGAAGCCGTGGCTGGCCAGCTCCTGGACCACGATGGTGTGGTCGCCGCGGTGGCCGCCCGCGCCGTGCGAGTAGAGGATGACCGGCAGCGGCCGGCCGGCCCGGTGGACGGGTGCGCCCTGGTGGCCGGCGGTGAGCGGGGCGAGCGAGAGCGGGAGGGGGAAGCCGACGTCGTCGAGGAAGGCCTTGAGGGCGCCCTCGGTCATCCAGGGGGCGAGCGGGTGGGCGGCGGCGTCCGCGGTCCGGGCGGGGTACCAGACGGTGGCCATCAGCTCGCGGAACTTGCCGGGCCGGGCGTTCGGGTCCGGCCGGGACTCGTCGCGCAGGTGCAGCGGCACCATGCCGACCGGGAAGGGGCCGGTGGGCGCGGTCAGGGTGAGGCGGGAGGGGGATGCGGCGCCGGAGGAGGGGACGGGAGCGGCGGCCGGGGCGGCAGCGGGAGCGGCCGAGGCGGTGCGGGCGAGGCCCAGCGGCGCGACGGCGCCGAGGGCGAGCGCGGTGCCCAGCATGCGGCGGCGGGTCGGTCCGGTACGGCGTGCGGTCGGCGTGGTGTCCAGCGGCGTGGTGTCCATGCGCGGAACGCTGTCACGCGGGCCGGGTGGGCGACATCAGTCCGTCGATTGATCCTTCGTCATGTCGTATTGGCCCACGGGTTTACATCCCCGGGCTGATGCGGACGGAACCGACGAGCACCAACGAGCAGCAGTCGGCACCGGCAGACGGCAACGCGGCGCCGCCGGGGCGACGCCGCGTTGCCGGCCGTGACCACCGGTCGGGCGTTCCTGGCCTGCTTCGTACCGGATCCCCTGTGACTGCTCCTTGTTCCGCCGGTCCGCGTGCGTCGGTGGAGGCGGAGCGGTCGCAGCGCGGGGGAACGCATCACATCGGGGCGCGGGTGGGACACGAATTCTTCAACTGCCGCTTGTTCAGATGAAGTTCTTGTCGATCAGCATCTGCAGGACGTTGACGTGGAAGTCCGGGAAGTCCATCGGCACGATGCCGAACCGGGCGCGCTGCTGGGTGCGGGCGTTCAGGTACGGGTACACGGTGCGGTCCATCAGGGCCTGCGAGCTGGTCTTCGGCCAGTAACCTCCGGCATAGGAGAGTAAGTTGACGAACATTTTCGAGTGGCCCGGGTTGAGGAAGGCCTTGTCGAACTGCGCGACGATGCTCCGGCCCTTCGTCCCCAGCGGGTCGAGGCCGCCGGTCTGCCAGAGGTCCTGGGTGTCGAACCAGCCGTTCTCGCCGCTGGACCAGTCGATCAGGCCCCACGGGTTGGCGAAGTCGGCGATCAGGACGACCTTCCCGCGGGCGGTGGCGAGCGTCGGCCACCCGTAGAAGTGGAACAGGCCGCGGTAGCCCAGGTCGTCGAAGTAGTGGTTGACCCGCCGCATGAACTCGGTGTCGTCGAGCGACTGGCCGCCGGCGCGCTCGTTGCGCAGGCGCATCAGGACGGTCTCGCCGGGGTGCGACTGGAGAAAGGCTCGGCACCGGTCGAGCACGTCCTGGAGTCGGAGGTGCTGGTAGGCGTCGGAGTGGTAGATCCCGAGCTCGTCGGGCGCGCCCTGGAGGCCGTTGCAGCGGATGTCGAGGAAGCGGACTCCCTCGGTCAACTGCTGGGGGATTCCCCAGTTCTGGGTGTGCGACCACTCGGTGCCGTAGGCGGGGTTCTCGCAGCAGGAGTCGTGGGTGCCGGGGATGGTGAGGTCGAGCAGGGAGAGGTCGCCGCTCAGGCGGCTCATCCAGCTGTCCGTCGGCAGACCGCGCGGGGTCGTGGCGCCGACGGCCGCCCACGCGGTGCCCGGCAGGGCGATGCCCGTGACGGCGGCGGCGCCCATTCCCGCGCCCCACTTGAGTAGTTCACGACGTGCGATGCCCATGGTGCGGCTCCTCGGGGTCCGGTCGGTGCGGTGGGGTGCAGTGCGGTGCGATTCGGTGCAGTGCAGTGCAGTGCGGTGCGATGCGGTGTGGCGCAGTGCGGTCGGTCGTGCGAGGGGCGTTGTCATCCTGGAGTACGAGGGCACGGCTTTGACAGGTCCGTGACGCCGGAATTCGGGGCTGTGTGTCGTCGGGCCCACGTGCTTTCGGTCCGCGCGCGTTCGTACCCGGGAACCGCGCGGGGCTCCGGAGGCGTGTGCGTCCGGGAACGTGGGCGTGAGCGTGGGCGAGGGGACCGGCGGGGATGACGGCATCGGTGGAGCGCAACAGATCGCACGGCTGCGGGTGGTACGCCGCCGGACCGCTGCTCGCGGCGGCGGTCACCGTCCTGGGGGCGTTGCTGGCCGCGCGCAGGTGGGCGGACTGCCCGCGGGGGATGGACATGCCGACCCGGGCGTCGATGGCGCTGAGCCTGCCGGTCGGCTGGATCGGAATGACCGTGCTGCTGGTCCTCCTGCAGGCCGTCCTGGCGGCGGTGCTGCCCGAGGGCACCGAGCCGGAGGTGAAGTGGGTGGTGCTGGTGGTGGCGGCCGTGCTGCTGTTCCTGCTGTACGTCTTCGGGATGGGCTCCCCGGACACGGAGCCGGGCGGCGCCTGTTACCGCGGCTAGCGGACCGGCCCCGGCCCGGGTCCCGCGCCACCGGGACCCCTCGGCGGGGTGAAGATCGAAATGCGTGGACGGCCGCCGCCCGCCACGGTGGGACCGTGGCTGCGATCGTCGTCCTCTTCGAACTGGCCCCGGACCAGGCCCTCGGACCCGAGGGCGTTGGCCCGGGCGTGGTCGCGGTGCACGCCGCCGGCCAGGATCCGGACGTCCCGGAGGATCCGCAGGCGCGCACCCTCTGCGGGCTGGACACCGCCCCGATGGAGCACGCCCACTACCGTCCCGCCCGGCCGGGTGAGCCGTGGTACCCGCCCGAGCTGGAGCAGCAGCGGTGCCGGCTCTGCGAGGCGGCGCTGCACCGGCTCTGAGCGAAGGGCCGGGGGCGCCGGAGCGCCGCAGTGCCGGACGGCCGGGGTACCGGGGAGCCGGAGCGCCGGACGGCCGGGGTACCGGGGTGCCGGAGTCGGAGCCACCAGCGGACGAAGGTGACGACGCCGAGCACCGCGAAGCCCAAGAGCAGCAGCCCGGCGAGGACGAGACCGGCGCAGGCCAGCGGCCCGGCCGACTCGTCCTGAACGGGCTGCCGCGCGCGGTCGTGCACCTGCTGCCAGTCGACCGGGCGGCCCGCCCGTGCGGAGGCCGCCTCGCGGAGCTCAGCCAGCCGGGCGCCTCCGGCGGACGCCGCCGGTCAGCGTGGCCGGTGGGCGACCGCGGCGAACATCGCCACCGACAGGTGGAACGTCCCGTGCTCGGCGGCCGCGTCGAGGTCGGCGTAGAGCCGGTCGCACTGCTCCTCGGTGATCAGGCCCCGGCCGACGGCCGCCGCGCCGATCCCGCGGACGATCGGCCGGGTGACCGTGCGGGAGTCGTGCAGCAGGACGTCGGCGCCGAGGTGGTCGACGGCCAGTCCGGCCTCGACCAGCAGGCCCGCGAGGCGGCGCCCGGCGTCCGGGGTGGCGGCGGTGCCCTCGGCGACGGCGGCCAGTGCGGGGCGGATCTCCGGGGCGGCCGGATGGAGCACGAAGGTGGCCCAGTCGGTGTCCAGCAGCGCGACCCGGCCGCCTGGACGCAGCACCCGGGCCATCTCGGCGACGGCCTTCGCCGGATCGGGGAGGTGCTGGAGGACGCGCTCGCACCAGACCACGTCCAACTCCCCGTCGGGCACCGGCAGGTCGAGCGCGTCGCCGTCCAGGAAGCGGGCCGCGCTGCCGGCCTCGGCGGCGCGCTGCTCGGCGACGGCCCGGAGCCCGGGGTTGGGTTCGAGGCCGATCGCGCTGCCGGTGGCGCGATCCGTCGCCCCGGCCCCCGGGGCGACCGCCGCCGCGAGTACCTGGGTCTCCGACCCGGTGCCGGCGCCGACGTCCAGCGCGCGCTCCCCGGGGCGTACGGCGAGCTGTGCGTGCGCCCACGCGCGCAGCCGCCGCACCCCGGGGTTGGACGCCTGGGCGTCCAGCACGGCGACGAGCCGGTCGGTGACGGCCGGGTCGGTGTTGGCGGCGTTGAAGGCCGAGGTCGGGTGGGGGTCGCTCGTGGCCGTCACCCTAAAGGAATGTGACGATCCGTCAGTGATCACCTCACCGTGGTCTCGGGGATCGGCGCAAGGTGTTCACGGCGACCCTGGCGGTTTCCTCGAAAGCGGGGACGTCGGGCCGGGTCCGGTTGCCCTCCCGTCCGACGACGGCGACGGTGCTGCCGTCCCGGCCCACGCCGAGCAGGAAGTCGCGGTAGCCCTGGGCGCGGGCCTTCAGAGGTCCGGGAGCGCCTCCCCGGCCTGCGGCTCGCGGCCCTCGGTGAGCCAGAACAGGTAGCCGCGCAGGTAGGCCTCCAGCCCGTCGTCCAGGTAGGCGGCGTACTGCCGCAGGGCCTCCGGCTCGTTCCGGCCGTCGTCGCCCAGCTTCAGCTCGCCCGTGATCCAGGCCCGCACCTCGTCCCGGCGCGACCACCAGTCGCGCACCGCCTGCGGGGTCCAGTACAGGTCGCCGTCCCAGGCGTAGCCGCCCTGCGGCTCGCCGTGGGCGATCTCCACCAGGGCGGCCACCTCGCGGGGGTTGGCGGGCTGGCGGTGGACGAACTCGCAGTGCTCGTCGCCCGAGAGCACGTGCTCGGGGAGGTAGTACGGGCCGTTCAGTCCGGTGTCGGTCTCACCGGCGTAGAACGGGCCCGGCACGTTCAGCCGGCTGCGCTGCTCCCAGCGGCCGTCGCCCACGGAACCGGTCATCTCCCGCGCGGCCGGCAGCGGATCCCAGTAGCCCCGCTCCTGCCACGGCCCCTCCACGGGGTAGCGGAGCAGTTCTCCGCGCATCCGCGCGGCGGCCTGCCGCAACTCCGCCTCGTGCGAGAGCGGTAGGGCCCGTCGGCTGCCCCGCACCCGGTCCAGGAGCCGGGCCCACCGGCCGCCCAGCCCGCCCACCTGCGTCTTTCCCATGCGGCTCACTCTAGGCGGGTGGATCCGACGTTCCGACCCCCAGGGGTCGAGGTGTCCAGGATCAGTGTGTGACGACCGACCCGAACACCCTCAACTCCTCTGTCCGGCGGTGGCACGGGCCCTGCTGGACGGACGCGGTGCGGATCACCGGGGCATGCTTCCGTGCGGGCTGTTGACCACCAGCGGCAGAGACCCTTCGGCAAGGTAGAAGTGCCCGGGGAAGTGTTCGATGTGAAGGTGACCGCCGTCGTCGGCGGAAGCCATGCCGCGGGGCGTCGCGGACGTACTGCCGGAAGTCCGACGCGTGGAACCCTCGGGTCGAAGGAAAGGCCCGGGAGGCGGAGTGGGAAGTCGGCCGGGCCGACTTCCCACTCCGGGCGGTTCAGCTGGACGCCTCGCCGGTGCCCGTGCAGCAGGCCTCCGGCGCGCCGGCGGCGCTCTTGCCGAGGCTGTCGGCGTCGGCCTTGACGACGTAGACCTCCCAGGGCTCCTTGCCGGGGGCGGTCACCCAGACCTTGTCCTGGACGGCGTAGCAGCAGGAGGTGTCGTTCTCCTCGAAGGTGGCGAGGCCGGCCTCGCGCAGGCGGGTGGTGGCGGCGGTGACCTGCTCGGTGGAGGCGACCTCGACGCCGAGGTGGTCGAGGCGGGTGTCCTCGCCGGGCTCGCCCTCGATGAGGACGAGCTTCAGCGGGGGCTCGGTGACGGCGAAGTTGGCGTAGCCGGGGCGGCGCTTGGCGGGCTCGGTGCCGAAGAGCTTGGAGTAGAAGGCGATGGAGCCTTCGAGGTCGGCGACGCGCAGGGCGAGCTGGACACGGGACACGGTGGCCTCCAACGGGCAGGAAGGGCTCGAAGGGCTGGAAGGGCTGGAAGGGAGCAAAAGGACCGAACGAGCCTGTATCGATGTCTGTCGATTCAGCCTTGCACTCTGGATCGATATTCGTCAACATAGAAGTATGTCGAAACAGGAACTCCCGCAGCTCGATCGGGACGACGCCGCGGACGGCTGCTGCCCCCGGCTGCTGAGCGCCCCGCTGGACGCGGACCAGGCCGCCGAACTGGCGCCGCTCTTCAAGGCCTTGGGCGATCCGGTGCGGCTGCGGCTGCTGTCGATGATCGCCTCCGGCGCCGGCGGCGAGGTGTGCGTCTGCGACCTGACGCCGGCCTTCGACCTGTCCCAGCCGACGATCTCCCACCACCTGAAGCTGCTGCGGCAGGCCGGGCTGATCGACTCCGAGCGCCGCGGCACCTGGGTGTACTACCGGCTGGTCCCCGAGACGACCGACCGCCTCGCGGGCATCCTCACCCGCCGGGCGTCCCTCGGCGCCGCCGAGTGAGCGCCGAAGCGGGGGCGCCCGCCCCGGTCGCCGGCCGGCTGTCGTTCACCGACCGGTACCTCGCGCTGTGGATCCTCGCCGCGATGGTCATCGGCATCGGCCTCGGCCGGCTCGTCCCCGGCCTGGGTGACGCGCTCGCGAAGGTGACCGTCACCGGCGTCTCCCTGCCGATCGCGCTCGGCCTGCTGGTGATGATGTACCCGGTGCTCGCCAAGGTCCGCTACGACCGCCTCGACACCGTCACCCGCGACCGCCGCCTGCTGCTCCCCTCCCTGCTGCTGAACTGGCTCGTCGGGCCCGCCGTGATGTTCGCCCTCGCCTGGCTCCTGCTGCCCGACCTGCCGGAGTACCGCACCGGGCTGATCGTCGTCGGCCTCGCCCGCTGCATCGCCATGGTGATCATCTGGAACGACCTGGCCGGCGGCGACCGGGAGGCCGCCGCCGTCCTCGTCGCCCTGAACTCGCTCTTCCAGGTGGTCGCCTTCGGCGCGCTGGGCTGGTTCTACCTGTCGGTGCTGCCCGGGTGGCTCGGCCTGGAGCGGACCGCGCTCGACGTCCCGGTGTGGGAGATCGCCCGGAGCGTGCTGATCTTCCTCGGCATCCCGCTCGCCGCCGGCTACCTCACCCGCCGCCTGGGCGAGAAGGCCCGCGGCCGCGCCTGGTACGAGACGGCGCTGCTGCCGCGCATCGGCCCGTTCGCGCTGTACGGGCTGCTGTTCACGATCGTCGTCCTGTTCGCGCTCCAGGGCCGCGCCATCACCGCGCAGCCCCTGGACGTCGCCCGGATCGCGCTGCCGCTGCTGGTCTACTTCGCCGTCATGTGGGCCGGTTCCCTGGCACTGGGCCGCGCGGTGGGCCTCGACCACCCGCGGGCCACCACCCTCGCGTTCACCGCAGCGGGCAACAACTTCGAACTGGCCATCGCCGTCGCCATCGCCACCTTCGGCGCCGCGAGCGGCCAGGCCCTCGCCGGAGTGGTCGGTCCGCTGATCGAGGTGCCCGTCCTGATCGGCCTCGTCCACGTGGCCCTCGCCGCCCGCCGGTACTTCCCCCGGCCCGCCACTACCCCCGTCACCGCCACCGCCCCCGAATCCGAAGGTTCCGCCCGTGTCTGAGTCCAAGCCGTCCGTGCTGTTCGTCTGCGTGCACAACGCCGGCCGCTCCCAGATGGCCGCCGCCTTCCTCACCCGGTTCGGCGGGGACCGGGTCGAGGTCCGGTCGGCCGGGTCGGCGCCCGCCGACGGCGTCAATCCGGCCGTGGTCCGGGCGATGGCCGAGGTGGGGATCGACCTCTCCGCCGAGACGCCCAAGGTGCTCACCGTCGAGGCGGTCCGGGCCTCGGACGTGGTGATCACCATGGGCTGCGGCGACGCCTGCCCGTACTACCCCGGAAAGCGCTACCTGGACTGGCAGTTGGCGGACCCGGCGGGCCGGGGCGTCGACGCCGTCCGCCCGATCCGCGACGCGATCGAGCAGCGTGTCCGCGCCCTGATGGCGGAACTCGGCATCGAGGCCGCCGCATGAGCGGGGTGGTGAACGTCGCCGCGATGATCCCGGCGCACGCCGCGCAGGTCCTGGAGATCTACCGGTCGGGCATCGACGGCGGCGACGCCACCTTCGAGACCGGTGTGCCGGGTTGGGAGGCGTTCGACGCGGCGCGTATGGCCGAGCACCGCCTCGTCGCCCTCGACGGGTCCGGTGGGTCCGGTGGGTCCGGCGGGTTCGAGGGGTTGGACCGGGTGCTCGGCTGGGCCGCGGTGGCGCGGGTGTCGGAGCGGAGCGCGTACGCGGGGGTGGTCGAGCACTCCGTCCACGTCCACCCCGACGCGCGGGGGCGGGGCGTCGGCGCCGCCCTCCTGGAGCGCCGCAGCCCGGCGGTCGGCTGACCGGACCGCTGACCGGACCGCTGACCGAACGGCCCACCGGGCCGCTGTTCGGACAGCTTGCCGGACCACCCCCGAACCGCCTCTGACCAGCCCGTTAGGCTCGCACCATGACTGCCGACGACCACCACACGTGCACGTGCTGCGCGGAACGCCACGACGGCCCGCCGCTGTCCTACGGGGCTCCGGCGCCGGTGGGCTGGAAGCCGCGGTACTCCCGGCGCCGGGACAGCGAGCTGACCGCCGACCAGTGCGTGGTCAAGGGCCGGCACTTCTACGTCCACGGCTTGATCGAGATACCGGTGCGTGACAGCGGCGAAACGTTCTCGTGGGGCGTGTGGGTCTCCTTGAGCGAGCAGAACTTCGCCCGGACGCACGACCTGTGGGACGACCCGGCACGGGAGCAGGAGCCCCCGTACTTCGGCTGGCTCTCCACCGAGCTGCCCGTCTATCCGGACTCGACCCTTCTGCTCAGGACCCACGTCCACACCCGCGCGGTCGGTCGGCGTCCGCTGATCGAACTGGAACCGACCGATCATCCCCTCGCGGTCGAGCAGCGCGACGGGATCACCACCGGCCGCGTGCGGGAGTTCGCGGACCTGCTCCTTCGGGGCTGACGGCCTCCGGCTCGCCGACCGTCCCCGGACCGTCGTTTCCCACCGACGGTCCGCAACAGCCGGCCACGGTGCGTGGTGCACAGTGCGCGGTGCACAGTGCGCGGTGCACGGTGCATGCCGCGCGGTGCCGTGGCCGGCCGGTGCGCGCACGGCCGGTCGAGATGGGTCAGACGCCGACCGCGGTGCCGGCGTGGGCGGAGGCCGCCTGGTACTCGTCGTCGCCCTCGAACCTGGCTTCGCAGCCGGTGGCGAGGGTGCTGGCGACGATGACCGGGTCGAGGATCTTGGAGCCGGAGTTCAGCTCGGCGATCCCGCTCTGGTCGGTGGTCGCGGAGCCGACCCGCTGGCCGCTCGCCGTGCTGTAGAAGGTGATCTGCCGCCCCACGATCGGCTTGCCGTCCGTGTCGGTCAGCGTGGCCTCGAAGTCGCCGCTGATCGGAGCGTGGGCGACCACGTGGCCGCTGACCGTACGTGCTGTGAGCTGGACTGGCTTCTTCTCGGAAGTCATGGTGTAACCTCCCGGACGCTCTGGGCTACTACCTCCACCGTAGGCACGTCCGTGACGGCTTGCACGCGGGCCGTGACGCCGCCCGGGCCGCACGTGCGGGAGGTCGGCACACACGTGCGGGAGATCGGCACGACCCGGTGGAGTTCGGGGCGGGGATCGGGGAGACTCGCGCGCATGGTTTCGGTACTGCAGAACGTGGCGATCGACTGCGCGGACGCCTATGAGCTGGCGCGCTTCTGGAGCGGTGTGACGGGCAGGCCGCTGGACCCGGACTGCCGGCCGGGGGACCGTGAGACCCAGGTGCTGCTGGCGGAGGGCCCGGTCCTGTACTTCAACCAGGTGCCCGAGGCGAAGACGGTCAAGAACCGGGTCCACCTGTGCCTGCGGCCCGAGACCTCGCGCGACCAGGAGGTGGAGCGACTGCTCGCCCTCGGCGCCGGCCTCGTCGGCGACCACCGGAACCCCGACGGTTCGGGTTGGGCGGTCCTCGCCGATCCCGAGGGCAACGAGTTCTGCGTGCTGCGCAGCGAATCCGACCGGGCGGCCGCGCACCCCTGAGGGTGCCGGGGCGGGCCACGCGCGCACGGAGCCGGGGCGGTGCGGACGGCGGGAGGGACGGCCGGAGGGACGGCCGGAGGGACGGCCGGAGGGGCGGCAGGACGGACGGCGGTGCGGACGGGGAGCCCTCCTCGGCGGCCCACCGCGTCTCCGGCGGTGGGCCGTTGGCGGGCCGTCGGGCCCTACAGGCGGAGCAGGACCACGCCCGTGACGGTCGTCGCCGCGGCGACGACCAAAACCGCCACCGCGCAGCCGACGTTTCCCGTCACGGACCGGCGGGTGGCCGCGAGGTCCGGCGTGAAGTCGGCCGGGTCGGCGGGGGAGTAGTGGATCGTGAGGTCCCCGCCGACCGGGACGGCGGAGTCCGGCAGGCCCGAGGGGTAGTAGGCGGTGACGGCCGTCCCGTCCTCGGTGGTGAAGGCGACGACCGGCCTCCGGCTGCTCTGGGTGCCGCCCTCCCCGTCGGTCTCGACGTTCCTGAGGACGGCGACGACCCGCCCCGGGACGGGCAGCATGGCGGACAACTCGGCGAGCCGCTTCTTCGTCGTCTGCTTCTCCCCGGGCAGGTAGAACGCGCCGAGGACGGTGGCCGGACCGCAGGTCGCGACCAGGGCCCACGGCCAGCCCCGGTCGATCGAGAGGACGACCACCAGCCCGACGTAGATCAGGAACACCGCGGTGTGGGGCCAGGCGAGCCCCCGCCGCCCCGCCTGGAGGTCGCTGATGAACCGGAAGGCGTGCGGCCTCCCGCGCGGGTAGCGGATCCCGACCTCCCGGCCCACCCAGGCCGTGCTGATCCGGTCGCCGGTCCCGCTGTCGTTGGTGACGACGAACTCCTCGCCGGTGGACGGGTCCTGGAAGCGGACGACCACCGCTATCCCGTCGTTCGGGGAGCTCCCGTTGCGCGGCTCCCTCACCCGTTCGATCCGCCCCTTTACCCGTACGGCCCGTTGCGCCCCGGTCAGGCCGGCCAGCGACCGGCCGTACCCGACCAGCGCCACGGCGCCGAACACCCCGCACCACAGGGCCAGGATTCCGTGCCAGTTCATGTGTGCCCCGCTCCCGTTCGTCCTGTCCGTGGTTCAGTGCGCCGAGGTGCGCCGCAGCACCTGGCCCTGTCCGTCCGCCTCCAGCACGGCGGCGCCCCCGGGCCCGGCCACGGTGACCGTGATGGTGACGGAGCCGTTGGTGCGGAGGACGGTGATGCTCCAGGCCTGCGGGGCGTGGACGCCGAGGGTGGTCCTGGCCTCGTCGACCAGGGCCGGGAACCGCTCGTAGGGCAGTGACGCCGGATCGAACTCCCGGGCCTTCGAGTCGGCCGAGGAGAACGTCACCGTCAGCAGGCTGTCCGTCACCTGCAGGGTCGTCACCGGGCCCGCTTCGCCGTTCCGCGTCAAGGAGTTGACGGACCGCCCCAACTCGCCTTCGTCGAGGAAGGACTGCCCGGAACCGAGCACGACGGTGCCGGACCCGGCCGTCACCACCTTGGTCGACCACGAGGAGGAGGCGGAGGCCGAGGGGCTCGCGGAGGAGGACGGCGGGCCGGCGGGCTCGTCCTCGAACAGGTCCACCCGGAACAGGAGGACGACGGCCGCCGCGGCGAGCAGCAGACCGAGGAACCCGAGGAAGGGGACGGCGCAACTGTCGGACGGCTCGCTCACCTTGGTCGAGGCGGGCGCGGAGTCGAGCCGCGCCCCGGCCGCCCGCTCCTCCCACACCGGGGTCGGCCGCTTCACGATGCGCACGGCTGCCGGCCGGTCCGGCGGGTAGCGGACCACCAGGACGCCGCGCGGCCGGTAGTCGGGGAGGTCGGCGACGTGGATGTCCTGGGTGAACTCCACCCGGAACGCGGGGCCTTCGTCCGGCATGACGGTGAGGTCGAACCGCACCGCCAGGTCGGTCACCTCGCCCTTCGGGACGTCCAGGCTCTCGATCATCGCGAGCGCCGTCCGCGGGACGACGGCCGCCTCCCGGGCCCGCCGCGGCAGGCCGGCGAGGAGGATCAGCAGGCCGTAGGCGATGGGAGCGCCCAGGCCGGCGATGAACAGCAGCGCCCTGTCGACGACGACGCCGACGACCATCGCGGCGAGCGATCCTCCGATCACGCCTCCGGTCAGGAAGCCGCGGGCGAGGGCGACCGGCGTGTTGCGCGTGGGCGGCGCACCGGTGGTGATCGTCATACCGGTGATTGTGCCGGGCGGGAGCGACGGCGGACAGGCCCGGAGCCGAGAAGCTTGCGCCGTCCCAGTGAAACGCCGGAACCAGTCGGGGCGACCCGCGTGCCGTCGGCCCAACCGGCCCGCCCTGCCCCTAACTTCACGGCGGACCGGATCCGAACCGGCCGGCCCGGCGTCGAACGGTGCCTAACAGCGCCGAACGGTGCCTCACGGCGTCGGCGCCGGGCCACGGCCGCGCCGCCGTCAGTCGTAGACGGCGGTGAAGTCCCGGCCGAGCGCGGCGTACCGGGCCAACTCGCCGCGGAGCGCCTGCGCCGCCCATGGGAGTTCGCGCTCCAGTTCCGCCCAGCCGACGAAGCGCAGTTCGGCGGGCATCGCGACCAGGCCGGTGATCGAGTCCCAGAACGCGGCCCAGTTCATGCCGTAGAACGCGGGGAGACGCAGTTCGCGCTTCAGGACGGTGTGGAGGTCGTTCTCGCGGCGTACGGAGCCGACGTCGACGGTGATGCGGTGGGGCGGGTCCGGCGTCAGGTCCTCGGTGGTGTCCCAGAAGGTCGGGAGCCACCAGCACAGGACCGACCGGTCCTCGGGCCAGGGGCGCTGCTCCTCGTCCTGCCAGTCCTCGAAGAGGTCCGCGGCCGGGTCGATCGGGCGCCAGGCGGGGTCGAGCGGCTCGTCGGCCGTCGCCGGTCGGACGAACCGCCGGCCGCGCTGGTCGCAGGCCCCGAACTCCCGGACATTGCGCTGGGCCTGCAGCAGCGGGACCGAGTTGGCGCCGCCCGGCCTCAGTGGCCACCTGAGCTGCGCCGGGTCGTCCTCCCAGCAGCAGAGCGGGCAGACGACGAACGAACCGGGCCACCCTTCCCGGACGTCGAGGACGAGGCGGCCGCAGCAGGGGCAGGGTCGGCGATGGTCCACTTCGGCAGTCTGGCCTGCCGGGCCGGTCGTCGGCGACCCGGTTTCGGAGCATGCCCATCGGATTTCGTGACAAGTCGTCATGGTCGGCGGATCACCTGTTCTAGGATCCTGGGGCACTTCGGACAGCGCGTCGCTCCGTCCGAGCCGCACGTCCTCAGCAGACCACGTGCCCGGCGTTCGGGACAGGAGAGCCGGGTTCCCATCCTTCGATGCGGAGGCTTGACCATGAGTCGAACGGGTACGCGTCCAAGAGTCCTCATAGTCGGGGCGGGCCTGGCCGGCACCGCCACGGCCATCCGGCTGCTCTGCTTCGCGCGCAGACCGCTGGAGATCGTCCTGCTGGAACGACGCTCCGACTACCGCTCGGCGGGCGTCGCCTACCACCGGGACGGCAACCCCTGGGACTACGTGTTCAACATCCAGGCGGGCCGGATGTCGGTGTTCCGCGAGGACGTCCTCGACTTCGTCCGCTGGGCCAACCACGAGGCCGACCGCAGCGGCTGGCCGGATCCCTGGGCCGGGCTCCGGTTCGTCGAGCAGGGGCCGGCGCCCCGGCGGATCTTCCAGGACTACCTGAGCGACCGGCTGGCCGAGGCGAGGCGCGAAGCCCCTCCCGGTGTGGTGCTCGTCGAGGCGGAGGGCGAGGCGGTGGACCTGGAAGTCCGGGCCACCGGCGCCGATGTGACGATCGAGCAGTCGTCGGGCCGCGGGGGCGAAGCAGACCGGAGCCCGGAGGTGACCATGCTCCACGCCGACCAGGTCGTCCTCGCGACCGGCCTCGAACTCCGGGAGCCGGTCTTCGCCTCCGAGGTCCGCACCCACGCCTCCTTCGTGCGCGACCCCTACTCCGCGGCCGGAATCCGCAAGCTCGTCTCGCTCCCGTCCGAGTCGACGGTCGCCATCGTCGGCTCCGTGCTGAGCGCCTACGACTCGGCGGGCCTGCTGCTGCGCCAGGGCCACACCGGGAGAATCCATCTGATCTCCAGGACCGGGACGATGTTCCGGACGTACCCCGGCGGCCACGAGCACGGGGTGCTGCGCCTCCCCTGTCCGAAGACGCTGCTGGAGCCGTACCGGAACCGTGAGGAGTTCCTCGTCCGGATCCGGGCCGAGTGGGACACGGCCTGCTCGACGGTCGTCCGGGAGCATCCCGACGTCTCCCCGGTGGTGGTCGCCGAGCGGGTGGTCAAGGCGTGGGAGCCGCACCTCCCCGAGGCCATCGAGCGCATCCCCACCGCGGAACTGCGGGGCCTGCTGGACGAGTTCGGCACCGCGCTGGCCGCGCTGCGGGTCGGGGTGCTCGAGTACACGATGGCGGTCGTCGAGCGCGCCCTGCACGCGGCGGACGGGGCGGTGCGGCTGGTCGTCGGCAAGGTGGAGGCGGTCAGGCCGGCGGAGTCGGGCCGGCTGGCCGTGTCGGTCGCCTCCCCGCAGGAGGAGCACACCATCGAGGCCGACCTGGTGGTGTCCAACTTCGGCCGGGAGTCGGACTACAGCAGGGTCGACCGGCCGCTCTGGCGGAACCTCCTGCGGCGGGGGATCGCGGAGCCCCACGCACGCACCGGGCGCGGCCTGGAGGTCGACGGACGGGGGGTGCTGTTGAGCCCCGGCGGGGTGGCGGGCCCGGTGTCCGCGGTCGGCGCGCTGCGCGAGGGCGACGAGATCGTGCGGAACGGCCGAACCGGTGCGTTCACCTTCAATCTCGCCGCCATCAAGAACCATTCGATCGCGGTCGCCGCGCACGTGGTCGAGCAACTGGAAGTGGAAGAGGACGTTTCGGCTCGCATTGCGGAGTGGAGTTCGGCCCGGACTCCGGAGTGGACTTCGGTGGGGAGTCCGGCTCGAGGCGCGGCCGAAAGGACGGCCGAAAGCACGGCCGAAAGCGTGGCCGGAAACGTGTCCGGGCGCCGCGGGGGTGTCGGCAATCTGGAGGAAGCGGCCCGGGGGGAATTCGAGGACGCTGTGGTACTGGAGGCCAGGAGATTGGCCTCGCGCGGTCGACTTGAACGGAACCTGCTCGATTCCCGGCTGGACGCCTGTATCCGGTCCATGGGTGAACGTCCGGCCGCTGCGGTGGATGCCGCCCGGTACGACCGCCTGATGAGGGTGGTCGTCAACCGGGCCGCGGTCGAACGACTCACCGATGTCTCCGTGACACCACGACAACTGCGCCGACAGCTGGGAATGGCGACCGCCGAAGAACAGGAGGAATAGGTGGACGGGCGACGGATTCAGGGATCCCTGCTGACCGGTGGTGCACAGAGCGAAGTGCGGGGCACCTGCAATCGCACGAGACATCCGCTCGAGGGATCCATCCTCGTCGCCCCTTCCCTCGACGCCGGCCTGTACGAGGCGATCGTGGCGGCGCGCGCGGTGGTCTGCGGTTCGGGCGGGCTGACCGGTCACATGCAGTCGCTCTGCCGGGGCAGGGGAATTCCCGTGCTCCGCGTCGACGAGGCGGACCTCGACGACCTGGTCGGCGAGGCGGTGCTGGACCTCGACGGCGAGTCGATCGTCGTCGAGTCCGGCGCGGGCGCCGGGACCGACCCGGACGCCGGCGCCGGGGCCCCCTCGCCGGCCGACCTCGGCGCGGCGTGCGCGGTCATCGCGGACCTCCAGGACATCAGCGCGATCAACTCCTGCGGGCCGGACGCGAAGCGGGTCGACTGCTTCTTCATCCGGGAGGAGTTCCTCTGCCTGGCGGCGGGCCTGAGTCCGCTCGACTCCCTGGAGGGCGGCCCGGCCGAAGCGGCGGTCTACGGGCGGGCGCTCGCGGACCGGCTGTGCGCCTTCACCGAGGCGCTGCTGCCCGGCCAGCGGCTGATCCTCAGGATGCTCGACCTCCGCTCCGACCACGCCGCCAGCGTCACCGAGCTGGCCCCGGTCGCGGTCGAGCCCAACCCCGAGCTGGGCCTGCACGGCGCGCGCTGGCTGCTGGGGTCGACCGCCTACCGGGAGGCGCTGCACGCCATGCTCGGCTCGCTGCGCGAGCGGCTCGGCGACGCCGCGGGCCGGGTGCAGCTCTCCGTCCCGTTCCTCAACGACGCGGAGGAGTTCGCCCAGCTCAGGAAGCACCTCGAACTGCCGGCCGAGGTGCCCCTGTCCGCGTTCATCGAGACGCCGGCGGCGGTGCACGCCACGGCCGAGATCTGCGCCGCCGGTGCCAGCGAGCTGTTCGTCGGGGTGAAGGACCTGGTGCAGTTCTACCTGGCCGCGGACCGCGGCAACCACCTGGTGGCGGAGTCCTACCAGACCCGGCACCCGGCCGTCCTGGACGGGCTGCGCAGGGTGGTGGAGTCGGCCCGCGCCGCGGGGACCCCGGTGAAGGTGTTCGCGCTGGGCACGGACCTCGCCCACTACCTCGCCCACGTGCCGACCCCGGACGGCTACATGATGTGCACCGCCGAGCTCCGGCAACTGGTGCTCGACTCGCGGCCCTGACCGGGCGGGCGGGTGGCGGTCAGGGCCGTCATCCGCCCGCGGTGAGGTCGGGCGCAGATACTACAACTCTATTGTCATCAACAGGAGTTGATCGGTACTCCATCCATTTCAGTGAATCTGACGTTGCATCAGTTTCGTTTCGCCCGCCGTGATCAAGGATGCGAACAGTATCCGTCACGGAAGGGTGGTTCGCATGACCAGCGTCAGTGGAGAGCCGATCCCGGCGATCACCGAGGCCACGCTCGCCGACGTCGCCGACAAGGGACTCCGGGGGCCCGGCACCACCGTCAACCAGGCCGTCATCGACCTCGGCAACGCCCTGCAGGCGGCCGCCCGGGGCGACGAGGCGGTACAGCTCCCGCCGGAACTGGCCGAGTTGGTGGCCAAGGTGCGGCAGATCGCCGACGTCGACATCACCGGGATCGAGGTGGAGGAGGACATCCGCCTGTCGGCGTTCCGCATCAGGCTGAAGGGCGGCGAGCAGCGCCCGGTCGTGATCGTGCCGGCAGGCTGGAACCCGCTCGGCTGGCTGCCCTTCGTCTACGGCTACTTCAAGCTGGCGCTGCGCGGCTACCACGTCCTGGCCTACACCCCGCGGGGCCTCGGCTATCCGGGCTGGATCTCCACCTCCGGCGGCCGCGTCGACGTGGCCGGGCCCGCCGACCGGTCCGACGGGGTGAAGGTGATCACCCACGCGGAGGGCTGGTGCGAACCGCGCAAGGTCGGCTTCCTCGGCGTGTCCTACGGCTCCGGGATCAGCCAGCTGGTCGCCGCGCACGACCCCGACGAGCGGGTGGCCGCCGTGGTCGCGCTGAGCACCTGGGGCAACCTGGCCACCAGTCTCTACGACAACGACACCCGGCACCTCAAGGCCGTGGAACTGCTGGTCGGCTTCACCGGCGGGGAGAGGCAGGACAAGTTCGACGCGGAGACCCTGGACATCCTCGACAAGTTCGACCAGAACCGCGACCTCGACGACGTGATCGCCTGGGGCAACAAGCGCTCCCCGGAGACGTACATCGGCGAGACCAACCGGCTGGGCATCCCGACCTTCGTCTCCAACACCTGGCACGAGACGCTCTTCCCGGCCTCCTCGGTGATCGACGTCTACAACCGGCTGACGGTGCCCAAGCAGCTGAACCTGTGGATCGGCGACCACGGCGCGCCCGAGGGCGCCGGCATGTCCGGCCTGCTGACCCACCTGCCGTTCCCCGGCCTGGCGGAGCCCCTCCGGGAGGCCTACGAATTCCTGGACCACCACCTGCTGGGCGCCGACAACGAGGCGCCGAAGCGCAAGCAGGTGACCAGCCAGGTGATGTTCACCTACAAGACCAAGCCCGCGCTGGGCGGCGGCAACCGGATCACCGAGGCCGCCCGCCGCGAGTCGCGCGACTCGTGGGCGGACGTCACCACCGGAGAGGAGACGTGGTACCTCACCGGCGTCAACGGCGACGGTGACGGCGCGCTGGCCGACAAGCAGAACGACGGCTGGTCGCGGAGCTTCACCGCGGGCGTGGAGACCAGGGCCACGGCGGTGGACGACGTGATGGAAACCGGCCAGAAGGAGTGGACGGGAAACCCCCGGAAGTACGTGCTGTCCGAGTTCGAGCGGGAGAACCTGCTGGTCTGGTCGACCGACCGGCTGACCGGCAGCGGCGGGGTGGCCCGTCGCATCCGGGGCGCCGCGCGGCTCCGGCTGACCGTGAGCAGTACCGAGGACGCCGCCACTCTGGTGGCGTACCTGTTCGACGTCGCCCCGGACGGCAACGCGCGGATCATCACCCACGAGCCGTACACCGTGCTCGGCCTCACCCCCGGTGAGGAGACCACTGTCGACTGGGCGCTGCAGCCCGCCGCGTACGACCTGGAGGACGGCCACCGGCTGGCGCTGGTCGTCAACAGCCGTGACCAGCTGTACTCCTACGCCGCGGAGCGGGGCACCGTCACCATCGGCTCGCCGGCCGGCAACGAGTCCCGCCTGGAGCTGCCGCTGGGCTGATCGGCGGGGTGATCCGGTCGGTGCCCCGGAACGGTGTCGCGGGGAGGCGAACCGGAACGGCCCGCCGCGGCGCTGCCGCGGCGGGCCGTTCGTCGTGCGCGGTGGTGGGTGGGGTGTTCGTCGCGCGGGGCGGCCGGTGGGGTGTTCGGCGCCCGGTGGTACCGGTCAGGCCGAGGCCCGGCGCCGCCCGCCGCCGCGCAGCAGGACCGCGACGACCACGGAGAGCACCGCGCAGACGGCCGCCAGTCCGGCCAGCACGGAGTGGAAGGCGGAGTCGTAGGCGTGCGCGAGGAACTCCGTGAAGGCGTGCCGGTCGGTGGCGCCGGAGATTTCGGCGGCGCCCGCGAGGTCTCCGCCGGCCGCCCGGTCGGCGACCTCGCCGACCCGGGAGGCTCCCGGGTGCGCGCCGGCGCCGTCGGTGACCCGGCCGCTCAGCACGGTGGCGAGCGCGGAGCCGTACACCGCGACGGCGACGGCCTCGCTGCCCAGGCGCAGGGTGTTGAGGAAGCCGGCCGCCATCCCCGCTCTGGTCGGGTCGACCAGCTCCAGCACCCGGCCGTCGACCAGGCCGGCCGACAGGCCCATCCCGGTGCCGGTGACCAGCATCGGGGCGGCGAGCAGCAGGACGGTGACGGAGGGCGAGAGCACGGCGAGGGTGAGGTCCCCGGCCACCAGGCAGGCCAGGCTGAGCAGGATCAGGGCGAGGGCCGGCACGCCGCGGGAGACCAGCCTGGCGGCGACCGCCGGCAGGACCAGTACCGGCACGGTGAGCAGCAGCATCAGCAGACCGGTGGCGCCCGCGCCGCGGCCGGTGACGGCGGTCAGGTAGCTGGGCAGGTAGGTGAGCATGGTGACGAAGCCGAAGGAGGCGGCCACCGGCACCAGGCACAGGCCCAGGAAGCGGCGGTCGCCCAGCAGTCCGAGGTCCAGCAGCGGGTGGGTGCTGCGCCGCTCGACGAGGGCGAAGGCCACCAGCGCCAGGGCCGCGCCGAGGAACAGGGCGAGCACGCCCGGGCTGCCCCAGCCCCACTGGGAGCCCTGCACGACGGCGGTGGTCAGCAACACCATGGCGAGCACGAACAGGGCGCTGCCGGGGACGTCGACCCGCCCGCCGGCGGGGCCGACGGGCACCGCGCGGGCGAGCGCGGGCAGGGCGAGCAGGACGAGGGCGAGGGCGGCGGCGTGCACCGCGAACACCCAGCGCCAGCCGAGGCCCTGCGCCAGCCCGCCGGCCAGCGACGGGCCGAGGGCGACCCCGGCGCCGGCGACGGTGCCGAACAGCGCGAAGACCCTGGCGCGGGCCGGCCCGTCGAAGACGGTGGAGAGGATGGCGGCGCCGCAGGAGAAGACCGCGGCGCCGCCGACTCCGGCGAGGCCGCGGGCGGCGTCCAGCCACAGCACGTCGGTGGCGACGGCGCCGGCGAGCGAGCCGAGGGCGTAGATGACGACGCCGGCCGCGAAGGCCCTGACCCGGCCGACGACGTCGGCGAGCGAGCCCCAGACCAGGGTGAAGCAGGCGAAGGCCACGTTGAAGGCGTTGACCACCCACTGGAGCGCGGCCGGGTCGGCACGGGTGTCGACGCCGATGCGGGGGAGGGCGACCGCGGTGCCGGAGATGGACATCGGGACGACGAGGACCGCGAGCAGGACGGCCGCCGCCGTCAGGGTGCGGCCGGGCCGCGGTGGTGCCGCGGCCTCGGACGGCACGGCGGAGGGGACGGCGGAGGACGGGCTCTGCGTACGCAAGGGGGCGTGACTCCAGGCTCGGGCAGACCGTCGGCCCCGACGGTCAGGTACGGATTTGATCGAACCTTACGGTGGCACGCCTCCGAGGTATGATGCAACCCGTACCTGAGGATGCCCGAGGACGGAGGATTCGATGCCGGACTCCGAAGGCCACCCCGCGGTCGAGGAGATGGACCTGCGGACCGTGCTCGGCGCGCTCGCCGACCCGCTGCGCCACGGGGTGGTCGCCGCCCTGCTGCGGGAGCCCGACGGGGCGGCGCGCACCTGCGTCTCCTTCGAGCTGCCGGTCTCCAAGTCCACGCTCACCCACCACTTCCGGGTGCTGCGCGAGGCCGGTCTGATCCGCCAGGTCGACCGCGGCAACAGCCGGGCGGCCACGTTGCGCCGAGAGGACCTCGACCGGCGCTTCCCCGGGCTGCTCGACCTGGTCCGCGCGAACTCCTGACCCCCAAGCGGAGGTCAAGGAACCTTGACCTCCGCTTGGGGTCCCCGTCCGCTGATCGCGTGCCAGACTGTGCGCCCCGCAGGCCGATGAGGAGAATTCGGTGGATCTGGCGCGCCCCCTGATCGAGGACTTCCCCGCCCATCCGGACGGCGACCCGGCCGAGGCCCTGGCCCGCGCCGTCCGTGCCCGCCGCGGCGACCTCGGCCTCACCCTCGGCGACCTCGCCGCCCGGGCGGGCCTCCCGGAGGCCGACGTCCGGGCCGTCGAGGCGGGGCACGCGAGGCCCACGCTGGCGCTGCTCACGGTGCTGTCGCACGCGCTGCGCAAGGAGTAGCGGGGCGGGCCGCCGCTCAGGCGGGTTCGTAGGAGGTCCGCCGGACCAGGGCGCGGGCCTGCGGGGAATCCATGGGGTGGGCGAAGAGGTACCCCTGGCCGAGCGGGCAGCCCATGGCGGTGAGCAGGTCGCGCTGGTCGGCGTGCTCGATGCCCTCGGCGATCACCTGGACGCCGAGGGTGTCGGCGATCCGGGTGATTCCCTCGACCAGGGCGTACTGCTGGGGCGAGTGGCCGAGGCCGTCGATGAAGGACTTGTCGATCTTGAGCAGGGAGATCGGGAACTCGCGCAGGTAGGACAGCGAGGAGTAGCCGGTGCCGAAGTCGTCGATGGCGATGCCGACGCCGAGGCCGGACAGGGTGGCCATGTCGGCGTGGATGCGGTCGTCGCGGCGCATCAGCACGGACTCGGTCAGCTCCAGGACCAGGGTGTGCGGGTCGATGCCGGTGGTGGCCAGGGCCCGGCGGACCACGTCCACGAACCCGGCGTCGCGGAACTGCCGGGCCGAGACGTTGACGTTGACCCGCAGCGGCGGCCGGCCGGCGGCGGAGCGGACCGCCGAACTCGCGGCGTGCCAGGCCGCGACCTCCTGGGCGGCGCGCTCCAGCACCCAGGCGCCGAGCGGGACGATCTGGCCGCTCTCCTCGGCCAGGGCGATGAACTCGTCGGGCAGGACCATGCCGCGGCGGTCGTGCGGCCAGCGGACCAGCGCCTCGAAGGCGACCAGGTCCCCCGAGCGCAGGTCGACGATCGGCTGGTAGTACAGCTGGAAGGCCGATTCCGCGATCGCCGAGTCGAGGTGCTCGTTCAGCTCGTGCCGCTCCACCATCCCGGTCTGCAGGGCCGGCCGGTAGTGGCGCCACTGACGGCGGCCGGCCGCCTTGGCGGAGTACAGCGCGAGGTCGGCGTGGGTGAGCAGCTCGGTCGCGTCCACGCTGTCCTCGGTGGTCGCCACGCCGATGCTGGCCGTCACCCGCACCGCGCCCGACTTGAGCTTGAACGGCTCGGCGAACACCGCCAGCACCCCGGACGCGATGGTGTCCACGTCGGCCGGCCGCCGCGCGTCCTCCACCAGCACCGCGAACTCGTCGCCGCCGAGGCGGGCGGCGGTGTCCGAGGCGCGAAGGGCGGTGGAGACCCGCAGCGAGACCGCGACCAGCAGCTCGTCGCCGACCGCGTGGCCCTGGGTGTCGTTGACCACCTTGAAGTCGTCCAGGTCGATGAACAGCACCCCCGTGACGGCTCCGCTGCGCTCGCCCCGGGAGAGGGCGTGGCCGACCCGGTCCAGGAACAGCACCCGGTTGGCCAGGCCGGTCAGCGAGTCGTGGAAGGCCCGGTGGGTCAGCTCGCGCTCCATCTGCCGCTGCTCGGTCACGTCGCGCAGGGTGAGCACGAGGGCGCCCACGGTCGGGTCCGCGCGCAGGTCGTTGAAGCGGACCTCGGCCTCGATCGGGGTGCGGTCCTGGCGCAGCAGCCGCCAGTGCTCGCGCGGCTGCTCCGCCCGGGGCTGGTCGGCGGTCCCGCGCATCCGGGCCAGCGCCTTGCCGACCTCCCGGCTGTCCTCGGGCGGGACCAGGTCGGTCAGCAGGGTGCCGGCCAGGTTCGGGTGGCCGAGCACCGTCTCGGCGGACGGGGAGGCGTAGCGCACGCCGTCGTCGGCGTCGAGGATCAGGATGACGTCGCTGGCGTTCTGCACCAGGGTGCGGAAGTACAGCTCGCTGTTGCGGCGGATGACCTCCCGGCTCAGCACCAAGCGCTCGACCGCGAGGGCCGCCTGCGCGGCGAGGATCTCCAGCGAGCTCCAGAGGCTGGTCAGCTCCTGCTCGGTGCCGGTGACGATGAGCGCGCCGATCAGCGGATCGCCGGAGGGGCGCT
This sequence comes from Kitasatospora sp. NPDC058063, assembly GCF_042885395.1. NCBI lineage: Bacteria > Bacillati > Actinomycetota > Actinomycetes > Kitasatosporales > Streptomycetaceae > Kitasatospora > Kitasatospora sp. NPDC058063. Next base: position 108,091 of record NZ_JBHVSD010000002.1, read on the forward strand.
CGGCGAGGGTGAGCGGGCAGACCAGGGCGTACGGCATGCCGCCGCCGAGGCGGGTGCGCCGGTCGCCGCCGGGCTTGGCGCCGGGTTTGGACGGGCCGGGCTTCGACGAGGTGGGCGGGGCGGCGTCCAGGCCCAGGGCGGCCACGGGCAGCAGCAGGGTCTCCCGGGCGGCGGCGAGTTCCAGCACCTGCTCGGACGGCGCGGCGTCCTGCGGGGCCTGCCGGGCGGAGCCGCTCCCGGCGTGCCGCACGTGCAGCACGCCCTCCTCGGTCACCGCGAGCAGGGCGACGTGTCCGGCCTCGGCCGGCATCAGCGTCGACGCGGCGGACTGGACGGCGTCCGCGACCTCCTCCACCGTGACGGCCGCGGTCAGCCGGGCGCCCGCCTCGCGCAGCGTCCGCTCGCGGGCGACGGCCTGCCGGCGGTCGGAGACGACCACCGCCAGCCGGGCCAGCACCAGCAGGTAGAGCAGCGCGGAGAACGCGCCGATCACGCCCGCGTTGCCGGTGTTGCCGGCCAGCGCCTCGATGATCAGGATCGCCGGGGCGATCAGCGAGGCGAGGGTGAGCAGCACCAGCCGGGCGGTGCTCAGGTCCGGCTGCTGGGTGGGCACCGGCCGGGTCAGCTCGACCATCGACGGGTGCAGCGCCGCCGCGCCCCAGGCGGTGTAGAAGGCGGCCCAGCCGAGTTCGACGGGCGTGCCGATGTGCCAGGTGCCGTGCAGCTGGACCAGCCCGTACAGCACGTCGGAGACCAGGAGGCCGAGCGAGCCGACGGCGAGCAGCTGCAGCGAGCGGGAGTTGCCCCCGCGCGGGGTCAGCAGGCGCAGCAGCAGGGCGAGCACGACCACGTCGCCGAGCGGGTAGGCGATCGAGACGGCTTTCTGGAACCAGTCGAGGTCCGGGTTCCGGGCGTACGGGAGGATCAGGTAGATCCAGGCGAGCAGGGCCAGTCCGATGGTGGGGATGAGGGCGTCGAGCAGCCCGGCGCGGTCCTGACGGGCCGTGCGCCAGCGGATGAAGCCCAGCACGCCGACCGCGTACAGCACGTACTCGGCGAGATAGAAGCCGTCCGCGACGGACGGGAACGGGTTGGGCAGGTGCAGGATGTCCAACTGGACGGCCTGGATCACCTCGCCCACGGTGAAGCTGAGGTTGGCGAGCGCCAGCACGTACCAGAAGCGCGCGTGCGCGGGCCGGTTGAGCCGGACGCCGACCACGATCGCGGCGACGCCGCCGAGGCCGATGCCCGTCCACCAGATGATCCGCTGGCTCGGATTCGCGTAGTAGATGCCGGTGAACAGCACCATCCAGAGCAGGTAACAGACCATCAGGCGTTGGCGCCGGCGAGTCAACGAGGCTACCTCCTCCGCGACACCACCCCGCCGGTCGGGCGGGGCAGTTCGGGCGAGGACTGGGCGGGCGAGGCGTACGGGCCGGCCCGGGGCGGGACGGGGTGGGCGCTTTCGCGCAGCAGCGAGGCGTCCGGTGGGGGTGCGACCGGACGGCCTCGACGGGGCAGGAGTGCGTATAGTCGGAAATGTCGCACTCCCCAGCATTCTGCCGCCACAGCACGAGGTCAAGCCGGTGGACGACGCAGTAGACAGCGCACAGGGCGTACGTACGGATGTGAGCTCCGACCGTCACGCCGTGGTCCGCAACGACAACGGTCAGTATGCGATCTGGCCCGGGGACTTGACCGTCCCGGCCGGCTGGCGGCAGGTCCACGGACCGGCCGGGCGGGCCGACTGCCGGGACCGGGTGGAACGCGAGTGGCGCCCCGCCGAACTGGGATTCCCCGACGGCGCCCCCGTACGGCGGGCGGCGGCCGGATTCGCCGACACGGTGCACGGACTGTTCCGCGCGCGGGCGGCGCACGACCCGGAGGCGGTCGCCGTCATCGCCGCCGACGCCACGCTGAGCTACCGCGAACTCGACCTGAGCAGCGACCGGTTGGCCGCCGCACTCCGGGCCCGCGGAGCCGGCCCCGAGCAGGTCGTGCCGGTCTGCCTGGAACGCGGGGCCGGGCTGGTGACCGCCTGGCTGGCCGTGCTCAAGGCCGGCGGGGCCTTCCTGCCACTGGACCCGGCCCACCCGCGGCGACGATTGGCCGGGCTCGTCGAGGACTGCGGGGCCCGGGTGGTGGTCGCGGACGGCGACGGCTTCCCGGGGACCTCCCAGGTGCCCGTGCTCGGACCGGGGGGCGGCGGCTCCGGCGAGTTCCTGGGAGACGACGGCGCCGTCCCCGACGACCTCGCCTACCTGATCTACACCTCCGGCACGACCGGCCGCCCCAAAGGCGTGCCCGTCACCCACCGTGCGCTGCTGTTCACCCTCGACCGGATCGTCCACGCCTACCGGCTGCGCCCCGGCGAACGCGTCCTGCAACTGGCCGCGCTGGGCTCCGACACCGCGCTGGAGCAGGTGTTCGGCGCCCTGCTCGCGGGCGCGACCGTCGTGCTGGGCGGCGGCGGGGACGCGGGCGGCACCTGGGCGCCCACCGAACTGGCCGGCCGGCTGCCCGGGCTGGGCCTGGCCGTCGCCGACCTCACCCCCGCCTACTGGCACCACCTGCTCGACCTGCTCCCGCCCGGCGGGCCCGGCCCCCGCGAACTGCGGCTGGTCGTGGCCGGCGGGGACGTCGTGGACGCCGACGACTGCCGCCGCTGCCTGGAACGGCTGCCCGGCGCCCGGCTGCTCAACGCGTACGGGGTCACCGAGGCGGCCGTCACCTCGACGCTCTGCGAGGTCACGGCCGACCTCCTCGGCGGGGGCGCCACCGGCCCGGGCCCGGCGGGACCGGGCGGCTCCGCCGCGCCCGTACCGATCGGCCGGCCACTGCCCGGAGTACGGGTGCACGTGCTCGACGCCCGGCTGCGCCCCGTCCGGCCCGGGGAGAAGGGGCAGATCCACCTCGGCGGGCCCGGCCTCGCCCGCGGCTACTGGCGGCAGGCCGGGCTCACCGCCGAGTCCTTCCTGCCCGACCCGTACGCGCCGCTGCCCGGCGAGCGGATGTACCGCACCGGCGACGCCGGACGGTGGCGGGCCGACGGGCAGCTGGAGATCCTCGGGCGCTTCGACGACCAGCTGAAGGTGCGCGGGCACCGGGTGGACCCGGCCGAGATCGAGGCCGTCCTGGCCGCCCACCCGGACGTCCGGCAGGCCCGGATCGCGGCCGACGGGGAGGCGGCGGACGGCAGCCGCACGCTCACGGCGTACTACACGCTCGCCCCCGGGGCGGCCGGCGGGGCGCGGGCGATCCGGGCGTTCCTCGCCGAGCGGCTGCCGGAGTACCTGGTGCCGGCCGACTTCGTGCCGCTGGCGGCGATGCCGCTGACCGCGGCGGGGAAGATCGACCGGCGGCGGCTGCCGCACGCGCCGGTGCGCCCGGTCGGTTCGGGCGGTCCGCCCGGCCCGGCCGCTCCGACTGCTCCGACTGCTCCGGCCGTTCCGGCCGGCGCGGGTGCGTCCGGTGCGGACGCGGTCGAGGCGGCCGTCGGGCAGCTGTGGGCGGAGCTGCTCGGCGTCGAACACGTCGGCCCGGAGGACGACTTCTTCGCGCTCGGCGGCACCTCGCTGCTCGCGATGGAGATGCTGGCGCGGGCCCGGATCATGTTCGGCATCGACGTCGGGCAGGTGCGGGCGCTCACCCGGGCACTGCTGCGCGAACCTGTCCTGCACGCCTTCGCGGGGGCCCTGCGGGCGGCGCGCACGGAGGGCCCCGCGGGCGCCGAACGGGACGCCGGCGTCGACTGGTTCGCGGAGGCCCGGCTCACCGACGACCTCCGGCAGTCCTGGAGCCCGGCGCCCTCCCGGGCCGAACCCGCCGAGATCCTGCTCACCGGCGCCACCGGCTTCTGCGGCGCCCACCTGCTGCACGCGCTGCTCGCCACCACCCGGGCCCGCATCCACTGCCTGGTCCGCGCGCCCGACGAGGAACACGCGCTGGAACGGCTGCGGGCGGCGCAGCAGCGCTTCCTGCGGCACGACCTCGCCGACCGGCGGGTGGTGCCACTGGTCGGCGATCTCACCCGGCCCGCACTCGGGCTGACGGACCACCGGTTCGACTGGCTGGCCGGGCACCTCGACGCGATCCACCACCTCGGCGGGCAGGTCAACTTCCTCTACCCGTACCACCAGCTGCGCCGCCCCAACGTCGGCGGCACCCGGGAGGTCGTCCGGCTCGCCGGGCACAGCCGGGGCATCCCCGTGCACTACCTCTCCACCCTCGCCGTCCTGGCCGGCTTCGGCGCGGCCGGCGTCCCGAAGGTCACCGAGCGGACCCCGCTCGCCCACCCGGAACGGCTCGGCGTCGGCTACGTCGAGAGCAAGTGGGTCGCCGAACAGCTGCTGCACAACGCGGCCGCCGCCGGTCTGCCGGTCACCGTGCTGCGCACCAACGACGTCACCGGGGACCTCGCGGACGGGGCGATGAACACCGGCACCGAACTGTGCGCGCTGATCGCCTACCTGGCCGACAGCGGGACCTGCCCGGACGTGCAGCTGCTGCTCGACTTCGTCCCCGCCGACCGCTTCTCCCGGGCCGTCGCCCACATCGCCGCCCACGCACCGGCCGCCGGCGAGGTCTACCACCTCACCTCCCCGCAGCCGGGCGTCCTCGCCGACCTCGCCGAGCGGCTGCGGGCGCGCGGCCACCGGATCGCCCCACTGCCGTACGGGGACTGGGTGCGGCGGCTGGTCCGGTTCGCCGCCGGGAATCCGACGCACCCGATCGCACCGTTCGTCCCGCTGTTCGTGGACCGCGCGCCGGGGACGGAACTGTCGATCAGCGAGATGTACTTCCGGCCGACGTTCCCGCTGTTCGAGCGGGTCAACGCGGACGCGGCGCTGGCCGGGAGCGGGATCGAACTGCCGCCGGTGGAGGCCGGGTTGATCGACCACTATCTGGCGGGGCTGGAGCGGGAGGGCTTCCTGCGGGCGGCGTCGCCGTGAGCCGTTCCGAGGGGAGCCGTTCCGAGGGGGGCAGTGCCGCGGGGAGCCTTTCCGGTGCGGGCCTCTTTGACGCGCTGGGCGGGCGGCTCGGCTCCGGCGACGGCCCGGTGGCCTTCGGCGGGTCGCTCGGGCCCGGAGAACTGCTGGCGGCGTACCGGCGCGGGCTGTTCCCGCTGCCGGCGGCGGACGTGTACGCGAGCGCGTACAGCGAGGCGTTGTACGGGGACGCCGTCGAGGCGGGCGAGGTGGCGCTGCTGCCGGGCGGGACGGACCCGTACGCGCTGGCCTGGTGGTCGCCCGACCCGCGGCCGGTGATCGTGCCCGACGGCGTCCGGCTCGGGGGGCGGCTGGAGCGGCGGCTGCGTAACCGGTCCTCGTGGTGGACGAGTGCGGACCGGGCCTTCGGGCAGGTGCTGGCGGCGTGCGCCGAAGGGCGTCAACCGGTCTGGCTCACGGAGGAGTTGGCGGCGGCGCTGATGAAGCTGCACGGGCTGGGGGCGGCGCACAGCGGCGAGGTGTGGGAGGGGGAGGAGCTGATCGGCGGCGTGTTCGGGGTGGTGGTCGGGCCGGTGCTGAGCCTGGACTCGATGTTCCACCGCCGTCCGGACGCCGCCCGGGTCGCCGTCGCCGATCTCGGGGCGAGGTTCGGCGCGGCGGGCGGGCGGCTGCTCGACGCGCAGTGGGACGGGCCGCACGTGCGGAGCCTCGGGGCGGAACCGATGGCGCGCTCGCGGTACCTCGCCGTGCTCTCGGGCGAGGGCGAGGGTACGGACAGGGGCGAGGGCAGGGGCATGGGCGGGGTCGGCGCGCTGGACGGGTCGCCGCTGCCGGCGGCGCGGCTGGGGCGGGGCCCGGTTGGCCCGGCTGATCCCTCCACTCCGACGAACCTCGGATGACCTGCGGTTAAACCTGATCGGTCCGGCTTTTTTGGCCTGTCTTCGACAAAGTTATTCCTCGTCAGTAACATGACGCCGCGTGTTCAAAAGCTCCATAGGCAGGGCCGCCGGCCCCGCCGTCCTCACCCTCGTCCTCGCCGGGGCCGCCGCGTGCGGGCCGACCAGCCCCGGTACCTCCCAGGCCGGTGTCGCACCGGCCGCCGCCACCGTCGCCGACCCGGTCGCGACCGCCGCCGGGGGCAGCCCGGCCGCCGCCCCGCCCGCCGGTGGCACCCCGCGCGCCAAGGCGGGCAGCCCCGCCGCCGGCCGTCCGACCCCGAGCGGAACCACCGTCACCGCCGCACCCGCAGGGGACCACCAGGCCGCGATCGGCAGCCCGGGCAAGGACGGTGGCGCCGTCACGGCGGCGGCGAAGAACCTCCAGCTGACGGCCTACGACCCGGCGGGCGGCACGGCCGTGCTGTCGGCGACGGGGCCGGCCGCCCCGGCCACCGCCCCAGCCACGGCTTCGCCCACTGCTTCGCCCACGGCTTCGGCCACGACCTCGCCCACAGCCTCGGCTACGACCTCGCCGGGCGCCGTCCCGTCTGCCGCAGTCGCGGCCGCGGCCGTCCAGCCCGGGCAGCTGATCGCCAGCCCGCCCACCGCCGCCGCCCCGCAGGGCGCGCTGGTCGCCGTCACCGGCGTCCGGCCCGGCGCGGGCAACACCATCGCCCTGACCACCCGTCCGGCCACTCTGGCCGAACTCCTCGGCGGCACCGAGGCCGACGGCAACGTCCCCGTCGACCCGCACGGCATCACCGTGACCCCGCTGGTCAAGGACCTCAAGGCGACCGCCGGCCTGACCGGGAACGGCGTCCAGGCCGACGCCTCCGGCACCCTGGAGGTGAACCTCAAGGCCCCCGTCCCGCTGCCCGACGGCGCGAGCCTCGACGCGTCCGGCTCGCTCCAGCTCCACCCCGCCGTCCACTTCGCCTACCACGGCGCGGCGGCCGGCAGCCCGCGCACCGCCTCGATCGGCTTCGACCTCGGCGCCCACGCCCAGTGGAAGGTCACCGGCGACGCCGCCCGCAGCACCGGCGCGGCGCCCGTCCGGGTGCCCTTCGCCAAGCTGCAGGCCAGCCCGGTGCTGACGGTCGCCGGCCTGCCGGTGGTCGTCAACCTCGGCCTCACCTGCTACCTGGAGGTCAGCGCCGACGGCCAGGTCCACCTGGAGGCGGAACAGGACGCCACCGGCATCTGGGCGGTGCGCGCCGACTACACCGGCGGCAAGGGCTGGACCCCGGCCACCAGCGCCGAGACCAAGGTCTCCCCGGTGCACGTGCGGCTCAACGGCAAGGCGGGCGTCCGGGCCGCGCTCGGCGCCGAGATCAGCCTCGGCCTGTACGACACCGTCGGCGTGGAGACCACTGTCGCCCCCTATCTGAGCGCCCGGGCGGAGGGCTCGCTGGTCGCCGACTCCTCCGGCAACCCGCCGCAGGCGCAGGGCAGTTGGTCGCTGGTCGGCGGCGTCGACCTGAACGGTTCGCTGCTCGCCCACCTGAAGGTCTTCGGCACCCCGGTCATCGAGGGCAAGCTGCCCCTGCCGCCGTTCCACCGGGAGTGGCCGCTGCTCGCGGGCTCGGCGACGCTGCCCGCCCCGCAGCACAGCTGACCCCTCGCCACCTTCCGGGCCCCTCGGCGGAGTTCTCCGACCGGGGGGCCCTCGTCATGGGTAGGCTCGGACCGGAGGAAGGGGGCGGTGTGGGGAGCAGACGTGCGGTGCTCGGCGGCGCGGCCGTCCTGGTCTGGGCCGGGACGCTGGTCCTGTACGCCGCCACCGGGATCGGCTGGTGGGCGGCCCTCCTGGCGCCGGCCGCGGCGGTGCTGGCCGCGCTGGCGCTGCCGACGCCGCCGCGACCGGGCGCACCGGCGGACGGGCCCGGGAGGCGCGTTCAGAGCCCGCTGCCGTCCGGGCCCGCACCCATGGGCCTGGGGTTCCCCGTCCCCGCGGGCCTGCCGCCGGTTCTTTCGGAGGGCCTTTCGAAGGCGGGGCCGGTGGGCAGCGGGCCGGTCTTCCGGTCCGACGTCTCCGGCGGCGTCCTCGCCTGGGCGGACGGCGACGCGGCGCTCACCGGGAGCGGCTACGGGGCCGGGCACCGGCCCCTGTTGGAGTTCGCCGACGACCCGCTGACCCCGGTGGCCGCCGAGACCGTCGCCGAGGGCCTGGAACGCCTCTTCCTCCGGCTCGGCCCGCCGCCGGGCGCGGACCGCAGCCCCGACCGCACCGCCCCCACGCCCCGAGGTGACGACCGGTGACCACCCCCGAGGAGAGCCGCACCCGCCGTCCGACGGCCCTGGAGGTCGCCACCCAGTGGGCCCGACTTCCGCCCGAGCACCTGCGGGTGGCCCTGGAGCACCTCGAACTGGAACTCCGGCGCGAACACGCCCGGGAGAGTGCCCGGGAGCGCCACCTGGCGTCGCTGGAACGCGAGCGGACGGCGTCGGCCTCGGCGCTCGAAGCGGCCCGGATGCGGGAGGAGCACGTGACCGAGCGTGCCCGGATCGCGGCCCAGGACCGCAAGGACCAGCGCGCCCACCAGCTCTACGCCGGCGGACTGGTGGCCGGCTTCGTGCTCGCCGCCGGAATGCTCGCCGGCTCGGTGATCGTCGGCCTGGACGGCCGCCAGTGGCTGGCCGGCCTGCTCGCCGGGCCCGGCCTGATCGCCCTCCCCGTGGTCTTCGTCCTGCGCCGCAGCGACCGGCCCGCCGCACGCCCGCGCCCGCTCCCGCCGCCCACCTTCCCGGAGCGGCTCCCGGACGACCGGTCGGCGTAGCCGAGCACTGTGGCAGCCCGGTGCCGCGGAACGCGCGGGAGGCCGCGAGGGGTGGAGCCGCGCGGCCGCGCGCCCGGAGGCGGGGCGGCCACGGCCGTGGCCGCGAGGGCGACGCCGGTCGCGACACCGCCGCAACGGGACGTCAGGTGCCGCTGGTGGGGGCGTCGTCCTTCTTGACGCCCAGGAGGATCTGGTCCAGCACCGAGACGTCCGGGGCGGCCGGGTCGTCGTCCACGCCGCCGTCGAAGACCACGTAGCCCCCGCCCTTCGCGGGGAGGGCGGCCAGCAGGACGTAGCCCTGGGTGCCGTCGGCGTTGGTGATGTGCCAGCGGGTCGCGTAGCCGGCCACGCCGGCGACGGCGAGGCTGCCCGAGCCGTAGTCGGTCTGCGAGGTCATCCCGCTGAAGATCTGCTTGGCGACGGTCGGCATGGCGGCGTCGGCGGCGGCCTTGGCGCTGTCGCCCTGGATGGTGTTCTTCTCCACCGAGAACCGGCCGCGGATGCAGGCCTTGCCGTTCGCGCAGGTGTAGCGGCCGCTGCCGAGGTAGACCGACCACTGCGGGGTGTCGGTCGTCGTCACCTCCCAGCCCTCGAACACCGGGAGGGTGATCGAGTGCTGCTGGTCCGCGACGGTGCTCCGGAGGACCGGGGCGGGCTTGGGCGTGGCCGGCTTCGGGGTGGGGCCGGGGCTCGTGGTCGGGCCGGCGCTGCGGCTGACGGAAACGGTGGGGTCGGTGGTCGGGTCCGCCGCGGGGTCGCCGCCGTGGCTGAGCGCGACTCCGGCGATGCTGCCGCCGACCGCCAGGACGCCGACCGCGACGGCGATGATCACGCCCGGCTTGGCCCGCTTGGGGGCGGGGGGCGGGGCCGCGGCCATCGGCGGGTAGCCGGGGCCGGGTTGGCCGTAGCCCGCGGCCGGGTACGCCTGCGGGCCGGGGTACGTCTGCGGGCCCGGGTAGGCCTGTGGGCCGGGGTGGCTCGGGTATGCCTGCTGCGCCGGGGGCGCCTCCTGGCCCGGGTAGCCGTAGCCGCCCTGGACCGGCCGGACGTCGCTGGTCCAGGCGTTGCCGTCCCACCAGCGCTCGTGGCCGGGGGCGCCGTCCGGACCGGGGGCCGGGTACCACCCGGGAGGCGTCTCGTTGCTCACGGCCGTACGGTACCCGCCGGTGTGCGGCCCGTGGCGGCAGGGGTGCCGCGCCCGCCGCCGCCCCCGCCGCGGGCGGTCAGCACGAGGGTCGCGGCCGTGGCCGCGGCGAGGGCGGCCCAGGCGGCGGTGAAGCCGTGGGTGGTGTCGCGGAGCAGCCCGAGGGCGGGCGGGACCAGGACGACGGCCAGTTGGTTGACGGCCATGACCAGCCCGAGGGCGAAGCCGGTCCGGCCCGGTGGGGCCGACTCCGCCAGGTGGGCCACCCAGGGGCCGTACCAGCCGATGCCGAAGAAGCCCAGCCAGGTGAACAGGAGGGCGGCCGCCACGGGGGAGTGGCCCGCCGGCGTCGCCAGGGCCGTCAACCCGGCCACCACCGCGCCCAGACAGACCAGGACGGGCCGGTACCGCCCGGCACGGCTGCGGTCGCTCCAGGCCGCCAGCGCGATCCGGCCGGCCGCCCCCGCCACCTGGACCGCCACCAGGACGGCGGCGCCCGGACCGGGGCCGAGGGCCGTCACGTCGTGGAGGTACAGCGCGCCGAGCACGCCGATGCCGCTGTGCACCGAGACCAGGCTCAGACCGGAGAACAGGATCCGCGTCATGGCCGGCTCGCGGAGCATCCGCAGCCGGGAGCGGACGGAGGCCGTCGGCGCGGCGGTGCCGGGAGCGGGGCGCAGGGCCGTGGCGGCCGGCGGCCGCCGGTAGAGGGCGGTGAAGAGCCCGGCGCCCACGAGGGCGACCAGCCCGCCGACCACGAGCGCCGCCCGCCACCCGTGCGCCACGGCCACCAGCGGCAGGACGGCGGCGGCGAGTGCGCCGCCCAGCGGCAGCCCCGCCTGGCGGACGCCCATGGCCAGTCCCCGCTGCGCCGGGGCGAACCAGACGGCCACCGACTTGCTGCCGCCGGGCTGCACGGTGCTGTATCCGGCGCCGACGACCAGCAGGACGGCGAGCAGGGAGGCGTACCCCTGCGCCAGGCCGCCGAGGAGCAGGGCCGCGGCGACCACGGCGGAACCGATGCCGACGACCCAGCGCTCGCTGTGCCGGTCCAGGAGCGCACCGGCCACCAGCAGGCCTACCAGCGGCACCAGTTGGGAGGCGGACAGGAGCAGGCCGAGCCGGGTCGTGCTGAGGTCCAGTGACTGCTGCAGGGGGACGGCCATCGCCCCGATGCCCTGGACGAAGAAGCCGGAGGCGGCCTGGGTGACGGTGGCGACGCCGAGGACCACCCAGCGGTACCGGAGCGGGCGGGCGGCGTCCCCGACGGCCCTCGGCCCGGAGTGCTTTTCGGTGCCGGTGTGCTGACTCATGCTCAGCAGCCTGGTGTCATGGTCTTATGCATCTCAACCCTTACGGCGAAGGCGCCGTGCACCTCGCCGCGGAACTGGCCAACCGGCGCCCCGGAACCGCCGGGGAACTGGTGGACCGCTGCCGCGCGGCCGGGCTGGTGGTCGACGGACCGGTCCTGCCGGCGGACCTGGCGCGCATCCTGGCCCTGCTGGACAGCTGGGAGGCGGTGGTCGACGCGGCCGACGAGCGCGAACGGGCCGAACGGCTCAACCGGATGCTGGCCGCCGACGCCGCCCACCCCCGGCTGACCGACCACGCCGATGGCTGGCACCTCCACTACCGCGACGACCACCAGCCGTTCGCCGCCGTGCTGTCCACCCTGATCGCCGTCGGCACCGCCTTCCACCTGGTGGGCCGCGGCATGCACCGGCTCGGCCGGTGCGCCGTCGCCGAGTGCACCACCCTCTTCGCCGACACCACGCGGACCGGCCGCCGGCGCTACTGCTCCCAGCTCTGCGCCAACCGCGACGCCGTCCGCCGCCACCGCCGCGCGGCGCGACCGGCGACCGGCCCGGCCCGCGGGTGACCGTCCCGCCCGGACGACGGGGACGTGTCGGAGGGCTTCGGCCGGATCGGGAAGCCGGGCCCGCCGACTTCCCGATCCGGCCGTACCCGAAGGGCCGCGGGATCGTGCACCGCACCGCCTGGATACGATCGCACGATGATCACCACCAGTGCCCGCACCACGGTCTTCGACATCGACGGCACCCTCTGCTTCGACGGGCGGACGATCGACCGCCGGATCCTCGCCGCGCTGGCGGACTGCGAGCGGGCCGGGCACCAGCTGGTCTTCGCCTCCGCCCGGCCGGTCCGCGACCTCCTGCCCGTCCTCGACGGGGCCTTTCCCGCCGCGACGCTGATCGGCGGCAACGGCAGCCTGGTCTCCGTCGACGGCCGGGTGCGGGCGCGGGCCGCGTTCGAGGCCGGTGACCTCGACCGGCTGCTGACCGAGGCCGAGCGGTTCCGGGCGGGCTACCTCGCCGACGGCCCGTGGGACTACGCCTACACCGGACCGGCCGACCACCCGATCCGCGGCCGGGTCGACCAGGGCGGCCTCGCCCGCCGGGTGGAGCTCGCCGAACTCCCCGCCGTGGTCAAGTTCCTGGTGGTCGACGCGACCGACCCGGCGGCCCTCGCGGAGGCCGGCCGCGCGCTCGGGATGACCGTCAACCACCACCTCGACGAGGCGATCATCGACTTCGCCCCGGGCACCACGAACAAGTGGGAGGCGCTGACCTCGCTGGGGATCGACGCGTACAACGCCTTCGGCAACGACATCAACGACCTCGACCTGCTGCGCAACGCCCGGCACTCCGTCCGGGTCGGCGCCCACCCGGGCCTGGACGGCGCCGCCCGCGTCACCGTCGCCGCCGAACCGGAGGCCGTCGCCGCCGAGATCTCCCGGCTGGCCGAGGCGCCCGGCCGGTAGCCGCCGGGCGCCGCGACCGTTCGCGTCAGGCCGACGCGGCGTCCGGCCCGTCGGTGCCGATCTCCGGAAGCTGCTGGAGCGCGTCCGGCGCCGCCCGCCACTCGGGTACGGCGAGCTCCGCCAGGTGCGCGTCCCCGCCGGCGGATTTCCGATGCCCGGTCAAAAGCGTGGGAGAGTCGGGGAGAGGGGCGGAAGAACCGACTGCCGCCGGGCCCGTGGGGGAGAGCATGTCCGCGTCCGTCGATCCGGTACCGAGCCACCGCGCGATCGAGAACCTGATCGCGCGCTACGCCGAACTCGTGGACGACGGCGACTTCGCGGGGCTCGGCGCCCTGCTCGCCGACGCCGTCTTCGTCGGCAGCGGTGCGCCGGTCCGCGGGGCCGCGGCGATCGAGGCGATGTTCCGGGAGACGATCGCCGTGTACGCCGACGGGACGCCGCGGACCCAGCACGTCACCGGCAACCTGGCCGTCGAGGTCGACGAGCGGGCGGGGACGGCGGTCGCGCGCTCGTACGTTACGGTGCTGCAGGCGCTGCCCGAACTGCCGCTGCAGGCCATCGCCGCCGGCCGGTACCACGACCGCTTCGCGCGCGGGGAGGACGGGCGGTGGCGGTTCGTGGAGCGGCGGGTGCGGATCACCCTGGTCGGTGATGTGAGCCGCCACCTGCGGAGCCAGGGTGCGCCGGCCGGGACGGAGGGACGGCCGGCCCGGGGGCGACCAGGACAAGAAGGGGCCGGGGCGGCGGTGCGGGAGCGGTTGGCGGGCGCGGCGCGCGCCGCGCTGGGCGGCGGCCGCCGGCTGGAGACGGTCGAGCGGCTGACGGGCGGCAGCAAGAAGGGCGTGTACCGGCTGTTGATGGACGACGGGACGACGGCGGTCGCCTACCGCTGGGACCGGACCGAGAACCACTGGCCCGCGGCCGAGGGGGACGACGACCTCGCCGACCCGTTCTCGCCCGGACTCGGCCTCGACCTGTTCCAGGCCGCGCACGCGCGGCTGGGCGCGCTCGGCGTCCGCGTCCCGGCGCTCCGGTTCGTCGAGCGCGCCGGCGACCGGGACGGCGCCGGCACCCCGGACACGGCCGACCTTGCGATCGTCGAGGACGTTCCCGGCGAGAGCCTGGAGAAGCTGCTCGCCCGCGACCCGCGCGCCGCCGCCCCGGTGCTGGCCCGGCTCGGCGACGCGCTGGGCGCCATGCACGGCCACCGCGCGCCCGGCTACGGGAAGGTGGCCGTCGTCGACGGCGGAGGAACCTCGCACGGGCCGTCCTGCGAGGGCGTCGTACGGGACCGCGCCCTGCGCGACCTCGCGGAGGCGGCGGCGCGCGATCCCCGGATCGCCGGGGCCCGGGACCGCTTCGCGGAACGCCTGCGGGAGCTGGCGGCGGCGGTGCGGCCGCGCGCGGAGCACGCCGTGGTGCACGGCGAACTCGGGCCCGACCACGTGCTGGTGGACGCCGACGGCCGCCCGGTGCTGATCGACATCGAGGGCACGATGTACTTCGACGTCGAGTGGGAGCACGTCTTCCTGCGGATCCGCCTGAACGAGGCCGACTACCGGCCGCTGGCGGCCGACGGACTGGACGAGGACCGGCTCGCCCTCTATGCGCTGGCGCAGCGCCTCTCGCTGACGGCGGGACCGCTGCGCCTGCTCGACGGGGACTTCCCGGCCCGCGAGGCCATGGCCGGCATCGCCGAGCACAACCTGCGGCAGGCCCTGCGGCTGCTCGGCGACTGAGGGCCGCCGTCACCGGCCGGTCCCGGCCGGTCCCGGCCCGTCCCGGCCCGTCCGCCCGGAGACGAGCGCCCCGAGCAGCCGTGGCCGCGACATCGCCTCCTCGCCGGAGACCCGGCAGGAGCCCGTACGCCCTCGTCGGTTCGGGGGATTGCGGCGGGGGTTTCCGGCGCGGACGGGGCGGCGGGGGAATCCATGCCCCGGAAGGGCGCCGCAACCGGTCGTGCGCCCTCGGAAGGGAGAACAGTCATGCGTCGTCGGATTGCCGCGGTCGGGATGCTGGCCGCCGCCGGAGTGCTCGCGTTCGCCGTGCCCGCACAGGCGGCGACGGGGGTGCTGGTGGTGAACGGTGCGGCGCACCAGAACCCGGCCCGGGGGTGCTACCCGACCCTGTCGCCCGTACTCGTCCAGAACCTCACGGACGCGAGGGTCGACGTGTACTCCGCGGCGAACTGCCAGGGGTCGCTGACGCGGGAGATCGCCGCCGGGATGTCCGCGGCGACGGTCGGTTTCAGCTACTTCGTCAACTGACACCGGAGCAGGACCGGAGCACGGGAAGTCGGCCGGGCCGACTTCCCGCGCCGTCACGAGGAGGTGCGATGGAGATCCCGGGGCCCGAACCGTGCGCCGACGGCGGGGTGGGCGCCATCGCGCGGGCGGGCGGCCTGCACGCCTACCAGCTGTGGCTGCACGTCGAGTACGGACCCGTCGCGCGGCTCCAGCTGCCCGGGGCCGGGACCGCCGTGTCGATCGCCGATCCGGTGCTGCTGGAGGCCGCGGTCCACCTCGACGAGCGGCCCCGGCGGCTGTTCTCCTTCCTGGACCCGCTGTTCGAGGCGGGCAACCTCCAGGTGCTCCCGGCCGACGAGCACGGGCCGTGGCGCCGGCTGCTGCTCACCGTCCTGGCCGGACGGCCCTCGCACGAACGGCACGTCGCCCGCTTCGCCGCCCTGGCGACCGGGCTCGCCGACCGCTGGGCCGCCCTGCCCGCCGGGCGGCCCGTCGAGCTCCAGCGGGAACTGGCCGGGCTCTCCCTCCGGATGGTCTGCGGCTACGCCCTGGGCGGCGAGGTCGAGGACCCGGACGGCGTGGTCGAGGCCTTCGAGGTGGTGCTCGCCGACCGGTTGGAGCGCCTCTACCGGGATCCGGCCGAGCAGGCCCCGGAGCAGCACGTCGAACGGACCGCGCGGGCCCTCGCCCGGCTGCGGGCGACGGTCGACCGGGTGATCGCCGCGCACCGCCCGGACGGCCCGAGCGCCGGCGGCCCCGGCACCCGCGACCGCGGCGCAGGCGGCCCCGACACCGACAACCCCGGCACCCGCGACCGCAGCGACCTGATCGGCGCCCTCGTCGAGGCCGGGGAGAGCCCCGCGAGGATCCGCGACACCGTCCTCGCCGTGATGCTGGCCGCCCATCACACCACGGGCGTGGCCGTCTCCTGGACGCTGCACCTGCTCGCCGCCCACCCGGAGGCGGCCGCGCGCGTCACCGAGGAACTCGACCGCGTCCTCGGTGACCGCCCGGCGCCCGACCACGCCGACCTGCACCGGCTGCCGTACCTGGGGATGGTCCTGCGCGAGTCGCTGCGCCGCTACCCGCCCGGCCCGTACGGCGCCCGGTGGACCGCCGGTCCGCTGGCCGTCGGCGGGTACACCGTCCCCGCCGGGGCGGTGGTCCTCCTCCCGATCCTGGCCGTCCACCTGAACCCCGCGTACTGGCCCGAGCCGGAGCGGTTCCGGCCCGAGCGGTTCACCCCCGAGGAGTCGGCGGGGCGCCCCCGGCTGGCCTGGATCCCGTTCGGCCTGGGCCCGCGCGCCTGCGAGGGGGCGGGCCTGGCCATGACGGAGGCCCAGGTGGTGCTGGCCGTCCTGCTCAAGCGGCTCGGCTTCCGGCCCGAGCCGGGCCACCGGGTGGTCCCGGTCGAACGGTTCGTGCTGTGGGCCGCCGACGACATCCGCATGCTGGTGAGCCCGCGCGCCGTGGACGGCCCGTCCCGCTGAGTGGTCTGGCGGGAACTCCTATCGCGATATATCGTGAGTTCCCGTCCGTGTCGCCGACCCCGACGCGTGACGACCATCGTCGAGTTCAGGACGGGAAGTATGCCGGGAGAGATCGTGCCCGCCGGGACGCACTCCGGCGGCGGCCCGCAGCAGTCCGGGATGCGGGCCTCCCACGCCGACCGGGACCGGGTGGCCGAGCTGCTGCGGGTCGCGGCGGGCGACGGCCGGCTGACCCCGGACGAGCTGGACGAGCGCCTGGAGGCCGCCCTGTCGGCGCGGACGCTCGGCGAACTGGCCGGACTGACCGCCGACTTGCCGCAGGTGTCGATCTCCGCCGACGGGGCCGTGGCGGAGGTCAAGGACGTCCTGCGGATCGACCAGCGGTGGAGCGCGGTCAGGCGGGAGGGGCGCTGGGTGGTGCCGCGACGGCTGGAACTCTTCGTGGAGTGGTGCGACGTGACGCTCGACTTCACCCGGGCGGTGATCACCCAGGACACCCTGCGGATCGACCTGGACATGGAGGGCAAGACCCTGACGCTGATCACCGGGCCCGGCGTCGTGGTCGATTCCGACGCCCTGGCACTGGAGTTCAGCAGGGTCAGGAACGACCGGGCGCCGGACTCCGGCGGGCCGGTCGTCCTGCGCGTGGAACTGGTCGGCAGGAAGCGCCACGGCCGGATCGTCGTGCGGCAGCCGCGGCGGACGGCCGGCCAGTGGCTGCTGCGCAAGCCATTGGCGCTGCCTCCCGGCGGCTGACGGGCCGCCGCGGCGGCCGCGGGTTCGTGTCGTGCGCCGCAACCGTCGAGGCCCGACCGGTTCTGCCCTACCCTTCCTCCATGCTCTCTGTGGTGGTGGCCCCCTGGATGGGCGACTCGAAGCCGGTGTTCCTCCACAACCCGGACGAACTGCACGACGCCGCGAGCACGATGAAGGTCGCCGTGCTCGCCGCGCTCTGCCGCGGCGGCGTCGGTCTCGACGCCGAAGTCCCGGTGGTGAACCGCTTCGAGTCCGTCGTGGGCGGGGAGTTCGGCAACGACCCGGACCGGGACAGCGATCCGCTGCCCTGGGAGCTGCTCGGCACCCACGTCCCGCTCCGGCTGCTCGCCGAGCGGATGATCACCCACTCCTCCAACCTCGCCACCAACATCTGCCTGGCCCGCACCACCCAGCAGGCCGTCGCCGACGTGTGGCGCCGCGCCGGAGCCACGCACAGCGCCACCCCGCGCGGGATCGAGGACCACGCGGCGCGCGCCCGGGGCGTGCACAACCGGGTGAGCGCCCGCGACCTGGTCCGGCTGCTGCGCTCGCTCGCCGACGAGCCCGAACTCCTCGGCCTCCTCGAATGCAACGAGTTCCGGGTGGACCTGGCCGCCGGCCTCCCCTCCAACACCCGGATCGCCTTCAAGAACGGCTGGATCCCCGGTACCCGGCTCGCCGTGGGCCTCGTCCAGGCAGCCGACTGCCCGCCCTACCTGATCGCCGTCTGCTACACCGGCCCGCTCGCCGACGGCACGGACCGCACCGACCCGGCGGCCCGCCTGCTCGCCCGCATCTCCAAGGCGGTGTGGGACCGCCGGGACCAGATCAGCCGACCGGTGCCCTCGGCCCGCCCGGCGCCGCTCCGTTCGGCGGGTTGATCCGTACGAGCCCGTGGCGGCCGGCGGGTTCGAAGCGGCGTGCGGCGTGCGCCGTCAAGCCGGCCGCCCGTCGGCGGGCCGGCCGCTTGTCGGCCGGCGCGGTGACCCGGTCGAACAGGAGTGTCCGGCGTCCACCGGGGCGGAGGCGCCCGGCGCGTGACACTGCGGAGGATCCGCCGACGGACGGCCCGGACGTGCTCCGGGCCGTCCCGCTCGGGGCGTGCGCCCGGGAACCGGCTCCGATCGCACACGCATGACGGCCCGTCCGTTGCGGTATCGGATTGAAGGGTCCTGCTCAACTGCTGCGCGAGGGTTCGGGGGTGGTCGGCGTGTCGTCCCGGCTACGGATGTTCGCCCGGTGGATCACGGCGGTCGCGCTCACGGCGGCGTACGCGGCCCTGCACCTGCTGGTCAACGTGGGCGTGGGCCAGCAGGTCCGCGCGAGCAGGGCGGGGGCGCTGTGGTGCGGGGCGGTCGCCCTGGCGCTGCTCGGACCCGCCCTGTGGCTGCGGCACCGCCGGCGGGCGGGGGTCGCCGAGATCGTCGCGCTCGTCGACCGCTACGGCACCCGGCGGCCGCGATGCCGGCGGGCCGTCCTGGCCGCCAACACCGCCGGGTGCGTGCTGGCCGGGGGCGGCGCGCTCGCCGTCGCCGTGTCGGAGCGCAGCGACGCGCTCCCGCCGGAGGCGTCGCTCCTGCTGCTGGCGGGCGGCGTCGCGACCGCGGGGGCCGGCCTCCTGCTCCTGCGCGGCACCCGTCCGTACGCGGCTCGCGGGGCGGCCCAGGCCCTGCTCCGGGACGGTCGCAGACCCGTGCTCTACCTGCGCAGCTTCGACGACGACGAGGCGGCCGCCCGGGCGGACGACAGGGCGAGGAGCGACCTCCGCGCGCGGGAGGTGCAGTTCGCCGCCGCACTGGGCGCCGTCGGTCCCGTGATCGCGGTGGGGCGGCCGGGGGAGACCCTTCCGCTCCTGGGGGCGGCCCGCTTCTACCTGCCGCCCGACGACTGGCAGGGCACCGTGCGGCGGTTGATGGACCTGTCCCAGCTGATCGTGCTGCGGCTGGGGCCGGGGGAGGGGCTGCGGTGGGAGATCGGGGAGGCCCGGGCCACGCAGCCGCCGGCGAAGCTGATCCTGCTGGCCCCGCGCGGCTTTCCGGAGCTGGCCGGACAGGTGAACGCGAGCCTCCCCACCCCGCTGCTGCCCAGGGAGATGGTCGTGGGCGGGCACTGGGTCGGAGCCGTCATCGCCTTCGACGCCCACTGGACCCCACGGGTGTTCCCGGTGAAGGAGCGCAGGGGGCGGACGGCGTGGACGGCCCGGTCGGGCGGTTCCTCCCTGCGGACGCCCACCGTGCACCTGGTCCGCACCATCCACGCGGCGCTGGCCGCGACCGGGAGGCGGCAGCGGGCGATGGCCTGGAGGGCGCAACTCGCCACCAGGAAGGCCGACCTGGTGATGGCGGGGCTGGCCCTCGCGCTGGTCCTGCCGGGGTGGCTCGGGTACCGGATCCTGCAGTTGGCCGGTCGCTGAACCGCCCGCCCGCCCGGCTGCCCGCCCCTTCGCCCGGCCCGGCGACGCGCCGAAGCGCGCCGCTGGACCCGGGGCCGGGGCCGGGGCCGCGGCCGGGCGAAGGGGCCGAGGCCGCAGCCGTCAGTACGGCTGGACCAGGACGTGCGCCGCGCCCGGGATGCCGACCTTGAGGAGCTCGTCCTCCTCCGGCGTGGTCGGCGTGCCCGTCTCCTGCTTGAGGACGGCCCGCGACAGGGCCTGGACCCACATGGCGCGGGGGCGGCGGCGCTCCTCCCAGGCGGCGAGGGCGGCCGGCACGGTGTCGGCCGCGTCCAGGCTCAGGGCGAGCACGAGCGCGTCCTCGACGGCCATCGCGGCGCCCTGGGCGAGGTGCGGGGTGGAGGCGTGGGCGGCGTCGCCGGCCAGGACGATCCGGCCGACGTGCCAGGGCTCCTCGACGGTGACCTGGGAGATCCGCGAGTGCACCACGGCGGCCGGGTCGGTGATCAGCGCCAGCGCCTCGGCGATCGGCCCGCCGAAGCCGGCCAGCCGCTCCCGCAGCTGCTCGTGGGCGCGCTCCGGGTCCGGACGGAAGTCCTCGGCCTCGGCGAAGACCGAGCCCAGGTACATCTGCTCCGTGCTGATCGGGGTGAGCAGGGCCTTGGCGCTGAGGTTGCCGGAGGACATCACCACGCCCTGCACCTCGGGCGAACGCGGCAGCGTGACACGCCAGTTGGCGAAGCCGGTGTACTCGGGGGCGTACTTCTCGCCGTACAGGTGGCGGCGCAGCGGCGAGCCGATGCCGTCGAAGCCGACGACCAGGTCGTAGCGGCCGACGTGCCCGTCGGTGAGGGCGACCTCGACGCCGTGGGCGTCCTCGTGCAGGGTGCCGATGGTGGTGCCGAAGCGGACCGTGACGCCCGCCCCGGCGGCGGCGTCGGCCAGCACGCGGGCCAGCGCGGGGCGCGGGATGCCGTTGTTGGAGGGCACGTCGCCCATCCGGGGCTGCGGGATCCTCGCGAGGGTGGTGCCGGCCGGGTCGCAGATGGTCAGCACCTCCCACGGGAAGCCGACGGACAGGCAGTCCTCCAGGACGCCGATCTCGCGCATCACGTGCAGGGCGTTGGACGGCTGGATGATGCCGACGCCGAGGGCCTCCAGCTGCTCGCGCAGCTCGGCGACGTCGACCCGGTGGCCGCGCTGGGCGAGGGCGGTGGCGAGGGTGAGGCCGCCGATGCCGCCACCGTTGACGAGGACGCGCAGGGGTCTGGTCATGAGGGTCGCTCCGAAGGGAAGTTCGCAGGAGTGTGGGGGCTCGGCCGAGTACGGTCCGGCCGGGACCGGTTCAGCCGGCGCGCGTGGCGGCGAGGTCCATCAGGTGGTCGACCAGGGCGAGCAGCAGGTCCCGGCCGAAGGCGCGCTCGCGCACGTCCCCGAGCAGCATCGGCACCTGCGGGTCGAGGTCGAGCGCGGCCCGGATCTCGTCGGGGGTGCGGGTGTTGGTGTTGTGGAAGCAGTTGATCGCGACCACGAACGGGATGCCCCGGCTCTCGAAGAAGTCGATGGAGGCGAAGCTGGTCTCCAGCCGGCGGGTGTCGGCGATGACGATCCCGCCGAGGGCGCCGTTGACCAGGTCGTTCCACATGAACCAGAAACGTTCCTGGCCGGGCGTGCCGAACAGGTAGAGGACCAGCTCGGGGCTGACCGTGATCCGCCCGAAGTCGAGCGCGACGGTGGTGGTGGTCTTCTGGTCGACGCCGGCCAGGTCGTCGATGCCGACGCTGGCCCGGGTCAGGTACTCCTCGGTGCGCAGCGGGGCGACCTCGCTGACCGAGCCGACCAGGGTGGTCTTGCCCACGCCGAAGCCGCCCGCGATCAGGATCTTGACGGCGGCCGGGGCGGTGGGGGCGTCGATGGCGGAGTGGGGTGTTGCCATGTTCAGAGTCTCCGGAGTCCTTCGCGTACGGCCGTGAGCAGGCCGAGGTCCACGCCCCCGGCGGCCCGGGCCACCGAGAGCGGTGCCCGGGCCTTCAGCAGGCCCTGGGAGACCAGGTCGCCCAGCAGGATCTTGGTGACCGAGACCGGGAGGTCCAGGCCCGCCGACACCTCGGCGACGGCGATGGGGCGCCGGCAGCGTTCGAGGATCAGCCGGTGTTCGGGCTGCAGGCCGCGAGCACCGGCGCGGCTGCCCCGCGCCAGGGCCGCGTCGGCCTCCGCCTCGACCGTGGTGAGCACGGTGATGAGGGTGAGGTCGTCGCGCTCGGGCGCGGTCCGGCCGCGGGTGATCGTGTACGGGCGCACCATGCTGCCCGTCTCGTCCTCCCCGTCCTCCTCCAGCTCGCTCCAGTGCGGCGCCGCGCCGCGCCGCCGGCCGTCGTCCCGGCCGTCGTCGGGGCCGTCCCCCCAGGCGTCGTTCCCGTACGGTTCCACCCGGGTCAGCCCCGGTTCCGGGCGGCGAAGGCGTCGAAGGAGGCCGGGGCGGCGGGGGCACCCTCGCCGCGGACCGGGGTGGTGAGCTTCTGGCCGACCTGCTGCACCAGGGTGTGCATCGCGACGGACATCACCTCGGCGTCCACCTCCTGGGAGGCGACCACGGCCAGGTGGGTGCCCTGGGCGGCGGCGATGACGAACAGCCAGCACTCGGCGAGCTCGACGATCACCTGGTGCACCGGGCCGCCGTCGAACAGCGCCCCGACCCCGCGGGCCAGGCTCTGCTGGCCGGTGGCGACGGCGGCCAGCCGCTCGGCGTCGGCCCGCTCGATGGTGCGGGAGTGGCTGACCACGAGACCGTCGTCGGAGAGCAGGACGGCGTTCCTGGTCCCGGGCACCGAGTCGACGAGTCCGTCCAGCAGCCAGTCCAGGTCCTGGTGGGTGGCGATCGTGCGGTTCATGACTGGTCATCCGTTCGTGTGGTTCGGGTGTCCGCGGCCGGAAGAGCCCAGGGGGACGGGGCGGGCGCGGGAGCCGGGTGGCCGGCGGGTGCGGGGGAGGGGGCCGGCGGGGCGGTGGGCAGCGGGTGCTCGCCGCTGTCCTGGGCCCGGGCGGCGCGGGACTGGCGCTGGAAGGCGCCGATCGCCGCACCCGAGCGCCGCACCGGGCAGTCGGTGCGCTCGACCGGGCCCGCGGGCGGGGCGGCGGCCCCGGCGGCGGGCCGCTCGACCCACGACGACCGCTCCGGCGGGGGCACCCGCAGCTCGGCCGCCAGGCTGGCCTGCCGGACGCGCTGCGGCAGTGGGGCCTGGCCGCCCTCGGCCGGGCTGAACGGCACCGAGGTCCGGTACTCGCGGCGCTGCCGGCGCTCGGCCAGCCGGTAGTGGTCGGCCGGGCGGTACTGCTCGTCGGCGTACGGGGCCTCGGCCTCGGTGACCCGGGCGTAGGCGATGTCCGGGTAGGCCGGGGTGTCCAGGGCGGGTGCCGGGTCGGCCGGGGAGCTGTGCTCGATCGGCTGCTCCGGCCGGACCGGCGGCCCGGAGGGGTGGGACGGCTCGGCGCCGAAGGCCTGCCCGGACTCGTAGGCCTGCCCGGACTCGTACGGCTGGTAGGCCTGCTCCTGCGGGAAGGGTTGTTCGGGCTGGTAGGGCTGCTCCTGCGGGAACGGCTGTCCCTGCGGGAACGGCTGCCCGTGCAGGAACGGCGCCTCCGGCAGCGGGATCTCGTGGACGGTGGCTTCCGGCTCGGCCTCGGCGATCGTCTCGGCGGTCGTCTCCGCGCCCGCCTCGACACTCGCCCGGATGTCCGCCCCGACGCCCGTCGAGGAGAGCGGCAGCGGCACCGGAGCGGCCTGCGGGACGAAGCCGCCCTGGCCGAAGGAGTCCAGACCGAAGGAGTCCACCGGCGCGACCGGCGGACCGGCCGGCACCGGGACGGGCGTCTCGTCGGAGGCCGAGCGCACGGCCCGGCGCGAGCGGCGCACCAGCGGGATGGGCTCGGTGGCCGTACCGCCGGCGCCGTCCGGCAGTCCGGTGTCGCCCTCGATGACCAGTTCGTCCGGGACGAGCACGACCGCCCGGGTGCCGCCGAAGGCGGACGGGCGGAACTCGATCCTCAGCCCGTGCAGGGCGGCCAGCCGGGAGACCACGTGGAAGCCGAGGCGGATGTCGTCGGCCCGGGCCAGCACATCGGTGCGCGGCGGGCGGCTCATCAGTTCGTTGGCGGCGTCGTACTGCTCCGGGTCCATGCCCAGGCCCCGGTCCTCGATCTCGATCGCGAGCCCGCGGCCGACCACGGCGGCGCGCACCTCGACCGGCGTGGGCGGCTTGGAGAAGGTGGTGGCGTTCTCCATCAGTTCGGCGAGCACGTGCGCCACCGGGCCGACGGCCCGTTCGGACAGCCACGGGTCGCCCTCGATGTCGATCGAGATCCGGCGGTAGTCCTGCACCTCGCCCTGTGCGGCGCGCAGCACGTCCAGCAGCGGGACGGGCTTGCGCCAGCGCCGCTGCGGCTGGCCGCCGGCCATGATGACGAGGTTCTCCTCGTACCGGCGCAGGCGGGCGGTGAGGTGGTCGAGGTCGAAGAGGCCCTCCAGGACCTCCGGGTCGTCGTGCTTGCGCTCCAGTTCGTCCAGCTTGCGCAGCTGGCGGCCGATCAGCAGCTGGGTGCGGCGGGCGATGCGCTGGAGCAGCCGCTCGAAGCCGCGGTGCTGCTCGGCCTGGCCGACGGCGGACTCCAGGGCGGCGGAGCGGGCCAGGTTGAGTGCCTGGCCGAGCCGGGCCAGCTCGTCGGTGCCGTTGCCGTGCGGGCCGGCGGTGATGGTGCGGGTCTCGGCCTCGACGTCCACCTGCTCGCCGCGGCCGAGGCGTTCGACCACCTCGGGCAGGGTGCGCTGCATCTCCTCGGCCTGGGTGTGCAGGTCCTTGATGCGGCGGCGCAGCGAGCGGCTCAGGCGCCAGGAGGCGATGACGACCGCGACGACCGTGATCAGGCCGATGACGGTGGTCAGCACGACCCGGGTGAGCATGCCGATGATGGCGCTCTTGGCGACCTCGATGATGCCGTTGGTGCGGTCCTCGATGGCCTTGACCAGTGGCGGGTTGAGCCCGTCGAGGGCCTGGCGCCACTGGTCCTGGGTGGCCGGGAGCTTGACGGTGCCGGCGGCGTCGGCGGCGGTGGGCTTGAGCAGGGCCTGCTCGACGGCGGCCTTGGCCTGCCAGGACGGGCTGTTGACCAGGTCGTGCCAGGCCGGTGCTTCGGCGTCCGGGATGTACGGCAGGACCTGGACGTTGAGCAGGTGGTCCTGCGCGCCGATCAGCTGCTGGACCTGCTGGTAGTCGGTGGCGGACAGCCGCCCGGTGGGCCAGCCGCGGGCCAGGACGGCGTCCTCGCGGGAGATCATCTCCTTGGCCCAGAAGGAGTTGACCAGGGTCTTGGACAGCCAGGTGACCTCGCCGGTGTCGACCCGGCTGAGCGCGGTGAACAGCCGCAGGTCGACGCTGATCAGGTCGGTGTAGTAGGCGAAGACGCTCTGCTGGTCGGTGGTGGCGCGGTCGACGGCGGCACGCTGTTCGGCCAGCTTGCCCATGGCCTGGCGGGCCTCGACGACGGCGGAGCGGACCTCGGCGGGGGCGTTGTCGGCGGTCGCCCCGGAGAGGGTCTGGAACTGCCGCACCGCGTCGTCGGTCAGCTGGCGCTGGCGGCGCAGCTGGTCGGCGTTGGAGCCGGGCCGGGCGAGCGCCTCGGCGCTGAGCCGGCGCTCCTCCTGGAGGTTGTAGTAGACGATGTTGGACGGTTGGCCGGCCTTCTGCGCGACGGTGGCCTGGTCGGCCAGTCGCTGGAAG
Organism: Kitasatospora sp. NPDC058063; assembly: GCF_042885395.1. Taxonomy (NCBI): domain Bacteria; kingdom Bacillati; phylum Actinomycetota; class Actinomycetes; order Kitasatosporales; family Streptomycetaceae; genus Kitasatospora; species Kitasatospora sp. NPDC058063. The sequence continues at coordinate 133,339 of NZ_JBHVSD010000002.1, forward strand.
TCGGCGATGGTCTCACCGCTGGTCACGGCCCAGAGGGCGACCAGGGCGATGCTGGGGACGACGGCCAGGACGAGCAGCGCCGTCCGCAGGGACAGGCGTGGACGCCTGCGGGGGCCCTTCGGCGTCGGGGGCCGCCGATTCGCACGCGCGCGCAGAGCTGACTCCTTGGGGCTGGCGGCCGGCCGGTGAGGGGCGGGCCGTCCGGGCACGGTTTTTGACGAAGCGATACTAGTCATACCGTGTGATTGGAGTGAAAATCCGTTCGCTGCCTGGGCCGTGCTTGCACACGCGGTGAACACAAGGTCACTCGACCGTTGACGGTGCGTATGCGGAGGGAGCGGTTCCGGGCCTGCTCGACACAGTGTCGTCGCGGCGCCCGGCCGGCGGGTGGCCGGGGTGTGAAAACTGTGTGACGCCCCGTCGCGCGGACCCCGGGCGCCCCGTCAGTGCGCCAGCAGGCGGGAGCGGGTGGCCTCCAGCTCCGCCGCCAGCACCCGCCCGGCCGCCTCCGGATCGCCGTCGTGCAGGGCCCGGACGAGATCCGCGTGGGCGTCGTAGCCGTGGTCCGGATCCTCCGCGCGCAGGCCGAACAGACCGACCAGGGCGACCAGCTGCTCACGCAGGACCGGGGCGAACTGGGCGAACAGGTCGTCCAGGACGGGATTGTGCGCGGCCGCCACCACGGCCGTGTGCAGCGCGATGTCGGCGTCCACGAAGGCGGCGTCGTCCGCCCCGCCCGCCGCCCGGCGAGCCGCCAGCGCGGCGTCGAGCGCGGCGAGGTCCGCCCCGGTGCGGCGGTCGGCCGCCAGCCGGGCCGCCTGCACCTCGACCACCGTCCGCACCTCGTAGACGTGCGCCAGCTCCGCGCGGCGCAGCCGGGCGGCCCAGTCCCCGGTGGGCCGGTCGGCGGTGACGTAGACCCCGGAGCCCTGGCGGCTGCGCACCATCCCGGCCGCCGCGAGGGTGCGCAGCGCCTCCCGGACGGTCGAGCGGCCGACGCCCAGCTCCTCGGCCAGCGCCACCTCGCCCGGAAGCTTCCCGCCCACCGGCCACCGCCCGGCCCGGATCTGCTCCTCCAGCCGGGCGGCGGCCTGTTCGGCGAGGGGGGAGGGGCGGAGCGCGGCCATCGGGTTCACCTGTCAGGTTGTCTGAGGACTTCGGTCGTGGTTACTCTACCCGGCATGCAGCCGTGGACGCTCCCCCCGGGGGGCCTTCTTCTTGGCGGCCGCAGCGGGGCGTGACCGGACCGGCACCCCGCTGCGGCGCGCCGTCCTGCCGGTCTCCGGTGTCCGCCCCGAGCGAGGAACCCCGTCATGCGACCGCCCGTACGCTTCCCCACCCTGCACGCCCCCGCCGGGCCCGTCCCGGCCGCCGCCCCCGCCTGGAACCCCCAGCGCGGCGGCACCATGCCCTCCCACCGCTACCGCCCCGCGCACGAGCGGGTGCACGTGCCCGCCCTGCTGCGCCGCTGGCCCGGCCGTCGCATCGAGCGGGCCCCGCTGTGGGTGCCCGTCGACCTGCGCGACGGCAACCAGGCACTGGCCGAGCCGATGGACCCGGCGCGCAAGCAGCGGATGTTCGACCTGTTCCTGGCCATGGGCTTCAAGGAGATCGAGGTCGGCTACCCGTCCGCCAGCCGCACCGACTTCGACTTCGTCCGCCAACTGGCGACCACCCCCGGAGCCGTGCCCGAGGACGTCACCGTCGTGGTCTTCACGGCGGCCCGGGCCGACCTGGTCGAGCGCACCTTCGAAGCCGTCGCGGGCCTGCCCCGGGTGGTCGTCCACCTGTACACCGCCACCGCGCCGCAGTGGCGGGAGGTGGTCCTGGGCAAGGAGCGCGCCGGGCTCCGGGCGCTGATCACCTCGGCCGCGACGCTGATGGCCAGGCTGGGGGAGGGCCGGGACGGCCTGCGGTTCCAGTTCTCGCCCGAAGTGTTCAACCTGACCGAGCCGGACTACGCGCTGGAGGTGTGCAACGGGCTCACCCGGCTCTGGGACGCCTCGCCCGAGCGGCCGGTGATCCACAACCTGCCGGCCACCGTCGAGATCGCCACCCCCAACGTGTACGCCGACCAGATCGAGTACATGGACCGCCACCTGGAACGGCGCGAGGCGGTGATCCTCTCCGTCCACCCGCACAACGACCGCGGTACCGGCGTCGCCTGCGCGGAACTCGCCGTCCTCGCCGGCGCCCAGCGGGTCGAGGGCTGCCTGTTCGGCAACGGCGAGCGGACCGGCAACGTCGACCTCGTCACCCTGGCGCTCAACCTGCACACCCAGGGTGTCGACCCGATGCTGGACCTCTCCGACATCGACGCGATCCGGCGCACCGTCGAGCACTGCAACCGGCTGCCCGTCCACGAGCGGCACCCCTACGCGGGCGACCTGGTGCACACCGCCTTCTCCGGCACCCACCAGGACGCCATCCGCAAGGGCTTCGCCCGGCACGCCGAGACCGCCGCCGCGCTGGGCGTCCCGCAGCGGGAGGCGCCCTGGTCGGTGCCGTACCTGCCGATCGACCCGGCCGACCTGGGGCGGGACTACGAGGCGGTGATCCGGGTCAACAGCCAGTCGGGCAAGGGCGGGATCGCCCACCTGCTGCAGGCCGCGGAAGGGCTGGAACTGCCCCGGCGGCTGCAGATCGACTTCGCCCGGGTGGTGCAGGAGGCCACCGACGACAGCGGCCGGGAGATGACGGCGGAGGAGCTGTACGGACTGTTCCGGGCCGAGTACCTGGACGCGGGGGCCGGCCGGCGGTGGCGGGTCGGGGACGACTGGGCCGAGGTCGACGGCCGCCGGGGCACCGGCGCCGGGCCGCTGGACGCGGTGGCCGACGCCGTGGGGGCGGAGATCCTCTCCTTCGGCGAGCACGCGGTGGGCTCCGGGCGGGACGCCGTCGCCTACGTGGAGGCACGGGTCGGCGGGCCCGGCGGCGGGGTCGTGTGGGGCGCCGGGCGGGACGCCTCGGTGCTCACCGCGGGCGTACGGGCGGTGCTGAGCGCCGCCTCGCGCCGCTCGGCACGGAAGGCATGATGGGCCGATGACCTCTTCACTCCCCACACGCAGTCAGGCCGTCGCCGAGGCACTGGCGGTGGCCGGTGTCCCCGGCGAGATCCGCGTCCTGCCCGACTCCGCCCGCACCGCCGCCGAGGCCGCCGCCGCGCTGGGCTGCGAGGTCGGCGCCATCGCGAACAGCCTGGTGTTCATTTGTGACGGCGCGCCACTGCTGGTGATGACCAGCGGCGCCCACCGGGTCGACACCGCCTATCTGGCACGGCAGTTGGGAACCGGCCCGATCGAACGCGCCACCGCCGCCCAGGTCCGGGAGGCCACCGGCCAGGCCATCGGCGGCGTCGCCCCGACCGGCCACCCGGCGCCGCTGCGCACCGTGGTCGACACGGCGCTCGACGCGTACGAGGTGCTCTGGGCCGCCGCCGGACACCCGCACACCGTCGTCCCGATGACGTACCGGGAGTTGCTGAACGTGACGGGCGGGACGCCATCCACCGTGGTCGTCGAACAGATGCAGGATCCGACAACCGCACAATCCGATCGGCTCTGAAGCTGCGCATACGTTCGGTAGGCGGATACTGGAGGAGTGGGGCGAATCGATCCGGGCGTCGCCGACAGGCCGCCGGAAGGGTTCGACCACCGGTAACGGCCTCCAGTTCCCCGTAATTCGCGCCGTCGGTGCGGGTCGTGGGCGCGCGGAGGGCCGACACGACGAGAGAGAGAAGCCGTGATGAGTTACTTCGGCCGTGGAGGAGACAGAGACCGTGGTTACGGTCGTGATCGTCGGGACCGTGGTCGTGACCGCGACCGCCGTGGTCACCACCGTCGTCGTTTCGGTTTTTGGTGACAGCGCTTTCGGCTAGGACTGCACACGGCAGGTCCGACCAGCGTCACCCCAGGGGCCGGCGGTGCTACCGCCGGCCCCTCGCCCTGGGGTCGCCGGCGCCTCCGCACGGAGGATGACGCGGCCCCACCCCGGTACGGCGGGTCCGGATCCCGGAACGTCGTTTCCGGATTCCGGAACGACGTCTCCGAGAGCAACGGGTCGTGTCCATGCGCGATGTGACGCCCCCGGGCGACCGGGCGGCCGATGAGGTCGACAAGGCCGCCGAGGCCGCCGAGGCCAACAAGACAAACAAGGCCGCCGAGGCAGACAAGCCCAACAAGGCCAACGAGGCCGACGACCAGGGACCGGTGGCGGAATCGCCGGTCATACCGCTGCGGGAGCTGATCCGCCGGTTCTGGCCGTGGGTGCGCCCCGACGCGCGCTGGCTCCCGGTGAGCGCGGCCCTGCTCGTCGTCGGCGCCTTCGGCGAGGTCGTCTCGGTCTGGCTGTTCAAGGACCTCATCGACGACGTCCTCGTCCCCCGGCACTTCGGCGACTTCTGGCCGCTCGCGGCCCTGATGCTCGGTGCGGCCGCCGTCGCGGCGCTGTTCACCTTCGCCGGCGCCTACACCAGCACGAGGACCGCCGAGCGCTACATGCTGCGGCTGCGAACGGACACCCTCGCCCACCTGCACACCCTGCCCCCCGACACGCTGGGGAGCCGCTGGCGCGGCGACCTGGTGGCGCGGCTCACCGTCGACATCGCCGAGATCGAGCAGATGGTGGCCACAGGGCTGGTCGACGGTGCGGTGGCCGTCGTCAGCCTGCTGCTGTTCACCGGTGCCGCGTTCTACCTGAGCTGGCCGCTCACCCTGGCCGCGCTGCTGGCCGCCCCGCTGTTCATCCTCTCCAGCAGCCTGTTCGGACGTGTCATCCGGCGCCGGGAACGGCGGGTCCAGCGCCGCGCCGGAGGGGTCACCGCGCTGCTGGAGGAATCCCTGCGCAACGCCATGGTCACCCGGACGTGCGGCCAGGAGAACCGCGAGGTCGAACGGGTCCATCGGGAGGGCCGGGCCCTGCTCGACGCCGAACTCGCCGCCGCCCGGGTCGCCGAGTTCTACCAGCCCTTCCTCGGAGTGCTTCAGCTGCTCGCCGGGCTGGTCGTGGTGGGTGTCGGCGCGCTGGAGGTCATCCACGGACAGCTCAGCCTCGGCGGCCTGCTCGCCTTCGCCGCCTTCATGGCCCAGCTGTTCGAGCCCGTCCAGCAGCTCGCCGCACTCATTCCGCTGGCCGGTACGGCCTGCGCCTCGGGCGAACGCGTCCTGGAGCTGCACGAGATCCGCAGCCCGGTGCAGGAACGCCCCACGGCCCGGGACACCGGCCCGGTCCGGGGCCGGATCACCCTCCAGGGCGTCCGCGCCGGCTACCCCGGTGCCACGGGCGTCCCCGGACCGCCGGTCCTGGCCGACCTGGACCTCGACCTGTGCCCCGGCGAGAGCCTGGCCGTCCTCGGGCCCAACGGCAGCGGCAAATCCACCCTCGCCAAGCTCCTGGTCCGCTTCCTCGACCCGCAGGCCGGCACCGTCCGCCTCGACGGGCAGGACCTGCGCGACCTCACCCTCGCCTCACTGCGCCGAGCGGTCACCCTGCTGCCCCAGGAGGCCCCGCTGTTCCACGCGAGCATCGCCGACAACATCGCCTACGGCCGCCCCGACGCCCCGCCCGCCGCCGTCGAACGCGCCGCCCGCAACGCCGACGCCCACGACTTCGTCACCGCGCTCCCGGACGGCTACCGCACCGTGATCGGCGCCGACGGCTTCCAGCTCTCCGGCGGGCAGAGCCGGCGCGTGGCCATCGCCCGCGCCTTCCTGCGCGACTCCCCCGTGCTGGTCCTGGACGAACCCACCAGCGGCCTGGACGTGCACACCGTCGCGCAGCTCGTTCCCGCGCTGCGCCGCCTGATGGCCGGGCGCACCACCGTCCTGATCACCCACGACCGGGCCCTGCTGCCGCTGGCCGACCGGGTGCTCGACCTCGGGTCGCCGGATGCCGCCCGCGACGGCGCCGGGAGAGCGGCCCGCCCCCGTCCCCGCCCCGGCCACGTCGCCGCGCTCCGGGCCCGGGAGCCGCGGGAGCGCTGAGCCCCGGGGGTCGGGGGCCGGGGGCTGGGGGTCGGGGGCGTCGCCCGGCCGGGGATACTGGCGCCATGCTGTTGACGTGGATCGCCGAGCTGGCGGACGAGCCGCTGGCGCTGGAGCCGGACGACCACCCGGTGGAGTGGGAGACCAACACCTGGTGGCTGACCGCCGAGGTCGAGGACCGGCGGGCGCTGAGCGTCCCGGAGGTGGTGGCCGCCTTCGAGCGGACCGCCGCCCTGCTCCGGGACCGGGTCCGGGCGCTGGGCCACGACGGGCCGGCCACGTTCTACGTCTGGCACGACGACCAGGCCGGGCAGCTGCGCTGCTCGACCGGCTCGGTCGGCCCGGACGACCTGCCGTTCGGCGGCGCGTACGAACCGGTGGCGGACCTCGGACCGATCGTCGCGGACTACCTCGCCGACGCGGAGCCCGGCGTCACCAGGATCACGGACGAGGAGGAGGCTGAGGGGGAGGGGGAGGAAGCGGCCATCCCGCCGTTCCCCGTCTGGGTCCGTGCCGTCGGGTCCGGCAAGGACCCAGGAGACCGGCCCTACACGCCGAGGTAGTGCAGGACGGCCAGGATGCGGCGGTTGTGGTCCGTGGTGCGGGGCAGGTCCAGCTTGTCGAAGACGGCGTTGAGGTTCTTCTCCACCGCGCTCAGCGAGACGTGCAGCCGCTGCGCGATGGCGGCGTTGGTCCAGCCCTCGGCGAGCGCCTCCAGGACGCTGCGCTCCCGCGGGGTGAGCCGGGCCAGCGGGTCGGTGCGGGTGGTGTGCACCACCAGGCGACGGACCACCTCCGGGTCGATCACCGCGCCGCCCGCCGCGACCCGCACCAGGGCGTCCAGGAACTCCTCGACCTCGGCCACCCGGTCCTTCAGCAGATAGCCGACCCGCTCCGCGCCGGCGTCCAACAGCCGGGCCGCGTAACCGCGTTCGATGTGCTGGGAGAGCACCAGGACCCCGACCCGCGGCCACCGCTCGCGGATCTCCACCGCCGCCCGCAGCCCCTCGTCGGTGTGGGTCGGCGGCATCCGGATGTCCACCACCACGACGTCCGGCTGCTGCTCCGCCACCGCCGCGGTCAGCGCCGTCGCGTCGCCCACCGCGGCCAGCACCTCGTGCCCCTCCTCGGCGAGCAGGCGGACCAGGCCCTCCCGCAGCAGGGTCGAGTCCTCGGCGAGGGTCACGCGCATGGCAGCTCCGCGGTGATGACGGTCGGGCCCCCGGCGGGGCTGTGGACGTGGAGGGTACCGTCCAGCGCGGCCACCCGCCCGCGCAGTCCGGTCAGGCCGCTGCCGGCAGGATCCGCGCCGCCCGCGCCGTCGTCCTCCACCCGCACCGTGAGCAGGCCGGCGGCCCGCTCGACCCGGGCCGAGACCGCCGAGGCGGCGGAGTGCTTGGCGGCGTTGGTGACGCACTCCGACACCACGAAGTAGGCCGCGGTCCGCACGGGTTCGGGGAGCGGGCCGGCCACCTCGTAGCGCAGCCGCAGCGGGATGGCGCACCGCTCGGCCACCCCGCCCAGCGCCTCCTCCAGGCCCAGGGTGTCCAGCGCCGACGGGTACGCCCGCCAGGCCACCTCGCGCAGCTCGGTCAGCACCTCCCGCGCCTCCCGGTGCGCCTGGCGCAGCAGCGCCTCCGTCCGCTCCGGGCCCTGGTGGCGGTCCAGGCCGCGCCGCACCCGGCCGAGCAGCATCGCCAGCGCCACCACCCGCTGCTGCACGCCGTCGTGCAGATCCCGCTCGATCCGGCGCCGCTCGGTGTCCACCGCCCGCACCACCGCGGCCCGGCTGTCCGCGAGTTCGGCGATCCGGCGGCGCAGCAGCTCGGCCTCGGACGGCCCGAAGCACTCCCGGGCGGTCCGGGCGTCCAGCGCGGCCAGCGAGAACAGGCCCTGTACGGCCAGGAAGAGCAGCACCCCGCCGAGCAGCACCTGGGTCGCCAGCTCCTCCCAGCCCAGCGAGCCGCGCAGCACCCCGCCGACCAGCAGCACGGCCAGCGCCAGCCCGAAGACCAGCAGCCCCAGCACCACCCCGGCGACCAGCCCGCCACCGCTGCGCACCACCAGGTAGCGCAGCAGCCTGCGGTCGTCCGCCCGGTAGTGGCGGGGGAAGCGGTCGCCGAAGAACGCCCTGCGCCGGGCCCGCTCCAGGGCGGCCAGCCGGCGCACCCCGGACAGCAGGCCCGGCGCCGCGTACGGGCGGGTGCGCGGCCAGAGCAGGAACGGGCCGAGGACGGCGCCGGCCAGCAGCAGGTACAGCGCGGCGAGGGCGGCGCTCGGGCAGCCGAGCAGAACTCCGGCGGCGCGGCGCGGCCATGACGTGGTGTCTGCTCCATCCCCTTGCACGGGGTTCGAGCTTACGGGGCCGGTGGCGCCGGTGGCGCCGATGGGGCCGATGGGGCCGATGGGGCCGATGGGGCCGATGTGCGCGGCGCCGTCCGGGGCGGTCACCGGGTGCGGCGGTGCTGGGCGGCGCTCTCGCCGCCGCGGCCGCGGACGCGCATCACGACGTACCCGGCCACGGCCAGCACGACCACGACCAGGACCGCCTTGGAGAGCAGCCCGACGTACGTCTCCACCACGTCCCAGCGGTCCCCGAGCAGGAAGCCGGCCATCACCAGCACGGTGTTCCACACCAGGCTGCCGATCGTGGTCAGCATGACGAACGCGGGCAGCGGCATCCGCTCGACCCCGGCCGGCACCGAGATCAGGCTGCGGAAGATCGGCACCATCCGGCCCAGCAGCACCGCCTTCGTCCCGTGCCGGGCGAACCAGGCCTCGGTGCGCTCCAGGTCGGAGGCCTTGACCAGCGGCAGCCGGGCCCAGATCGCGTGCATCCGCTCCCGGCCGAACAGGGCGCCCAGCCAGTAGAGGACGACGGCCCCGGTGACCGAACCGAGGGTGGTCCAGGTCAGCGCGGACGCGAGGCTGATCACGCCCTGCCCGGCGGCGAAGCCCGTCAGCGGCAGGATCACCTCGCTGGGCAGCGGCGGGAAGAGGTTCTCCAGCGCGATCGCCAGGCCGGCCCCTGGGCCGCCCATGGTGTCGACCAGGTCGGCCGCCCAGCCGGCGAACCCGTCGGCGGGCTGCTGGGCGATGGCGAGGACGGTGTGCGGCATGCGGGGCTCCAAGGTGGTCGGGGGACTGCTCGTCCCCGGCTGGCTCCACGCTAGAAACCGCAGGTCAGTGGCGGTATGAGGGTTTCCGGCGAACCTCCTGCGGTTTCCCGCAGCACGCCACCCCGCGGTTTCCCGCAGGGCCGCGGATACCGGGTGGCGACGGCCGCGGTCGTCTTGTCAGGATGTCGCCATGAACGACGCCTTCACCCTGGCCTGGCGGTACGCCACCGGGCTCGTCCACCCCGAGGACCTGCCGATGGCCGCCGCCGAGCTGCTGGCGGCGGGAGTCGGTGCGCAGTCGGCCGCGCTGTGCGACCTGGCGGGGCGTCGGGGCCGCGGCGAGCGCTCGGCCGAGCTCAGCGGGCTGCTGTGGCAGGCGATGGCCGAGCTCGGCCTGCCGGTGCCGGACGAGGACTTCGTCGGGCGCTGCCTGCTGCACCGTACGGCGGCCCGGCTGGTGTCGGAGGAGATCACGTCGGGGGACGCCGTCAGCGAGCTCTGGCGGGCGAGCGGCGGGGCCGCTGACGCGGCGGAACAGCGGTTCGCGGCGCTGGCCGACCAGGTCTGCTGCCCGGACTGCCTCGGCGACCGGGAGTCCGGGGCGCGGCAGGACTGGGAGCGGGAGCTGCGGGCGGCGGCCGTCGAGGTGGCGTCGGCGGCCGACCACGGGTTCACCGTCTCCTGGTACCGGGACTGACCGGCTCGCCGGGAGGCCTGGACCGCCCCGCCGGGAGCCCGGGAGCCGGCTCAGCGGCCCAGCGCGGCCACGGTCTCCCGGGTCAGCTCCCGCGCCCGGGCGACCGTGGCCGTCAGCTCGGCCGCCGATCCGCCGGGCGCGGCGAGCAGGCCGCGCACCGTCGTGCCGAAGTCCGCCGGAGTGTCCGGAAGTTGCTCCGCAACGGCCAGGGCGCCCTTCTCGTTGAGGCACCAGCGGCGGTGGTGGGCGTGGAGGGCCTGGACCAGGATGCCGACGGCGCGCGACAGACAGAGCGAGACGTGCAGGGCATCGGCGCGGGCGGCGCTCTTCGCGGCGGTGTCGAGCAGGAAGCCGGCCTCCCAGGTGGCCGCGACGAGGGCGTCGCGCAGCGGCTCCGGATAGTCGGCGGCCTGTTCCTTGAGCCGCGTCAACTCCCCGGTGGGGTCGGCCAGCGGCAGTCCGAGGGCGACCTCGCCCGGGTAGCAGGGCGACCAGAAGCCGAGCGGGTGGCCGGCCTGCGTTCCCACCTCGAAGCGGCCCCGGCGGCAGTCCGCCCACACCCGCCCGACCCGGTCGAGGTCCCGCAGGATCCAGTCCACGGCGACACCCTCGACCCGCAGCCACGCACCGCCGTTCACCCACGGGCCCCAGCCGCCCGGCCCGGCCACCTCGACCTCCGGCCCGGCGAGCGCCCGCAGCGCGTCGAGGTCGGGGGCGCCCCGGTAGTACACCCCGAGGTCCCAGTCCGACTCCGGCCCCTCCTCGCCCCGGGCCCGGCTCCCGCCGAGCATCACCCCCACCACGCCCGGCACACGGGCGAGTTGAGCGGCCATGTGCTCAATGACGGTGCGCATGGGGAGAGTCTGCCAGGCGCTTCGGCGCCCGCCCGGGGAATTACGGCACCCGCCCGGTGTGTCATGGAGGTTCGGCGTCGTGGCGGTGTCCGGCGTCGTGGCGGTGTCCGCAGGCGTGGTGGTGTCCGGAGGCGTACCCACTCCTCGCCACTCTCAACGTACAGCGCACGGGGGGCCTTGCCACAAGGCCCCGGTGCTGCCGCAGAATCACCGGCTCGAGGACGCAATCCGAGGGAACGGGGGAGTCACGACGTGCGAGTGGTGTTGTCGACGTACGGGTCGCGCGGGGACGTCGAGCCGATGGCCGCGCTGGCGCTGCGGCTGCGGGAACTGGGCGCCGAGGCGCGGGTGTGCGCGCCGCCGGACGAGGAGTTCGCGGTCCGGCTGGCCGAGGCCGGGGTCGAACTGGTGCCGGTCGGGCAGTCGGTGCGTTCGCTGGTCAGCGGACCGCCCCCGGCGCCCTCGGAACTCCCCGAGCGCGCGGCCCGGTTGGTCGAGCAGTTCCACGCGGCGGTGCTCGGGGCGGCCGAGCCGGGCGGTGCGGTCGTGGCCACCGGCCTGTTCCCGGCGGTGGCCGGAGCCCAGGCGGCGGCCGAGCGACTGGGCGCCCGCTTCACCTGCGTCGCCCTCCAGCCGACCATGCTGCCCTCCCCGCACCACCGGCCGTTCGAGTACCCGATGCTGCCGTACCCGCCGGAGGTGACCGACCCCCGGGAGCTGTGGGAGCTCAACATCGGGACGATGAACGCGCTGTTCGGCGCGGCGGTCAACACCCACCGGGCGGCCGTCGGACTGCCCGTGGCCGACAACGTCCGGGACCACGTCCTCACCGGGCGGCCGTGGCTGGCCACCGACCCGCTGCTCGACCCGTGGCCGGGCCCGGCCACGGGCGGGGGCGGGGGCGGGGGCGCGGCAGGCGCTGCCTGGCCCGAGGCGGTGCAGACCGGCGCGTGGATCCTGCCGGACGAACGCCCGCTGCCCGCCGACCTGTCGGCCTTCCTGGCGGCCGGCGAGCCGCCGGTGTACGTCGGCTTCGGCAGCATGCCGCTGCGCGACCCGGTGGACGCGGCCCGGGTCGCCGTCGAGGCGGTCCGGGCGCAGGGCCGGCGGGTGCTGCTCGGCCGCGGCTGGGCCCGACTGGCCGAGGTGGACGGGGCCGAGGACTGCTTCGCGGTCGGCGAGGTCAACCAGCAGGCGCTGTTCCGGAAGGTCGCGGCCGTCGTCCACCACGGCGGTGCGGGCACCACCACCACGGCCGCCCGGGCCGGCGTGCCGCAGGTGCTGGTCCCGCAGATCGTGGACCAGCCCTACTGGGCCTCGCGGGTGGCGGAGCTGGGCATCGGCGCCGCCCACGACGGCCCGACCACGACCACCGGATCCCTCACCGCGGCCCTCCGCCTCGCCCTCGCCCCCGCCACCCGTGAGCGCGCCGCCGCCGTCGCCGCCGGCATCCGCACGGACGGTGCGACGGTGGCCGCGAAGCTGCTGCTCGGCTGAGGGGTGGGCGAGGAGCGGGAAGTCGGCCCGGCCGACTTCCCACTCCCGCCGCCGTCTCAGGAGGCAGGCTCCGTCAGGTACCGGGCTCCGGCGTCCGGGAGCGTGTTGCCGTCCTTGTCGAAGAACTGCCAGGACTTCGCCCGCATCGTCCCCGGGCGGGCCACCACCATCGCGCGGATCGGGGAGTCGGCCACGGTGACGAACGCCGGCTCGGTGGTGCTGCCGTCCGCCCAGGTCACCACCACCCGGCCGACGTCCGGGCCGAGGGAGAGCAGCACCACGTCGAGCGGGGCCACGGTGTCGCCTTTGCCCCGGTGGCCGACCAGGCCGCCGCCGAAAGCGGTCCGGCTGCGCGGGTCGACCCGGCCCGGGGCCGGCTGGGTGCCCTCGGAGTCGTGGGACTGCCGCACCCCGTCCACCATGAAGTAGACGTTGGTGACGTCGGAGTCCGGCTGCCAGTACTGCCGGACGTACTCCGGCGTCGGCTCGGGCACCGCCGGGTCGTACCGGCTGCGCTCCTCCCACACCGCCGTCGCCTGCTCGAACGCCCGCCGCTGCGGAGCCTGCGGCCACAGCGCCTCCCACAGCTGCCACTGCTTTCCGTCCGGGGTCAGGCCCTGACCCAGCAGCACCCGGACCGGGGCGAGCGGGTCCCGAAAGGCCGGGGCGGTCCCGTCCGGCGGGATGGGGTAGCCCCAATCGGGAGTGCGCTCCGGCGTGGGGCCGGGCGTCGGGGAGAGCGCGGCGCCGACGCTCGCGGCACCGATTCCGTGGGCGGGTGCCCCGCCCGGGCGCAGCTGCGTCAGCGCACCTCCGGTCAGGGCCACCACCGAGGCCAGCACCGCCGCGCCGACCACCGTACGGCGGCGGTGCCGCAGCCGGCGGCCGCCCGCCACGATGTCCGCCACCGGCGCCGGGCCGATGCTCGCGCCGGCCGCCGCCTCGGCGAGGCCGAACCCCACCCACAGGTCCTCGCCGTCGTCCGCGCCCGTACCCACCCCGTCCGGCTCCCGGTTCATGCCGCTCCTCCGATCCGTGTCGTGTCCTTGAGTTCCACCAGCGCCGTGACCTGCCGCAGCCGTGCGATGCCCTTCGCCGCGTGGCTGCGCACCGCACCCACCGAGCAGCCCATGGCCGCCGCCGTCTGGCTGTCGCTCAGGTCCTCCCAGTGCCGCAGCACCACCGCCTCGCGCTGGCGCGGCGGCAGGGTGGCGAGTGCGGCCAGCAGGGCCCCGCGCTGGTCGGAGCGGGCGAAGCCGTCCTCCGCCCCCGCCGTGTCCGGCACCGCGTCCACCAGCAGCTCCGGCGCCCGGCGGCGCCAGCGCCGGGCGTGCTGGTTGACCAGGATCCGCCGCACGTAGGCGTACGGATCGTCGGCCCGGCGCACCTTCGCCCAGGCCGCGCAGGCCTTCTCGGCGGCGGACTGCACCAGGTCCTCGGCCGCGTACTGCTCGCCGGCCAGCAGGTACGCCGTCCGTACCAGGCGCGGCCAGGCCGCGACGATGAACGCCTGGAACCCGTCGTCCCGATCGCTCTTCGCTTCTCCCATGAGCACCTCCGATCACCTCCTTCACCCGTCCAGAGCCCCGGGGAGGCCGGAAGCGCTTACCGGGTGGGTGCGGCGGCTTCAAACTGCTTGGGGAACGGCGGCAGGGGCACTACTATCCGCCGGATGATCATTTCTCATGATGTAGCAGGCAGTGGGCCCGCCGTGGTGCTGCTGCACTCCTCGGTGTGCGACCGGCGGATGTGGGACGCGCAGTGGCAGCCGCTGATCGACGCCGGGTACCGGGTGGTCCGCTGCGACTTCCGCGGCTTCGGCGACACGCCGCTCGCGGACGGCCCGTACAGCGACACCGGGGACGTCCTGGCCCTGCTCGACCACCTGGGCATCGAGGCCGCCGCCCTGGTCGGCGCCTCCCACGGCGGCCGGATCGCCCTGACGGCGGCCGCGCTGCGCCCCGAGGCGGTCACCAGGCTGGCCCTGCTCTGCGCGGGCATCCCCGGGCACCGGCCCAGCGACACCCTGCGCGCCTTCGGCGGCCGGGAGGACGAGCTGATCGAGGCCGGGGAGATCGACGCGGCCGTCGAGCTGAACGTCGAGTCCTGGCTCGGCCCGGAGGCCGACGAGCAGACCCGCGCGCACGTCCGCCGGATGCAGCGTCACGCCTTCGACGTCCAGATGGAGGCGACGTTCGGCCCCGACCGCGAGGACGTCGACCTCGGCCGGATCACCGCCCCCACCCTGGCCGTGGCCGGCGCCCACGACTTCCAGGACTTCCGCGACATCGCCGCCACCCTCCCCACCCTCCTCCCCGACGCCCGCCACCAGGAACTCCCCTGGGCCGGCCACCTCCCCAGCCTGGAGCGCCCGGCCGAAACCACCGCCCTCCTCCTCGCCTTCCTCGGCGAGTCCGCCCCGGCCGCGCAGTAGCGCTCACAGGCACCGGAATCCCGGTGCGGCGAGCCCGGAGCGGAACGTCGGCCCGCCCGGCCTCCGGTGCCCTCCGGTGCCGTGGCGTGCGGGCCGCCGCGGAGCCGCCGGTGGCGGTCCGCTCCGGTGGCAACGCGGAAAAGCCGGGACCCGAACGTGTGTCGGGAGCCATGATGGCGGGGTGCACTTCACCTCGGAATCCAGCGCGGACGGCGTGACGCAGCGCCGCTTCACCCTCGACGGCGTGCCCGGGGTGCTCTGGCAGCCGGACGGACCGCCCCTCGGCGGGCGGCCGCTGCTACTGCTGGGGCACGGCGGCGGGCAGCACAAGCTGGTGCCGGGGCTGGTGGACCGGGCCCGCCGGTGCGTGCGGGAGCTCGGGTGCGCGGCGGTGGCGCTGGACGCGCCGGGGCACGGGGAGCGGCTGCGCAGTGCGCAGGACGAGCGGTTCGCCACCGAGATCGGGGAGTTGATCGCCGCGGGGCGGCCGATCAGCGCGTGGGTGGCGCGGCACACGGCGGCGCTCGCGGAGCGGGCGGTGCCGGAATGGGTGGCCGTGCTGGACGCGCTCGGCGGGCGGGCGGAGGGCCTCGGGCCGGTGGGGTACTGGGGGCTGTCGCTGGGGAGCGTGATCGGCCTCCCGCTGGCGGCGGCCGAACCCCGGGTCGCCGTCGCGGTGTTCGGGCTGACGGGGCACCCGTCGCAGACGGAGGCGGCGGAGCGGGTCGGGGTGCCGGTGGAGTTCCTCCTCCAGTGGGACGACGAACTGGTCCTGCGCGAGGGGGCGCTGGCCCTGTTCGGCGCGCTGGGTTCGCGGGAGAAGACGCTGCACGCCAACCCCGGGGGCCATTTGGAGCTGCCGGAGCTCCAACTGATCTCCTCCGAACGGTTCCTGGCGCGGCATCTGGGCCGGGTGAAGTGAGCGCGGACCCCGGCGGCACCGATGCCAACCGTCGGTAAAACTTCGCAAAGGATTTCTCCCTGCAACGAACGCGACCCGCACTGACTTCAACAGATTGTTGCAGCTCAGTGGCCCGATGGTCACCCTTCGTGGATTTGGCATAACAGCCCGTGCCCCCTGGACTTCGCAAACCGTAGGAGTACGGTTCCGGAGGAATCGCCGGGGCCGACTTTCGGCAGGCCGGCCGTACCGGAAAATTGGTGCGCAGCATGGATGGGCAACAAGGTGGGGAGAGCGCCTCGGTGGCGACTCGTCCGATATCCGGCAGGTGGTTCGCGGAAGTGCTGCGCGGCGTCGCGCAGGTCGATTTCATGCCGTCCGTCGTCTGCGGACTCTTCTTCGTGGCCGCACTGTTCGCCGCCGACTGGCGGTACGGCCTCTACGGGCTGCTGGGCAGTGCCGTCTCCACCGCCGTCGCGTACGGGCTCGGGCTCGACCGGGAGGCCGTCGGGGCGGGGCTGCACGGGTACAACGGGTGCCTGGTGGCGCTGGGTTGCGCCGCCTTCCTGGGCGCCGGGCACCCCGCGACGGTCGCGGTGGCGGTCCTCGGGGCCGCCGTCGCCGTGGTGGTCACGGCGGGACTCGGGGCGCTGCTCGCCACCTGGCGGCTGCCCGCGCTGACCGCGCCGTTCTGCCTGGTCGCGACCGCCGTCACGGCGGCCGCCCCCGGCCTGCGGCGGCTGTGGCACGGGGCGGGAGCGCCCGCCGCCCTGCCCGTTCCGGCGGAGGGGCCGACCGGGCTGAGCTGGGACCAGCTCTGGCACGGGTTCTTCGCGAACATCGGTCAGATCTTCCTCGTGCCGCAGTGGTACGCCGGCCTGCTGTTCCTGGCCGGGCTGTTCGCGGCGAGCCGGCTCGCGGGCCTGATGGCCTGCGCGGGAAGCGCCACCGGGCTGCTCGCGGCCTGGGCGTTCGGCGCCCCCGGCGAGGCCGTCGGGCAGGGCCTGCTCGGGTACAGCGGGGTGCTGGTCGCCCTCGCGCTGTGCGGGGTGTTCCTGGCGCCCGACGCCTGGAGCGCGGCCTACGCCCTGCTCGGTGCGGCCGGCGCGACGGTGCTGACCCCGGCGCTCGGCGCGGTCTCCGCGCCCTTCGGCGGCCATGCCTTCACCTGGCCGTTCGTGCTGACCACGATGCTGTTCCTGGCGGCCGCGCCGGCCGTCCCGCGCCTGCGCCGGGTCTGATTCCGCGCCCGACGCCCCCGCGATCCCCTCACTTTCCCCGCTTTCCCCACTTTCCCCGCCGCTCTCGCTCCCTTGCTTCCCCTCGCTTCCCCTCGCTTCTCTTCGCTTTTTTGAACTCTCGGCAGGTCGATTGCCGCGAGCACTCCCTGCCATTCATCGGATTCCCGGAAAGGAAGAGTGATACCCGTGAATCTCTCGCCGCGTGAGATGGACAAGCTGTACATCTACGTCGTCGCCGACCTGGCCCGCAAACGCCGAGACCGCGGCGTCAAGCTGAACTACAGCGAGGCCTGCGCGCTGATCAGCGAGGCGATCATGGAGGGCGCCCGGGACGGCCGGACCGTCGCCGAGTGCATGGAGATCGGCAAGCAGGTCGTCGGCGGCGAGGACGTCATGCCCGGCGTGCGCGAGATGCTCCCGCTGCTCCAGGTCGAGGCGGCGTTCCTGGACGGGACCAAGCTGGTCTCCTGCCACGACCCGGTGGGTGCCTGAGCGATGACCCGGATTCAGGCCGCCACCGTGGTGCTGGCCGGTGGGCACGAGAGCGACGGCGGACGCGACCTCGCCGCCCTGGTGGTCGGCGGGTCCACCGGACCGGCCGCCGCCCGGCACCCGACCACGGTGCCTTCCACCACCCGGCCCCCGGCCGCCGGGCGTGCCACCGTGCACGCGGTCGCCCCCGCGGGCCGTCCGCTCACCGAGGCCGTACGGTCGGCGCTCGCCGCGGCGGGCGACGGACCGGTGTGCGTCGTGCCGATGACGCTCGGCCGCGACCCCGCACTGGTCGCCGACACCGCCCGGGCGCTGCGCTGGCTGGCCGGCGGGGAAGGCCGCGGACGGCTCGCGCTGACCGCCCCCTTCGCCGCCGCCGACCACCTGACCGGCTGGCTGCGCGCCGCCGCCGGCGCCGCCCCCGACGGCGCGGTGCTGGTCACCGCGCCGGCGGCCGGCCCGTTCGAGGACGCCGAGCTGTTCCGGATCGCCCGCCTCACCCGCCAGTACGGCAAGCACCGGTGGGTCGAGGTCGCCCTCGACGGCGGCGACCCCGACCCGGCCGAGGGCGCCGAACGCTGCCGCCTGCTCGGCGCCCGCGAGGTGACGGCCGTTCCGGCCTCCTTCGGGCCGGCCCTGCGCACCCCGCTGCCCGGCGTGCGGGACGGCGGTCCGCTGCTGCGGCCGTCCGCCGTCGCCGGGGTGGTCGCGGCCCGGACGGCGGCGGCGCTGCACCTGCTCGGGCACGGGGAGGACGGCATCCTGGCCGGCCTCGACGCCGAGCACGGGCACGGCTACGCGCACAGCCACGGGCCGGACGAGCAGAGCCATCAGCACCAGCACCACCAGCCGCACGGGAACCACCAGCACCAGCATCAGAACCACCAGCACCATTCGCACGACCGCCCCGGCCGCGCCCGGGGACCCGCGCACACCCCCACTGACCCGGCAGAAAGGAAGGCCGGCCATGTCCGGTAGCGCCGCATACCTGTACGGCGAGGACCCGGTGGAGATCAACGCCGGCCGCGCCAAGGCCACCGTCACGGTCAGCAACACCGGCGACCGGGCGATCCAGGTGGGCTCCCACTACCACTTCTTCGAGGCCAACCGCGCCCTCGACTTCGACCGCAACGCCGCCTTCGGCAAGCACCTGGACATCCCGGCCGGCACCGCCGTCCGGTTCGAGCCGGGAGACACCAAGGACGTCACGCTCGCCGAGTTCGGCGGCCACCGCCGCCTGGTCGGCTTCGCCAACCTCGTGGACGGCGGCATCACCGCCCCCGCCACCCGCGCCCGCGCCGTCGACCGGGCCATCGCCCTCGGCTTCAAGGGCACCAACCTCGACCACAAGGAAGACCGGCCCCGGGACTTCCGCACGGAGACCCACCAGGAAGGCGACCGCTGATGGCCATCCTCTCCCGCAGGCAGTACACCGACCTCTTCGGCCCCACCGTCGGCGACCGCTTCCACCTCGCCGACACCAACCTCCTGGTCGAGGTCGAGCAGGACTTCAACCAGGGCCACTACGGCGACGAGGCCGTCTACGGCGGCGGCAAGGGCATCCGCGACGGGATGGCCCAGGACCCGGCCGCGACCTCGCTCCAGGGGGCGCTCGACCTGGTCATCACCAATGTGGTCGTCATGGACGCGGTGCTCGGCGTGGTCAAGGGCGACATCGGCGTCAAGGACGGCCTGATCGTCGCCGTCGGCAAGGCCGGCAACCCGCACACCCAGAGCGGCGTGCACCCGCGGCTGGTGATCGGCCCCGGCACCGAGGTGATCTCCGGCGAGCACCTGATCGCCACCGCCGGCGGCATCGACACCCACATCCACTTCATCGCCCCGCAGCAGGTGCAGGAGGCGCTGAGCAACGGCATCACCACCCTGATCGGCGGCGGCACCGGCCCGTCCGACGGCACCAACGGCACCACCTGCACCCCCGGCCCGTGGAACATCCACCGGATGTACCAGGCGGTCGAGGACCTGCCCGTCAACGTCGGCCTGCTCGGCAAGGGCAACGGCTCGCTGCCCGGAGCCCTGCGCGAGCAGGTCGAGGCGGGCGTGTGCGGCCTCAAGGTGCACGAGGACTGGGGCAGCACCCCGGCCGCGATCGACAGCGCGCTGAGCGTCGCCGACGAGTACGACGTGCAGGTGGCCATCCACACCGACACCCTCAACGAGTCCGGCTACTTCGAGGACACCCTGTCCGCGATCGACGGCCGCACCATCCACACCTTCCACACCGAGGGCGCGGGCGGCGGCCACGCCCCCGACATCATGCGGATCGCCGGCGAGCCCAACGTGCTGCCGTCCTCCACCAACCCCACGCTGCCCTACACCGTCAACTCCGTGGACGAGCTGCTGGACATGGTGATGGTCTGCCACCACCTCAGCCACAGCATCCCCGAGGACGTCTCCTTCGCCGACTCCCGGGTCCGCGCCGAGACCATCGCCGCCGAGACCGTGCTGCACGACGAGGGCGTCATCTCGATCTTCTCCTCCGACTCGCAGGCGATGGGCCGGATCGGCGAGTCCTTCACCCGCGCCTTCCAGACCGCCCACCACTGCAAGGACCAGCGCGGCAAGCTGGCCGGCGACAGCGAGCGCAACGACAACGCCCGTGTGCTGCGCTACCTCGCCAAGCTCACCATCAACCCGGCCGTCGCCTCCGGTACCGCCGACCACATCGGCTCGCTGGAGCCCGGCAAGCTCGCCGACATCGTGCTCTGGCCGATCAACTCCTTCGCCGCCAAGCCGAAGATGGTCATCAAGGGCGGCGTGATCAACTGGGCGCTGATGGGCGACCCGAACGCCTCGCTGCCCACCCCGCAGCCGGTCTACTACCGCCCGATGTTCGGCCAGTACGGCCGGACCAGGCAGGCCACCCGGGTGTCCTTCATGTCGCAGGCCGCCGTCGACCTCGGGGTTCCGGCCCGACTCGGGCTGGAGAGCCGGGTGCTGCCGGTGCGGCGGTGCCGTTCGGTCGGCAAGCAGCACATGGTGCGCAACGACGCGCTGCCGAAGATCGCGGTCGACCCCGAGACGTACAAGGTCACCCTGGACGGCGAGCCCGCCAGTATCGAGCCGGCCTGCGAACTGCCGCTCAACCACCTGTTCTACCTCGCGTGAGCGGCACCGCTGTCGCCGACGCCGGTGGTGTCGTCGGTGTCGCTGCCGACGCCGGTGTGTCGGGGCACGGCCTGGACGCGCTGCTGGTCTGCCTCCAGCTGACCGACTCGGCCTTCCCCAGCGGTTTCTATACCCTGTCGCACGGGCTGGAGGGCTACGCCCAGGCCAAGGCCGTCACCCCGGACACCCTGCCCGCGCTGCTCGCCGACCTGCTGCGGCACGGCGTCGGACCGTCCGACGCCACGGCGCTGGTCCTGGCCCACCGGGCGGCCACCGCGGGCGACTGGGAGCTACTCGCCGAGACCGACCAGCGGCTGCACGCCACCCGGCTCAACCGCGAACTGCGCCTGGCCGCCACCCGGACCGGACGCCAACTCCTGGACATCGCCCGGGAGTCGGTGGGCGGCGAGGCGCTGGAGCGGTACGCCGGACTGGTCGCGCGGAAGCGGGCCCCCGGCTGCCAGGCGGTGGCGGCCGGGGTGGCGTACGCCTCGGCCGGCGTTCCGGTCGAACAGGCCGTCACCAGCGACCTGTTCGCGTTCTGCACCAGCTTCGTCGGCGCGGCGCTCCGGCTGCGGCTGACCGACCACCGCAAGGCGCAGGTGGTGCTGCGGGCGGCCTCCCCGGTGATCCGGGAGGTCGTCTCCGCCGCGCTGGCACGGGACTTGGCGGACCTCGGCGGCTGCGTGCCGGTCGCGGACGCCATGTCCGGGCGGCACGAACGGGCGGAGGCCCGGCTGTTCATGAGCTGACCACTCGATGCGTACGCGTGCCACCAGAACGACCAATCCAAGGAGGAGAGTTGACCGAGAACGTGCTCCGCGTGGGCATCGGCGGCCCGGTGGGCTCCGGCAAGACGGCGCTGATCGAGGCGCTCGTCCCGGTGCTGATCGCCCGCGGCCACCGCCCGGCGGTCATCACCAACGACATCTACACCCAGGAGGACGCCCAGCACGTGCGGCGCACCCTGGCCGGGCTGCTCGACCCGGAGCGGGTGGTCGGCGTGGAGACCGGCGCCTGCCCGCACACGGCCGTCCGGGACGACCCGACGATGAACCTCGCGGCCGGTGCCGAGATGCTGGAGCGCTTCCCGGACGTCGACACCCTGCTGTTCGAGTCCGGCGGCGACAACCTCACCCTGACCTTCAGCCCGGTGCTGGTGGATCTCTTCCTCTTCGTCCTCGACACCGCCGAGGGCGAGAAGATGCCCCGCAAGCGCGGCCCGGGCATCACCGAGTCGGACCTGTTGGTCATCAACAAGATCGACATCGCCCAGTACGTCCGCGCCGACCTCGGGGTGATGGAGTCCGACGCCCACCGGGTGCGCGAGGGCGGGCCGGTGGTGCTCACCAACTGCCTGACGGGGGAGGGGCTGGAGGAGATCGCGGCCTTCCTGGAGACCTTCCGCAAGGTTCCGGCGTGACGGTCGCGTCGGCTGCCCGGGCCGTGCAGGACGTTCAGGACGTGCAGGACGTTCAGGACGTCCGGGCCGGTGCGGCCGCTCAGGCCGGTGCGCCCGGTGCGGACGCGGCGCCCGGTGCGGACGCTCCGGCTCCGGGGGTGCCCCGGCTCGACCCCCGGCACTACGAGCCGGCCCGCGTCCCGTACGAGGTCCGGCGCCACGCCGGGACGCCCGACACCCTCGCGGTCGGGCGTCCCGGCAAGGTCGGGCTGCTGGAACTGGCCTTCGAGCGGATCGGCGGGCGCACCGAACTCACCGGCCACTACCAGAAGTCGCCGTTGCAGATCATGCGCCCGCTGTACTTCGACCCGGCCCGCCCCGATCTCGCCGTCACCTTCCTGATGTCCACCGGCGGCGGCATCCTCCAGGCCGACCGGCTCCGCACCGACCTGCGCTGCGGCGCCGACACGGCGGTCCACCTGACCACCCAGGCGGCCACCAAGGTCTACCGGATGGAGTACGACTACGCGACGCAGCTGGTCAACCTGGCGGCGGGCCCGCGCGCCTACGTCGAGTACCTGCCCGAGCCGGTGATCCCCTTCGTCGACTCGCGCCTCTACCAGCGGACCGTGCTCACCGTCGACCCCGAGGCGACGGTGCTGGCCGGTGAGACCGTCCTGGCCGGCCGGCTCGCCCGGGGCGAGCGCAACGCCTACCGGGTGTTCGCGTCCGACCTCGAAGTGCGGCGTCCCGACGGCGAGTTGGTGGCGCTGGACACCGTACGGCTGGATCCCTCGCCGGCCGGGGGCAGCGGAGTCACCGGGCCGGCGGTGCTGGCCGGGCACGACGTGATGTCCAGCCTGTACGTCCTCAGCCCGCTCGCCCCGGCGGGCCGGATCGCGGACGTCCTGCACGAGGCCGTGGCCGACCGCTGCCGGGGCCGCGGCGAGTTGCTGTACGGGGTCAGCGTGCTGCCGCAGGACAGCGGCGCCTGGCTGCGACTGCTCGGCTCCGACACCCGGGCCGTCGCGGCAGCCCTGCGCGCGGCCTGGGACGCGGTGCGGCAACTGCTGATCGGGGTGCCGGCGCCGCAGCTGCGGAAGACGTAGTGTCGGCCGCCGTTCCGGCGTGTCGTGATCTTCTTCCGGTTCCGGGGCAACCCCGGGGCGGGGTGCGGAGTCCTGTCAGGCGTGAACGAGCATGCGAGACAGGACGCCGCACGGGATGACGTGGCGAAGCCCGGGCCCGAGTTGGAGCCCGAGCCCGGGCCCGGGCCCGAGTTGGAGCCGGAGCCCGAATCGGAGCCGATGCCGGACCCGGAGCCCGAACCGGAGCCGATGCCGGACCCGGAGCCGATGCCCGAGCCGGTGCCGATGCCCGAGCCGGAGCGGGGCATCGCGCCGACCCGGCCGACCCGGCGCCCGGTCGGCCGCCGGAAGCTGTTGATGGGTGTCGTCGGCCTGGGCGCGCTCGCGGCCGCGGCGGGCCTCGAAGCCTGGGTCCGCCAGGGGGACTCCCACGGGCCGAGGCTCTGGCGGACGACCGCCGCGAACGGGCGGCTCGCGCTGTCCGCCGGTCGCCGGCAGGGTCTGTACGCCTCCGGGTTCGACGGCAGCGTGCGCGCCCTCGACCCGCGCACCGGCGAGGTCCGTTGGAGCCGTGCGGTCAGCACGCCCGACGCGGCCGGCCCCCAGGGTGGCTGGCCGGTGGCCGCCGGGGACGGTGTGGTCTGCGTGGCCACCGACACCGGGCTGTGCGTTCTGGATGCCGTCTCGGGGGAGCAGCGGTGGGAGGCCGTCCTGCCCGACCGGACCGAGGGCGGGTCGGGGCAGGGTCCCGCCGTCGGCGGCGGCAGCGTGTTCGCCGTG
Organism: Kitasatospora sp. NPDC058063; assembly: GCF_042885395.1. Lineage (NCBI taxonomy): Bacteria > Bacillati > Actinomycetota > Actinomycetes > Kitasatosporales > Streptomycetaceae > Kitasatospora > Kitasatospora sp. NPDC058063. The sequence goes on from NZ_JBHVSD010000002.1 coordinate 156,954, forward strand.
CACGGGTCCTCCGTGCGCTGCTACGACCTGGCGACGGGCGAGCCGCGGTGGACCGGTCCGGCGGGCGCCTCGGCCGCCCTGGCCCTCGCCGGCGGCACCGTGTACGCGGCGGGCAGGTCGACCGGGGTCCTGGCCCTCGACGCGCGCAGCGGCGAGCGGCTGTGGGAGCGCGACGTCGTCGCGACCGGACCGCTCACCGTCCACCGGGGCACGGTCCTCCTCGTGTCCGTCAACGAGGCGATGGTCTCCACCTTCGTCTCCGCACTGGACGGGACGACCGGCGAGGTGCGGTGGAGGTCCGTGCAGCACGGCGTGGTGGACTGTCCGCTGTCGGCCGCCGACGGGACGGCCGTCGTGTTCGGCGGGGTCCGCCTGACCGGGCTGGACGTCGACACCGGCGACCGGCGCTGGTCGACCGACGTGCCCGCGGGCAGCCGTCCCGGGCCGGTCGCCATGATCGCCGCCGACGGCGGTGGCGTGTACGCGGATGCGGGCGACGAGCAGTTGTACGCCTTCGACCCCGCGACGAGCGGGCTGCGCTGGCAGGACCGGTCGGAGCCGCTCGACGGCGGCAGCGGGGGCGGCAATCCGGTCTCGCTGGCCGCCGCCGGTGGGACCGTCTACCGCGCCGGCCGCGCCGACGTCCTCGCGCTCGGTTCCCTGCCGCCACTGGCGTCGCCCTGACCCGGCCGGGGACCCGTCCGGGCCCGTCCGGGGGCTTCACCCGCGTGGGCTCAGGGCCCGTTCGAGCCGTCCGGATCCATGGCCGCGAGCCGGGCGATCTGCCGGTGGCTCAGCTCGACCGTGCGGTTCATGTGCCGTAGCAGGAAGTCGAGTTCGACCTCGGTGTCCTCGGCGAAGGCGGCCACCCAGTCGGTGGACAGCTCGCGCCACACCGCCCCGAAGCGCTCCAGCGCCTCGGGGCGGACCGCGACCAGTACCCGCCGCCGGTCCGCCTCGTCGCGCTGCCGGGTGACCAGCCCGGCCTTCTCCAGCCGGTCGACCAGCCGGGTGGCCGAGCCGCTGGTGAGCCCGGTGAGCTCGGCGATCCGGCCGGTGGTGACCGGCCCGTCCTCCAGGGTGAGCAGGTTGAGGCACTGGACGTCGGTCGGGTGCATGCCCAGGTGGTCGGCGACGGCCTGGTTGAACAGCACGTACGAGGCCAGGTAGCGGCGCGAGACCGGCCACAGTCGGGCCATCAGCTCGTCGCGGGACATCGTCATGGGGGAAGGGTAACCGGCCGCCCGTTAATTGTTTGCGTCGCGCAGAGATGGCGCCCTATGTTGTCTGCATGACGCAGATAATCGAGCCTTCGCCCCCCGTCGCCGTCACCGGAGCCACCGGAGCCCAGGGCGGCGCCACCGCCCGCGCCCTGCTGCGCGCCGGCCGCCCCGTCCGCGCCCTCACCCGCGAGCCCGGCTCGCCCGCCGCCGCCGAACTCGCCGCCCTCGGCGCCGACGTGGTCCGCGCCGACTTCGACGACCCGGCCTCCCTCGCCGCGGCACTCGACGGCGCCGGCGCGCTGTTCGCGATGTCCACCCCGTTCGGCACCGACCCCGACGCCGAAGTCCGCCAGGCCACCGCCCTGCTGGACGCCGCCCGGGCCGTCGGAAGCGTCCGGCACGTCGTCTACACCTCCGCCACCAATGCCGACCGCTCCACCGGCATCCCGCACTTCGACAGCAAGTACCGGGTCGAGCGGCACCTGGCCGGCCTCGGCCTGCCGTGGACCGTCCTCGGCCCGGCCGCCTTCATGGACAACTACGCCAACGACTGGAGCCTCCAGTCCCTGCGCGACGGCGTCTTCCACCTCCCCATGCCGCCCGGCGTCCCGCTCCCCGTGATCGCCGCCGGCACCATCGGCGCCTTCGCCGCCCACGTCCTCGCCCGCCCCGAGGCCTACGCGGGCCGCCGCATCGACATCGCCTCCCAGTGGCGCACCGGCGAGCAGATCGCCGCCGCGATCACTGCGGCGAGCGGTCGGCCGATCCGCTGCGAGGAGGTGCCGCTCTCGGTCGTGGCGGGGTACTCCGAGGACCTCGCCACGATGTTCCGCTACTTCCAGGAGCCCGGGCTCGACATCGACACCGAGGCCCTGCACGCCGAGCACCCCGAGATCGACTGGCAGCCGCTGGAGACGTGGGCGGCGGCCCGCACCTGGGACCTCTGAGGGGATTCAGGTGCCGGAGGTGAGGTGCGCGACCGCCCCGAGCCCGGCCTCGGCGGCCTCGCGGACCTCGGGGTCGGGGTCGTCGGCCAGAGCGTGTCGGAGCGCCGCCATGGTCTCCGGACTGTTGGGCCACTGCCAGGCGAGCGTGGTCAGCGCCCGGCTGCGGACGTCCGGGCTCGGGTCGTCGGCGGCCCGGCCGCGAATGGTGCTTTCTGCCATGTCAAGGGCGAGAAGCGCGTAACAACTGAGTGCTGTTCCACGGACCTCGGAGGCAGGGTCCTCCGTGGCGCGGGTGAGCAGCAACTGGGTCGTTCCGCCGATGGCCCCATGGAGTGAGGCCAGTAGCGTCAATGCCAGGGCCCTCAGCCGGGTGGACTCGGGGTCCATGGCCGACCGCGTGAGCAGTGCGAGGGTCTCGGGTGCGCTGTCGTCCGAGGCGGCGATGCCCTCGACGGCGTGGCAGCGCAACTCGCCATCGGTGTCGGCCGTGGCGAGTTGCCAGAACAGGGCTCGGACTTCCGGGTCCCCGGGCCAGTGGTCCGCGAGTTCCCTGACCGCAATTCTGCGGACCTCGATGGCGGGGTCTTCGGTTGCGAGGTCGAGAATCACTCGGCGTACCTCGTCGGCCGTAGGCCACGTTCTTGCGAGGCTCGGGACCGCGAAAGCCCGAACGGTCTCGTTGGCGTCCTTCGCGGTTTCCATGAAATCGGTGAGACTGTCGGAGGGCCCGGGGACATGAACCAAGGTGGTTTCGCGCCGGTAGCGGTAGCCACCTCGCGGCTCCTCCGCTTCCTGGAGGACCCGTTGGACGTCCGGATGGTCGGGCCAGCCCGAACGGAGTGCCCGTAGCGCGGTCTCCCTGGTCAGCCAGTCCGGGTCGGCCGTGGCGCGCTTCAGGAGGAGCGGCAGGACAGCAGGATGCTGTGCCCGTCTCTCGAGGAGCCGCAATGCGGACCTGCGCGCTGAAGCGTCGGGCGAGCAGGCAGCGCTCCGTAGGGCCAGAGGGAGGACGGCATGATGCTCGGGCCACCGCGTCGCCAGTTCTGCCAGCGCACGGGAACGGACATCCTCGCGCTGATTCTCTGCTGTGAGTTCCAGCAGAGTGGCCGGAAGTCCGGCATGGCCGACCCACCGGTGCGCCAGGGCCTCGACGGCGGAGGCGCGGACGCTCGGGTGGCCAAAAGTTATGCGGGCAAGGGAACCCTCGATGGTGGAGTCGAACGCGGCGGCCACCATCGACGCCTTCCTGCACATCTCGGTGAACTGCCCTTGGAGGTGGAACCAGAAGAGGAATTGGCCACGTCCCGCCCAGGCGGGGGTCGCGGTCAGCGCAGTCAGCGCGGTGGTTATCGGTCCGATGGCACCGGCGAATTCGGGCGCACTCAATGCGGCGACAAGGGAGTCGATCGCACGGCTGCTCTGTGCGTTCAGCAGCCCGATCTTCCGCACCTCGGCCAATGACTGGAAGGCCAGAATCAAGGAGTCCGCGTTCTCCTGCTCCAGCAGGTGGTCGACCACCCTCCCCGCGTCCGCCTCGCTCAGCCGGTTGACCACCAGGAGCAGGACTTCGTGCCACATCGAGTCCTCCACCCGCCGCGCGAAGACCTCCTCGATCAGCTCCTCCGGCGACCACTCCCGTCCCACCGTGTAGCGCTGGACGATGTCCGCCGCCGCGAGGTACTCCAGGAACGCCCGGTGGACGAATCCGTAGACCTCGCCGCCGTACCGGGCCAGGATGAAGTTGCGCTCCCGCAGCTGGTCGCGCAGCGCGCGGGCGGCGGCGAGGCACTGGTGGGGCGGGAGGCCGAACTGGGTGAAGTAGTCGCGGAACACCTCCTCCAGCTCCTCCGCGTGGATGTGGTTCCCGGCGATGCCACCCGTTCCCTCCTGCATGCGGCGGGCGAGCAGCCGGAGCAGTTCCAGGCGTTCGCGGTCGTCGAGGAGGCCGAGGGCCTCGGCGGCGCCGGGCTTCAGGGGGATGCTGAGGTGCTTGGTGTCGCGGTCCCAGTGGGCGACCAGGACCCGTACCGCGTGCTCGTAGACGCCCTGGCGGTCGCGGGGCAGGGTCTGGCGGCGGCCGATGATGGTCAGGATGGTCAACAGCAAGGGGTTGCCCGCGAGTTCCCGGATGGGGCGGGACGCCTCGACGGCGCTGGTGATGCGGTCGAACAGCCGGCCGGCCAGCTCGGCATCGGCCGGGCAGGCGATGGCGTACCAGCGGCGGGCGAAGCAGGCGATCCGCTCCGGATCGAGGTCCTGGAGCATGAAGTGGGTGAACCCGGCGCCGCCGAGGGCGCTGCGCTGGTAGCCGATGACGCGCGAGGTGACAACCACGCGCGCCCGGTCGTAGCGGGCGGCGAAGGCGGCGATGCGCTCGGCGGTGGCGGCGCGCACACCCGGGTCGAAGAGCTCGTCCAGGCCGTCGAAGACGACCACGACCCGTCCCTCGGTGAGGAGTTGGCGCAGCTCGGGGCCGGGGAGGGACATTCCGGCGACGGTGTGGCGGTGGTCGAGGAAGTCCTCGAAAGTGCGCTCGCGCCACTGCCCCTCGGCGTACTGGCGCAGCTCGACCACCAGCGGCACCAGGCCGCCCAGCGGGGCGAGCGGACCGTCGGCGTCCTGCACCAGTGTGAGGGCCAGGTACCGGGCGAGCGTGGACTTCCCCGACCCCGGGTCACCGAGCAGGACCACCCGTTCGCCGCGCGGCCCGGCGAGGACGGAGAGCACGTCCTCCGTCGGCCGGTTCAGGTACTCGTTGCGCAGCCGTTCGAGAGCGGACTGCCCGAGGTCGCCCGGCAGTTCCTCCGCCGTGAACTCGCCGCTGGTGAGCAGTCGGTGGACCAGCTCGCGTGGCAGCTCCACCGGTGGCGGGTTCTCCCGCACCTGCGGGGTGACGAACACCTCCCGCAGCTCGACCGCCGGGTGCTCGCCCTGCTCGGAGAGCGGGGTGAGCACCTCCAGGTCGAGCCGCCCGTACGTCTCCCGCACCCGCCGGGCGTACGCGGCGCGGGCGGCGGCCATGGACCCGGCGGTGACCTCGGGCTCAACGGCCTTGTTCAGGTTGACCGTTCCGGCCTGGATCACGTCACCGTTGACCGTTCCGGTGACCTCGTTGGCCACCGAAGTCCCTGGATCGCTACCCACCCCGCCTAGGCTAGCCGCTCCACGAACTTGCGCTGCCACGGCGTTTCGACGGCGTGCCGGCTGTAGTGCTCCCGCACGTACGGCACGGCCTCGGCGGCCGGGACGCCGTCCAGGACGGCGATGCAGGCGAGGGCGGTGCCCGTGCGTCCTCGCCCGCCGGCGCAGGCGAGTTCGACGCGCTCGGTGGCGGCGCGCTCCCAGGCCTCGCGGAAGGCGTCGGCGGCGTCCGCGCGGTCGGCGGGGAGGCGGAAGTCGGGCCAGCGCACCCAGCGGCTCGGCCAGTCGACGTGCGGCGGGCGGCCCAACAGGTAGAGGCCGAAGTCCGGTCGGGGGCCGGGCGGCAGGGGGCGGCTGAGGCCGCGGCCGCGCAGGAGGCGGCCGGAGGGCAGGCGCAGGATGCCGGGGACGGCCGGGTCCCAGGTGGTGGGGTCGGTCACGAGGGTCTTCTTTCGGGGGGAGGGAGTTCAGGACGCCGCGTGCAGCCCGACCGGCCCGCGCGGCAGTCCGGCGCGGTGGGCCAGGGCGGCGGCCTCGCCGCGCGAGGACACGTCGAGCTTGGCGAGGATGTTGGCGACGTGGAACTTCACCGTCGACTCGCTGATCCGCAGCGTCGCCGCGATGTCCCGGTTGCGGCGGCCGCGCGCCAGCTGGTCGAGGACCTCCCGTTCGCGCGGCTGGAGGCCGTCCAGCGGATCGGTGACGACGGCGGGTTCGGGCAGGGCCAGCGGGAGGTCGACGGTCACCGTGGTGCCCCAGCCGGGGACCGCCTCGACGCCGTGGTGTCCGCCGAGGGCGGTGATGCGGTCGGCGGTGCGGTGGACGGCGAGGGCGTCGGCGGTCAGTGCGCCGAGGCCGTCGCCGCGCACCACGGCGCGCAGCAGGCCGTCGGCCGTGAGCTGCCAGCTGACGTGCAGCCGGGTCGGCTTCTCCTGTTCCAGCATCAGCAGCACGGCCACCCGGACGGCGTCGCGGGCGGTGTGCGCGGCGTCCGCCGGGATGGAGCGGCCGGCCTCCGCCGGGGGCGCGGCGTCGAGGTGGACCCGGGTGTGGCGCAGCAGCGGGCGCAGTTCGCGCACCAGCCGGGCGAAGGCGGTGTCGGCGGGCTGTTCGCTGAGCGTGCGGTCGAGTTCGGCGCCCTGGCGCAGGTCGAGCAGGGCGGTGACGGCCAGCTCGGTGGCGGTGCGGCGGGCCGTGGCGTCGTCCAGGCCGGGTGCGCGCAGCGGCGCCAGGATCGCGGTGAGTGCGGCGCTGTGGGTGCCGGTGAACTCGGCGATGGCGCGGGCCCGGGCGTTGGCGGAGGCGCGGGAGGCGGCCGTCTGGGTGGGGGCGGCGTCGGTGGCGCGGTGGTCGGAGTGGGCGACCACCAGGTCCCACAGCTGTTGCAGGACGGCGAGTGCCCCGGGTGCGACGGGTCCGGTGTCCGCCCGGACGAGGACCAGCGCGGCGCCGCTGTCGTCGGCCGGCGTGGTGGCCACGACCACCACCGGCCGGTTCCGTCCGGCGAGTTCGGCCTCGCCCTGCCAGGGCCGGCCGGCCGAGGTGGTCGCGGCCGCGCGTTCGGCCAGCCGGGACAGGTCCCGCGTGCTGAGGGCCGCGGTGAGCTCGGGCGGGCCGTAGCCGTGCGTGGGGTTGAACGTGCAGACGCCGCTGAGCTGCGCGAGCGCGGTGTGCGGGACGAGGGTGCCGAGTACCTCGGACAGGCGGGGGAGGATGTCCGGCCGGGGAGCGCGCAGCACCTCGACGGCCCGGGCCAGCGCGTCCTCGGGGCGGCCCCAGTGCCGCCGCCAGGGCTCGTCCGTGCGGGCGGTGTCCGCCGCGCCGTTCATGTCGTCCATGCGGTCCAGCCTAGTTCGGGTGCCGCCGTCGCGGCCTGGCCGTTCGGACAGGTCGAACCGTCCGAAGGGCCGGGCGGGCCCGCGCCGTCCCGGGCACAGGATGGAAGTCGTCGGAAGCGACCGGCTCCACAGACCGGCTCCGCCGACGACTCCCTCGGCGAACCCGCCGGCAACGCCACCGACTGGCTCCGTCGGCGACTCCGTCGGCAACTCCACTGAAACCTAAGGACCTTCCATGACCAAGGCGATCGCCTTCTCCGAGTTCGGCGGCACGGACGTGCTGCGCCCGATCGACATCGAGCTGCCCGCGCCCGGGCCCGGCCAGGTGCGGGTCGCGGTCCGCGCCGTGGGCGTCAATCCGGTGGACCGCAGGCTGCGCACCGGCGAGCTGGCCGCGCTCTTCCCGGTCGTCTTCCCCTATGTGCCGGGTGTCGAGGTGTCCGGTGTGGTCGAGGCCGTCGGCGCCGGGGTGAGCGGCTTCGCTCCCGGCGACGAGGTGTTCGGCAGCATGATGGGCGGCGCGTACGCGGAGCACGCGCTGGTGGACGCGGCGGTGCTGGCCCACAAGCCCGCCGGGCTGGGCTGGGAGGAGGCCGCCGCGCTCCCGACGGCGGCCGAGACCTCCGAGCGGGTCCTCGACCTGCTGGGCGTGCGGTCGGGCGAGACGCTGCTGGTGCACGGCGCGGCCGGCGGGGTCGGCACCGTGCTGCTCCAGTTCGCCCGGGCGCGCGGGATCACCGTGGTCGGCACCGCGAGCGAGGCGAACCACGACCACCTGCGCGAGCTCGGCGCGATCCCGGTGGCGTACGGCGAGGGCCTGGCCGAGCGGGTGCGGGCCGCCGCGCCGGGCGGGGTGGACCGGGCGCTGGACGCGGCCGGGCGGGGCGGGGTGCTGCCGTTGTCGATCGAGCTGACGGGCAGCGCGGACCGGGTGCTGACGATCGCCGACGTCGTGGGGGCGCAGGAGCACGGCGTCCGGTTCAACGGCGGCGTCGAGGGCGTGGAGTCCCACCACCGGCGCGCGTTCGCGGCCGCGCTCGCCCTGCACGAGGCGGGCACCCTGCGACTGCCGCTGCACCGGGTGTTCCCGCTGGCGGAGGCGGCCGAGGCGCAGCGGGTCAGCGAGGCCGGGCACCTGCGCGGAAAGATCGTGCTGACGGTCCGGTAGCCGTTCATCGCCCGACCTGTACCTGTCTGCCCGTTTTACCTCCGTTTTGCATTGGGCTCGCCATTTTCGTACGGTTTCATCCGTTCGGAGTAATTCGGCAGGCGGACGCGCCGTGAACACGGCGCTGAGCCGTCCGGCCGACATGCGGTCCCCCGAACGGTCGACCAGGGTTGGCCGGACGTGGGCGGCACCGGACCGCCTGCCCTGACGGTCAGGAGGACCAGGCGCATGGGCGGAACGGACAGGCGGGCGGTGATCGGCGAGTTCGTCGGGACCCTGCTGCTGGTGTTGCTGGCGGTGGGTGCGGCGGTGCTCGCGGGGGAGGCGATCGGTCCGGTGGGCATCGCGTTCGCGTTCGGCTTCGTGCTGCTGGCGCTCGCGTACGCGCTCGGCCCGATCTCCGGCTGCCACGTCAATCCGGCGGTGACGCTCGGTTTCCTGCTGGCGCGCCGGATCGACGGCCGCACGGCGGTGTCGTACTGGGTGGCGCAGGTGCTCGGCGGCATCGCGGGCGCGGCGCTCGTCCTGCTGCTGGCGAAGCAGATACCGGGGCTGGAGACCCACGGCAAGCTCGGCACCAACGGCTGGGGCGACCGCTCCCAGGTGCACATCAGTGCCGGCGGCGCATTCCTGACCGAGGTCGTCCTCACCTTCCTGCTGGTCTACGTCGTCCTGGCGGTCACCCACCGGCTGGCCGCGGTCGGCTTCGACGGGCTGCCGATCGGCGTCGCGCTGGTGGTCGTCCACCTGGTCGGCATCCCGCTCACCGGCACCTCGGTCAACCCGGCGCGCAGCCTCGGCCCGGCGCTGTTCGCGGGCGGCGGGGCGCTGTCGCAGCTGTGGCTGTTCCTGCTCGCCCCGCTGGTCGGCGGCGCGCTGGCGGCGGGCGTGCACCTGCTGACCCACCCGCAGCCCAACCTCCCGGTGGCGCAGGCCCTGGCCACCGACGCGCGGGTGTAGGTCCCGCGGTCGCCCCGGAGCGGCGGCGCGGCGGCCGGGACCGTACCGACGGTCCCGGCCGCCGCCGTTCCGGTTCTCCGCCGGCTTGGTCCTCGCGCTCCCTTCATGTCCCCTTCGCGGTCCCTTCGCGCCGCTTCGCGTCGTCCTGGGAGCGCTCCGGGACCGCTCCGTGACCGCTTTTGCGCCGCCGACCGTCCGGATCCGGCGTACCGGTAGAAGAGCCCCGGCTCCCGCCCGTCGGCTGGATAGAGTCCCGCCATGGTGACTGTGAACGCGGAGAGCCCTGCGGGCGGGCGGCTGGCCGGCCGCTCCTGTGTGGTGACGGGTGCGGCCAACGGCATCGGGAGGGCGGTCGCCGAACGCTTCGCCCGGGAGGGCGCGTCGGTGGTCGCCACCGATGTGGACGCGGCCGGGCTGGACCAACTGGCCGAACGGTTCCCCGGCGCCGTCAGCACGGTGGTCGGTGACGTGGCCCGGGACGAGGACGCCCGCCGGATGGTGGCCGCCGCCGTCGAGCGGCACGGGCGACTGGACGTCCTGGTGGCCAACGCCGGGATCATCCCCCTGATGGAGATCACCGAGGCCACCGCCGAGGAGTGGGACCACGTGATGGCGGTGGACGGCCGCGGCATGTTCCTCACCTGCAAGTACGCGATCGAGGCGATGACCGCCCAGGACCGGCCCGGCGGCTCGATCGTCTGCCTGTCCTCCATCTCCGGCGAGGCCGGTCAGCGCGGCCAGGCGGTGTACGGGCCCGCCAAGTTCGTCGCCTCCGGCCTCACCAAACACCTCGCCGTGGAATGGGCCGACCGCGGCATCCGGGTCAACGCCGTCGCCCCCGGCACCATCACCACCGCGCGCGTCGCCCGGCTGTACGACGAGCCCGGTGGCCCGGAGTACCTCGGGGCGATCGAGAAGCGGCACCCGATGGGGCGGCTCGGGGACCCGGCCGAGGTCGCGGCGGCCGTCCTCTTCCTCGCCTCCGACGACGCGTCCTTCGTCACCGGGGTCGTGCTGCCGGTGGACGGCGGGTACCTGGCGCAGTAGGGCCGCCGCCGGACGGCCGGTCCCTGGCGAGCAGCTCGACCAGGACGGACACTCCGTCCGCCCCGTGCCCGGCGCCGACCGCCGTCCGGGTGAGGGCGAGCGCCGCGTCCAGCACCGAGGTGTCCAGGCCGCGCGCCCGGGCGGTGTGCGCGACGTGCGCCAGACCGGCCTCGGCGGAGGCGAGACTGCTGCGGTCGCCCGGATGCCTGCGCTCGTCCGCGCGCTGCGCGTAGCCGTCGATCAGCGGCGGCAGCAGGCGCGGCAGGCCCTGGGCGTACGGGGCGAGTTCGACGCCGCCGATGCCCTCGGCACGGGCCAGCGCCAGGGCGTGCAGGTAGCCGTGCACGGTGGTCCAGAACAGGTCGAGCAGGGCGGCGTCGAAGGCGCTCGCCCGCCCCGGGTCCGCGCCCACGTGGCGTACGGTGCCGCCCAGTGCCCGCAGCGCCGCCTCGTGGGCGGCGAAGGCCTCGGCGTCGCCGCTCAGCAGGACAGTGCCCTCCGGGCGGCCGACGGTCGGGGTGGGGGTGAGGACCGCGGCGTCCAGGAGGCGGAAGCCCCGGGCCTCGGCGTCGGCGGCGTTCGCCCGCGCGTCGTCCGGGGAGACCGAGGTGGCGTTGACGACGGTCCGGCCGCGCAGCGCCGTTCCGGCCGCCTCGAGCACGCTACGGGCGGCCGGCTGGTCGCGGACGCAGAGCAGCGCGAGCGGGGCGTCCGCCACCGCCTCGGCGGCGCTCGCGGCCGACCGCGCGCCGAGGTCGAGCGGCTCGGCGTCCCGGCCCGGCGTGCGGTTCCACACGGTGACCGGATGCCCGGCGGCCCGCAGCGCCCCGGTGAGCGCCCGGCCCATCGGGCCCAGGCCAAGCACGGCAACAGCTGTTCGGGCAGGGGTGGTTGAGGAAGTTCGTTCGTTCGGCACGGCGGCTACGCTAGAGCTTCACGCCGACGGCAGAGTCAAGGCGCAGAGGCACGGTGGAACGTCGCGGCGGACGGCGCGGACGCTCCGCCGAGGAGGTGTCCGCGATGCGGATCGGAGAACTCGCCCGGCGCGCCGGCGTCACCCCGCGCGCCCTGCGCTACTACGAGGAACAGGGGCTGCTCGCCCCCGAGCGCCGCCCCAGCGGCTACCGCGAGTACGACGAGCGGGACGTGGACACCGTCCGGGGCATCCGCACCCTCCTCGCGGCCGGGCTCAACAGCACCGTGATCGCCGAAATCCTCCACGGCCTGCCGCTTCCCGGGCGGCGCCCGCCCGGCCCGACCTGCCCCGAGTTGCTCGCCGGCCTGGCCCGGGAGCGCGCCAGGATCACCCGGCAGATGGACGAACTCGACCGGGCCCGGGGCCTGTTGGACGCCATCATGGGTGCTCGGGCGCCGGGCGAGGCGATCCGGTCCGGCCGGATCGGGGCGGCGGAGCGGACACCGGGCGCGGATGCTTCGCCCTCGGATGAGTCCCCAGCGGGTGCGTCTCCCGCGGGTGCGACCGCCGCCGGGGACCGTCGCCCGCGTTCGGCGGTACGGAAACTCGATGGCGCGCGCTCCCGGCTCGTGCTGGAGTGAGCGGATGGATCATGACGAGGTGCTCGCCCTGTTCGACGACCGGCTCCGGCGCAACGCGTCGCCCGACCCCGGCTGTCGCGTCGAACGCGACGGTGCGGTGATCCGGCAGGTGGGCTCGGAGCACAGCTGGAACGGTGTGGTCTGGTCCGGCCTGGACGAGGCCGGCGCGGACGCGGCGATCGCCGCGCAGGTGCGCCACTTCGCCGGACTGGGCCTGGAGTTCGAGTGGAAGGCCTACTCCCACGACCGCCCCGCCGACCTCGGCGCCAGGCTGCTGGCGGCCGGCTTCACCCCGGAGCCGGACGAGGCACTGATGCTCGCCCGGATCGCGGACCTGCCCACCGACGCGGCCCTGCCCGAGGGCGTCCGGCTGCTCCCGGTGACCGACCCGGCGGGGGTGGACCTGCTGATGGAGGCCAACGAACAGGCCTTCGGCTCCGAGAACCCCGGGCTGCGCGCGCGGTTGCTCGACCACCTGCGGCACGGCAGCTCGACCGTCAGCATGGTCGTCGCGATGGCCGGCGACCGCCCGGTCAGCGGCGCCCGGATGGAGCTGGTCCCGGGCACCGGGTTCGCCGGCCTCTGGGGCGGCGGCACCGCACCGGACTGGCGCGGCCGGGGCATCTACCGGGCCCTCATCGCCCACCGGGCCCGGCTCGCGGCCGAACTCGGCTACCAGTACCTCCAGGTCGACGCGAGCGACCAGAGCCGGCCCATCCTCCAGCGCCTCGGCTTCGCCTGGGTGAGCACGACGACCCCTTACGTGCACCAGCCGTAGGCCCCGCCGAGGGCGGCCGAGGGGGCGGGAGCCGAGGGGGCCGGGAGTCGAGGGGGCCGGGGCCGGAGGGGCCGGGACCTGGGAAACTGGGCCGATCGGCAGGGGAGCACGGGGGTGCCGCTGCTCAGGATGTGCCGTTCGGTACATGCGGGGGAGGTCATCGTTGGGGCACCACGAGCGGGGACCGTCCGGGTCCCCGGGGAGGAGCCTCGGCGTGTTCGACCTCTACCACCCGCGCGTCCTCGGCACGACGGCCGTCGTGCCCGCCGCCCTCGGCGGCTTCGCTCTCAGCTTCGGTCTCGGGCTCGGCCTCGGTCTCCGGCTCGGTCTCGGGTTCGGGTTCGGCCTCGTGCGCCGGGTCACCCGGCGGCGATCAGGCCGGGAGCCGTGTCCGGGGCACCGCGGCCGGATCGACCGCGTCCGTGAGCGGGCCGTGCCCGAAGCAGCTGCTCCGCTGGGCCCCGGTGTCGTGCACGGCGGTCTGCACCAGGGCGTACTGGAACGGCACCCCGATCACCGCCAGCGGCAGCAGTACGCACAGCAGGGCGTGCCCCGGGCCGATCCGGAACGTCCTGCGGCGCACGGCGGTGACGAGCTGCCAGCCGCCCCAGCACACCGAGACGACGGCCAGCCCCAACCCCGCCCAGGCGAGCGGCAGTACGGGCGCCGGGGCGCCGGGGCTGTCCTGGCAGCGGCTCACGAGCCCGTGGATGTCGCCGTCCGCGACCAGCGTCGGCACGCCGCACGCCCACCCGAGGCAGGCGAGCAGCAGCGGGCCGCCCGCCCGGAGCCACCGCGGGGAGCGCTGTTCTTCACTCATACGCCTAGTACCAGTCCGGATTCACGCGGACGAAGTGCAGCTTCTGGTGCCCGCGCTGCTCCTGGAAGCTGTCGATCCGGCCGCCCATGCTCGCGTTCTGCTGGCCGCCGCTGTGCTGGGTGTAGCGGATGTCCCCGTCCGGGGTCACCGCCGTCACCACCGCGGTGTGGTGGACGACGCCCTTCTTGTCCTGGGAGTCCTGGTCGGAGTCCTCCTCGTAGTAGACGATGTCCCCGGGCTTCACTTCGCCCGGCGGGACCTCCTGACCGCCGTGGCGCAGCATGAAGTCGTGCATGTTCTGCGCCCCGGCCCAGCTCTTCGAATAGTCGAGCCGCTGGTCGAGCCAGTCGCCGCCCGCGTCGTCGCTGCGTCCCCAGGTGTCGTCCCCGCGCCAGCCCCACCACTGGTCCCACTTGGCGTGCACGCCGCCCTGGCGCAGCGCCTCGGAGGCGAAGTTGGTGCAGTTGTCGTCGAAGACGTCGATGGTGGTGTCGTTCCAGTGCTCCAGCGCCCACTGCACCGTCTTCACCCGGTCGTACTTGGCGTTGGGCCCGCCGCGCAGGCCCACCTTCACGTCGTCGGGGATGCCCGGGAGGTTGGCGAGGGTCACGGGGTCGGAGAGCATCAGCTGCTTGTGCTGGTTGTCGGTCAGCGCCTTCCACCAGTCGGCGACCAGCCGGGGGTCCTGCCCGCTGGGGATGCCCCCGGTGTACATGGACAGTTCGGTCTGCGAGGCTTCGCGCTGGAGCTGGTCCAGCGCCTTGCGCGGGTCGGTCTCGCAGGTCGCGGCGGCGAGCTTGCGCAGTTCGGCGGAGGCCAGCTTGTCGGCCTGGGCGGCCTCGCGCAGCGCCTCCTGGAGCATCGCGTCCACCTCCTGGACGGCGTTGTCGTTAGAGGCCGCCGCGCCGCCGCTGCCCTGGACGGTGGCGGTGGTCTCGTCGACGGTGAGGCCGTACTGCTGGGCCATGTCCAGGGCGGAGTTCAGGGTGAGCTTGGCCCGGGTGATGCCGGCGCTCAGCCCGTCGAGGATCATGACGACGCCGCGCATGATGTCCGCGCCGGCCTCCAGGATCTGGGCCTGCTCCTGGAGCTTGCGGCCGGCGGCCTCGCCGACCTTGTCCTTCCAGTTCTCCTTGAGCGGGTCGACGCCGTTGGCATGGATGTCGTTGACGGCCTGCCACGCCTGTTTGGACAGGGCGAGCCAGGAGCCGGCGGCGGCATCGACGTCGATGCTGTTGGCGGCCTTGAGCGCCGCGATGGTCATCGTCACGGCTGCTGCCCCGGTTCCGTGCCCCCGAGGTCACCGAGTGCGGCGTCGAGGCGGCGGGCGTACTCCTGGTCGGCCTGGTCGTAGGACTGCGCCGACTCGTGCAACTGTGAGGAGTACAGATGGAGTTGATCGACGACCGACTTCACGTGGGCCTGCCAGGCGTCGGCGCAGTCCTTCAGCGCCGGACCGGATTCCCAGGCCGACATCGCGTCGGCGGCCGTGTGGTTGTTGTCGAGCCAGTGCCCGACGGGGCCGAAGGTCTTGGCGGCCTCCGTGAGGCCGTTCGCCGACTGTCGCAACGCATGTGTCTGGACGTGGATGTGGTTCACGGTCAGGTCCCCCTACCCGGCTATGTCGATCCCGATCGACATGGGTGCGGCCATCGTAACGACCGGTTTGGAAGGGAAAGGTCATCCGAAAGTCATGAGAAAGTAATTCAACAGGGCTGGTCGCCTTGCTTCCTGTCGGATAGTGGGCAGTCGGTCACCGGCGCGGAAACCGGGCCTCGTCCGGACCGGGCGGGAGGAGGCCGCCCGGGAGGATCTCCCCGGGCTCGCCGGAGAACACCACCTCGCCCCGGTGCAGTACGTGCACCACCGCGGCCCCGGCCAGGGTGTGCGGCAGCGACTGCGCGGCGAGCACGACCGTACGGCCGTCGGCGGCGCCGGCCAGCAGGTGGGCGTGCAGCCGCGCGGCGACGGCCGGGGCCAGGCCGCGCTCCGGCTCGTCCAGCAGGAGCAGAGCGGGCCGAGCCGCCAAGGCCCGCCCGACAGCGACGAGTTGCTGTTCGCCACCCGACAGGACGCCGGCCCGGCGGCCCAGCAGAGCGATCAGCTCCGGGAACAGCTCCAGCACCTCGGCGCGCCCCGGCCCGCCCAGGAGCAGGTTCTCGGCCACGGTCAGCGAACCGAACACCCCGCGAACGGCCGGGACCACGGCCAGACCCCGCCGCACCCGCTGGTACACCGACAGCCCGCCGATGTCCCGGCCCCGCCAGAGCGCCCGCCCGCCGGCCAGCGGCACCACCCCGGCCAGGGCGTGCAGTGCGCTGGTCCGCCCGGCCCCGTTGCGGCCGAGCAGGACCGTGACGGCGGCGGACGGGAAGTCCAGGTCGACACCGTGCAGCGCCTCCAGCGGGCCGTAGCGGACCCGGGCGGCACGAAGGGCGGCTTCGACGGGCATCAACCCACCTCGGAGGTCGGGCGGTTCGGCATCATGTGGCGGCTCCCCACGCCCGGGTGACCCGGGGATCGGCCAGGACGGCCGCGGCCGGTCCGGCGGCGACCACCCGGCCCTGCGCCATGGCGTAGACGGCATCGGCGAGTTCGGCGACCAGTTCGGCGTCGTGCTCGACCAGCAGCAGCGCCATGCCGCGCTCGGCGAGGCCGCGCAGGACGGACACCAGGCGGGCCGTCTGCGCGGCGTCGAGGCCCGCCGCCGGTTCGTCCAGCAGCAGCACCCGGGGCTCGCCCGCCAACGCCCGTGCCAGCTCCACCAGGCGCAACACCCCCGTGGGCTGCCAACCGGCCGGTTCGGCGGCGATCTCCTGCAAGCCGAACAACCGCAGCGCGCTAGCCGAACGCTCGGTGGCCGTCCGGGCGTCCACCCGTCGGGCGTACTGCTCGGCGCCCACTCGGACGTTGTCGGCCACCGAGAGGGTCGGAAAGACGGCGATCTGCTGGAAGGTTCGCCCGAGCCCCAGCCGCACCCGCCGGTGCGCGGGAAGCCCGGTGACGTCCCGCCCGCCGAGCAGCACCCGTCCGCCGTCGGGCCGCACCGTCCCGGCCAGACAGTCGAACAACGTGCTCTTCCCCGCCCCGTTGGGCCCGATCAACGCGGTGATCCGCCCCGCCCGCGCCACCAGGTCCACCCCGCCCACCGCCTCGATCCCCCCGTACCGCCGCACGATGCCCCGCGCGGTGAGTCGGGCGGTGAGTCGGGCGGTGGGGGGAGTGGCGCTCATGGTCGTGCCCCGTGCGCTGCGGAGCGGCCTGCCGTTGGGGGGCGGGGTGGTCATGGCAGTTCCTCCGGTGCGGTGATCTGCGCCGTGCGCGTTCGCGTTCGCGTTGCACTTGCGGATGACGATGCGCCCGTGCGGCCGGCCCCCTGCCCGCGATCGGCCCGTGCGCTGCACTGTCCGTTGCGGTGAGCAGCGGGTGAGCAGCGGGTGAGCGGAGAACCGCGGGACCGCCCTCGCTGCGGTGCCCATCGCTCGCATCCGCTGGACACCGCCCGGCCCGTGAGTCCCGTGAGTTCCGCGAGTCACGGGTCGCTCGTGGCTGTGACTCGCAGGTGGCTTCGCCGGGTGGCTCTGACGGCCCTGCGGTACCGCCTGACGGGTTGGACGCAGTCGGGTTGGGCGCAGGGGGGACCTGGCGATCACGGCCGTCCCGCCTCGCGCGGTGATCCGCCGTGGGGTCGGCGGCAACCACATGGGGCTGAGTGGGCCCGCCGCAGCTCGCCGCCGCCGCGCCGCTGTTCCGGAGCGTGCGTGCCCTGGCCCGTCGGGCACTGCCTGCCGTGGTCCGACGGCGACAGCCGTCCCTTCCTTCTGCGGGCCCTGCGACAACAGCTGTCCGTGGCCGAGGGGCTTGCCGGTCCTCGCCGTCCCGGTGTGCTGTGCGGGAGCCGTCCCGGCCGGCCGTGCGCCCGCCCGCCGAACTGCCCATCTGCCACCCGGCCCGGCGGCTCGGTGGTCCTCCTCGCGGCCGGGGCCCCCGAAGGTTCCGCCGGGTCGCCCGACGGCCTGCGTGGTGGGGGAGTCGGGGGTCATCGTCGTCCGTCCCGTGCGATGAGGGCCCGTAGTCGGCGGCCGGTCGGGGTGAGGCAGGACGCGGGGAGAGGGGCCGTCGGGGGCGGGCGGCGGCCGGGGAGGGGGAGGGCGGCGAGTCCGCCGGGGAGGCGGCCGATCGTGGCGGCGAGGACGCCGACGGCGACGGCGGAGACTCCGGCGACGGTGCCGGCGTCGAGGCCGATCAGGAGGGCGGCGGCGAGGACGGCGGCGAGGGCGCTGTCGGCGCCGGCGACCATGACGGCGGCGAACCAGAGGAGGCCGCGCACCGGGTCGAAGGCGGTGGGGTCGAAGGCGCGTCCGGCGAGACCCATCAGTCCGCCGCCGAGAGCCGCCAGCGCGGCGCCCGCGACGAAGGCGAGGAGCTTGAGGCCAGGGACGTCCACGCCGGCCGCGACCGCGCCCGGTTCGTGGTCCCGCATGGCGGTCAGTGCCCGGCCGAGGCGGCCCCGGTGCAGGGTGCGGACGGTGAGCAGGCCGAGGCCGAGGAGGAGGAGCTCGGCGAGGTAGAAGACGCGGTCCCCGGCCAGGAAGGCGGGGCGGTCGAGCACGAGCCCGGTGGTGGCGTACGGCTGCTCGAAGACGAACCGGCTCATCGCCGTCCCCACCGCGAAGGTGACCAGGGCGAGGGCGAGTCCGCGTCGGCGGATCGCGGGCCACCCGACGAGCAGCCCGAGCGGGGCGGTGACGAGGACGGCGAGCAGCAGCGCCGGCACGGCGGGCAGGGGCGGAAGGCCGGGGACCCGGCCGGACATCAGCAGTGCGGTGCCGAGGGCGCCGAGGCCCGCGTAGCCGGCCTGGCCGAGCGAGATCTGCCCGCCGTAGCCGGTGACCACGACGATGGACAGCAGGACGAGCGCGAGCGCGGGCACGAGCAGGGCGTTGCGCAGGTCATTGCCCCGGAAGCCGAGCGGCAGCAGGAGCAGCACCAGGCAGACGGCGCCCGCCAGCCGTCCACCGCCTCCGCCACTGCCCCTGCCCCTGTTACTGCCACGGCCTCCGTCACGGGCCCCGCCCGCGCCCGCGCCCCCGCCCGCGTTCTTCGTACGGTGAGCGGCCGGCGGCGCCGTCCCGGCTCCGGTCCGTTCGCCGGTGATGCCCGGTCCGGCGAGCAGGGCGGTGGCGAGCAGCGCGATCACGAACAGGTTGGATTGCATGGCCTGGACCAGCGGCAGCAGCTGTCCGGACGGCCGCAGCCGGGTGAGCTCGGCCTGGGCGATGCCGAGCCCGAGCCCGGTGGCGATCGCGACCGGGATGCTGCGCAGCCGGGCGGCGACCGCGACGGCCATGGTCTCCATCACCAGCAGCGGCAGCCCGTACGGGTCGAGCAGCAGGTACGGCGCGAGGGCGATGCCGACCAGCCCGGCGGTGAAGGTGCCGAAGGCCCAGCCGGCGGCGGAGACCCGGTCGGCGTCGACCCCGGTGAGGGCGGCGAGGCGGCGGTCGTCGACGACGGCGCGCAGCCGGAGGCCGAGGCCGGTCCATCGGGTGGCGGCGAGCACGGCGAGGCCGAGGACGAGGATGGCGGCGAGCTGGGCGACGGTGTCCGGCCGCAGGCTGTGCCCGCCGGGAAGCCGGATCGGGGCGCCGCCGAGCGCGGAGGGCGCGCCGGCCAGTGGCGCCGGGCCCCACAACAGGACGGCCAGGCCGATGAGCAGCACGAACACGCCGATCCCGGCCACCATGGTCTCGGCCGGGCCGGCGCCGCGCCGCTGCAGCGGGCGGTAGACCAGGAGGTCGAGCAGTACCCCGAGTGCGGGGGCCACGACCAGCAGGCAGCAGGCGACGGCGGGCCAGACCGGCCAGTGCCGCACCACGACGAGGTCGCGCAGCAGGTAGGCGATGGCCATGGCCTGGGCGCCCTGAGCGATGTTGAGCACGCCGGTGGCGCGGTGGCAGACGACCAGGCCGATGCCGCTGAGCGCGGCGGCGGCGCCGACGGTGAGTCCGGCGAGGGCGAGGTCGACGGTGAGGTCGAACGAGCCGGAGGAGTAGGCGAGGGCGGTGACGGTGGTGACGGCGTCGAGGGGCGACGGGCTCATGGGCGGTCAGCCGTCCGGCGGGGCGGATTCGCCCGGACGGGTGGGGCCCGGCCCGGCGGCGGACGGCGAGCAGAGCGGGCAGGGCGTCAGGCCCCGGGCCCGGACGGCGTTCGCGTCCACCGGTGCGGCCAGGTCCTTGCCGGTGACCAGCGGGCAGTCCGGCCGGTGGTAGCGGGTGCCCTCGGGGACGGCCAGCCACCGGGCGTCATCGGTGACATCGGCCTCGCCGGCCTCGTTGGCCTGCCCCGAACGGTCGGCCTGTCCGGAACGGTCGGCCGGGTCCGGTGGAGCGGGCCCGGCGTCCGGTTCGACCAGCAGGTCGTACAGCCGCTCCACCCGTCGGTCGGTCAGATCCGTGCGCTCCGGCGGGGACGGCGGTCGCAGTGCGACCAGGAGGGTCCCGGACACGATCAGTGCCGCGCCGGGGATGGTGGACGAGGCCAGGTAGGGGACCTGCTGCTCGACGAAGCGCTCACCGGAGGTCCCGTACCAGCCGAGCACGCACAGCACGGCGCCGGCCGCGGCGAGCAGCCAGCCCGCCCACTCCCGGGCGGTCCGCAGCGGCCGAGTCCGACGGAACCCGTCCCGGAGGAACCCGTGCCGGACGGCGCGCAGCGGGCGGCCGCCGCGCCGGACGGGCGAACCCTCCGGGGCGTTACGGGTGATTTCTCCGTCGGATTGTGATTCATCCATGGATCCGCCTTCATGGTGTCACTTGAGACGTTTCCAGGATCGGCCTGGAACAGCATCCGGGACACGGAGAGCGGGGCCCGGGCGGCGCAGTCGAGAGGGAAGACCACCATGCACGTGACGCGAAGCGGCACCCCCGAGGACGGCGGCCGGGCCCGGCGGGCGGCGAGCGTCCTGCTCGTCCTGCTGCTCGCGGGTACGGCGGCGGCGTGCGGCAGCGACGGCACGTCCGGCTCCGCGGCCACCTCCCCGGCGGCGACGGGTGCCACCGTCACGGCGACCGCCACCGAGTCCGCCCCCGCGACGGCCACCGCCACCGGCACGGCCCCCGCCGACCCGGCCGCCGCGAAGGGGGAGATCACCACCAACTGGGAGAAGTTCTTCGACCCCGACACCCCGATCGCCGACAAGGCCCAGCTGCTCCAGGGCGGCGACGAACTGCTCCCGGCGCTCCAGGGCTTCGCCCAGGACCCGAGGGTCGGCCAGGTGCAGGCGAAGGTCGCCGACGTCGCGTTCACCGACGCGAGCGACGCGACCGTCACCTATGCGCTCTCGCTGCAGGGCAACGTGGTGGAGCCGAGCGCGACCGGCCAGTCCGTCCTCGACAACGGCACCTGGAAGGTGTCCCGCTCGACCCTGTGCGGTCTGCTCGTCCAGGCCGGCGGGCCCACGGCCACCCCGATCCCCGGCTGCAGCTGACCGGATGCGGCCGACCGCCCCGCCGCGCCGCCGGGCCGACGACGCGCTCCCGCGCCGGTGGCCCGGCCATGTCCCGGGGACGGTCCGCCCGGACCGTTCCCGCGGCGCCCTCACTGGCCGCTTCGCGGTCCTCCTGCTGCCCCTCGCCGCGCTGCTCGTCGCCCTGCTCGCGGCGCTGCTCACCGGCTGCGGCACCCGGCTGCCGGCCGAGGCCTTCACGACCCGCCCGACCCTCGCGTCCCCTGCCGGAGCCACCGGAGCCACCGGAGCCACCGGCGCGGCCGGGAGCGGCAACCCCGCCTCCGACACCGGCGTCACCGCCACGGAGATCAGGATCGGGCTGGTCACCTCGCTCACCAGCCCGGTCGGCAGCGAGGTGTTCAGCGGTCCGCGCTACGGCGCCCAGGCCTTCTTCCAGGCCCTCAACGACCGCGGCGGCCTGCACGGGCGCACCGTCCGGCTGGTGACCTGCGACGACGGCGGCAGCGGGGTCGGCAACCAGGACTGCGTGCACCGGCTGATCGACCGGGAACACGTCTTCGCCTTCGTCAGCGGCAGCGTCCTCGACTACGCGGGCGCCCCGTATGTGAGCGGCAAGGCGGTACCGGACGTCGGCGGCCAGCCGATCGGCACGGAGTACGACCGCTGGCCGCACCTCTACGGGATCTACGGCAGCGCCGCCCCGCGCGACGGGCGGTCGGTCGGCTGGAACGGCACGCTCTACCAGAGCACCGAGGTCTTCCGGTTCTTCAAACAGCGACTGGGCGCGACCAGCGCCGCCGTGGTCGCCTACAACCAGGCCGACTCGACACGTTACGCCGGACAGCTGAAGGCCGGGCTGGAGGCCGAGGGGTACCGGGTGCTGCTCCAGACGGTGGACTTCGCGCTGCCGAACTTCCAGGCGGTGGCCGCGGCGGTGCACGCCGACGGCTCGCAGCTGCTGTTCGACGCGATGGACTCCCGGGGCAACGCGGCGCTGTGCCGGGCGCTGGACGAGGCCGGGGTGACGGTGGCGGCGAAGGTCACCAACGTGCAGAACTGGTCGGAGACGGTGCGCACCGACTACGCCTCCTCGCCGGACTGCCGCAACGCGCTGTGGGCGACCTCGTCGAGCCTGAACTACGAGGACGAGCAGTACCCGGCGGTCCACGACTTCCGGACCGCGATGGCCCGCTACCACCCGGACCGGGCCGCCCTGCTGTCCGCCTGGGAGCTGGAGGGCTGGGCGGGCGCGCAGTGGCTGACCGACGCGCTGGACTCCTGCGGCGCCGCGCCGACGCGCTCCTGCGTCGAGGCGTTCATGAACCGCGCCGAGCCCTACGACGCGCACGGCTTGATTCTGCCCGCCTCCTTCGTCCCACAGCCGCCTCCCACTGGGCCGACGCGGGCGTGCCTGAACGCCGCTCGTTGGCAGGACTCGGCCCAGGGCGGGCAGGGCGGCTGGGTCACCCAGGTGCCGTCGATGACCGCGAACTGCTTCGACGTGCCGCAGTTGCCGTACAAGCCGTAGCGCAGGGTCCGATCGACAGCCGACAGCCGACAGCCGACAGCCGACAGCCGGCAGCCGACGGACTTCAGCTGACAGCTTTCAGGGAACAGCTTTCGGATGACGGATAACAGATGACAGATTTCGAAATCTGTCATCTGTTATCCGTCATCCGTTACTTGTCGTGGTCGGTCGCCCGCCCTCACGGCAGCCGCTCGACCACCACCATGGCCGCGTCGTCGTCCAGCCTGCCGCCGACGTGCGCGAGCAGATCGCGGCGCAGGCTCTGGAGCAGGGCGGTGGGGCGCTCGGAGTGCCAGGCGGTGACACGTTCGGTGAGCGGGTAGAAACGCCGCTGGGCGTCGCGGGCCTCGATCACGCCGTCGGTGTAGATGAGCAGCCGGTCGCCGGGCCGGAACGGGAAGGTCTCCGCCTCGTACCGCGCCGGCGCGAGTTCGCCGAGGCCCAGCGGCGGGGAGGGGTGGTGCGCGGCGAGGGTGGTGATGCCGCCGGCCCGCAGCAGCAGTGGGGGCGGGTGGCCGCAGTCGATCAGGCGGACCGGGGAACCGTCGTCGGGGATGTCGAGCAGGACGGCGGTGATGAAGGATTCTCCGGCTTCGCCGCTCTCCTCGGGGGGCTCCTCGGGCGAGGGGAGGGGCAGGGCGGACAACGCTTGCAGGCCCTGCCGCTCACGCCGGTCGCGGCGGTCCCGTCGGGACTGTTCGGCGAGTTGGGCGAGGTCCCAGCTGACGCTGCCGTCCAGGTAGGCCGCCAGATCGGGCAGTTCGGCGTGCAGGTGGGCGGCGGCGCGGAAGGCGCCGAGCAGCAGGGCCGCGTCGCCGAGCGAGGACAGTCCCTTGCCGCGGACGTCGCCGACCAGCAGCCGGGTGCCGGTGGCGGTGCGGGCGGCCGCGTACAGGTCGCCGCCGACCTGTGCCTCGGCCTCGGCGGCCAGGTAGACGGAGGCCAGGTGCAGCGGTCCGATCCGTTCCGGCAGCGGGCGCAGCAGCACCCGCTGAGCGGCCTCGGACACCGAGCGCACCCGGGCCAGCTCGCGCTCGTGCCGCTCTCGCAGCACCCGCAGGCCGACGATCAGCACCGAGACGATCAGCTGCGCGCTCAGCTGGGTCTCGATGTTCGCGCTGGTCAGGCTGTCGCGGACGGCGCCGATGACGGTCAGCGCGGCGAACGCGAGTGCGGCGACCGCGGCGGTGGCCCGGGGTCCGGCGAAGGAGGCGGTGAGGGCGGGGGCGACGATCAGCAGCGGGCCGAGGTGGATGTCCGGCGGGGAGAGGATGTCGACCACGGCGATCAGCACGATCAGCGCGAGGGTGAGCGCCGTCAGCACCCGGCGGTCGGGCAGCCAGGCGCGGCGGCGGTCGGGGGGATGCGTCGCGTTCGAGCGGTGCGGCGCATCGGGACGCTGCCGGAGGGGCACTCCTCCTCTGTACACCGTGGAGGCGGCGGAGCGCACCCGGAAGGGCTCGGCCGGCCCCTTCGGCCGGCCCCTTCGACCGGCCCCTCCGGCCGGTGTTCCGGGTGACTCCCCCAGGTCAGCCCTCCTGGCCGTACCGGGCCAGGTAGTCGGCGAAGCGGGCGACGTCCTCGTCGGACCAGTCGGTGAAGCGCGCGGTGAAGGAGAGCCGGCGCTGCTCGTTGGCGTCCCGCAGCAGGGTGAGGCCGGCCTCGGTGGCGCGCAGGATCTGGCCGCGCTGGTCGTCCGGATCGGTCTCGCGGGCCAGCAGGCCGAGCTTCTCCAGGGCGGTGACCTGGCGGCTGACGGTGGACTTGTCGAGCATGAAGTGCGCGGCCACGTCGGCGGCCCGGCAGCCGCCGCGCTCGGTGATCAGGTCGAGGATGCTGTAGGTGACCAGGGAGAGGTCGGGGTGCAGCTGGGAGGCCTTGTGCCGGGCGCGGCGGGCGAAGGCGGTCAGCTCGCGCTGGATGGTCTCGATGGACGACTGGCGGCCGGGCACGGCGTTCCTATCTCCTCGATATTTGTTGCACTATACAACGGATTTGCCCGGGATCGCACGCTGCTCCGGTGCTCGCCGCTCCGGCGCTCATCGCCCTGCCGCCCGCCGCCCCGCTGCCCGCCGCCCCGGCGCTCGCTGCTCCGGTGCGGCCCGCCAGGCGCGGGCGGCGGCGATCCGCCTGGTCGCACTCGGGTGAGTGGCGAACAGTAGCTCAAGCACCCTCGGCGGGTCGACATCCGAGACGTTCGCCACGGCCAGTCTGCGCTGCATGGCCACGAACTGCTCGACGTCCCCGGTCAGTTCGAGTGCGTGCCGGTCCGCCCTGGCCTCGATCCGGCGGCTCACCGCGCACTGCAGTGGCCCCGACAGCGCGCCCAGCAGCGCCGCGAGCGCCGCCAGCAGCGGCAGCGCCCGGGGGTCCGCCGCGTCCGTTGCCCCGGCCGCGTCCAGCAGCGGCGGCCACGTGGCGAGCAGGCCGAGGACGGCCACCGCGACGGCCGCGCCGACCGCGCCCAGTGCGGTGCCGACCGGCACGTCCCGGTGCTTGACGTGGCCCAGCTCGTGCGCGACCACCAGCTCCACCTCGCGCGGCTCCGCGGTGGTCAGCAGCGTGTCGTACGCGACGATCCGGCGGGTCGCCCCGAACCCGGAGACGTACGCGTTGAGCGCGGTGGTGCGACGGGAGGCGTCCGCGACCAGGACGTCCCGCACCCGGACGTCGTCCCGCTCGGCCAGTGCGAGCAGCGCGGTGCGCAGCTCCCCGGGGGGCATCGGGGAGAAGCGGTTGAACACCGGCTCGATCAGCAGCGGATGGAGGAAGGAGAGCGCGGCCGTCAGCAGCGCCGCCACGCCCGCCGCCGGCAGCCACCAGCGCTGCGGCGACCAGGCGGTCAGCGCGAACAGGCCCAGCGCGAGCGGGAGGACGAGGACGAGGGTGAGCGCGAGGCCGCGTACGGCGTCCAGCGCCCAGCCGGCCCAGCCCTGGGTCACCAGCCCGTACCGGGCCCGGACGGTCCGCGCCCCGGCGCCGAACGGCAGTTGCAGCGCCTGGCCGAGCACCACCAGGGCCGCCGCGCCGGCCAGTACCCCGGCCGTCCGGGAGCCGCCGAACCACCCGCCGACGGCGGTCACCAGGGCGGCACCGGCCGGGGTGAGGCCGAGCAGCAGGGTCAGCGCCAGGCCCGCCAGCCGTCCGCCCAGTGCCCACGGCAGCTGGGCGCGGCGCAGCGCGCGGCCCCGGGCGCGCTCGACGGGGGTGAAGTCCGGTGCGGGGGCTTCGCCGGGCGGGGCGCACTGGGAGGTCGCGGTCCCGGACGCCTCGGTCCCGGAGGGCATGGCCCCGGAGGCCACGGCCTCGGGGATCGCGGCCTCGGGGTTCGGGGGTTCGGCGGCCGGGGGTTCGGGGGCCGGGGGTTCGGGGGCCGGGGTGGTGTCCATGGCGGGGTGCGGCTCTTCCGGTCGGGTCGCGGGAGGGGCGGTACGGCGGTTCAGCGATTGTCCAGCGGCGGTCCAGCGGTGATTCAGCATGGCGTACCCGACGGGGCGATGCGCATGCCGCGGCCCGGCGGTCGCCCGCGGGCGGCGGTTCACTCCTCGGTGGGCCCGGTGGCGCCGTGGACACCGGAGCGCAGCAGTTGGTGGCCGAGGTCCACCAGGGCGCGGCCGACCGCGAACTCGTCGCCGACGGCGGGGGCCGGGGCGTCGCGCGGGTTGCGGCGGGAACGGGCGTCACTGTGCAGCACGTCGCCGTCGGCGTTCAGCACGGCGTGCACCCGGGTGGTGTCCTCGTCCTCGACCACGTGCAGGCTGAGCTGCCAGTCCTTGGTGCGCACGGCGCCGGGGGCCGACTGCTCGACGCCCTCGCCGCCGGCCGCGGCCGCCGACGGGGCGGCCACCGTCCCGTCGGCGCGGACGATCACCACCGGGCAGGCGCCGTGCACGGCGCAGCGGGTGGACACCGAGCCGAGCAGCGTCCGGGCGAAGGTGCCCCGGCCCCGGCTGCCCAGCACCAGCAGGTCGGCCCCCTCCGCCGCCTCCAGCAGTACCTCGGCGGCGTGGCCGAGCACCAGACTCTCCCGGACCTCCACCGAGCGGTCCGGGCCGAGGATCTCGTTGATCTCGGCGCTCAGCGTGCGGCGGGCGGTCCGCTCGAAGCCGTCGTCCACCATCGGCGCGAACCACCCGTACAGCGAGGGATACTCCCAGGCCGCCACCGCGTGCACCGCCGCGCCGGTCAGCACGGCCTGGCCGACCGCCCAGCGCAGGGCCGCCTTCGACGGCCCGGAGCCGTCGATCCCGACCACGATCCGGTGCTCCCGGGTGAGGGACGGGGGACTGCCGCCCACGGCGGAGATCTGATTGCTGCCCATCACGCCACACCTCCCGGCCTTCGGCGCGGGACTCGCTCCCTGCACACCACGCTGCGCGCCCCGCCCGCCTCCGCGCCAGGGACACGGTGGCCGGGTCGGCCGGGGCCATTGGGACGGTCGGGCCAGGGGTCCGTCCGGCGACCGGCCGTCGATGCCGGGCCCTCGATGCCGGGCCCTCGATGCCGGGCCCTCGATGCCGGGCCGGTCATGCCGGGCCGTCGATGCGCGGCCGGCGGTGTCCGCCGGTCGATGTCCGGCCGTCGATGCCCACCCCGGCCCGGGGGTGTCCCTTGTGGCCGGAATGTTGCGGGCTCGGGTCCGGATGGTGGTGATTCGGTGGCGTAGGCTGACCGCTCTTGCATCATCCTCGGGGGGATCCACTCATGCGCCGTGTCGCGGCCGCCGTCGCGCTGCTCGTCGGAATAACCGCCGTCGCCGCCTGCGGGCCGGACGACCCCGAACCGGCCCCGGCCTCCGCCGCCCCCGTCCCGCCGTCCTCGGCGCCGGGCGGCTCGCCCACCGGCACGGCCCCGGGCAAGAGTGCCCCGCCCCGGCCCGACGGCACCATCACCGTCGCGTTCGCCGGGGACGTCCACTTCGAGGGCCGCACCGAGGCCCGGCTGTCCGTCCAGCCGCCCGAGCCCGCGCTCGGCCCGATCTCCCGCACCCTCGCCGACGCCGACCTGTCCGTCCTCAACCTGGAGACCGCGATCACCGGGCGCGGCGCCCCGGAGCCGAAGACGTACACCTTCCGCACCTCGCCCAAGGCGCTGTCGGTGCTCAAGGACTCGGGCGTCGACGTCGTCTCGATGGCCAACAACCACGCCGTGGACTTCGGCGCCGACGGCCTCACCGACACCCTCGCCGCCAAGGACTCCTCGCCGATCCCGGTGGTCGGCTTCGGACGCAACGCCAAGGAGGCGTACGCCCCGTACGTCACCACCGTGCGCGGGGTGAAGGTCGCGGTGGTCGCCGCCAGCCAGGTCGAGGACCTCACCAACCAGAAGTGGCGGGCCGGTGCCAACAAGCCGGGCATCGCCTCGGCCCTGGACGTGCCGGCGCTGGTCAAGGCGGTGGAGACGGCCAAGCAGCAGGCTCCGGTGGTGCTCGTCTACCTGCACTGGGGCGACGAGGGCAAGGCCTGTCCGACCGGTCCGCAGACCACCATCGCCAAGAAGCTCGCCGGCGCGGGCGCCACGGCCGTGGTCGGTACCCACGCGCACACCATGGTCGGCTCGGGCATGCTCGGCAACACCTACATCGGCTACGGCTTCGGCAACTTCCTCTGGTACGGCACCTCCAACTACCCCAACTCCAACGAGACCGGCGTCACCACCCTCACCCTCACCGCCGACGGCAAGGTGACCGGCGAGGCCTTCACCCCGGCCACCATCGACGACAAGGGCATCCCGGAGCCGGTCAGCGGCGCCACCGCCGAGGCCGCCCTCAAGCGCCGCGACGGCCTGCGCGGCTGCACCGGCCTCTCCCCGGCCCCGGCCGGCCCCGGCGCCCCGGCTGCCGGCTCGACGGCCCCCACCGCTCCGGCGACGACCCCCGCCGCTCCGGCGAAGGCCCCTTCGGGTCCCGCGAAGGCAGCCACCACCCCCGCCGTCCCGCGTTAGCCCGCGCTGGTCGGGCACGAGGAACTGACGACCGAACGGCTCTCCCTGCTGCGCCCCGCCGAGGGCGACATCGACGCCGTCCTCGCCGTCCACCGGGACCCGGCCACCTGCGTCCACAACCCCTGATCGCCCGTGTCCGCCCGGAGAACCTCGCCTCCCGGCGCGTCGCCCTGCGCGCAGGCCCGCGCCGCGCGGAACACCTCGACGGTGAGGGCTGTGACGGCTTCGACCTGATCTTCGCGAGCCGCCTGCCGTAGGGACCCGCCGGACACTGCCACCACGTCCACCGGCACCACGGGCACGACCGGCGCCACTGCCGCAGACGCCGAGGCTGCGAGACATCGAGGCCGCGGGACATCGAGGCCGCAGCCGCAGACGCAGACGCAGAGGCCGTCCGCCCCGGTCCGGGGGCGGGCGGCTTTCTCGTGTTCGGGGGCGCGTTCGCGGTGCGGAATGGCCGCCGCGGGACCGGCGGGAGCGAGTTGACGTTCGCACAGGCTCTCGATGCAGACGAACAGCTGTGTTAGGTTAGGCTTGCCTAATCTTGCTGGTCGGAGGGGATGTCCTGTGCAGCAACAGTCCGAATTCGCCGGTGCCGTCGCGATGGTCACCGGGGCCGGGCAGGGCATCGGCGCGGCCGTGGTGCGGGCGCTGGTGGCCGAGGGAGCCGTCGTCGCGGCGGTGGACCGCAACCGTGGGGGGCTCGACGCCCTGGTGGCCGAGCTGCCGACCGTGCGTCCGTACGTGCTCGACGTGTCCGACGCCCAGGCCGTGGACGGCGCCGTGGAGTTGATCGAACGCCAACTCGGGCCGATCGGCACGCTGGTGAACGTCGCGGGGATCCTGCGCACCGCACCGGTGGTCGAACTCTCCGACGGGGACTGGGCGGACACCTTCGCCGTCAACGCCACCGGCGTCTTCCACACCGGTCGGGCCGTCGGCCGTCGGATGGCGGACCGCGGGCGCGGGGCGATCGTGACCGTCGGGTCCAACGCCGCCGGGGTGCCGCGGGCCGGGATGGCCGCCTACGCGGCGTCCAAGGCGGCGGCCACCATGTTCACCCGCTGCCTGGGGCTGGAACTCGCCCGGTCCGGGGTGCGGTGCAACGTGGTGTCGCCCGGTTCGACCGACACCGAGATGCAGCGCGCGCTGTGGGGCGAGGACGCCGAGGCGGCCGAGCGCCGGGTGATCGAGGGCGACCCGGGCGCCTGGCGGGTCGGCATCCCGCTCGGGCGGATCGCCGCCCCCGCCGACATCGCGGAGGCGGTGGTGTTCCTGGCCTCCGAGCGGGCGCGGCACATCACCATGCACGACCTGTACGTCGACGGCGGCGCGACCCTGCGTGCCTGATTGGGGCTGGGCGGTGCCGATCGGAGCCCCGCCCGTCCCTCCTCCTCGCCCGCGCTCCCGCTCCTCCTCGCCCGCGCTCCCGCTCCTCCCCGCCCCCCGCTCCCGCCTTCCCGTTCCTCCTCGTCCCCCGTAGAACCGTCCCAGACTGGAGAGACCGCCGTGACCACGGTGCACCACGCCCCTGCCGGGCCGATACCCGCCGGGCCCGACGCCCCGGCGACCGCCCTCGCCGAGGGCCCGGACCACGCCGTCATCGGCGCGGCCAGCGGACTGCTCGGCCAGTACCGGGCCGGCTCCGACGAGGCGTTCTTCGCCTCGCCGACCCGCACCCTGCTCGGCTCCGGCGTGCACGCCCGGGTGCCCCAGGACGGGCGGCCGCTGCCGGTGCGGGTCGCCGAGACGCTGGCCGGGGCGGGCCGGGACGGGGTCGAACGGCCGCTGGTGGTCGGCGCGGTGGCGTTCGACCGGGACAGCCGGGTCGAACTCGCCGTGCCCGCCCGGGTCCGCACCGCCGGGGCGCTGCGCGACGACCCGCTGATCGCGCTGCCCGCGCCGGCGGCCGAGCGGATCGACTGGCGGATCGCCCCGGTGCCCGCGCCGGAGGCGTACGGCGCCGGTGTCGCGGCGGCCGTCGAGCGGCTGCGCGGCGGGGAGTTGAGCAAGGTGGTCCTGGCCCGGACGCTGGAGCTGAGCGCCGCCGAGCCGCTCGACCTGCCCGCCATCCTGCAGCGGCTGGCCCGGCGCGACCCGGGCGGTTACACTTTCGCCGTCCCGTCCGGCGGCGGCCGCACCCTGATCGGCGCCAGCCCCGAACTCCTGCTCTCCCGGCGGGGAACGGCCGTGCTGGCCAACCCGCTGGCCGGCTCGGTCCCGCGCAGCGAGGACCTCGGTGAGGACGTCAGGCGCGCCGCCGCGCTGCTGGAGTCGCCCAAGGACCTGTACGAGCACGCTGTCGTGGTGGACGCCATCAGCGAGGCGCTGGGGCCGTACTGCCGCACCCTCGAAGTGCCCGAACGGCCCACCCTGGTACGGACGGCCGCGATGTGGCACCTGGCCACCACGATCCGCGGCGAGCTGGCCGACCCCGCGGTCTCCGCCCTGGAACTGGCCTGCGCACTGCACCCCACCCCGGCGGTCTGCGGCACGCCGACCGACGTCGCACGCCGGGTGATCGGCGAGGTCGAGCCCTTCGACCGCGGCCTCTACACCGGCATGGTCGGCTGGGAGGACGCGACCGGCGACGGCGAGTGGGTGGTCACCATCCGCTGCGCCGAGGCGCAGGAGCGGACGCTGCGGGTGTACGCCGGCGCGGGCGTGGTCGAGCAGTCCCGGCCGGAGGCCGAACTCGCCGAGACCAGCGCCAAGTTCCGCACCTTCCTGGACGCCGCGGGGGTGGCCCGGTGACGCCGCTGGAGACCGCACGGGCAGGCTTCACCCCGTACCCCGCCGAGTTCGCCGAGCGCTACCGGGACGCCGGGTACTGGCGCGGCGAGACCTTCGGGCGGATGCTGCGCGAACGCGCCGCCGCGCACGGCGGGCGGACCGCCGTCGTCGACCCGGGCGGTCACTCGGTGGCGGCCGCCGAGCGGCGCTGGACGTACGCCGAACTCGACCTCCGGTCCGACCGGATGGCCGCCGGGCTGCTCGCCCGAGGCATCCGGGCCGGCGACCGGGTGGTGGTCCAACTGCCCAACGCCGCCGAGTTCTTCGAGGTCGTCTTCGCGCTGTTCCGGATCGGCGCGCTGCCGGTCTTCGCGCTGCCCGCCCACCGGTACGCCGAGATCGGGTACTTCTGCTCCTTCACCGGGGCGGTCGCCTATGTGGTGCCGGCCGTCGAAGGCGGTCACGACTACCGCGAACTCGCCACCCGGGTACAGGCGGAGAACCCCGCGCTGCGGCTGGTACTGGTGGCCGGCGAGGACCCGGGCGAGCACGTCCGGCTCGCGGACGTGCCCTGCGACGGTCCCGGACCGGAGGCCTTCGGCGGGGAGCCCGGGCCCGGCGACGTCGCCTTCCTCCAGCTCTCCGGCGGCAGCACCGGCGTGCCGAAGCTGATCCCGCGCACCCACGACGACTACATCTACTCGCTGCGCGGGTCGGTCGAGCTCTGCGGGCAGGACCGGGACAGCGTGTACCTGTGCGTGCTGCCCGCCGCGCACAACTTCCCGCTCAGCTCACCGGGTTCGCTCGGCACGCTGTACGCCGGCGGCCGCGTGGTGCTCTGCCCGCAGCCCGCCCCGGAGACGGCCTTCCCGCTGATCGAGCGCGAGAGCGTGACCATCACCGGGCTGGTGCCGCCGCTCGCACTGCTCTGGCTGGACGCCGCCGAGCGCGGCGCCCGCGGGTACGAGAGTTTGGAGGTACTGCTGGTCGGCGGCGCCAAGTTCAGCGAGGAGGCCGCCCGGAGGGTGCGGCCGGTGCTGGGCTGCACGCTCCAGCAGGTGTTCGGGATGGCCGAGGGACTGGTCAACTACACCCGCTTGGACGACCCGGAGGAGCTGATCACCACCACCCAGGGCCGGCCGATCTCGCCGGACGACGAGGTCCGGGTGGTGGACGACCAGGACCGGGACCTGCCCGACGGCGCCACCGGCCACCTGCTCACCCGCGGGCCTTACACCATCCGCGGCTACTGGAACGCGCCCGAGCACAACGCCGGCTCCTTCACTGCGGACGGGTTCTACCGCACCGGGGACCTGGTCCGGCGCACCCCGACCGGCCACCTGGTGGTCGAGGGCCGGGCCAAGGACCAGATCAACCGGGGCGGCGAGAAGGTCGCCGCCGAGGAGATCGAGAACCACCTGCTCGCGCACCCCGCGGTGCACGACGCGGCGGTGGTGTCGATGCCCGACCCGTACCTGGGCGAGCGCACCTGCGCCTACGTGGTGCTGCGTGCCGGGCACCGCGAAAACCCGCCGAAGAGCGTCGAGTTGAAGAGGTTCGTGCGGCAACGCGGGCTCGCCGAGTACAAGGTGCCGGACCGGGTCGAGTTCGTCGCCGCCTTCCCGGCCACCGGGATCGGGAAGGTCAGCAAGAAGGACCTGCGCGCCGCGATCGCGGCTTCGCTGACCGGCCGCTGACCGCCCGCGGATCGGCTGCCGACCGCCCGCCGACCGCCCCACACCGCCACGTCTAGCTAAGGAACACCACCGTGGGCCTGCCCCGCATTCCCCGCTATCCCATGCCCGCCGCCGAGGAACTGCCCGCCAACCGGGTCTCCTGGACGGTGGACCCGGCGCGCGCCGTGCTGCTGGTGCACGACCTGCAGAACCACTTCCTGGACGCCTTCGACGCCGAGGCCGAGCCGGTTCCCGAACTCCGGGACAACGTCTCGGAGTTGGCCGGTGCGGCGCGCGCCGCCGGCGTCCCCGTCGTGTACTCGGCGCAGCTCGGCGGGCAGAGCCCGGCCGAGCGCGGGCTGCAGCAGGACTTCTGGGGCCCGGGCATCCCGGACGACCCGCGGGCCACCGCGATCGCCGAGGCCGTGGCCCCGGAACCGGTGGACACGGTGCTCACCAAGTGGAAGTACAGCGCCTTCGTGCGCACCGAGTTGGAGCAGCTGCTGCGCGAGCAGGGGCGGGACCAGCTGGTGATCACCGGCGTGTACGCGCACATCGGCGTGCAGGCCACCGCGTGCGACGCCTGGATGCGGGACGTGCAGGCCTTCGTGGTGGCCGACGCGGTCGCCGACTTCGGCCCGGAGGAGCACCGCGGCGCGCTGGCCTGGGTGGCCGGGCGCTGCGGGACGGTCACCACGGCGAAGGCCGTGCTCGGGGCGCTCGCTCCGGCCGCTCCGGGCGTTTCGGATGTCCAGGGCGTTTCAGGTGTCCAGGGTGTCCAGGGCGTCACGGGCGTCACGGGCGTCGCTGGTGTCGCGGTTGTTGCGGAACTCGAAGGGGTGAGCGGGAAGTGACGGGCGGGGGCTTCACGGTGGAGCGGATCCGGGCCGAGGTCGCCGACCTGCTCGGCGAGGACCCGGCGGAGATCCCGCTGGACGAGAACCTGGTCGACTGGGGGCTGGACTCCATCCGGCTGATGACCCTGGCCGGGCGCTGGCAGGAGGCGGGCGCCGAGGTGGCATTCGTCCAGCTCGCGGAGCGCCCGGCGATCGAGGCCTGGGCCGAACTGCTGGGCGCGGCGTGATGGTGCCGGAGGTGATGGTGCCGGAGACGGCGGCGGCGGTGCTGTCGGCGGCGGGGCCGCGCGAGGCGCTGCTGTCGGCGGCGCCGGAGCTGCCCGCACTGCCCCGGCGTACGGTGCGGTACCCGGCGACCACCGCGGTGGGTCCGGTCGAGGCGCAGGCGGCCCGGACGCCGGACGCGCCGGCGCTGGTGCTCGCGGACGGGGAGACCGTCAGCTACCGGGAGTTGAACGCCGCGGCCAACCGGCTGGCGCGCGCCCTGGCCGCCCGCGGGGCCCGCCCGGGCGCGGTGGTCGGCCTGGCGGGCCTCCGGCGTCCGGCGGAGCTGCTGACGGCGCTGCTGGCGGTGGCGAAGTCGGGCGCGGCGTACCTCCCGCTGGACCCGGCGGACACGCCCGGGCGGCGGGAGCGGCTGCTGGCGGAGAACGCGCCGGTCTGCGTGCTGGGGGAGGGGGTGCCGGGGGCGTTGGCCGGGCTGGAGACGGACGGCGAGCTGCCCACCGACCCGCCCAGGGCGCTGACCCCGCACCACCTGCTCTGCGTCGGGTACGGCCCGGGCGGGCGCCCGACCGCCGTGCGGCTCACCCACGCCGAGGCGGACCGCCGGGTGCGCGAGCTCCAGGCCGAGCACCCGCTCGGGCCGGGCGACCGGGTGCTCCACCTGGGCCTGCCGCTCTGGGAGTACCTGTGGCCGCTGCGGACGGGTGCCGCCGTGGTGCTGGCCGACCCGTGGCTGGAGGGCGAGGTCGGGGAGCTGGTGCGGAAGCTGGGCGTGACGGCGGTGCGGGTGGCGCCGGGGGTGCTGCTAGGCGGGTGAGGGCGTGCGGCCGGGCGCTACGGCGTGCGGCAGTCGACGGACTTCGGGTAACAACTTTCAGCGAACAGAGTTCAGATGACAGATTTCATCATCTGTTCGCTGAAAGCTGTCGGCCGTCCCCCGTCGGTCAGCGCACCCCGTCGGTCAGCGCACCCCGCCCGCCGCGGCCTCGGTCGCCGGACGCGCCGCCGGGTCCACCGCCAGGCCGACTGCCAGGTCCACCGCCGTCCACGCCATCGCCACCGCGCCGTCCAGCACCGCCCGCTCCGCCTCCATGCCCAGCGCCGCCTCGGCGAAGGCCGCCTCGTGCGGGGCGCACGCGCCGCCGGTGATGTCCAGCACCGGATGGATGGACGGCACCGCGTGCGACACGTTCCCCATGTCCGTACAGGCGAAGGGTCCGCTCTCGACCGGTTCCGGCCGGCCGAGCGCCGCCGCGTTGGCCCGCCACAGTGCCAGCAACCGGGCGTCGGAGCGCATGTCCAGGTAGTCCGGTTCGGGCCGGGTCAGTTCCACCTCGCAGCCGGTGGCGAGCGCCCCGGCGCGGAAGCAGTCCTCGACCCGGGAGCGCAGCTCGGCGAGGTCCTCCGCCGCCGAGGCCCGGATCTCGTACTCGGCGCTCGCGCTGTCCGGGATCAGGTTCGGCGCCGTCCCGGCCGCCGTGGTGATGCCGTGCACCCGCCACTGCGGCGGGAGTTGCTGGCGCAGCAGCCCGATGGCGACCTGGGCGACGGTGAGCGCGTCGGCGGCGTTGCGCCCCCGGTGGGGGTCGAGGCTCGGGTGGGCGGCGCGCCCGGTGTAGCGGACGGACAGCGTGCCGAGCGCGAAGGAGCGGAAGTCGGCGATCTCGACGGGGCAGGGGTGGACCATCATCGCGGCGTCCACCCCGTCGAACGCCCCGGCCTCCAGCAGCAGCGCCTTGCCGGCCCCGCGTTCCTCGGCGGGGGCGCCGATCACCCGGACGGTGAGCCCGAGCCGGTCCGCGTGCGGGGCGAGCCCGATTGCGGCGCCGATCCCGGCGGCGGCGATCAGGTTGTGCCCGCAGGCGTGGCCGAGTTCGGGCAGTGCATCGTACTCGCAGACCAGCGCGACGGTGACCGGTCCGCTGCCGAGGCGCGCGTCGAACGCGGTGGCCAGGCCGTGGGCGGGTGCGGTGACCGAGTAGCCGTGTGTGCGCAGCAGTTCGGCGCACCAGGCGGCCGCGAGGTGCTCCTCGAAGGCGGTCTCGGGGTGGGCGTGGATGCGGCGGCTGAGTGCGAGCAGCTCGGCCCGGTGGGCGTGGACGCGGTCGCGCACGGCCTGCTTGGCCTCGGCGGGGGGAGTGGTCGGCGGCTCGGTCGGGGGCATGGGTGGCGTCTCCGGGTTGTCAGGGGCCCGTCCGTGCGGGGCCGTTGACCAGATCATATGAAGTTAGATTAGGCTAACCTAAGTAAGGCGTTCCGGATCCCCGAGGAGCTCTCCACCCCATGCCTGCCGTCGAAACCCAGATCGCCGACAGCCAGACCGCCGAGGTCCCCCTGCTCGCCGCCCAGGCCGCGATCTGGTACGCCCAGGCCCTCGACCCCGCGAGCCCGGTCTACAACACCGGCGACGCGGTCGAGATCACCGGCCCGCTCGACGAGGACCGGTTCGAACAAGCGCTGCGGCAGGCGGTGGACGAGGCCCAGGCGCTGAGCGCCGTCGTCGTCACCGGCCCGGACGGCACACCGCGCCAGCGGCTGCGCCCCGGCCGCCGCTGGCCGCTGCACCGCCTCGACCTGCGGGCCGCCGCAGACCCGGCCGCCGAGGCCGAGGCCTGGATGCGCGCCGACCTCGCCCGCCCGGCCGACCTCGCCGAGGGCCCGCTGTTCACCCACGCGCTGATCCGCCTCGCCGAGGACCGCCGGATCTGGTACCGCCGCATCCACCACCTCGCCGTCGACGCCTACGCGTTGACCCTCCTCGGCGAGCGGATCGCCGCCCTCTACGCCGCCCGCGTCACCGGAGCCGAACCCGCCCCGAGCCCCTTCGCCGGACTCGCCGAGGCCGCCGCCGAGGAGGCCGCGTACCGCGGGAGCGCGCAGTACGAGGCCGACCGCGCCCACTGGTCCGCCCGGATGGCCGGCGCCGACACCCCGGCCGCCCTCCCGGGAACCCCCGAGCCCGCCCGGTCCGGTAATCCCGCTGAGCCCGCCGAGCCCGCCGCCGACCGGGACGCCGTGCCCGGTGAGGCGGTCCGCCTCACCGCCGACCTGCCCGCCGGCACCCGCGACCGCCTGGAGCGCGCCGCCGACGCCGTCCGCGCCACCTGGGCCGAACTGCTCCTCGCCGCCGCCGCCGGATACCTGCACCGCCTGACCGGCGCCCAGGACGTGGTCCTCGGCCTGCCGCTCGCCAACCGGCGCGGGCCGGCCGCCCTGCGCACCCCCGTGGCCGCCGCCAACGTGCTCCCGCTGCGCCTCGCCGTGCGCCCCGCCGACAGCGCCGAGACACTGCTGCGCGCCGTGGTCCGCGAGCTGCGCGCCGTCCGCCGCCACCAGCGCTACCCGCTGGAGGAACTGCGCCGCGACCTCGGCCGCACCGGCGACCGCCGCGCCCTGTTCGGCCCGATGGTCAACATCAAGGCCTTCGAGAGCGACCTCGACCTGGCCGGCCTGCCCGGCACCGTCCGCAACCTCGCCGCCGGCCCGGTGGACGACCTCGCCCTGAACGTCTCGCCCGGCCCGGACGGCGCGCTGCGCCTGGTCGTCGACGCCGACCCGGCCCGCTACGGGCCCGCCTCGGTCGCCGCCCACCGCGACGGCCTGCTGCGCTACCTCGACGCCCTCGCCGAGCTGCTGCTCACCGACCCGCGGACGCCGATCGCCCGGATCGACCTGCTCGACCCGGACGGCCTGCGCCGCGCCACCGAGGGCCGCACCGAGCCCCCGGCCGAGCGGACCGTGCCCGAGCTGTTCGCCGCCCGGGCCGCCCGCACCCCGGACGCCGTCGCCGTCCGCTCCGGTTCGAGCGCGCTGACCTACCGGCAGCTCGACGCCGCCGCCGACCGGCTCGCCCTCCGCCTGACCGCCCTGGGCGTCCGGGCCGGGGCGCCGGTCGCGATCGCCCTGCCGCGCGGCACCGACACCCTGGTCGCGATGCTCGCCGTCCTCAAGGCGGGCGGCGCCTGCGTCTCCCTCGACCTCGCCCACCCCGCGCAGCGCTTGGCCGCCGTCCTGGCCGACGCCCGCCCGGTCTGCGCGGTCGGCACCGCCGAGGCCCTCGCCGGGCTCGGCCTGCCCGCCGACCTGCCCACCGTCCGGCCGGAACCGGCCGACGCCGGGCCCGGCGGTGAGCCCGGGGCCGACGGTGAGCCCGGCCCCGACCGCGAGCCCGGCCCCGACCGCGAGCCCGGCCCCGACCGCGAGCCCGGCCCCGACCGCGAGCCCGGCCCCGACCGCGAGCCCGTGCCTGCCCTGCCCGCCCCGCGACTCGACCAGCCCGCCTACGTGCTGCACACCTCGGGCTCCACCGGCCGCCCCAAGGGCGTGGTGGTCACCCACGCCTCGCTGGCCAACCTGCACGCCGGCCTCGGCGAGGACCACATCGCCCCCGCCGTGCGCCGCACCGGCCGGGACCGGCTGCGCGTCGCCCACAGCGCCTCCTTCGCCTTCGACGCCTCCTGGGACCCGGTGCTCTGGATGGTCCACGGCCACGAGCTCCACCTGCTGGACGACGCCACCTACCGCGACCCGGCCGCGCTCGCCGCCCACCTCGACCGGGAGCGCATCGACTACCTCGACCTCACCCCCTCCTACCTCGAAGTCCTGCTCGCCGAAGGCATCCTGGACGAGGGACGGCACCGCCCGTCCGTCCTCGTGGTCGGCGGCGAGGCCACCCCGCCCGCCCTCTGGCAGCGCCTGGCCGCCGTCCCCGGTCTGCACCCGGTCGACCTCTACGGCCCGACCGAGACCACCGTCGACGCCTACGCCTGGACCCCGGGTCCGGACGGCGCCCCGCGCGGCCGGGTGGTGCGCGGCTCGCGCGCCTACGTCCTGGACGGCTCGCTGCGCCCCGCTCCCGACGGCGTCACCGGTGAGCTGTACGTGGCCGGCGCCTGCCTGGCCCGCGGCTACCTCGGCCGCCCCGACCTCACGGCCGAACGCTTCCTCGCCGACCCGTTCGGCCCGCCCGGCGGCCGGATGTACCGCACCGGCGACCTCGCCCGGCGCCGCCCCGACGGCACCCTGGAGTTCCTCGGCCGGGCCGACGACCAGGTGAAGATCCGCGGCTTCCGGATCGAACCCGGCGAGATCGCCGCCGTCCTCGCCGAACTGCCCGGCGT
This sequence comes from Kitasatospora sp. NPDC058063, assembly GCF_042885395.1. Taxonomy (NCBI): domain Bacteria; kingdom Bacillati; phylum Actinomycetota; class Actinomycetes; order Kitasatosporales; family Streptomycetaceae; genus Kitasatospora; species Kitasatospora sp. NPDC058063. Next base: position 195,989 of record NZ_JBHVSD010000002.1, read on the forward strand.
CGCCCAGGCCGTGGTGATCGCCCGCCCCGGACCGCAGGGCAAGCGGCTGCTCGGCTACGCCGTCCCGGAGAGCGGCAGCAGGCCCGACCCGGACGGGCTGCGCGCCGCGCTCGCCGCCCGGCTGCCCGCGCACATGGTCCCGGCGGCCGTCCTGCTGCTGGACGAATTGCCGCGCACCGCTCACGACAAGCTCGACCACCGCGCCCTGCCCGAGCCGGCCGTCACCACCGAGGGCGCGGCGGCGGCCACGCCCCAGGAGGAACTGGTCTGCGGCCTGTTCGCCGAGGTCCTCGGTCTGCCGCAGGCGCCCGGCCGGGACGCCTCCTTCTTCGACCTCGGCGGCCACTCGCTGCTCGCCGGCCGCCTGGCCGCCCGGCTGCGCGACACCTTCGCCGCCCCGGTCGGGTTCGCCGACGTGTTCCGGCAGTCGACCCCGGCCGGCCTCGCGGCCCTGCTCGGCGGGGCGGCCGGCCCGGCCGCGGAGCCCGAGGAGCGGCGTTCCGTCCCGGTGCCCGTGCCGCGCACCGAGCGGATGCCGCTCTCGCCCGCCCAGCGCGGCCTCTGGTTCCTGCACCGTCTCGAAGGCCCCAGCCCGACCTACAACATCCCGCTGGCGCTCACCCTCACCGGCCCGCTCGACCGGCACGCCCTCACCCTCGCCCTCGGCGACCTCGTCGCCCGGCACGAAGTCCTGCGCACCGTCTACGGGGAGGAGGCGGACGGCAGCCCCTACCAGCGCATCCTGCCCGCTGCGGGCATCGAACTCCACGACGGAAACGGCGACTTGGCCGAGTCAGTCCGGTACGCCTTCGACCTGACCGCCGAACCTCCGCTGCGCGCCACACTGTTCACCGGGCCCGCCGCGGCCGGCGGATCCACCCCGCCCACCGGCGGTGCGGACCAGCACACCCTGCTCCTGCTGCTCCACCACATCGCGGGCGACGGCGCCTCCACCACCCCGCTGCTGCGCGACCTGGCCGCCGCCTACACCGCCAGGATCGCCGGACTGGACCCCGAACTGCCGCGGCTCACCGTCCAGTACGCCGACCACGCGGCCTGGCAACGGGAGCGGATCGGCACCACCGAGGCGCCCAGCGCGCTCGCCGTCCGGCAGGCGGACCACTGGCGTGCCGCGCTCGCCGGACTGCCCGACCAGCTGGAGCTGCCCCTCGACCGCCCCCGCCCGGCCGTGGCGGGCCACCGGGGCGCCACCGTTCCCTTCGCGCTCGGCGCCGAGGCGCACAGCGCCCTGGCCGGGCTCGCCCGGGCCGCCGGCAGCACCGTCTTCATGGCCGTCCAGGCCGGTCTCGCCGCCCTGCTCACCCGGCACGGCGCCGGCACGGACGTCCCGGTCGGCACCCCGGTGGCCGGCCGCGAGGACGAGCGGACCGCCGCACTGGTCGGCTACTTCGTCAACTCGCTGGTGCTGCGCACCGACACGTCCGGCGACCCCACCTTCCGGGAGCTGCTCGCCCGGGTCCGCGCCACCGTGCTCGCCGCGCACGAGAACGCCGAACTGCCCTTCGACCGGCTGGTCGAGGAGCTCAACCCGGCCCGCTCGCTCGCCCGGCACCCGCTGTTCCAGGTGATGCTCGCCTGGCAGAGCCGCCCGGACGAGCGGATCGCCCTGGGCGGCGGCCTCACCGCCGACATCGCCGCGATCCCCAGCGGTACCGCCAAGTTCGACCTCACCCTCAACGCCGGCGAACTGCCCGGCGGCGGCATCGGCGGCTTCCTGGAGTACCGCACCGACCTCTTCGACGCCGCCACCGCGGCCGCGCTCGCGGAGCGCCTGACCAGGCTGCTCACCGCTGCCGCGAGCGCCCCCGACACCCCGATCGGCCGGCTGCCGCTGATCGGCGAGGAGGAGCGGCGGCGCGCCCTGGTCGAGTGGAACGGCCCGTCGGTGGAGACGGCTTCGGACGCCACCCTGCCCGAGCTGTTCGAGGCGGCCGCCGCCGCCAACCCCCGCGCCGTCGCGGTCGGTTACCAGGGCGAGCAGCTCGACTACGCCGAACTCGGGGCCCGCGCCGACCGGCTGGCCCGGCTGCTCGCCGCCGAGGGCATCGGCCCCGGCACCATCGTCGCGCTCGCCCTGCCGCGCTCGCTCGAACTGGTCGTCGCCCTACTGGCGGTGGCCAAGTCCGGCGCCGCGTACCTGCCGCTCGACCCCGACTACCCGGCCGACCGGCTCGCCTACATGCTGGCCGACGCCACCCCCGCCGCCCTGCTCACCGACCGGGCCACCGCGCCCCGGCTGCCCGCCCACGAGGTGCGCCAACTCCTGGTCGACGGCCCGGAGTCCGAGTGCCACCCGGCCGTCCCACTGGCCCAGCACGAGCGCACCCGCCCGCTGCGCGCCGAGGACACCGCCTACGTCATCTACACCTCCGGCTCCACCGGCCGGCCCAAGGGCGTGCCCGTCACCCACCGCAACGTGGTCCGGCTGTTCGGCGCCACCGACCACTGGTTCGGCTTCGGAGCCGAGGACGTGTGGACGCTGTTCCACTCCTACGCCTTCGACTTCTCGGTCTGGGAGCTGTGGGGCGCCCTGCTGCACGGCGGCCGGCTGGTCGTCGTCCCGCACCTGGTCAGCCGGGACCCGGCGGCCTTCCTGGAGCTGCTCGCCCGCGAGCGGGTCACCGTGCTCAACCAGACGCCGTCCGCCTTCTACCAGCTCAGTGCCGCCGACCGGGACCGTCCCGGCAGCGAACTCGCCCTGCGCTACGTGGTGTTCGGCGGTGAGGCGCTCGAACTCGCCCGGCTGGACGACTGGTACGACCGGCACGCCGAGGACGCCCCCGTGCTGGTCAACATGTACGGCATCACCGAGACCACCGTGCACGTCTCGTACATCGCCCTCGACCGGGCGAGCGCCGCCGCCGGGAGCAGCAGCACCATCGGCGTCAACATCCCTGACCTGCGGGTCTACGTCCTCGACCAGCACCTCCAGCCCGTCCCGCCCGGCGTCACGGGCGAGATGTACGTGGCCGGGGCGGGCCTGGCCCGCGGCTACCTCGGCCGCCCCGAGCTGACCGCGACCCGCTTCGTCGCCGACCCGTACGCCGAGCTGTTCGGCGAGCGCGGCACCAGGATGTACCGCTCCGGGGACCTCGCCCGGCGCCGCGCCGACGGCGTGCTGGAGTACTTCGGCCGCGCCGACCAGCAGGTCAAGCTGCGCGGCTTCCGGATCGAACTCGGCGAGATCGAGGCCGTGCTGGCCGCGCACCCGGCCGTCGCCGACGCCGCCGTGGTGGTCCGGGAGGACGTGCCGGGGGACAAGCGGCTGGTCGGCTACGCGGTGGCCGACGGCGCCGCCCCGGACGAGCTGCGCGCCCACGCCGCCGCCGGACTGCCCGTCCACATGGTGCCGTCCGCCGTCGTCCTGCTCGACCGCCTCCCGCTGACCGCCAACGGCAAGCTCGACCGCCGGGCCCTGCCCGCCCCCGAGGCCCCCGCCGCGGGCGCCGGCCGCCCGCCGCGCACCCCGCGCGAGCAGCAGCTGTGCGAACTGTTCGCCGAGGTGCTGGGCGTGGCCTCGGTCGGCGTCGAGGACGACTTCTTCGCGCTCGGCGGGCACTCGCTGCTGGTCGTGCGCCTCGCCGGGCGGATCCGCGAGGTGCTCGGACTGGAGGTCGGCATCGGCGCCCTGTTCCAGGCGTCCACCGTGGCCGCCCTGGATGCCGCCCTCGCCGCGGGCGCACCGGACACCGACGCCCTGGACGTGCTGCTCCCGCTGCGGCCCGTCGCCCCCGGCCGGCAGCGCCCGCTGTTCGCCGTCCACCCGGCCGGCGGCCTCAGCTGGTGCTACACCGGACTGATCCGCAACCTGCCCGGCGAGGTGCCGATCTACGGCCTCCAGGCCCAGGGCGTCGGCGCCGCCACCGCCGGACTCCCGCTGCCCGCGACGCTGGAGGAGCTGGCCGCGCACTACGCCGACCGGTTGCGCGAGGTCCAGCCCGAGGGCCCGTACCGGCTGCTCGGCTGGTCCACCGGCGGGATCATCGCGCACGCGGTGGCCGTCCGCCTCCAGGAACTCGGCCAGGACGTGGAACTGCTCGCGATCCTGGACGCCTACCCCGCCGAGGGGTTCCGCGAGCTGCCCGTCCCGGACCGGGCCGAGGCGCTGGAGGCGCTGCTCACCATGGGTGGCTTCGGGCCGGAGGACCTCGACGGGCGTCCGCTCGAACTCGGCCCCGTCACCGAGCTGTTGCGCCGCGAGGGCAGTCCGCTCGCCGGGCTCGACGAGGCCACCGTGGCCGCGCTGAACGAGATCTACCTCAACACCAACCACCTGGTGCGCGGCTACGACCACCGCCGCTTCGACGGCGACGTGCTGTTCTTCCGGGCCACCGTCGACACCATCGACGAGACCCTGGTGCCCGAGCTCTGGGAGCTGTACGTGTCCGGCCGGATCGCCAACACGAACGTGGCCTGCTCCCACAAGGACATGACCCTGCCCGCCCCGATCGCGCACATCGCGAGCGTGATCGCCGACCACCTCGCCGACCTCCCGAAGAAGACCGACGATGGAGAAGACCACCGATGAGTGACGCCCCCGCCAACCCCTTCGACGCCGACGGCGAGTTCCTCGCGCTCGTCAACCCCGAGGGACAGCACTCCCTGTGGCCCGCCTTCGCCGCCGTCCCGGCCGGCTGGAGCATCGCCCACGGCCCGTGCGAGCGCCCGGCCGCCCTGGAGTGGATCACCGCGAACTGGACCACCCTGTGACCCCACCCGCCACCCCCGGCGCCGAGGCCCCGGCGCGCCCCCTGCTCGCGGGGCGCGCCGCCGTGGTGGTCGTCTACACGGCCGCGATGTGCATGAACGGCCTGGACTCGACGATCGTCAACCCGGCGCTGTTCAGCATCGCCGAGGACTTCGGCCGGCCCGTCTCGGCGGCCAACGCCGTGGAGACCGCCTTCCTGGTCGGCCTCGCCCTCGGCCTGCCGGTGGCCGGCTGGCTCGGCGACCGGTACGGCGTCAAGCGGGTCTTCCTCGGCGCGCTCGCCGCCTTCACGCTCGCCTCCGCGCTCTGCGCGGCGGCACCCGGTCTGGGTACGCTGTCGGCGGCCCGGGCCGTCCAGGGCGTGGCCGGCGGGCTGCTCACCCCGGTCGGGATGACCCTGCTGTTCCGGGCCTTCGCCCCGCACGAGCGGGCGGGCCTGGGCCGCATCCTGATCGTCCCGACCGCGCTGATGCCCGCCCTCGGGCCGCCGCTCGGCGGCTTCCTCACCGAACACCTCTCCTGGCACTGGCTGTTCCTGGTCAACGTGCCGATCGGGATCGCCGCCGTGCTCATCGGGCTGGTCGGCCTGCGCGGCGAACAGGAGCCCCCGGCCGGCCGCTTCGACACCACCGGATTCCTGCTCGCCACGCCCGGCCTCGGCCTGCTGACCTACGCCCTCGGCTTCGGCCCGGCGCACGGCTGGACCTCCCCGGGCGTGGCCCTCGGTGGACTGCTCGGCCTGGCCCTGCTGGGGGCGGCCGTACGACACCAACTCCGCGCCCCCGAACCGCTGGTGGACCTGCGGCTGCTCGCCGACCGCACCTTCGGCGCGGCGAGCTGGCTCGCCCTGCTGACCTCGGCCGGGCTGATGGGCGCGCTGTTCGTGCTGCCGCTGCTCTACCAGGCGGCGCGCGGCGCCACCGCCCTGGACGCCGGGCTGAGCGTCTTCCCCGAGGCGATCGGCCTGATGGCCGCCTCGCAGGTGGTCGACCGCCTGCTGCCCCGGCTCGGCCCGCGCCGGCTCGCCCTGCCATGCCTGCTGCTGGCGGCGGTCGTCCTCGCCTCCCTCGGTTTCGCCGAGAACCCTTGGGGCGTACGGGTGTTGATGTTCTGCGTCGGCCTGATCCTGGGCACCGCCGTCCTCACCGTCCAGATCGCCGGCTTCGCCGACGTCCCGCCGCCCGCCATGGGCCGCGCGATGGGCCTGTTCACCATCCTGCGCACCCTCGGCGGGGCGCTGGGCATCGCGGCCACCGCCGCGCTGATCGGTGCGCTCGGCGACGGCACGGGTGTCGGGCCGTACCGCCTCGCCCTCCTCCTGACAGCCGCCCTGGTCGCCGCCGGCGCGCTGCTGGCCGCCCGCCTCCCCGCCGACGCCCCGGGCCCACCCCCGGAGGAATGACGCCGGTGCGGTCCATGGTCCTCCGGTGCTCCTACTGCCCTACGGTGGTCGGAGCACCGGAGGAGAGCCCATGAACCCTCAGCACTACCGTCTGCTCGAAGAGGCCCGTCGCAGCCTGCCGGACGGCTACAAGGTCGAGCTGTCCGGTGACATCATCGTCATGCAGACGTCACCATCATCGATTCACCAGCTCAACCTGGCGATCGTCCAGCGCCAGTTCGAGGCGCACTGTCCTCCCGGCTACTTCCCGACGGGGAACAGTGACCTCTCCTCGCCGGAGGTCGGTTCCGTCCGCAACCCGGACCTCACCTACCTGCCCGAGGACATCATCGAGCTGGGCCGCGAGATCCCCGCCGACCTGGCGCTGATCGCGGTCGAGATCGGCTCGCCGTCCAACCCGGACAACGACTGGAGCGGGAAGGTCCGCGACTACCCGCGGATGGGCTTCCCGCTCTACCTGATCGTGGACCCCCGGCAGAAGACGGTGACCCTGTTCTCCGAACCCAACCGCGACCGCTACCACACCAGGACGGAAAGGGAGTTCGGCGAGAAGCTCCGCATCCCCGCGCCCTTCGAATTCGAGCTGGACCTGACCCGGCTGGTCCCCTACCGGGACTGATCGGCCGCGGGGCCCGGGGAGTTCACCCCCGTTCACTCGTGCGGCCAGAGGATGAGGTCGTCCAGCCGGTACCGGCGCGGCCGGTCGCCGAGTTCGGCGACGGCCGCCCGGATGCGGTCCAGGTGGGCGGGGGTGAGCTGGAGCGGAGGCTCGTCGGGCTGGTGGGTGGTGCGGATCGGGTAGTCGACGCCCGGGTCGCGGGTCATCTCGATGTGGCAGCCGAGCACGTACGTCACCGGGTGGCTCCCGGCGAACGCCACCAGCCGCTCGACGGTCCGTCGGAAGGCCGGCCAGTCGTTGATGTACAGCCGCCCCGGATAGACGGTGTCTCCGGTGAGCAGGAAGCCCGTCCACGGGTCGTAGTACGTGACGGCCGCCTCGTGGTGCCCCGGCGTGGCCAGGCACTTCAGAACCCGCCCGCCGCCCAGGTCGACCAGGGCCACGGCCTCCTCGTCCCGGTCGAAGCCGAAGTACGGCCAGGCGGTGGGCAGATCGGCACCGACCAGAGTGGTCGCGGGCCGGTCGGCGAACTGGCCGTCACCCGCGACGTGGTCGCCGTGCGGGTGGGTGTGCAGCACCAGCAGCCTGTAGCCGTCCCGGGGATTGCGGGCGAGCCACGCCTCCACCAGCGCGTCGACCGTCGCGCGCAACGGGAAGTACGCGGCCTCGGCCGTCGCCCCGGTGTCGATCAGCACCGCCCGCTCCGCCCCGAAGAGCAGGAACAGGAACGGGGCCTCGTAGTTGATCGCCTTGTTCTGCCGCAGGATGACGGTGTGCTCGTCGTACTCGTGGACCTGGATGTCCGGGTCCGTGTTGTGCTTGGCGGACGGGGAACCGTGGATCCACCGCACGTCCAGCGGACGGGCGATCGGTGCACCGGCAGCGGCCATGACGCCTCCACAGTGCGTCGTCTTGGCAGGCCGGGTACGGCGCACGTCTCGTCCGGGGCCGGCGCCGCTGCACCGCCCCGGGGACGCTAGCACGAGCGATGGATTCAGCGGTCCAGAGGAGTGACGTCTCGGGCGAGCTGGACGAAGTCGGCCCAGGCCTCGGCGGTGAAGGTGAGCTGGGGGCCGGTCTTGTCCTTGGAATCGCGGACATGGACGGCGTCCGGAGTGAGGGCGATCTCCACGCAGGCACCACCCTGGGTGCCACTGTGGCTGGACTTGAACCAGGCCAGTTCGGTGCTCATAGTTCCTCCGCCAGCTTGGCGATGAATTCAGCCGAGGCCTCGGGGTTGAGGGCCCGCTGAAGGATCATTGCATGGTGTTGGCTCAGGAAGGCGACTTTGTCCGGGGCGGAGTGAAGCAGCCCCATGGCCTGTCCCTCCTCATACGCAAGGCGCTGATGTTCGGCGCTGTCGAGCAGGATGAAGGGGCCGTTCAAGCCCGGGTGTGCTCCCGCACCGGGTACGACCTGGATGACGATGTGGCGTGCTTCACCGGCGGCCAGCAGATGAAGTAGCTGGTCCTTGTGCGCGGCTTTCGTGCTGAGGGGTTTCTGCAGTGCCGCTTCGCCGATCAGGAAGTTGAACGACTTGGTCTGTGTCTTCAGCAATTCCTGTCGTGCGAGCCGAGCAATGACACGCTCGTCGAGCGCCTCGTCATCGAGTGGAGGCCAGTTGGCGCTGAGTAGCGCTCTCGCAGTCTCCTCGGTCTGCAGAAGACCGGGGATGAGCACGGTCTCGTGCCAGTGGAGCGCGATGGCATCGGCCTCGTAGCGCATGTACTCCTCGGCGAAGTGAGGGTACTTCTCCGGCTTCAGGTAGTCCGCTCCCGCCACCAGGATCCCCTTCGCACCGCACATTTCGTCGGCCACCTGCAACAGGTGCCGCGACGGCTTGCGCCGGCCCGCCTCCATCGACCGCAGGCTCTCGATGCCGTACCCGGCCTGGGCCGCCAGATCCTCGCGGCTGACTCCGGCACGAGCCCGCCACAGTTTGAGCTGGTCGCCGCAGTACTGCCACGACATCGGCGGCGGTGTGGCGGACGAGGACGCGTTCATCGGGTACCCCCAGGCCAATCGGTGTGGAGCACGACGCTAGACGCCCGATGGCCTGGAGGTATGCGAATCAGCCCGAAACCATCCCCTCGGGTGACCCGAGCAGGTGCGCGAGCCCGTCGGCCAGGCCGCCGCGCCAGCAGGCGTAGTCGTGGCCGCCGTTGAACTCGCGGTAGGCGAGGTCGTAGCCGCGGGCCGTGAGGACGTCGCGCAGGTGGCGGTTTTGGGCGAGGAGCATCCACTCCTGGAGCCCGACCTCGATCCAGAAGCGGGCCTGCCGTCGTTCCTCGGCGGCGAGGCGGCGGGTCAGCCATTCGCTGCCCGCGTCGAACTCGGTCTCGTCGGGCCACCAGAAGGAGCCGGATTGGGAGAGCGCGTTGCCGAAGCGTTCCGGGCGGCGGTAGGCGGCGTAGGCGGCGGTGAGGCCGCCCGCGCTCTGGCCGGCGATCACGGTGGCGGCCGGGTCGCCGCTCGCGCCGAACTCCTGTGCGGCCCAGGGCAGCAGGCGGTCGGCTAGGAGGTCGATGAAGGCCGGGTTGCAGCTCAGGTCGTCCGGGCGCTTCGGCCCCATGGTGTGCACCAGCAGGGTGACGGTGGGCGGGATGGCGCCGTCGGCCGTCAGGTTGTCGAGGGTGTCGCCGACGGAGAGCACCTCGCCCCACATCTCGCCGTCCAGCAGCACCGCGACCGGGTACGGGCCGCCGTCCGCCCGGTGTCCGGCGGGGAGGTGGACGTCGATCCGCCGGCCGGCCACCGTGTGTTCCAGCGTCCGTCCGCGCGGCACGCCGTCGCGCCGCGCGACGTACGGCTGTGCGGGCGCGGCGGGCAGGCTGAGCACCGAGGCGGGGTGGCGGCCGTCGCGGGCGGGCAGCCGGGGTTCGGTGTCGTACGGGTCGGGGCGGGCCTGGTCGAGGACGCGCAGCCAGTCGGGCCGGGTGGTGCCGGGGGCCTCGCCGTGGAACGGGTACAGCTGGTAGGAGGCGCGGTGGTCCTCGCGCAGCCGGTAGGTGATCGCCCACGTCCCATCCGGCTGACGCTCCATCAGATGCGGTGTCAGGTCCCCGGCGTGGCGGTCCTTGTCGGTGACGGTGTGCAGCAGTGCGAGCACGCCGTCGCAGTCGCCGTTGTGATGGGTGAAGGTGACCAGGCGGTAGGCGGGGTCGTCGGAGCAGAGGGCGACGAGCGGGGTTTCCACAGCAGTGACTCCAAGAGGCTTAGGCGGGGCTGCCCTTGCGGCCGAGCAACACCCAGAGCAGGAAGGGACCGCCGAGGACGGTGGTGACGATGCCGACGGGGATCTCCACCCCGGCGAACAGCACTCGGCCCAGGGTGTCGGCGAGCACGACGAGCAGGGCGCCGGTCAGGGCGGAGCCGAGCACGGGCACCCGTGCGGGCCCGGCCAGCCGTCCGGCGATCACCGGCGCGGCCAGGGCCACGAAGCCGACCGGCCCGCAGACGCCGACCGCCAGCCCGGCCAGGGCGACGGCCAGCAGCAGGCAGGCGAGCCGGACCCGGCCCGGGTCGACGCCGAGTGCGGAGGCGACGCTGTCGTCGAAGCGCAGCACCGCCAGCCGCCGGGCCACCGCCAGCGCGATCGGCACCAGCACCGCGAGTCCGATCAGGACGGGCGTGGCGACGGTGAGGTCGCGTCCGTTGAGGCTGCCGTTGGTCCAGATGTACAGCGATCCGGCCGAGTTGAGCGAGCGCCGGGCCATCGCGACCTGGATGACGGCGGAGGCGAGCGCCGACATGGCGAGCCCGACCACCAGGATCCGGTAGCCGCGCGCGCCGAGTCCGCCGGAGGCCAGGGTGACCACCAGGACGGCGACCAGCGCGCCGAGCGGTCCGGCCCACCAGGCGCCGAAGGTACCCGCGGTGCTGGCGGAGATGAGCACGGCGGCGGTCGCGCCGTCGTTGACGCCGAGGAGTTCGGGGGTGGCCAGGCGGTTGCGGGCGAGGGTCTGGGTGAGGCAGCCGGCCAGGCCGAGGGCGGCGCCGGCGGCGAGTCCGGCGACGATCCGGCCGAGCCGGAACTTCTGCACCAGCAGGACGTCCAGCCGGTCGCCGTAGCCGAACACGGCCTGGAAGGTGCGGGTGAGGTCGAGTTCGCTCTGTCCGGCGTGCGCCGAGACCACGACGGCGGCCAGTAGGGCGCCGGCCAGGCCGAGCGAGGCCAGCAACGCCCGGCGCGGCAGCAGCAGCGACCATGTGCCGTGCCGCAGGGTCAAGTCCGGCTTGGGCGGCGCAGGTTCGCCGCGTCCCGCGGCCGGCGCGGATTCGGCGGGGTCGGCCATGGCCAGGGCGGCGGAGTGCCGGGAGCGGACGATCGCGATCAGGGCCGGGGCGCCGATCAGTGCGACGATCACCGAGACCGGCGCCTCGAAGGGTCGGGCCACCACCCGGGCGAGCACGTCCGCGCCGGTCAGCACGGTGGCGCCGAACAGCGCAGCGAGCAGGGTGAGTCGGCCGATCCGGGGGCCGGCGACGGTGCGGGCGAGGAAGCCGGAGAGCAGCCCGAGGAAGGCGATCGGCCCGGCCAGCGCGACCGCCGAGGCGGTCAGCAGGGTGACGGCGACGGCGACGGCGGCCCGGGTGGCGCCGGGGCGGTGGCCGAGGCCGCGGGCGAGGTCGTCGCCGAGGGCGAGCGCGGTCAGCGGACGGGTGGTGAGGGCGGCGAGCAGGAACCCGGCGCCGAGCACCGGGGCGAGCTGGCGCAGGGTCGTCCAGCCTTCCACCCCGGCGAGCGAGCCGAGCACCCATACCCGGTACCGCTCGTACGCCTCGGGGGAGTTGACGATCAGCACGTCGGTGAGCCCGCGGAAGATCGCCGCGACGGCGGAGCCGGCGAGCACCAGCCGCATCGGCGATCCGCCGCCCCGGCTGCTGGCGACCAGCAGCACCACGGTGCTGGCGAGCACCGCGCCGCCGAAGGCGAAGGCGAGGTAGCCGAAGGAGGTCTGCACGCCGAGCACGGCGATGCCGAGCACGACGCCCAGCGAGGCGCCGGCGTTGACGCCGAGCAGGCCGGTCTCGGCCAGCGGGTTGCGGGTGACGGACTGCAGTTGCGCCCCGGCGACGCCGAGCGCGGCGCCGACCAGCAGGGCGGTGAGGGTGCGCGGCAGCCGCAGGTCGCCGACGACGAGGGCGAGCCGGCCGTCGGCGCGGGCGCCGTCGTGGTTCAGCAGGTAGTCCAGCACCCGCCCGGGGCCGACCTCGCCGGCGCCGACCGACAGCGAGAGTGCGGCGAGGGCGAGCAGGAGGACCGCCGCCGCCGTGACGGCGGGCCAGGTGGGGCGGGCACCCTCGGGCCGACGGCTCCGCCGGCCCGGTGGCGGCGAATCCGGCGCGGTGGCGGGGGGCGCCGCGCGGACGCCGGCTTGCGAGAATGTCATAAGGTAAGGCTAACCTAATGGCCGAGCTCGTCCCGTGGGGCACCCCCGTCCCGTCGAACTTCTCGGACGCCGCTCAACTTCCGTACCACCGTTGCCCGGAGGCACCCATGCCGTTCGCCCGTCGCCCGCTCAGCCCCGTCCGCCGCCGTGCGGCCCAGGCGCTGGCCGTCTCCGGGGCGGCCGCGCTCCTGCTCACCGGCTGCGGCTCCTCCGGTTCCTCGTCCTCCTCGGGTGCCTCGGGCTCCTCCGCGGCCGCGTCCCCGGCGGCGGACGCGGCGGGCGGCGGGAGCGGCGGCAAGCGGACCGTCAAGGACGCCACCGGCAAGGCCGTCGAGGTCCCCGCCGAGCCCAAGCGGATCGTCACCCTCACCCAGGAGGACCTGGACGCGGTGCTCGCCCTGGGCGTCAAGCCGGTCGGCATCACCAATGGCCAGGGGCTGGCCGAGCCGCCCGCGTACCTCAAGGACAAGGTGCAAGGGATCCCGGTGGTCGGGAACCTGCTCCAGCCCGTGATGGACAAGGTGATCGCCGCCAAGCCCGACCTGATCCTGGCCGGCGACATGCAGGACGAGCAGGTGCTCAAGCAGCTGCGCGAGATCACCCCCGCCACGCTGGTCACCATGGCGCCCACCGACGACTGGAAGCTCGCCTTCCGCGGCATCGGCAACGCCGTCAACAAGCTCGACCAGGCCAACAAGGTGATCGGCGACTACGACGCCAAGGCCGCCAAGGCGGGCGCCGAGCTCACCAAGAACAAGGGCGCCGCCGTCTCCATCGTGCGCTGGAACCCCACCGGCCCGAGCTGGATGGAGAAGAAGCAGTTCGCCAGTGGCGTCGCCCTGGACATGGGCCTGACCCGCCCGGCCGCGCAGGACAAGGACGGCAACGCGCACAGCCCGGCGCTCAGCCTGGAGAAGCTCAACGAGATCGACGGCGACTGGCTTTTCCTGTCCACCCTGACCGACGACGGCAAGGCCGCGCTCAAGGACGTCCAGTCCAAGCCCGCCTACCAGGAGCTGGGCGCGGTGAAGAACAACCACGCCGTCACCGTGGACGGCTCGGTCTGGTCCACCCGGGGCGGCCCGCTCGCCGCCGACGTCGTCATCGGCGACTTCGCCAAGGCGCTCGGCGGCAACTGAGCGCACGTCGAACCAGGGGGAGCTGCCATGGAGTTGACCATCCAAGGGCTCAGTGCCGGCTACGGGCCGGGGCGCCCGGTGCTCGGCGGCGTCGACCTCACCGTCCCGGCCGGACAGGTGGTGGCGGTGGTCGGCCCGAACGGCTGCGGGAAGTCCACCCTGCTGCGGTCCGTCGCGCGGCTGCACCGCCCGGACGGCGGGCGGGTCCTGGTCGGCGGCGAGGACGTGTGGCGGCTGCGCCCGCGCCAGGCCGCCCACCGGGTCGCGCTGCTGCCGCAGAGCCCGCAGGCCCCGGAGGCGGTCACCGTCGCCGGGCTGGTCCGCTACGGCCGCCATCCGCACCAGGGGCTGTTCCGCCAGTGGTCGGCGGAGGACGAGCGGCTGACCGCCGAGGCCCTGCGCGCCACCGGTGTGGAGGACCTCGCCGACCGTCGCCTCGACCGGCTCTCCGGCGGCCAGCGCCAGCGCTGCTGGCTCGCCATGGTGCTCGCCCAGGACACCCCGGTGGTCCTGCTCGACGAGCCGACCAGCGCGCTCGACCTCGGGCACGCGGTGGAGGTGCTGGAGCTGGTCCGCCGGGTCGCGGCGGGCGGGCGGACGGTGGTGATGGTGCTGCACGACCTCGCGGCGGCCGCCCGCTACGCGGACCTGCTGGTCGCGCTGCGGGACGGCGCGGTGCTGGCCTGCGGGCCGCCGCGCGAGGTGGTGGACGCGCCGCTGGTGCGGGCGCTGTACGACATCGACAGCCATGTGCTCGCGGCGCCGGGCGACGGTGCGCCGGTGATCGTGCCCCGGGCGCCGTCGGTCTGACGGGACAGAGGGGCGGGCGGGGCGGAGGGACGGGCGGGGCGGCTGCTTTCGAGCAGCTGCCCCGTTTTTTCGTCTCCTCGATCACTCGTTCGAGTGGTTTGAACTTTGCATGTCACGGCCCGAGTTCACCCCGCCCGTCGCGTTGTCAGTGGGCCTCGCTACGTTCCTCGCATCGCTGGTCAGCAGGCGATCGACAAGTGTTTCCCGGTGGGAGGAGTACGGCCGTGGCATGGGTGGAGACGGACGCGGGAGGGTACCGCGTCGCGCTCGACGGGGAGGGCAGGGTGGCGTGCCGCAACGCGGCGGGGCGCGACCTCAAGTCCCTGCCGTCGAAGCTCGGTGACGACCGCGTGGTCATCCAGCTCAAGCAGCTCGCCGAGTGGCTGGCCGCGCACGAGCGCGGCTGCCTGGACGACGTCGAGCGCTGGATGGTCCGCTCGCTGCCGGTGCCCGCCGCCGTGCTCACCGCCGTGTGGCCGGACGAGGCCTGGCAGGGCGTCCTGAAGGACCTCGTGGTCACCACCACGGACGGCTCCGTGGCCGGCTTCCTGCGCGGCGTCGACGCCGAGCGCGGCCTCGGCCTGGTCGACCTGGACGGCGACACCGTGCGCCTCACCGACGGCGAGGTGCTGATACCGCACCCCGTCCTGCTCCAGGACCTCGACGAGCTGCGCGAGTTCGCCGTCGAACTCGGCGTCTCCCAGCGTGTCCAGCAGCTCTACCGCGAGGTCTGGCACCGGCCCGCGGAATCGCCGGCGGACACCGAGGTCACCACCTACGCCGGCGGTCGCTACCGCGAGCTGCGCGAGCTGGTCGGGCGCTGCACCCGGCTCGGCTGCCGGGTCCGCGGCGGCTCCGCCGTCCAGCCGGTCACCGAGGGCGGGCGCACCGTCGAGGCCCGGGTCTGGGTCGGCGACTACTACGAGTACGACGCGTGCGAGACCGGCGCGCTCAGCTGGGCCGGCCCCGACGGCCGCGCCCTGCCGCTCACCGAGGTCGGACCGGTCGCCTGGTCCGAGGGCATGCGGATGGCCGCCGCCCTGTACGCCGGCCGCACGATCCAGGGGGAGGAAGCCGCATGACCGCCACCGCGCACCCGACCACCGCGCACCCGACCACCGCGACGCCCGAGGAACTGCTCGACGCCGGTGCCGTGCTGCCGCCCGGCACCCTGCCCGGGGCCGGCCGCCCCGACAGCGCCGCCGACGTCCTCACCGCCCGCGGCTACACCCACCCCGCGCTCGACGGGCGCCGGATCGTCCGGCTCGTCCCCGGGGCGCTCGGCCCGGCCGAGGACCTCGCCCTCGACTTCCTCGGCCTGGTGCCGGAGGCCGCGCCCGCCGAGGTCGGCCAGGTCCGCCAGGAGGCGCTCGGCTTCCCCGCCTGGGCCCTGGTCCACGACCCGGCCAACGGCCACCACGCGCTCGCCCTGGTCAAGGAGCTGGAGCGGCTCGCCCGCCAGGCCGCCTCCAAGCCCGGCGCCGCCAAGGACGGCTTCGACGAGCTGTCCGTCCGCCTCGGCCGGGCCGTCCCGCACTTCCTGCCCACCTTCTGCGAGGAGGTCGGCCGGATCTTCCTGCGCCACGAGAACCGGACCTACGCCGCCGCCTGGTTCGGCAAGGCCCGCGAGGCCGAGCGCACCCACGGCCTGGCGGTGGACGAGGAGCGGCTGCGCGCCGTCTTCCTGGAGTTCGCCCTGGCCGGCGCGCTCACCGTCAAGTCCCTGCGCCAGTACGTCAAGGAGCTCGCCCAGCGGCTCGACCCGCTGACCGCCTGGCAGCGCTTCCGCCAGCTGTGCACCGAGCGCTCCGCGGCGGGCATGGCCCCGTACGCCGGGGTCGCCGAGGACGCCCGCGCGCTGATCAAGGCCGCCGGGCTGGACCGCGCCGAGCACGAACGGGCGCTGCTCGCCGAGCTGCTGGACTCCCCGGCGGTCACTCGGGCGCCCGCCGCGTTCTGGAAGTCCTGGCACGGCGCGCTGGTCGAGCTCGGCCGCGGCGACGCGGCGGTCCGCACCCGCCTGCTGGAACTGCTGCCCGACCCGTCCTCCTCCGAACCGGCCGGGCACGACACCGCCTGGCTGGCGCTGCTCGCCGAGACCGGCGCCGAGGACCTGCTCACCGGCCCCCGCCCCGAGGGCGCCGAACCGGCCGCCGCCTGGCTGCAGCGCTGGTGCAACCACCACGGCCGCGGCTGGCGCAGCCGGCCCAGCTGCCCGGACACCCTCGCGCTGGCCGGCCGGATGGTCGAGCGGCTCAGGGCCGACGCCGTCCCGGTGGACCTCCACACCGGCATCCGCGCCAGCCGGACCAGGATCGACCTGCTGGACCTGCTGCTCACCGCGGGCGTGCCGGTGGCCGGTCCGCCGGACGGCCTCGGCATCGAGCTGCACGACTGGGTCTCGGAGTGCGGCCCCGACAGTCCCACCCTCGCCGCCGTCGGTGCCGACGAGCGCTACCGGCCGCTGCTGCGCCGAGCCGCCCCGGCCGCCTGGAAGACGGCCGCCGAGCGCGAGGTGCCCGCCCTGCCGCTGCTGAACGAGCTGTTCGCCGAGTGGGCCGAGGAGCGCTCCGAGGAGCTGTTCGCCGCCCGCGGCCTGGCCGCCGCCGCCGACCTGGTCCGCGCGTTCGGCCAGCACCGCACCGCCGTCCGGACGGTCGCACCGGCCGTCGCCGACCGGGTCGCCGCCCTCGACGTCGCCGCGCTGCTCACCGACGCCCTCCGGGCCGGCATCCTGGACGAACTCGGCTGGCCCGCCCTGGAGGAGGCACTCGGCAAGATCGCCGACCCGCCCGCCGACGACGCCCCGCGGCACCCCGTCCCCAGCCTGGGCGGCGCGGGCCTGAGCGGCCTGGTCGTCGAGGACGCCTGGCCGCACCTGATCCTCGCCCGCCTCGACCGGGCCGTCGTGGTCGGCCCGGAGGGCATCGTGCTGGAGCACACCCTCCGGCTGCCCGAGGAACTGCACCAGCGCAACCGGATCCGGCTGCGCCTGGTCGACGGCGAACTGCTGGTCGTCTGGTCCCACGAGGGCAAGCAGCTCGCCTACTGGTCGAGCCGCCCGGACGAGCGGTTCGAGCTGGAGGGCGAGACCATCGCCGGCTACTACTACGGCGACCGCGAACCCGAGCATCCCTCGCTCCAGCTGCCCGGCGGCGGCCGCACCAGCGGCGAGCGCCCGCTGCACGCCGGCGACACCCGGATGCCCGACGAGCACCCCGTTCTCGGCGACGGCACCGGCTACTGGACGGTGCGCCACGCCTCCGACGGCGAGGCCGTCCTGCGCGAACTCGACCCGGCCACCGGCGCCCTGGGCCGCGCCGCCGAACCGCCGGTGATCGCTGCCACCGCCCAGGCCGGCCGGCTCGTCCGGAAGAGCACCTGGCTGCTGCCGCTGCAGCCCGGCCTGGAGCGGACCCCGCTCGGCACCGACGGCACCGTGCTCGGCAGCTGGGTCAGGGTCGAGCCCCACAAGGCCGTCACCACCTTCACGGCCGACGGGCAGCGCATCGTGCTGCCGCTGACCGGATACCGCTCGGACACCGTCCCGGTCGGCCGGCTCGGCCTGCCCGGCGCGGCCGCCCCGGTGGTCAGCCACACCTCCGGCGACCACTTCTCGCTCAACCTGCCCGACCTCACCGGCAGCGCCGACCGCACCGTCGACCTGCACCCCTGCCACCCCGGTGAGCTCTCCGCCGCCGGCACCCCGCTCGTTCCGCCGTTCCCGCACTGGCACGCCCTGCGCCCGCGTGACGAGGCCGGCTCCACGGTGCTGCGCGGCGTCACCTCCGAGCAGGCCGCCCGGCTGATCGACGCCGCCTGGCCGACCGACACCGAGCCGGTCCCCGAGGACGAGCAGTGCTGGCTCACCGTCCAGGGCGTGCGCCGTCCGCTCGCCCGGCGCACCCCGCGCACCCTGCCCGTCCCGGAGGTCGGCGCGATCCTGCCCGGCATCGCGGACCAGCGGCTGCTGGCCGGCGTCGCCGGCCTCTCCCGCCTCGCCGCCGACCTGCTGGACCGGATCGCCCGGTTCGCCCCGCAGCCGGAGGCCGAGCGCCCGAGCACGAAGCAGAACACCGAGTGGCAGCCCGAGCACGGGCGCGACCACGAACTGCGCGACGCCGTGCGCGCCGTGCTGCCCGAGATCGGTGGCTTCGGCAACAACTGGGGCTCCGCCGCGCACTGGTGGGTGCTCAACAACCTGCGTGCCGTCACCGGGGTGCTGGCCGCCCCGCCCGCCGCCGACGGCGAGGGCTGGAGCACCCCCGTCACCGTCACCCTGCGCAACGGCAGTGTCAGCTACGGCTGGCTTCAACTGCTCGGCCGGGTCCACGCGCTGGCCCACGCGGTGGCCTCGCCGTTCACCGACCCGGCCCACCGCTCCTCGCTGGTCCTGCTGCTCGGCGAGCTGACCAGGGGCCCGCTGGCCGACCGCGGCGCCACCCTGCGCGAGATCGTCCTCGCCGAGCAGGTGCCGGCGGCGCCGAACGCCACCGGCACCCGGCCGGTCACGCCCCGCGAGGGCGAGGTGCTGCGGCACGGTGGCCGCACCGTCGTCATCATCGGCCACCAGCGGCAGTCCGCCGACGGCTGGGTGCACTGGCTCGCCGTCGACCACGACCCGAGCGGGGAGTTCGGCCCCGTCGCGCACTTCACCACGCTGGAGGAGCGCGGCACCGAGGAACTGGTCGACGCCGCCTGGGTCGCCAAGTTCTGGCGGGTCGCCGCCCTGCGCGGCGCCGTCCCGTACGACCAGGCCGGGGCCGAGGCCTTCAGCGCACTCACCGGCATCGGCACCGCCCGCTCCGCGCTGCTGCTCAGCCCGCCGTCCGGCCTGCTGTACTGGAACGACATCCCCGTGCCCGCCGAACTCGGCCTCAAGGCCGCCGACTTCAAGGCCGCCCGGACGTGGCTGCGCGGACACGACGAGACGGGCCTCGCCGCCGTCTGGGGCGCCCTGCTGCCCGCGGACCCGAAGACCCTGTGGACCGACGGCCCCGACCTCGCCGCCGGGGCCGAGGAGTGGATCCGGCGCTTCGGACGCCTCGTCACCCTCCCCGAGGAGGCGCTGGCCACCGTCCAGGGCGTGTCCATCGACACCGTCGAGGCCGTGCTCAACCTCACCGGCACCCCGTGGCTGACCAGCCGCACCCCCTTCCGGGTCATTCGCCAGGACGGCTCCGGTCCCCGGCTGGTCCCCGAGGACGGCTCCGCCGTGCCGGACCCCGGCGCGATCTCCTCCACCGTCGCCGCACTGCGCTGGCTCGCCTACCACCTGCCCGCCGACAGCCCGCTGCGCCCACTGCTGCCCGCCGCCGCCACCGCGCTGCGCGAGCGCCTGGCCGACCCGGAGCTGCTGCTCGACCTCCACGTGACCAGCACCGTCAAGGGCAAGCCGCTGGCCGCCGTCCTGCGCACCCACTTCGGCCTGCCCGCCGAGGGCGGCGCCGAACCGGACGGCCTGGTCCGCTGCGGTCCGGCACTCGTCCTGATGCCCCACCACGAGCAGTACGAGCGGATCTGGCTGCGCCCGGCCGCCCTCAGCGGCCCCGACGACCCGCTGCTCGAACTGATCGGCGGACTCGCCGAGAGCCACTGGTACCGCATCGAGCGGCCGGCCCTCGAAGCCGTGCTGCGCGGCGAGCCGGAGCGGCTGGTCGCCACCGCCGCCACCGCCACCACTGCCGCCACCGCCACCACTGCGGCCGCCACCGCCGCCGTGGCGCCGGCCCCCGGCGAGGGCCCCGCCTGGCTGCAGAACCCGCAGCTGTCCGTCCCCGCACTGGTCGCCGAGGTGTCCCGCACCCACGACCTGGGCGAGGACGCCGCCACGCTCTACCTCCAACTGCTCGCCCTGCCCGACCCGACCGACCGCAACACCGCCCGCTGGACGGGCTGGAAGCCCGCCCGGCTGAAGAAGGCCCGCGCCGAACTCGCCGCCACCGGCCTGGTGCTGGAGGCCAAGCGGGCCCGGGCCGGCCGCAGCCTCTTCCTGCCCGGCGGCTGGCAGGAGGCCAAGGCGCCGGCGCTGCCGGCCGAGACCTGGAAGGCCGCCCTGTACGAACTGCACACCCACCGGCCCGCGCTGGTCCCCCTGCCCGTCCCCGAGCTGTTCGCCCGGGCCTGGCAGCGGACCGTCGACGGCGACGCCCCCGGTTACGAAGAGCTCCAGACCAGCAAGCGCAGGAAGGCCCGCCGATGACCGCCACCGAGACCACCCCCGGCGCGACCGCCACCGTCGCCGCCGCGGACCGGCAGACCGTCCCGCCCGAGGAGAAGTACGCCGCCGAACTGGAGTTCCTGGCCGCCCACGACAGCGGCCCGCGCCCGCCCGGCTGGCGGCTGACCCCGCGCGCCGTGGTCACCTTCGTGATGGGCAGCGGCGGCGAGAAGCTCAAGGCCGGGCGCAAGGGCCTGGTCATCGAGCCGAAGTTCGTCGGCGAGCGCGCCCTGGTCGAGCGCTGCGTCGTCACCCTCGCCGGGGAGCGCGGCCTGCTGCTTGTCGGCGAGCCCGGCACCGCCAAGTCCATGCTCTCCGAGCTGCTCGCCGCCGCCGTCTGCGGCACCAGCGCGCTCACCGTCCAGGGCACCGCCGGCACCACCGAGGACCAGCTCAAGTACGGCTGGAACTACGCCCTGCTGCTCGCCAAGGGGCCCAGCCGCGAGGCCCTCGTCCCCTCGCCGGTGCTCACCGCGATGACCGCCGGCGCGGTCGCCCGGGTCGAGGAGGTCACCCGCTGCCTGCCCGAGGTGCAGGACGCCCTGGTCTCGCTGCTCTCGGAACGGCGCATCGCCGTCCCCGAACTGGCGGGCACCCCGGACGGGCAGCTGCACGCCGCGGCCGGCTTCACCCTGATCGCCACCGCCAACCTGCGGGACAAGGGCGTCAGCGAGATGTCCGCGGCGCTCAAGCGGCGCTTCAACTTCGAGACGGTCGGCCCGATCGGCAGCCTCGCCGCCGAGGTCGACCTGGTCCGCCGCCAGTCCACCGCCGCGGTCGCCCGGGCCGGCGCCGCCTACGCCGTGGACGACGCCGTCCTGGAGGCCCTGGTCACCGCGTTCCGCGACCTGCGCACCGGCCGCTCCACCGAGGGCTGGGACGTCGAACGCCCGTCCACCGTGATGAGCACCGCCGAGGCGGTCTCCGTCGCCACCTCGCTCGGCGTCAGCGCCGCCTACCTGCCCGACGGCGGGGACCTGCTCGGCCGGCTGCCCGGCCAGCTCCTCGGCGTGGTCCGCAAGGACGAGCCGGCCGACGCGGCCCGGCTGCTCGGCTACTGGGACGGCCCGGTCCGCCGCCGCGCCGAACAGGGCGCCGCCACCTGGCGCACCCTGTGGGACCTCCGCTCGGCACTGGAGGCCTGATCCGATGAGCAGCGCGGAGATTCCCCGCCCGGACGACGCGGACCGGACGGTCCGGGCCGAGGCCGACCGACTGGCCGCCTCCGGCACCGGCCGCCCCGGGCCCCACCTGATCGGTGTGCGCCACCACGCGCCGTCCCTCAGCGCGGTCGTCCCCGCGCTGCTCGACGCCGCCCGGCCGGACGCCGTCCTGGTCGAGCTGCCCGCCGAGTTCCAGCCCTGGCTCGGCCGGCTCGCCGACGAGGCCACCCTGGCCCCGGTCGCCCTCGCGGCGGCCCCGACCGGGCCCGAGGAGGCGGCCGGGCCCGCCTTCTACCCGTTCGCCGACTTCTCCCCGGAACTCGCCGCCCTGCGCTGGGCCCGGCACAACGGCGTGGAGGCCATCGCCTGCGACCTCCCGCTCGCCCACCGCGCCGCCGCGCGGGCCGGCGAGCGGGCCGGGGAGTCGAGGCGCACCGACGGGGGCCCGGAAGCGCCCGGCGTCGCCGACGCGCTGCGCCACCGCCTCACCGGCCGGGACGCCGACGACGACCTGTGGGACCGTCTGGTCGAGACGGCCGCCCCCGGCTCCTCCCCGGAGGCCGTCCGGCGCGCCGCCCTGCTGGTCGGCTGGGCGCTGCGCCGGGACGCCGAGAGCGGCCCCGGCGTCGACCCGTACGACCTGCGCCGCGAGGCCTGGATGCGGGCCCGCATCCAGGACGCCGCGGCCGGCGGGCGCCGGGTCGCCGCCGTGATCGGCGCCTTCCACGCCCCCGCCCTGCTGGACGGCCCCCTCGCCGCCGAGGAGCCGCCGCACCCGGACGACCCCGGGCACGTCCTGTCCCTGATCCCGTACACCTACCCGCTGCTCGACGCCCGCTCCGGCTACCCGGCGGGCATCCGCGACCCTGAGTGGCAGCACACCGTCCTGGACGCCGGCGGCGACCCGGAACGCCTCGCCGAGGCGCTCACCACCACCGCCGTCCGGATCTGCGCCGCCCTGCGCAGCCAGGACCACCCCAGCGGCCCGGCTGACGCCCGCGAGATCGTCCGCCTGGCCGGCGACCTCGCCCGGCTGCGCGGCCACGCCGCCCCCGGCCGCGGCGAACTCGTCGAAGCGGTGCAGACCGTGCTCGCCCAGGGCGAACCCCTGGGCCGCGGCCGGGCCGTCGCCCGCGCCCTCGAACAGGTGCTGGTCGGCACCCGCACCGGCCGTCCCACCCCCGCCGCCCCCCGCAGCGGACTCGCCCCCGCCGTCGAGACGCTCCTCGCCGGCCTCGGCCTGCCCGGCCCCGCCGACCCCGGCCCGCGGGACCTGCGCCTCGACCCGCTGCGCAGTGACCTCGACCGCCGCCGCGAGATCCTCCTGCACCGGCTCACCGCCTGCGAGGTCCCCTACGCCGAGTCCGTCGCCACCACCGGCGCCGGCGGCACCGAAACCCTCGGCACCCGCTGGCGCCTGCACTGGACGCCCGCCAGCGCCGCCATGCTCACCGTCGCCGGCACCCGCGGCGTCACCCCCGCGCAGGCCGCCGAGGGCGCCCTGCGCGCCGGCCTCACCGATCAGCCGACCCCGCGCGAGATCATCGACGGCCTCACCGCCGCCGCCTCCTGCGCCCTCCCCGCCCTCGCCGAGACCCGACTCGCCCAACTCACCACCGTCCTCCCCGCCTCCGCCACGCTGCCCGACCTCCTCGACGCCCTGGCGCTCGTCGACCGGCTGACCGCGGGCCACTTCCCCGGCTACGCCCCGGTCGGAGGGGAGACGTCCGCCCCCGCGTCCGCCGTTCCGGCGGGTCGGCCCGTGCTCGCCGCGGCCGGGGAGGTGCTCACCACTGCCGCCGTGCGGCAGCTGGAGGGCGTGGGCGGGTCGGACGATCCGCAGGACGCGCGGGCGCTGGTGGAGCTGGTGCGGCGGGCGGACCGGCTCGGCGGAGTGCGGCTGGCGTACACGCTGGCCGAACTCGCCGAGCGGGGGAGCCCGTTGGTACGGGGCGCGGCCGGTGCGGTCCGGGTGCTGCTCGGGCAGGAGCCGGCCGAGGTGCTGGGCGGCCGGGCCGCCTCCTGGGTGGACGGTGCGACCGGTCCGAAGACGCGACAGGCGCTCGGGCGGGCGCTGGTCGGCCTGCTGACGGCGGCGGAGGGGCTGTTCGACTCCGCGCCGCAGGCACTGGAGCCGGTGCTGGAGCGGGTCACCTCGCTGCCCGACGACGCCTTCCTGGACCGGCTGCCCGCCCTGCGCGGCGGGTTCGACACGCTCAGTCCGGCCGCCCGCGACCGGCTGCTGGCCCTGGTCGAGGAGAGCCTGGGCGCCCGGCTCGCCGCGCTGCCCGAGGAGGCCGGCCCGGCCGTGCTCGCCGACTGGGTGCGGGCGGACCTCGCGGCACGGGCGGCCCTCTCCCGCCGCGGCCTCCTGCCCCCGGCGGCGGCCGACACCCCGGCGGTCGCGCCGCCGGCCACGGCCGCGGAGCGGCCTCCCACCAGGCTCCCCGCCATGGCCGCCACGACCACCACGACTTCCGCCACGACCACCACGACCACCGGGCCCCGCGCCCTCGCCCCCGCCGAGCGCTGGCGGCTGCTCCTCGGCCGCCCCGGCGACGGCGGCCTGACCGGTCGCGGTGCCCGACTCGCCGCGGCCCTGGACGAGTTGTACGGCACCGGCCACGGCGAGGGCTCCGGCCCGGGCCTGGACAGCCGGGGCGGCAGGGGAGGCCGCGAGGCCCCGTACCCCGGCGTGCGGGAGTGGGCCGAGGAGCTGGAGTCGCTGTTCGGCCCCGGCGTGCGCGAGGAGGTGCTGGCCGCCGCTGTCGCCCAGGGACGTACCGACGTCCTGGAGACGATCGACCCCGCCGCCGTCCGCCCGTCCGTCGAGCTGCTGCGCACCGTGCTGGACCACGCGGGCGGTCTGCCCGAGGCCCGGGTGGCCCGGCTGCGCCCGCTGGTGCGGCGGCTGGTGGACGAGCTGAACCGGGAGCTGGCCACCAGGCTGCGCCCGGCGCTGACCGGGATCGCCGTGCCGCGCCCGTCCCGCCGCCCGGGCGGCGGGCTGGACCTGGACCGGACCATCCGGGCCAACCTCGCGACCGCCCGGCCCGGGCCGGACGGCGGCACCCTGATCGTGCCCGAGCGCCCGGTCTTCCGGACCAGGGCGCGGCAGGCCAACGACTGGCGGCTGATCCTGGTCGTGGACGTCTCCGGGTCGATGGAGGCCTCCACGGTGTGGGCCGCACTGACGGCCTCGATCCTGGCCGGGGTGCCCTCGCTGAGCACCCACTTCGTGGCCTTCTCCACCGAGGTCCTGGACCTCACGGCACGGGTGGACGACCCGCTGAGCCTGCTGCTGGAGGTGAGGGTCGGCGGCGGCACCAGCATCGCGAGCGGGCTGCGCTACGCGCGGGAGCTGGTGACGGTGCCGTCCCGCACGCTGATCGCGGTGATCAGCGACTTCGAGGAGGGCGGGCCGATCGGCGGGCTGCTGGCCCAGACCCGGGCGCTGGTGGACTCCGGCGTGCACCTGCTCGGCTGTGCGGCGCTGGACGACACCGGGACGGCCCGCTACTCGAAGGCGGTCGCGGGCCAACTGGTCGCGGCCGGAATGCCCGTGGCGGCGTTGAGCCCGCTGGAACTGGCCCGCTGGGTGGGGGAGAAGGTGCGATGAGCGTGACGGCGCGGACGAGCGACTGGCCGGGTGTGCGGCCCGAGGTGGTCGCCGAGGTGGTGGCCGGGCTGAGCGCCCGGCTGCAGAAGCGGCTGGACGGTGCGGCGGCGAAGCTGGCGGAGCGGCCGGTGGCCCGGGAGGGCGACGAGTGGCGGGTGGAGGTGGACGAGGAGACGCTGCTGGTGCTGCACGCTCCGGGTGGGGTGGTCGCGGTGGAGGCCGACGTCCGCTGCGGCTGCCTGCTGGCCCCGGCCTGCGTGCACCGGGCCGCCGCCGTCACCCTCTGCCCGCTCGCCGAGGCCGAGCCCGAGCCCCAGGTCGAGCCCGAGCCCGAGCCCGAGGTCGAG
The DNA here is from genome assembly GCF_042885395.1 of Kitasatospora sp. NPDC058063. Lineage (NCBI taxonomy): Bacteria > Bacillati > Actinomycetota > Actinomycetes > Kitasatosporales > Streptomycetaceae > Kitasatospora > Kitasatospora sp. NPDC058063. The sequence goes on from NZ_JBHVSD010000002.1 coordinate 221,430, forward strand.
GCCGGGCCCGCGCCCGAGGGCGGCACCGGGTCGGTGGCCGCGGAAGGCCGAGAAGGAGCCCCGGAGACCCCCGGGGCGCCGACCGGTCAACCGGCCCCCGCCCCGCTCACCACCGCCGAACTCGCTGCCGTCCGCCACCTCCACGCGGCCGCGGCCGCCGTCCTGGCCGCCGGGGTGAGCGGGGCGGGCGCCGTCTCCCAGGCCGAGCTGCTGCGCGCCGCCCACCGGGCACGCCTCGCGGGCCTGCACCGCCCGGCCTCGGCGGCGGTCACCGTCGCGACGAGGGTCCGGGCGGCGCGTTCCGGCGCGCCGGACCACCGCCTGGTGGATCTGGTGGCGGGCCTGCGCGAACTGCTCGGCCTCACCACCGCCCTGGCCGCCGGCGTCGCCCCGATTGCCGAGTTGCGCGGCACCGCGCGCCAGGCCTACCGGGAAGCGGGGGGTCTGCGGCTCTACGGCCTGTTCGCCGAGCCGGTGCTGACGGCGACGCACGCGGGCGCGGTCAGCTGGGCGGTGGATGCCAACGGGCGCCTGAGCACGATCGCCGAGGTGATGCCGCACGACGACATGTCGGCCGCCGCCCCGCAGGCGGTCGGGGCGGGCAACCGGACGGTCCGCCTGGGTGATGCCGCGCTCAGCCACCGCGAGTTGAGCCGGGCCGGGCTGGCCGTCCAGGGCGCGACCAGGTCCACCGGCGGCCGACTGGGCGCCGGTGCCTCGGTACGGGCGGTGCGTGCGGCGGGCGCGGCGTGGACGGCGGAGCCGGCCGCCCGGCTCTGGTCCGAACCGGCTCCCGCACAGGTGGCCCGGGCGCTCGCGGCGCAGGAACGGCCGTACGAGAGCCGCCCGGCCGGGAGCGACCTGCTGTTCCTGGACGTCACCCTGCTGGGCACCGCCCCCACCGGCCCGGGCGGGACGCCCCAGTTGCTGGCGCGCTGCACGGCGGGCGGTCCGGCCGAGGGGGCCGCGGGCAGCCCGGCAGAGGACAGCCCGGCGGACGGCGGTCCGGGAGGCTCGAGCGGTCCGGTGATCGTCCTGCGCCCGGCGCACGAACACCCGGACCTGCCGTTCCGGGCGAACCTCGCGCTGCTCGCCACCGCGCCCGGCCTGCGGCTGCGGGTGATCGGCCGATTGGAGCGCGCGGACCGTCCGGAGCTGCGCCTGCTCGCGATCGGCACGCCCCCGGGCACGCCGGACCGACTCGCCCTGCCCGCGGCCCGGGCGGGCCGGGTCAACCTCGGCCTCGAACGCGTCCAGACCGCCGACCTCGCGGGGCCCGGCCCGGTCGGTGGGCCGGCGGACGGGCCGACGGCCCCGGCGCCGTCCGGCCCGCCCGTCCACGTGCTCGGGCGCCGGGTCGAGCAGACGGTCACCACCGGCCGGCACGCCCTCGCCCCGAGCGAGGCCTCGGCGGCGGCCGACCGCGCGCTGCTGCGCGCCGCCGGGCTGGCCACGGCCGCCGAGCTCCTCGATGCTCTGCGGGCCACCGCTGCCAACCGGCAGCGCGACGTCTTCGGCCGGATCGTCACGGACGACCACGAGGCCTTCGCCGCCGCCTGGCTGGCGGCGGCCTCCTACACCGAGGAGCTGGCCACGGCGCTGTGCGCGGCGGCCTGGTCCGGGGAGGGGTGAGGGGACTTCCACGGCAGGCGGGCAGGGGAGGGGCGGCCGGGCTATAAGTCGAACTATTTGCACAGACCGGTATTCCGCGCCAACTGGCATACTTGTCGTAGGAAGACACAGGACGAGACCTCGTACGAGAGCCGCTACGAGACCTCGCACGGGGCCTCGTCCGGCACACGGCACGAGCAGCGCGACGGAAGGGTGGGCGAGCCATGGGAATCCGCGACGATGCGGCCGAGGTCCGGGCCAGCGGCTGGCGGACGCTCGCCGCGCTGCACGGGATGATCGACACCGCACTGGAGAAGGCGCTCCAGGCCGAGTTCAAGCTCTCGGTGGTCGAGTACACGGTGCTGGACGCGCTCTCCCGCCAGGACGGCTGGCACATGCGGATGCAGCAGCTGGCCCGCGCGGCGGCGCTGAGCAGCAGCGCGACGACCCGGCTGGTGAGCCGCCTGGAGGACCGGGGCCTGCTCAGCCGCTTCCTCTGCGCGGACGACCGGCGCGGCATCTACACCGAGCTGACGGCCGAGGGCCGTGACCTGCTGACGGCCGCCCGGCCGGTGCACGACGCCGCCCTGGAGGCGACGCTGACCGAGGCCACCGAGGTCCCCGAGCTGGCCCCGCTGGTCGGGTCGCTCGCCGAGCTCCACCCGGTCCACACCAAGGCCTGAGGCCGAATCGGCCCGCTCGCTCGGGCCGGCGGGCCACCCGGGCCGGGGCCTCGCCGCCGTCCGGCGGCTCCGGGTCTCGTGCGCGGGAGCGGGGTGAGCCGGAGGGCGGCGGGACCGCTCGGCGTCCGGTGGTGATCGTGCAGGGGTCCGATGTGCCGCGTCGTCACTGTTCGCCCCGGGGCACGTCCGGCCCGGTGTCGAGGGCCCGCCGCGGCGGGATCCGGGGCGCGCGCGGTCCGCGGTCCGGGCCATCGCCCGTGCCGTCCTTCGGGTCGGTCCCCGGGCCGGTCCCGGGGCCGTCGGCGCGGCTGACGGCGGGCAGTCCGGCCGGGTGTCCCCCCGTGGGGCTGCCCGACAGGTCGTACATGCGCGGCAGTACGGGCCGGGGCACGACCACGGCGCCGGGCAGCCCGGGGATCTCGGCGCCGACCGCCAGGCCCCCGTTGGCGGGCGGCGCATCGGCGCGGACGGCACCGGCGACACCCGCGACCCCGGGGACACCAGCAACACCGGTGACATCGCCGAGCCCTGCGGCGTCCGTGCGGGGGCCGTCCGTGGCGCAGGAGACAGGGGGAGCCCCGGGGAGGCCGAAGGGCCCCGGAGCCTGCTGGACCCCGCCCAGCGGCCCGCCGAGCCCCTCTGCCGCCGCGTCCGACGGTCCCGGCCCGAGGCCGTCGGGCCCGGGACCTGAACCGGAGCCGGACTGGCCGTCGGAGCCGGAACCGGAACCGGAACCCGAGCCGTCCTCGGCCCCCGCCTGCCCCGCCTGCCCCGCCTGCCCCGGAGGCCCCTCGGACACCGGAGCCCGGGTGATCCGGGCCCCCGACGGCAGCCCGGGCACCGCGGCCGGGTGTCCGGCCTGCTCCAGCAGTGCCGAGGGCACCAGCACCACCGCCCGGGTGCCGCCGTACGGGGACGGCCGCAGCGAGACCCGGACCTCGTGCCGGGAGGCGAGGCGCGCGACGACGAACAGGCCGAGCCGCAGGTCGTCGCCGAGCGCGGAGACGTCCAGCTCGGGCGGGTCGGCCAGGTACGCGTTGAACCGCTGGTACTCCTGCTCGGTCATGCCGAGCCCGCGGTCCTCGACCTCGACCGCCAGGCCCTCGGTGACCTCCTGCGCCGAGACCTGCACCTGGGTGTAGGGCGGGGAGAAGGTGGTGCCGTTCTCGATCAGCTCGGCGACCAGGTGGATGACGTCGGCGACGGCCTGCCCGTCGAGCGAGACGCGCGGCACGCCCTGGACGACGACCCGGGAGTAGCTCTCGGTCTCCGAGACGGCGCTGCGCAGCACGTTGACCATGGGCACGGCATTGCGCCAGCGCCGGGCGGGCAGGGCGCCGCCGAGGATGACCAGGTTCTCGGCGTTGCGCCGCATCCGGGTGGCCAGGTGGTCGACCGCGAACAGTTCGCGCAGCAGTTCCGGGTCCTCGTGCTCGCGTTCGAGCGCGTCCAGCATGCTGATCTGCCGGTGGATCAGGATCTGGGTGCGCCGGGCGATGTTGAGGAAGACCTTCTTCGTCCCTTCGCGCCCCTGGGCCTGGTGGACGATGGCGGCGATCGCGGCCTGGCGGACGGCGGCGAGACCCTCCGAGGTCTGCTGGACGTCGTCGCCGGCCCGCCGGGACGGTGCCCAGACGGCCGGGGCGGGCACCTGTTCCCCGGCGCGCAGCCGTCCGACGACCTCGGGGATCTCCTGCTGGGCGAGCGCGAAGGTGTCGGCCCGCAGCCCGGACAGCCGCGCGGACAGGGCCCAGGCGGTCCGGATGCCACGGACCAGGCTGATCAGCAGCACCAGGGCGACGGCCGCGCTGCCGGCCAGCAGTGCGGTGCGCTGTCCGGAGTCGCGGAGCAGGTGGACGGCGTAGCCCCAGGCGGCGGCGAGGCCCAGGCTGGGGACCAGCACGAGGGAGAGGAGCGGGCCGCGGAGCGAGCCGGACCGGCCGGCTCGGTGGCCCGTGCGGGGGGCCGGTATGCCTGGCATCTGATTCCTTGCTGCAGGGCCGAGTCGCGGGACCGGGACGCCGGTCCGGACCGGTGGGTCCGAGCGGCGGGGTCGATCCCGTACGGCGCGGCCGGGCTTCAGGGAGTCGGGGCCGGGGGTGCCGGAGCCGGTGACGTGCTGTCACTGCTCCGGCGCGGTGCAGCACGGCCGTCGACGGCACGGAACGCTATCAGCCCCGGGCGGCGTCGACGCAATATCAACTGGCCTGATCCGAGGGGCTGATGGCGTCGGACCGGCGTCGGAACGGGGTTCGGGCCGGAGGGGCCTCCGGTGCATCGCCGCAGCTCGCGGCCCTCGCCCCGAGGGTGCCGACGGTTCCCGGAGGGCGAGGGCAACCCTCCGAGGAATTCGCCAGGAACAGGTCAAGTGTCGTCGTGGCGGGCGGGGCCTCAGCCCGCCAGTGGCATCGGCAGCACCCGTCCGCCCCTCCCCGGCGGCTTCTCCACCGAGGCCTCCCGCTGGGCGGCGAGCTCGCTCCAGGCCCAGCTGGTCAGGTCGGACAGCTCCGCCGACCACTGCTTGCCGTACGTGCCCGAGGCGAACTGCCCGAGCCGCAGCCGCTGGACGTCCGAGGTGCCGGCCGGCGGGTAGACGTGGGTGGCGTCCCGCAGGTAGCGCTCGATGCCGAACTCGGGCTGGAGGCCGCGGGCGGCGTGGATCTCCATGGCGTTGCGCGCGGAGTCCAGCGCGTACTCGGTGTTGATGAGCTTGGCGTTCATCAGCTCGGCGTCGCAGGCGCGGCCGTGGTCGAGCAGGTGGGAGGCGTGGTAGGCGGCGAGCCTGGCGGTCATCAGCCGGGACTGCATCTCGCCCAGCTTGAGCATGATGTTCGGGAGTTGGCTGAGCGGCTGGCCGTACAGGACGCGTCCTCCGGCGAACCGGACGGTGTCCTCGACGATCGCGGTGTGGATGCCGAGCGCGACGGCGGCGAGGTTGATCCGGCCGTAGAGGGTGGAGGAGGAGTAGGCGACGTCCAGCCCCTGCCCCTCCCGGCCGAGCCGGTTGCCGGCCGGGACGCGGCAGTCCTCCAGGAGGATCTCGCCGAAGCTGAAGCCGTGCAGCCCGCTCTGCGACCCGGGGGAGCCGGTGCGGAACCCGGGCCGGTCGCTCTCGACCAGGAAGGCGGACAGGCCCCGGCTGCCCTGGCCGGTGCGCAGGACCACACCGTGCACGTCCCCGATGTGGGAGTTGCCGACGAACCACTTGCGGCCGTTGAGCACGTACTCGTCGCCGTCGCGCACCGCCGTGCCGGTCATCCCGAGCACGTGCCCGCCGGATTCCGGTTCGGTGACGGCGATGGTCGGCAGGCACTCCCCGGAGGCGAACTTCGGTAGCCACTTGCGGCGTTGGGCCTGGGAGCCGTAGTGGAGGACCTTGGCCACGCCCAGCTGGGAGGCCTGCGCGATCGAGCCGGCGGCCCCGCTGACCCGGGCCAGCTCCTCGATGATCACGGTCTTGGCGACGTGCCCCAGGCCGAGGCCGCCGAACTCCCGCGGGATCGTCACGCCGATCCAGCCCTGGCGGGCGATCTGTCGGGCCAGCTCGAACTCGATCTTCCGCTCGGCCTCCATCCCGGCCACCCGCGGACGCACCTCCTTCTCCGCGAAGTCACGGACCTCGGCGCGAAGCTCCTCGTGACGGTCGTCGGTGAAGTAGTCCATCGCCATGCTCCGGTCCTCTCGGTGTGTGCGGTGCCGTGCCTCCGTTCGTGCCGTCGATGCCGCTCCGGCAACCCCGCGGGGGGCGGTGGGTGTGCGGGAGTTCCGGCCGGTCGCCCCGGTGCGATCGGCGCATGCGTCACCGGGCGGTGTCCCGGTGGCGGGCATCGTCCGTGTCTTCGGCAGGGCTCATTGTTGTATGGGGTGCCGGGGCAGCCCAGAGTCGATCTTGGATTGGCGCGATTCGGCCCGTCCCCGCCCGGAGGGGTTTCGCCCCGCCCCCGGCCGGGAATCGATCTTCGCTTCCGTGACGGTCCGTCGACCGGTCGTTCACGTGCAGTTTTGACTGGCCATCGGCAAGGCTGAGGAACGGTCGATCGGGACGGTCCGGCTGTTCTGATGTCTGGTTACATGTGCGCCATGACTGATGTGATGAGCACTCAAGGCCAGTTCCCGGGTGCCTCCGGCGAGTCCGCGCGAACCCGCAGGCTGCGCGGCCTCGGGCTCAACGACCCGTCCGCGGACGAGGCCTTCGACCGCTTCGCCCACCTCGCAGCCAGTATCACGCGCGCTCCCATCGCGATGGTCAACTTCATCAATGACGAACGCCAGATGTTCCGCGGGCTCTACATTCCGCCAAGTTCGACCGATGCCAGGGCCGAGAACGGATCGTCCTGGGCGGACCGCGGCATCGCGTTCGACCTCCCCACCCGCGAGATGCCGCTGAGCCACGGCTTCTGCCCGCACGTCGTCGCCCAGCGCTCCCCCCTCGCCCTCGACGACATCCTCGCCTACCCCCGGTTCGCCGGGAACCCGGTGGTGGACGAACTCGGCGTCCGCGCCTACCTCGGCGCTCCGCTCGTCGACGACACCAACACCGTCATCGGCACCGTCTGCGTCCTCGACCGGGAACCCCGGCAGTGGGGGCGCGAGCGGCTGCGCGACATCCAGCACCTCGCCGAGGCGCTGCTCTCCGAGATCCGGCTGCGCGACAGCCTGCTCGCCCAGCGCCAGGAGATGTTCGCCGCCTTCGACGGCTCGCCGTTCCCCATCATGCTCACCGAGGGCCCGGTCCAGGAAATCCGGTACGCCAACGCCCAGCACACCGACACCTTCGGCGCGCCGACGGCCTACGGGACGATCGGCGCCGCCTACCCGCAGCTCGGCGCCGCCGGCCTCGAACAGACCGTCGTGGAGGCGTACCACACCGGTCGCACCGCCGTCCTCGACGGCGTCCGGCTCGATTCCGCCCGTCCCGACGCGCAGCGCGGGCGGCAGGTGTTCAGCTTCACCTGCACCCCGCTGCGGGCCGCGCTCACCGGCCGGATCAACGGCGTCCTCACCGTCGGCATGGACATCACCGCCCAGTCCCGCACCGAGGAGGAGCTCGGCACGCTGGCCGCCCTGCTCGTCGACCGGCTCCAGCAGAGCGGTGCCTCCGTGCCCGGCCGCTCCGCCGTCGCCGGCGGGGCCGGACCCGGCCTGCCCGCCTGAACCCGGCCGGGTGCGGACCGTCCACCACCGTGGCGGGGCGCCTCTCACCCCCGTGGAGAGGACCCCGCCACGCTGCCGTCCGGCGCCGGGAGTCCGCCGGAAGTCCGCCGGGTGCCCTTCCCGTGCCGGTCCGTGTCCGCCGGGCACTGCCGGAGGCCCGCCGCCCGGGCCGAGCGGGTGAACCCTCCCCGCTCCACCGCCCCGACCGGGCCCGTGCCCGGGGCACCGGATGGTAGGCATGGGCCGCATGGACTGGTTCGCCGCCCCCGACTACTGGCTGAGCCGGCTGCTCGTCCAACGCCTGCTCGCCGCCCTCTACCTGATCGGATTCCTGGCCGCCGCCGGGCAGTTCCGCGCGCTCATCGGCGCCGACGGGATGCTGCCGGTGCCCCGCTTCACCGCGCGGGTCCCGTTCCGCCGGTCGCCCGGCCTGTTCCACCTCCACTACAGCGACCGGTTCTTCGCCGCCGTCGCCTGGAGCGGCGCCGCGCTCGCCGCAGCCGTCGCGGCCGGGCTCGGCGACGCCGTCCCGCTCTGGGCGTCGATCCTGCTGTGGGCGGTGCTCTGGACCCTCTACCTCTCCATCGTCAACGTCGGGCAGACCTGGTACTCCTTCGGCTGGGAGTCCCTGCTGCTCGAAGCAGGCTTCCTCGCCGCCTTCCTGGGCGACGCCGACACCGCCCCGCCCACCCCGGTGCTGTGGCTGATGCGCTGGCTGGCCTTCCGGGTCGAGTTCGGCGCCGGACTGATCAAGCTGCGCGGCGACAGCTGCTGGCGCGACCTGACCTGCCTCCAGTACCACCACGAGACCCAGCCGATGCCCGGACCGCTCAGCTGGTTCTTCCACCACCTGCCCGCCCCGCTGCACCGGGTCGAGGCCGCCGTCAACCACATCGTCCAACTCGTCGTACCGGTCGGCCTGCTGTTGCCGCAGCCGGTCGCGAGCGGCGCGGCCTGCGCCGTCATCGCCACCCAGCTCTGGCTGGTCGCGTCCGGCAACTTCGCCTGGCTCAACTGGCTGACCATCGCCCTCGCCCTCGCCGCCGTCGAACCGGCCCGCCTCGGCCTGTCCGTCCAGCCCCGCGCCTACCCCGGCACCCCGGTCTGGTACGAGGCGGTGGTGATCGCGCTGACCGCCGCCGTCGTGGTGCTCAGCTACTGGCCGGTGCGCAACATGATCTCCCGCGGCCAGGCCATGAACCGCTCCTTCAACCGCCTGCACCTCGTCAACACCTACGGCGCCTTCGGCAGTGTCAACCGGTTCCGCCAGGAGGTGGTGGTCGAGGGCACCGACGAGACGGTGCTCACCCCGCACACCGTCTGGCGCGAGTACGGCTTCAAGGGCAAGCCCGGCGACGTGCGCCGCCGCCCGCGCCAGTTCGCGCCCTACCACCTGCGGCTCGACTGGCTGATGTGGTTCGCCGGCATCTCCTCCGCCTACGCCCGCCCCTGGTTCCTCCCCTTCGTCGCCCGCCTGCTGTCCGGCGACCGGGCCACCCTGCGCCTGCTGCGCCACAACCCCTTCCCGGACGCCCCGCCGACCCACGTCCGGGCGACCCTCTACCTCTACCGGTTCACCGATTGGCGCGAATTGCGGGAAACCGGCGCGTGGTGGCACCGCACCGCGCTCGGCGAATACCTCGCGCCGGTCGATCTGCGGGCCCTCGGCCGGGCCGGCTACCGGCCGCCGCCCGGCCGGCCGGGCCCGGTACGGGGACGTGGCGTCCGGGAGGTGCCGATGGAGCGGTTCCGCCGGGGCGACCGTCGGGCCGAGGGCCGTCGGCCGGAGCCGCCTGTCGGGGGGCCGCGCGAGGAGCCGTGAGCAGCGGAGACACCCGTCCGGACCAACGCCCGACCACCCGGGCGGACCGCCCGAGTGGCGGCCAGGCGGGCGGTATGGCACACGACACCCGCCCGTCGGGGCGGTGGGTGCGTGCAAGCCTCGAACGGGCACCCGTATTCTGGGCCTCCACAACCGGCAGCCCGCCCGCGCGCCCCCCAGCCCCGCCTCAGGGGCGACCCCGCGCAACCGGTCCGCCGCCCCCTCGCCGCCAGCCCCGCCGTCGTCGCCCAGAACCGGACCTCACATGACAGTGCTTCACTCGCGCAACGCCGACGCAGCCGACCCGGCGGACGTCGCCGACGCCGCAGACGTCAAGGACCCCCAGGACGCCGCCGCGGAGCCCGACCTCCGCGAGGACCTCGGCCGCTACGCCGAGCTCGGGGCCTTCACGCTCACCGCCGAGACCCACGCCTGGTACGCGGCCGTCGACACCGTCGCCACCCCCGAGGACGCCCGCGCCGCCTCCACGGCCCTCGCCGAACTGCGCGGCAGCGACCTCCAGCAGACCTGGGAGGCCGTCACCGCCCTCGCCGCCGACGTCAAGCTGGACGAGCCCGACACCGTCGCCAAGACCGCGCTGCTGGTCGAGATGCTCCAGCGGGTGCACCGCACCTCCACGGCCCTCTTCCCCGCCGCCTACGACGCCGACCTCGGCGCCCTCGCCGCCGCCACCGCCGACAGCACCTGGCGCCGCGAGAACGGCGTCAAGCTCTCCTGGCTGCGCGGCCGCTCGCTGCGCAAGCAGGCCGTCGCACTCGCCACCGACCGCCGCATCCGCCGGGAGGACCTGCACGAGGCCCTCATCTCCGCCGAGATCGAGCGTCGCGCCTGGACCGCGCTCGCCCCGGCCGGCACCCTCCCGCGAGTGCCCGGCGACGGCGCCCTGGTCGACCGCACCGCCCAGGCCTTCGAAGCGATCAACACCGGCCTGCGCGGCCTCGCCCGCCTGCTGCCCGACCACGACCTGGACGGGCTGCCCTTCGCCGAGCTGATCGACCTGGTCGAGCGGCTCGCCGCCGACGAGGGCACCCTCTACCGCCTGCCCACCATCCGCGGCCTGCGGGTCGGCCTGGAGGAGGCCGGCCTCGCCGACCTGCTCGCCGAACTCGCCGCAGCCAAGGCCGACCGCCGCGCCGCCGAGGCCGCGTACACGGCCCGCCAGGCGCTGGTCGCCGGGCAGCGGGACGGGCTCGGGGAGAAGGCCACCGCCACCGGGGACGCCGTGGTCGAGGAGCTGCCGGAGGCCGAGGAGGCTGCCGAGGCGACGGACGAGGTCGCCGCCGAGGTCGCTGCCGAGGTCGACGGCGAGGCCGGTGCCGAGGAGGTTGTGGCCGAGAAGGCCGGGGCCGAGGAGTCGGCGGACCTGGCTGACGCCGAGGCGGCTGCCCTGCAGGCGCTGGCCGGTGGGCAGCGGGACGGGCTGGGAGAGAAGACCCCGGCTCCGGCGACCGCTCCGGTGGAGGAGGCCGACGAGGCGCCCGCGGCCGTTGAGGCAGAGGCCGAGGTCGAGACCGACACTGAGGTCGAGGCCGAGGTCAAGCCTGAGGTCGAGACCGACGCCGAGGTCGAGGCGGAGATCAAGCCTGAGGTCGAGACCGACGCCGAGGCCGAGGCGGAGACGTCATCGGACACGGGTGTCGCGGACGACGAGCCGGCGACCGAGCAGGCCGACGAGGAGGCCCAGGCCGCGGTGGTCACCCTCCCGGCGCCCTCCCCGGCGGCCGACGACCTGGTGGCGGCCGCGACCGCCGCCCTGGCCGAGGCCGTGGACGAGACCCCGGCGGAGACGGAACCGGAGGCCGACCCGGCCGCCGAGGTCGTTGAGGTCGAGGAGCCGGTCGCCGAGGTCGTGGCCGAGGAGCCGGTCGTCGAGGTTGCGGCCGAGGCTGAGACCGTGGTTGAGGTCGAGGTCCAGGTCGCGCCGGTGGCCGAGACCGAGCCTGAGTCCGTCGTGACGGAGCCCGCCGTCGAGGAGCCGATCGCCGAGGTCATCGACGCCGTTGAGGCTGAGGTGAACGTGGTGGAGGAGCCCGCCGCCGAGACCGATGCGCCGGCGATCGAGATTGCCGAGAGTGCCGCCGAGGCCGCGGCCGAGGCTGAGGTCGAGGCCGAGTCGGTGGCTGTCGCGGTGGAGCCCACCGTCGACGAGCCGGCCGCGGACGTGGACGAGCCTGCCGTTGCGGTCGAGGCTGAGGCTGAGGTTGAGACGGCTGAGGCCGTAGTCGCCGAGCCCGAGGCGGTTGCCATGGAGGCGGCGGAGCCGGTGGTCGAGGCCGAGGAGCCCGTCGCCGAGACCGAGCCCGAGGCGGTTGCCGTGGAGGCGGCGGAGCCGGTGGTCGAGGCCGAGGAGCCTGCCGTCGCGCCCGAGCCCGAGCCGGCCGTTGAGGTCGCGGCCGAGCCCGAGCCCGAGCCCGAGCCCGTGCCCGTGCCCGCTGTCGAGGAGCCCGTCGCCGCTGCCGAAGCCCCCGCCGCCGAGCCGGAGGCCGACGTCCGTCCCGTGAAGCCGGACTTCACGCCCGGTCGCCCCGTGACCGCCTACTCCGCCGACGAGCTGCTCGCCGTCGTGCGGTGGGTGGACGGCGACGGCGTCGAGCGGACCGACGAGGAACTGCTGCGGGCGGCCATGAAGGAGCTGGGCTTCGCCCGCCTCGGTCCCCGGATCAAGGAGGCGCTGGGCGCCGCCGTCACCGCCGCGCGCGGCTGACGAAACAAGCCGCTACGGCCGCAAGGCCGCAGGGCACAGGGCCCGGGACGCGAACACGCGTCCCGGGCTGTCACGTTCCGGGGCACCCGCCCTCAGTCGGTGCTTTCCCTCCCGCCCTCGCTCAACCTTCGTACCCCCCGTGTCATCGGCGGCCGTCGGTGAGTGGCGGTCGTCCTACGAGGCGCCCGTTCCGCCGCCCGGACCGTACGGGTGGTCGAGGGCCCGCCGCAGCACGGCGGGGGCGGTCACCAGCGAGGGGCCGTACCAGGTCAGGTGCCGTCCGCTGACCAGCGCCGCCGGCGTGCCCGGGAACGCCTCCGGGCCGTCCTCGGCGGTGAAGCGGTACGGCTCGTCCGGCAGGACCACCAACTCGGGTCGGCAGGCGAGCAGTTCGGGCAGTGGAACGGCCGGGTAGCGCTCGGGGTGGTCGGCGTGGACGAGCCGCAGGCCCAGGCGGCGCAGCAGGTCCCCGGCGAAGGTGTCGCGGCCGAGGACCATCCACGGGCGGCGCCAGATCGGCACGACGGTCCGCGGGCCGTCGCCCAGCGCGGGAGTGCCGCCGCTCCCGACCGGGGCCCAGGCCGCCTCCGCCTCGTCCAGCCAGAGCGGCCTGGGCAGTCCGCAGGCGGTGGTCAGCAGCCGGTGCAGGGAGCGGAGGGCGTCGTCCAGGGTGCGGATGTCGGTGACCCAGACCGGGACGCCGGCCGCCCGCAGCGCGTCCAGGTCGGGGCGCCGGTTCTCCTCGTCGTTGGCGAGGACGAGGTCCGGCGTGAGCGCGAGGATGCGTGGGACGTCCGGGTTCTTGGTGCCGCCGATCCGGGTGACGGACAGGTCGGCGGGGTGGCTGCACCAGTCGGTGGCGCCGACCAGCAGCCCGGGCGCGGTGGCGGCGACCGCCTCGGTCAGCGAAGGCACCAGCGAGACCACCCGGCGGGGCGGACGCGGCCCGAGCCGGACGGGGAGGTCGAGATCGTCGCGCGGGACGGTGGGGGCGGCCATCCGGCCAGCCTACGTCCGGCTCCGGGGCGAGGGGGTGCGCCGACGACGACCGGGCGCGAATCGCGGGGAACCCATCGGCCCGGCCGCCCGACTACCTGGTCCGGGTCCGCAGTACGGGCCTTCGGCACGACCAGCCACGACCCACCCACGACCCACCCACGACAAGCACCGAGCACGGTCACCAACGCGGTCACCAGCACCGTCACCGAGCACGGTCACCGACCAGGAGAGAGTTGTCATGCGCCCTCGCGTCGCCTGCGGAATCGCAGCCGCCGTCGCCCTGTTCGCCACGGCCTGCGGAAGCGGGACCGGGGGCGGGCCGAGCGCCTCCGTCACCGTCCGGGACGACCCGGGCGGTGGCTTCCCCGTCAAGGTCGCCGACTGCGCGGGCAAGGAGACCAGCATCGCCAAGGCGCCCTCCAGGATCGTCACCAGCAATGCCGCCGGCCTGGAGCTGATGCTCCAACTCGGCGCGGGCGAGCGGGTGATCGGCACCGGCTTCCCGCCCGGCAAGGGCACCCTGCCCGCCGCCGTCGCCGAGCAGGGCGCCAAGGTGCCGGTGCTCGGGGACAAGGGCATACCCAAGGAGAAGCTGCTCGGCTCCGGTGCCGACCTCTACGTGGACACCTTCGGCGCGATGCCGATGATGGGCGGCGGCGCCACCGGGCCGAGCGAGGAGGAGTACGCGGCGGCCGGCATCCAGCACGTGTACCTGCTCTCCACGGCCTGCGCCGGGACGCCGAAGGCCGCCAAGGCGCCGCGCACCGACCTCGCCGGGATCGAGGAGGACGTCCGCCGGCTGGGCGCCGTCACCGGCACCGCCGCGCGGGCGGAGGAACTGGTCGCCGGGATGGAGAAGCAGCTCGGCGAGGTCCGCACCGCGCTCGCCGCCGTGCCGGAGGGGCAGCGGCCGAGCTACTTCGTCTTCGACTTCGACGCCGGCACCAAGCAGCCGGTGGCGGTCTGCGGCCGGCAGGTCGCCAACGCCGTGATCACCCAGGCCGGGGCGCGCAACGTGTTCGCCGACTGCGACGCCGACTTCAAGCCCGGCTCCTGGGAGGACGTGGTCGCCAAGAACCCCGACTGGATCCAGCTGGCCGTGCGCAACCGGGGCAGCGAAGAGGCCACCCGCAAGGCCTTCGACGAGGCCGAGGCCTTCCTGAAGGGCTTCCCCGCGACCCAGGGCCTGAAGGCCGTCCAGGAGGGCCACTTCGTCCGGCTCGGCTCCGAGGTGACCACCATCGCGGGGGTGCGCAACGCCGAGGCCGTCCGGCAGATCGCCGCCACCGTCCACCCGGACCTCGTCAAGAGCCCGGACCTCGTCAAGAATCAGGACCCCGCGAAGAGCCCCGACCCCGTCAAGAGCGGGCAGTAGCCGGTGACGTCGGCCATCGCTCGCAACGAGCGCGGCGAAGCCCGCCCGGCCCGCACCCTGCGGGCCGGGCCGCTGGCCGCCGCCCTCGCCGTCGCCCTGGTGCTCGCTCTGACCGTCGCCGTCTCGCTCGGCTCGGTGGACGTCCCGCCCGGCGAGGTCTGGTCGGTGGTCGCCCGCCGGCTCACCGGCGGGGCCCCCGAACCCGGCACCCGCGACCTCATCGTCTGGCAACTGCGAGTCCCGCGCGCCCTGTTGGCGGCCGTGGTGGGCGCCGGACTCGGCCTGGTCGGCACCGCCGTGCAGGCCCTGGTCCGCAACCCGCTCGCCGACCCCTACCTGCTCGGCATTTCCTCCGGTGCCTCGCTGGGCGCGGTCGCCGCCATCGTCCTCGGCGCCACCCTCGGGCTCCAGCTCTCCTTCGGCAGCGCGCTCGGCCTCACCGTCTCCCTGGCGGCGTTCGCCGGCGCGCTCGCCGCGTTCTCGCTGGTCTGGCTGATGGCCCGGCGCGGCGGCGGATTCTCGCCGCTGCGGCTGGTCCTCGCGGGCATCGGCATCGCCCAGTTCCTCGGCGGCATCACCAGCTACCTGGTCCTGCAGACCCGCGACGAGCAGCAGACCAGGGGCGTGCTGTTCTGGCTGATGGGCAGCCTCGGCGGCGCCGTCTGGGCCCAACTAGCCGTCCCCGCCGTCGCCGTGGCGCTCGGACTGGCCCTGCTCCAGGCCCGCGCCCGGGGGCTCAACGCGATGCTGATGGGCGACGAGACGGCTGCCGGGCTCGGCGTGGACGTCACCCGGCTGCGCCGCGAGGTCTTCGTGGTCACCAGTGTGCTCACCGGGGTGCTGGTCGCCGTCTCCGGGGCGATCGGCTTCGTCGGGCTGATGGTGCCGCACGTGTGCCGGCTGCTGGTCGGCGGCGACCACCGGCGGCTGCTGCCGCTGTCCGCGCTCACCGGGGCGCTGCTGCTGGTCGTCGTCGACACGGTGGCCCGCACCGCCCTGGACGGCCAGGAACTGCCGATCGGCGTGGTCACCGCCGTCCTCGGCGCCCCCACCCTGCTCTACCTGCTGGACCGACGACTGGAGCGCAGTTGAGGATCGCCGTCGAGGACCTGAGCGTCGCCCTGGCCGGCCGGACGGTGCTGGCCGGGGCCAACCTGATCGCCGAGGAGGGGGAGATCGCCGGACTGGTCGGACCCAACGGCAGTGGCAAGTCCAGCCTGCTGCGCACCGTCTACCGGCACCTGCGGCCCAGCGCCGGCCGGGTGCTGCTGGCCGGGCGGGACCTCGCGGAGCTGCGACCCGCGCAGTCCGCCCGGCACATCGGGGCACTGCCCCAGGAGCGCGGCGGGGACTTCGAGTTGAGCGTCCGCGAGGTGGTCGCGATGGGCCGCACCCCGTACAAGCGGGCCTTCGCGGCCGACGACGCCGAGGACCACCGGATCACCTCCGAGGCGCTGACCAGGGTCGGCATGACCGAGGCCGTCGACCGACGGTTCGCCCAGCTCTCCGGCGGTGAACGGCAACGGGTGCTGCTGGCCCGGGCGCTCGCCCAGCAGCCGGACGTCCTGGTACTGGACGAGCCGACCAACCACCTGGACGTCCGGCACCAGGTGGAACTGCTCGCCCTGCTCAGGGAACAGCGCCGCACCACCCTGGTCGCCCTGCACGACCTCAACGCCGCCGCCTCGGTCTGCGACCGGCTGCACGTCCTGCACGGCGGCGCCCTGGTGGCCTCCGGGACACCGCGCGAGGTGCTGACCGCCGAGCTGCTGGCCGAGGTCTTCGGCGTACGGGCGGCGGTGGTCGAACACCCCCTCACCGGCGATCCGTTGATCGCCTTCGACCACCGGTCCCCGGCAGCGGCGCAGGCGGCCGTGCCGGGGCGGTAGCCCGTACCGGCGCTCCTGCTAGTGGCACTCGTAGTGGCTCGGCCGACCGTCCCGCAGGACCAGCCGGCCGAGCCGCGCGGCCTCCGCGTTGCGCAGCAACTCGCGCTCGCCGCCGGTGCGGTGGAGCACCGCGGAGTGCCAGGGCGTGATCCAGGCGTCGGCCGCCGCCAGCAGCCGGATGCCGAACTTGGACGCCCCGGCCGGCTGCGGGTGGATGGACAGCCGGACGGCGCGCGGGTGGTGCTCGGCGATCAACTCGCCCCAGGCGCGGCTGCGCTGGATCACGCCGTAGGCGCGTCGGCGGCACTCCCGCTGGAGGGCGGAGCGGGTGCCGGTGAAGCCGACGGTGTCCTCGGTGAGGAAGCGGGTGATGCCCCGGTAGAGCCGTAGGGTCTCCTCCTCGGTCAGCACCTGTTCGCGCAACTCCTCGACGCTCGGCGCGTACCGGGCGTGCACCCGGGCGCGCTTCTCGTCGTACGGGAGGTCGCCGAGGACGGCCCGCAGGTCGAAGGTGTCGAGGCGGGTCAGGCCCTCGCGGGCGATCATGGCGGTCAGGGCGTCCGAGTACGCGTCTATGTGGTCGTCCGGGACGTTGATCAGGTCGCCGAAGATGTGCCCGTCCGAGCAGATCAGGATCCGGGCGCCGGGAGCGTACAGGCGGCCGATCTCGGCGCACAGCCCGTCGAGGAAGGTCAGCGACAGCCGTTCGCCCTCGTCCGGCAGGTGGCCGAGCACCTTCGCGGGGTTCGGCGACTTGCAGGGGAAGCCGGGCAGGGTCAGGACGATCGGTTCGCCGGCGGTGATGAAGTCCGCCAACTGGGCCAGCTGGAGCGGGAAGTGCTCCGGGCGGGCATCGAACTCCGGGTCCGCGGCCCGGCGGTGCGGCAGCAGCAGACCGAGGACGCGGGCGGCGAGCCGCTCGGCCGCGGGGCGGTCCGCGGGGTCGGTGGCGGTGGTGACGGCGATGGTGACGGCGGTGGCAGGGGTGATGGCGGCAGGGGCGGTGCCGACGGGCGGCATGGGGGTCCTCCACGGAAGGTGGTGCGGTGCGGCTTCGGGCGTCAGGTGTCGGGCTCCGGGCGGTCGGAGCCGGGGTGTGTGAGCGGGGGCGCGTGAGCGGGGGTTCGATGTGTCCCGGGGGTGCGAGGCGCCCTGGGGTCAGCGGCGCCGGTCGTAGGCGACCGGCAGCCGGTTCACTCCGCGCGCCAGGACGGCAGGGACCCAGGCCAGGTTCGCCAGACCGTCGCCGGGCGCCTCGGCCGGGCGCAGGCCGGGCAGCCGGGTGAGCAGAGTGGCGAGGGCGACCTGGAGCTCGGCCCGGGCGAGTGCGGCGCCGGGGCAGTAGTGGATGCCGTGGCCGAAGGCCAGGTGGGCGTTGGGGGTGCGGTCCAGGTCGAGGCGGTCGGGATCGCGGAACTGCTCGTCGTCGCGGTTGGCGGCGCAGAGCGAGACGATCACCGAGTCGCCGGCCGGGACGACGGTGCCGAACAGGTCGCTGTCCTCGGCGAAGAACCGCCAGGTGGTGAGCTCGAACGCGGCGTCGTGGCGCAGCAGTTCCTCCACCGCCCGGGCGAGTCGGCCGGGCTCGTCGACGCCCTCGCGCAGCCAGGCGAGCTGCTCGGGGTGGCGCAGCAGGGTGACCAGCATGGTGGTGATCTGGTTGGTGACCGGCTCCTGTCCGGCGACCAGCAGCTGGAAGACCATCGAGTCGAGCTCCGCGCGGCTCAACTCGCCCGCGTCATGGGCGTGGACGAGCCGGCCCAGCAGGTCCTCCCGGGCCACCCAGCCGGGCTCCAGGCAGTCGACGCGCTTGCGGGCGACGACATCGGCGATGTACGTCTGGAGGCCGCGCAGCCGTGCCTCGTACGCCGGTCGGCCGGGGTCCTGCGGGCCGACCGGCTGGACCACCTTGCCCCAGTCCCGGTCGAAGCGCTCGGCCAACTCGGGCGGCAGGCCGATGACTTCGGAGAGCACCCGAAAGGGGTAGTGGGCCGCGAAGCCCGCCACCAGGTCCGCGCCGCCGGACTGCGGCAGTTCGTCCACCAGCGCGTCGGCCAGCTCCTGGAACCGGGGTCGAAGCGACTCCACCCGGCGCGGGGCGAAGGCGTCGAGCACGAGCCGGCGCATCGAGGTGTGCTTGGGCGGGTCCTGGTGGAGCAGATGGACCTGGAGCTGCGAGTGCTGCGGCTCGGGCATGATCGACGCGAGGCGGCGCCAATTGTCGTTGCCCAGGCTGTGGTTCTTGCCCAGGCGGGGGTCGTTGAGGGCAGCGTGGGCGGCCCGGTGGCCGGTGACCAGCCAGGCGTGGATGCCGCTCGGGAACTCCACCCGGTGCACCGGCCCGGCCTCGCGCATCCGCCGGTAGAGCGGGTACGGGTCGCGCTTGTACGCCGGGCCGTACAGCGGGACTGGGGAGGGGAGCCGGTCGTACCCGTACGGGCAGTGCGGGGCTTCGTCGGCGGCGGCCGGGGCGGTGGCCGTGTCGGTGATCGAGTCGGGGCTCGTGTCGGTCATCTGGGGGGTCCTTCGATGCGGGGCGATGCGGTGTGTTGTGGCGTGTTATGGCGTGTTGTGGGTGTGGGCCGGAGCGGGGGCGGATGCGGGGCGGTGCGGGGTGCTCAGGCCTCGGGGCGGCGGTGCAGGGCGAGCAGGGCGACGGCTGTGGCCGCGACCAGGGCGGCCAGGGCGATCCCGGCGCGCGTCCCGGTGGTGTCGTGGGGCGCGGCGAGAGCGGCGGCGGTGCCGAGGGCCGGGCCGAGCGCGAAGCCGAGGCTGCGGGCGAGTTGGACGGCGGAGCCGGCGGTGGCGAGCTTTCCGGGCGGGGAGGCGGACATCACCAGGGCCTGGGTGGGGCCGCCGTTGAGGCCCATCCCGGCGCCGGCGAGGGCGAGTCGCGCGGCGATGTCGAGGGCGGACCAGCTCGGGTCCAGCGGGGCGAGCAGGGCCAGGCCGAGGGCGGTGACGGCGGCACCGGTGAGCGCGGTCGGGCGGGCGCCCCAGCGGTCGGCCAGCCGGCCGCCGACCCGGCCGGCCAGCACCATGCCGAGCGGGAACGCCAGCATGGTGAGTGCGGTGGCGGTGGCGCTCTCGCCCTGGGGTCCGCGCAGGTGCTGGGCGAGCAGGTAGTGGCAGGCCGCGAATCCGGCGGCGAGGGCCAGCACCGAGGCGTTGGCCCCGGCGGTCCCGGCGGCCCGAAGTACCTCGGCCACCGGCCGGCCGCCCGGGCGGCGCAGCCAGAGCAGCACCAGCGGTACGGCGGGCAGGGCGAGCAGCAGCCACAGCGGCGTCCGCGGGGCCAGGGTGAGTCCGAGCAGGATGGCGGCCACGGCGGCGCCGATCAGCGCGGCGTCGCCGAGCGAGGACCGGTCGGGCGGCCGCAGCCCGCCGCGGCGCGGGGCGTGGCGCCGCACGAGCAGGACGGCGGCCAGGCAGACCGGCAGCTTGACGAGGAAGATCGCCCGCCAGCCCAGGTGGTCGAGCAGCAGTCCGCCGAGCACCGGCCCGGTGACGGCGCCGAGCGGACCGAGCGTCGCGGGCACGCTCATCGCCCGGCCGCGCAGCTCGGGCCGGACGGAGGTGGCGGCGAGCACCGGCATCAGGACGAAGAGCACGGCTCCGAAGGCGCCCTGGAACAGCCGTGCCGCGATCAGCCACCCGGCCCACGGGGCACAGGCCGCCAGCACGCTGCACAGGGCGAAGCAGCCGACGGCGAGCAGCAGGGCCGAGCGGGTGCCGACCTGGTCCAGCCATCGCCCGGCGGGCAACAGTAGTGCGACGAGCGGGAGTTGGTACCCCAGGGCGGCCCACTGGGCGACTCCGGGGGAGACGTGCAGGCCGGCCGCGATGTCGGTGAGCGCGAGGTTGACCACGTTCATGTCGAGCATCGCGACGAAGGACAGCAGGCCGGCGGCCACCACCAGGCTCCAGCGGTCCACCGGCTCGCGTTGATGGTTCGTCAGATTTTGGGTGGTCGGGGGTGGTTGCACTGTCATGAAGTCCCTCCGTCTCCCGTGCTGCCGGACCGGACACCGCCTCGGCGGCGGGGTCCGGTACAGCAGTCGGTGGCGCAGGGGCTCCGGTTCCGAACACCTGGGGGATTTCTTGTGCGGGTGCGGGTGCGGGTGCGGGTGCGGGTGCGGGTGCGGGTGCGGCGCAGGGCGGTGGCGGGTGACAACTTTCAGCGAACAGATGACAGATTTCGAAATCTGTCATCTGTTCGCTGTTATCTGTCCGCTGTCGGTTGTTCGCCGTCGGCCGTCGATCGTTCGCCGCTCGCCCGCCCGCCGACGGCCCGTCGTCCTCCCGCCGCTCAGCAGGCGGTCGCGAGTTCCCCGGCCTCGGCGGCGCGCAGGCGGGCAACCAGTTCCTCCCGGGCGCGGGCGACCCGGGAGCGGACCGTCCCGACGGGGCAGCCGGCGACCTCGGCCGCCTCGGCATAGCTCAGGCCGACGACCTGTGTCAGCACGAAGGCCTCCCGCCGCTGGGCGGGCACCCGGTCGAGCAGGTCGCCGAGCGCGATGCCGTCCTCGAACCCGGCCGTCGGTGTGCCACCCTGCCGCTCCGCCGCCTCCTGCCAGTCCGGCAGTGCCGCGCAGCGCGGCCGGGCGGCGGCCATCCGGTACCGGTCGATCACCGCGCGCCGGGCGATCGACAGCAGCCAGGTCCGGGCCGAGGAGCGCCCAGCGAACGCGGGCAGGCCGCGCAGGGCGCGCAGGAAGGTCTCCTGGGCGAGGTCGTCGGCGGACTGCACGTCGGTCAGGTGGGCGACGAAGCGCCAGACGTCCCGCTGGGTCGCCCGGACGAAGGCCTCGACGTCGGCCGCCCGTCCGGAGCGGGCGATCAGTGCCAGCGCGGTGAGCTGATCGTCATCCACGGTGGCCCCCCACCCGGCCGGTCCCGGCATCACGGCCGTGCGGGACGATGGTCATATGAGATGCGCGCAGTTTCGGACAGCTTTGTCCGCCCGGCTCGACGGCGAACCGAGCGGCCTGCCGGAGGCCCGGCTGGACAAGCACGTCGCGCGCTGCCACGGCTGCCGGGAGTGGCTGGCCCGGGCCGAACAGCTGCGCGCTCGGGTACGGGCGGGCGCTGCCGACGGGCCCTCGCCCGAGTGGTCGGCCCGGCTGCTGGCCGGCCTCGGCGAGGACCGGCCGGGAGATCGTGCTCCGAGCGGTCCGCGGGCCGTCGAGCGGTAGGCGCGGCCAGGGCGCCCGGAGGGGCGGGAACGGCGGGACGGGGGCGCCGGCCGGAGCCGGTGCGCCGTCGAAGTGAGGCATGGGAAGGTCCCGAGGGGAAGGCGGGGGCGGCACCGCGCAGCGCGGCACCGTCGGCGTCCGGGGGCAGCCGCGCGGCACGCCGGCCCTGAGGGGGCGCGGCGGCGGACGCGGGCCCGCGCCCTGGCGGCACGACGGCACAAGGCCTGGCCGTACGGCAGGGCGACCTGCCCGTCGCGAGAGTCCCGATGGCCGGGAGGCGGCCGGGGTGGGAAGGGGTGCGGCGGGCGCGTCAGCAGGCGAGGGCGAACGCCGGCGGCCCACGCCGGACCACGGCATGCGTGAGCAGCACCGCCCGGGGCGGCCGGGCCCGGTCGTCGACCGGGCGGGGCGGTGCCGGGGCCCGGTGGCCGAAGGGGCGCGCGAACAGTGCCAGCAGCGGGAGCAGCAGGGCCCCCGCGACCACCGAGCCGAGCGCGCCGAGCAGCTCGAAGAGCCGGACCAGTGCCGCGTCGCCGCGCCAGAGCAGGAGCGCACACGCCAGCGCGGCGAGCACGTGGGCGGCGGTCATCCCCGGCGACATGCCGTGGGACATCCCGTGCGCCATGTCGTGCGCCGGCCCCTGCGTCGACCCGCCGACCAGAACCTGCGCCGCGTCGTACGACCCGTCACCGTGGAATGTTCCGTCCGGCATCGCGTGCGGCCCCGCGGGCATGCCGGTCGTGCCTGCCATCCCGGTCGTCCCGGACAGCTCGGGGTGCACGCCCGTCGGGCCCGGCGCCCCGTGGTGCGTTCCCGCCGTCGGCCGCAGGCTGCCGGTGAGCGGCGGGACGTCCGGGTCGATGCCGGCCATCCGTGCCAGCTCGACCGGGGAGAGCCCGCCGGGCGCCCGGTCCGGGTTGCAGAGCAGAAGGGCGGCCCAATCCGTGGTGGCGAGTCGGCCGAGGCCGCCGCCCCCTCGGGAGAACGCCCCGGCCTGTTCGAACAGCTGGTGCAGCGCGGTCTGCGCCACGACCATCCAGAGGCTGATCACCCCGAGTCCGCGCCGCTTTCCGGCGAGCAGCCAGGTCAGCCCGAGGACCGCCGCGAACCCACCGGCCAGCACCCTCGGCGAGACCCCGGGCCCGGCCATGGCGACGTGCGCGGTGGCGGCCATCGCTACGCACAGCGCGGCGAAGACCACGGCGCGCAGCAGGCGGATCCGGTCGGTCATCACGATGGCACTCATCGTCGCACCCACCCTGCCCGGCCCGTACCGCACCCTCCGGTCATGGCCGGTTCTGTGCCGTGAGACCATGCCCGGCCGCTCGCCCCGCGGCCCGCCGGACCGCCGCCCGGCCCGGCCCATCGGCCCGGCGCGCCGAACCGAGCCATCACTCGTACGACCATCGGGGCGGTTTGACAGCGCCCATTCCATACTCACTTAATGTGCAGCACCCAGTACGGTGCGTATCGGGACGACGTCGTTCAGAAGCAGGGAGGTCCGGCCTTGGAGACCCCGACGGATACCTCGGCGCCCATTGCCGACAGTGCCGAGTCCGCTGCCCCCACGGAGCCGACCGTCCCGCAGCAGGCGACGGCCCCGAGAGGGGCGGCGCCGACCGAGGCGGCTCCGGCCGAAGCCGAGGAACCCGCCGAGCGGGCCGAAGCCGCCGAATCGGCCGCAACCGCCGAACCTGCTGAATCCGTCGCCCCCGCCGAGACGACCGAGCCTGCCGAGCGCGTCGGGACGACCGAGCCTGCCGAGCGCGCCGAGGCCGCCGAGCAGAACGAGGCCGCCGAACCGGCCGAAGCCGCCGAGCAGCCCGAGGCCGCTGCCCCCGCCGAACCCGCTGCCCCCGCCGAACTCGCCGAACCCGCCGAGCAGAACGACTCGCCGGAGGTCGCCGACCCCGCCGACGCGTCCGACCCCGCAGACTCGGCCGAGCCCTCCACTCCGCCCGGCTCCGCGGACGCGGCCGAGTCCCCCGCCCCGGCCGAGGTCGCTGCCGCACCCGGGTCCACAGACCTCGCCGACGCCCGCTTCTGGCAGTTGCCGGCCCCCGACCGCGCCGCCGCCTTCGCCGAGCTGCGCAGCCGCCCCGCCCCGGTGTTCTTCGGCGACCGAGCGTCCGGCCGGGGCTTCCACGCCCTGGTCCGCCACGCCGACGTGGTCGAGGCCAGCCGCACCCCCGCCGTCTTCCTCAGCGGTCCCGGCGTGACCACCCCCGTCCCGGCGCGCTGGGTCCGGCTGCTGTTCGGCGACTCGATGGTCAACCTGGACGATCCCCGTCACGCCCAGCTGCGCCGGATCGTCTCGCGGGCGTTCACCCCGCGGCTGCTCGACCGGGTCGAGGAGGACGTCCGGCGGATCAGCACCGAGCTGGTCGACCGGATCGAGCGGGAGCGGCCGGAGGACTTCGTGACCGCGGTCGCCGCCGAGCTCCCGTTCCAGGTGATCTGCACCATGATGGGCATCCCGGAGCGGCCGCGCCGCACCATCCTCGACCTGGTCAACCGCACCTCCGAGGACATCGGCGTGGCCCGACCGCTGCGCCGCCGCCTGCGGGTGCCCGGGCGCGGGCTGCGGGCGCTCGCCCGGATGCAGGGCATCGTCGCCGGGATCGGTCGCCGGCGCCGCCGCCGGCCGGAGGAGGACCTGATCTCCGCGCTGGTCACCGCCGACGTGGACGGCCGTCGGCTCACCGGGCGCGAGCTCGGCGCCTTCTTCAGCCTGCTGCTGGTCGCCGGGGTCGAGACCACCCGCAACGCGCTGGCCCACGGCCTGCACCTGCTGACCGTCCATCCCGAGCAGCGCGCCCTGCTGCTCGCCGACCTCGACGGGCTGCTCGGCGGCGCGGTGGACGAGATGGTCCGCCACTCCACGCCGATCATCCAGTTCAACCGGACCCTCGCCGTCGACCACGAACTGGGCGGATCCGGCGGGCCGCTGCTGCGCGCCGGCGAGAAGGTCGCGCTGTTCTACGGCTCGGCCAACCGCGACGAGGAGGTCTTCCCCGACCCGGACGCCTTCGACATCACCCGCACGCCCAATCCCCACCTCGGCTTCGGTGGCGGCGGTCCGCACTACTGCCTCGGCGCGCACCTGGCCCGGCAGGAGATGACGGCGCTGTTCCGCGAGCTGTTCACCCGCCTGCCCGAGGTGCGGTCGGTCGGCGAGCCGCAGCTCGTGCCGTCCAGCTTCGACCACCGGGTCCGCTCGCTGCGCTTCACCTTCTGATCCCCGGGCGGCCCCGACCCGTCCGTCAGGTCGGCCTGGACCTTCAGGCCGACCTGAACCTTCGGGTCGACCCGAATCCTCCGATCGATCCGACCCCCCCTTGGAGCGGCCGGCGCTCCCGCACCCGGCTAGTCGGTCGCCTCCCAGACCGCGTGGTCGTGCGCGAACAGCACGCGGTGCGGCTCGTGCTCCGCCATCCGGTCGAGCCAGGCCAGGTACCCGGGCAGTGGTGCGGCCAGGCCCTCGCGCGCCGCCCGCCGGGCGAGCATCGCCTGCCCGTACTGGGAGGCGAAGTCGTACGCCTGCCCGGCCAGCAGGACCGGGCCGCCGCCCGGGCGGTCGATCAGCAGTGACTGGTGGCCCCCGGTGTGGCCGGGGGTGGGCAGCACCCGCACGCCCGGCCAGACCTCGGCCTCGCCGTCGAGCTCGCGGTACTCGGCGCCGGGGAAGTCGACCAGCGCGTCGATGGTGTACCCGCCGCGCCGGGCGGTGGCCAGCTCCTCCGCCTGGACCAGGACGGGGGTGCCGGCGAACAGCGGGTTGCCGCCGCAGTGGTCGAAGTGCAGGTGGCAGTTGACCACCAGGTCGATGTCGCCGACGGCGACCCCGGCCGCGGCGAGCGCCTCCGGCAGCGGGCGGCGGACCGGGCGGTAGTGCGCCTCGGTCTCCGGCTCGCCGCCACCGATCCCGGTGTCGAACAGCAGCAGCCCCTCCGGGCGTCGGACCAGGTACGCGAGCACCGGCTCCACGCGCGGCTCCGGGCCGCCCGCCTCGGCGGCCGGCCGGACGATGTAGCCCAGGTCGAGACGGCGGATCACGCGCAATTCAGCCCCCATGTCGCGGTGCGTCGCTCTGCCCCCGTACGGACGGTCGTACGGGCCCCCGGTTCGCACCCTACCCGCCGACCGGCAGCCCCCGGTCGGCCTTCACCTGCTTCATCGTCAGGTGCGAGTTGACCTGCGCGATGCCCGGCAGGCCGGAGAGCACGTCGGTGATGAAGCGCTCGTACGCGGCGATGTCGGCCACGGCGATCCGCAGCAGGTAGTCGGGCTCGCCGAACAGCCGGTGGGCCTCCACCACCTCCGGCAGTTCGGCCACCCGGCGCTCGAACTCGGCGACCGTCACCTGGTCCTCGTGACGCATGGTGATCGTCACGAAGGGCTGGAATCCGCGTCCGACCGCCGCGCCGTCCAGCACCGCCCGGTAGCCGCGGATCACGCCGTCCTGCTCCAGTTGGCGCACCCTGCGCAGGCAGGGGGAGGGGGTGAGGTCCACCCGGGAGGCCAGCTCGGTGTTGGTCAGACGCCCGTCCTGCTGGAGCTCGCGGAGGATTCTGCGGTCGATTCGGTCCATGGCGCAACATTCTGCCAAAAGGCGGCTCCGACCAGCGGGAAGTCGCCATCGCGTGCCAGCCCTGCCCGGCTACCTTCAGTGACCGCACCGGCCACCGGGCCTTCCCGGCCCACCACCGGCGCACTCCGGCCGACCGCCGGGAGTCCTCCGGCCGATCGCCGGAACAACCCCGGCCGATCGCCGGGGCACCTCCCGGCCGACCCGCCGGGCCCACACCGCGACGAGCACGACAGGCCACGCCACGCCCATGGACACCCACGCCCTCCTCCTCTTCCTCGGAGTCGACCTGCTGCTGGTCTGCACCCCGGGCCCCGACTGGCTCTACATCGCCGCCCGAGGCCTCGGCCAGGGACGCCATGCCGCACTGATCGCGGTCGGCGGGGTCTGCACTGGGTACGCCGTCCACACCCTGCTCTCCAGCGCCGGCCTGGCCGCCGCGCTGCGCGCCGTCCCGGCCGCCCTGCCGGTGCTGCGCCTCACCGGCGCCGCGTACCTGCTGGTGCTGGCCGTCATGATGCTGCTGGCGCTGCGCAAGGGCGGGGGCGCCGCCGCCCTGGCCGCGCCCAAGCCGCAGCCCACCGCGACGGTGCTGCGCCAGAGCATGCTGACCGCGCTGCTCAACCCCAAGGGCCTGCTGCTCTACCTCTCCCTGGTACCGCAGTTCGTGGATCCGGGCGCCGCACTGCCGGTCGGCGGGCAGGTGCTCGCGCTCGGCTCGCTCAACGTGCTGGCCTGCGCGGTGGTGTACGGGCTGGTCGCGCACGCCAGTGGACGGCTCGGCGGCCGGTTCGGTGGCACCCCGCAGGCGGCCCGTCGGATGACCGTGGTCTCGGCGGTCCTGCTGATGTTGGTGGCGGGCGTCACGGCGACCGCCTGAAAACCGGAGCACAATGCGGGGCATGACCGATCGTCCGTTGCCAGCAGGACCCACCGGACCCACCGGACCCACCGGAACCTCCGGTGCCGTCGACGGCCCCACGGCCCACGCCTGGGCGGCTCTCGGCGGACCGCCCGAACTGCTGGAACGGGTGACCTTCCACGGGCCGGACGACGTCCTGCCCTCCGGTCTGCCGGTGCGCCGGCTCGCCCGTGCGACCGTGGCGGTCTGCTCGCTGGCCGCCGCCGAGCTCGCCGCCCACCGCGGTGGCGCGGCGGTTCCGGTCGCCCCGGCGGTCCCGGCCGTCCCCGCGGTCCGGGTCGACCAGGGCGCGGTCGCCACCGCCTTCGTCAGCGAGCGGCACCTGACGGTCGACGGCCGTACGCCCGTCACCTTCGCCCCGCATTCCGGCTTCTGGCGCACCGCCGACGGCTGGGTGCGCACCCACGCCAACTACCCGCACCACCGCACCCGGCTGCTCTCCGCGCTCGGCCTCGCCGCCGATGCCGGGCCCGAGCAACTCGCCGAGACGCTCGGCGGACTGCCGGCCGAGCGGATCCAGGAGCGCGCGTACGAGGCGGGAGCGCTCGCGGTTGCCGTCGCGCCGGTGAGCCCGGCCGTGCACCCCCTCGTGGAACACCGGGACCTCGGTGCCGCCGCCAGGACCGCGCCGGTCCGTCCGCTCGGCGAGGCCCCCGTGGACCGGCCCGCCGCCGGGGTACGGGTCCTCGACCTCACCCGGGTGATCGCCGGGCCGGTCGCCACCCGCACCCTCGCCCTGCTCGGTGCCGACGTCCTGCGCGTCGACTCGCCCCGCCTGCCGGAGGCCGACGACGCCCACGCCGACACCGGCTTCGGCAAGCGCTCCACCCGGCTCGACCTCGCCGTGCCGGCCGACCGTGCGGTCTTCGAGGAACTGCTCACCACCGCCGACGTCGTCGTCACGGCCTACCGCCCCGGCGCCCTCGACGCCCACGGCCTCGGCCCCGACGCGCTGTTCGCCCGCCGCCCGGACCTGATCCTCGCCCAGCTCTGCGCCTGGGGCTGGACCGGCCCCTGGGCCGGACGGCGCGGCTTCGACAGCCTGGTCCAGGCGGGCGTCGGCATCGCCGCCCACGAGTCCACTCCCGCTCCCGTCTCCGCCTCGGACTCAGCATCCGGCTCTGGCTCTGGCTCCGGCTCCGGCTCCGGGCACGAGGCCGCCCCGGCCGGCCGTCCCGGCGTGCTGCCCGCCCAGGCCCTCGACCACGGCACCGGCTACCTCATCGCCGCCGCCGTCCTGCGCGCCCTCACCGACCAGCGCACCCGCCGCCCCGGTGGCCGCCACCTGCGCTTCTCCCTCGCCGGCACGGCCTCCTGGCTGCTGCACGGCATCGAACCGGAAACCCCGCAGGGAGCCTCGCCCGAGCCGTACGACCCCTCCCGATGGCTGGCCGAGACCGATTCCGCGTACGGGCGGCTGCGTCACGCCCTGCCGCCGATCGGGTACGAGGGGGCGCCCGCCGACTGGTCGCGCCCGCCGGGGCGCTGGGGGACGGACGAACCGGTCTGGCTCTGACGGCCCCGGGCAAGCGCTGTCCGAGGCGTCTGACAGCATCGCCGTCATGACCGCACACGCCACCGACTACACCTGGTTCGAGGACCGTTACCCCGACCTGGGCGAGGCCTACTGCCTCACCCAGGTCCAAGGCCTCGCGGCCGACGAGCTGCTGAGTCGCTTCGACGCCCTGCCGGCGAGCGACGCCGTCGGCCTGACGGCGGTTATGGCCCGCTGGGACGCCTACCAGGACGGAGCGGACGGCGACGAGGACGACAACGAGGACGAGGAAGCGGCCGGCAGGGACGAGGGGGACGGGGCGCTGTTCGACCCTGCCGAGGACCGGCTGCTCGTCGCGGTCACCGAACTCGACGGCTGGGCCCTCGCGATCGAGCCGAACGGCTACCTCGGCACCCTGGACACGGTGATCCCGCGGCTCGGCGAGGGCACCCGGCTGGTCTCGCACTTCCGCAACGTCAACGCCGTGGACCACTTCCACTGGTGGGAACACGGCGTCCGGCGGCTGCACTTCGAGCCGCTCTTCCCTGGTCAGCGGGACGGCTCGGACGCCGAAGCCCGCGGCATTCCCGAGCTGCTGACCGCCTGCGGCTTCGACCTGGAGACGGAGGACTACGCGCAGCACACCGAGGCCGCGTTCGCGCTCGCCGAGCGGCTGACCGACGTCCGGCTCACCCCGGATCGGCTGGAGGCCGCCACCTTCCGGATCGGCTACGCCCCGCGCCCGTGACGCCCCGCACCGGTGGCACCCCGCGCCCGTGACGGGCCCGGTCCGTGCCGCGCCCTGCCGCGCCCCCGCCCAGCCGTGAGGCCGTGCCCCGGCGGGACACGGCCTCACAGCACCGGACGGAGGTCAGACCCCCGAGGGGATCTGCTTGGCCCGGCCGCGGACCTGGATCGCCGTCACGATCTCGACCAGGCCCAGGATCACCAGCCAGCAGCCTGCCAGCACGGCCAGCGCGGTGATCGACCCGACCGGCCACACCATCAGCAGCACGCCGGCCAGGGTGTTGGCCGCGCCCGCGAAGGCCTGCCAGCCGCGGGCGGGCATCAGCGGGTCGGAGATCGCGGCGGCGAGCTGGGTGATGCCGCGGAACAGCCAGCCGATCCCGATCCAGATCGCGAGCAGCAGCAGTGACTGCGCCGCGCTGCGGAAGCAGAGCAGGCCCAGCAGGACGCAGATCGCACCGCTGATGAAGGCCAGCACCCGCAGCGCCGCGGTGGAGTGGATGCCGAACGCGGCGATCAGCTGCACGATGCCGATCACCAGCAGATAGAGGCCGAACAGCACGCCCACCACCAGGAGCGTCTCCTCGGGCCAGGCGAAGACCACGATCCCGAGGGCGAGCGAGGCGAGTCCGGCGACCAGCAGGACCTGCCAGGCGGCCTTGGCGAGCAGTCCGAGCGGGCCCTGGACCGGGCTGCCGTCGGGGGTGATGATCGGAGGGGCCACGGTGGCGTACTCCTCGGGCTGACGCCGGGCGACGGGTGACCGGTGACCGGTGTCCTGCCTGGTCGTGTGACGCAGGACGGGTGGGGTCGGGTCGGCCGGCTGACGGGCAGGGAACGAACCCCAGCATCTCCGCGCCACGGCCGGACCGCGCGTCGGATACGGCCGTTCGGGGGATCCGCCGCGGTCGCCGGAACGTCACCCTCCGGACACTTCCCGTCGATATCATCCGGCGGTATGACTTCTGAAGGGTGGGGGACCCCTCCGGTCGAGCCGATCAGCCAGCACTACATCGTCTGCGGGGGCAATGCGCTGGCCCATCGACTGATCCTGGAACTCGTCGAGCACTACGAGGTGCCGGTCGTCGTCCTGGTCGCCGACCGGACCCGCGACCACGCGCCGCAGATCGAGCAGCTGCCCGGCGTCGCGGCGGTCGTGGAGTACGCCGGCATCACCGAGGAGGCGCTGCGCGCGGTGTCCATCGGCACCGCGCGCGGTCTCGCCCTGGTCGAGGGGAGCGACCAGGAGAACATCCACGCCGCGCTCAGCGCCCAGAACCACAACCCGGACATCCGCATCGTGTTCCGGATGTTCAACCAACGGCTCGGCGAGAACATCGAACGGCTGCTCAAGAACGGTGCCGCGCTCTCCGGTTCCGCCACCGCCGCCCCGGCCTTCGCCTCCGCGGCGCTCGGACGGCCCAACTCGGTGGAGATCGAAGGGCGTTACCTGCACATCGCGTTCGACGACGACATCACCTCCGACCGGATCTGCGTGGTCGCCGACCAGATCGACCGGCAGGACCTCGGCAGGATCCGACTGCTGCCCGAGCAGCAGGGCGACTCGGCCGAATTCGTCTGGCTCGCCAGCGAGTTCGGCGGCGACGGGCCGATCCGACCTGGAGGCGTTCGGCGCGAACCGGTGGCCGCGGCCGACCCCGATCAGGAGGAGGAGCCGGGCGGCAGGGCGGCGCTCCAGGTGCTGCGGATCGAACCCCGGGAGCCGATCGACTGGAAGCGACGGCTGCGCTGGCGGCTGCTCGACACCATGCGCTTCTTCACCAGCGCCCGGATGCGGCTGGTGCTGCTCACCGCCCTCGCGGCGGTGCTGCTGGCCTTCGGGGTGCTCTGGTACCTCAACCGGAACTTCGGCTGGACCGTCTACATCGCGCTGCTCGACCTGGCCGGCGCGGCCCAGCCGGACCAGCTCTCCGACATCTCCTCCGGGACGGGCACCGGCGGGTTCTGGCAGCGGGTCGCACAGGTGGTGATCACCATCTGCGGGATCACCTTCGCGCCGGTGGCCACCGCGATCGCGGTGGAGGTCCTGGGTTCCGGGCGGCGCGGGCAGCCGCGCAACCCCGGGGCGGGCACCCGGGACCACGTGATCGTCGTCGGCCTCGGCAACGTCGGAACCCGCGTCGCGATCCAACTGCACGACATGGGTGTGCCGGTGGTCTGCATGGAGCGGGACCCGCAGGCCCGCGGCATCGCCGCCGTCCGGGCGCTGGGGATCCCGGTGGTGATGGGCGACGGTCCGTTCGAGCAGCAGCTGCGCCGGGCCCGGCTGAAGCACAGCCGGGCGCTGGTCGCCGTCAGCGGGGACGACGCCACCAACCTGGAGGCAGCCCTGGAGGCGCGCCACGGCAATCCCGACGTCCGGGTGGTGGTGCGGCTGTTCGAGGACGACTTCGCCAGTCACTTCTACAAGACGCTGGACAACGCGGCCTCCCGGTCGGTGTCCTACCTGGCCGCGCCGGCCTTCGCGGCGGCGCTGATGGGGCGCGAGGTGCGCGGGACGCTGTCGGTGCTCCGGCACGTGCTGCTGATCGCCGAGTTGAAGGTGGAGGACGGCAGCGGGCTGATCGGGCTGAACCGGCACGACCTGGAGGACCCGGGCGGCGTCCGGGTGATCGCCGTGCGCTTCGCCCACGGCGGGCAGCTGCTGTGGAACTTCCCGGACCGGACCCGGCAGCTCGCCCCGGGCGACGAGATCGTGGTCGCCGCCACCCGCAGTGGGCTCGCCCGGCTGAACACGGTGGCGGTGGAGGAGGACTGAGCGCGGCGGCCGGTCGCGAACGGCCTGCCTTCGGCGAACAGGCGGCGGGCGTTCGGGGGACGGATGACAGCCGACAGATGACAGCCGACGGCTTTCAGTGGACAGAGTTCAGCGGACAGATTTCATCATCTGAAATCTGTCCGCTGTCCGCCGTCCTCTGTCCGTCGTCCGCGGCCTGTTGTCGCCTGCCGGACGTCCTCCGTTGTCAGCGGTTCTGGAACTCCGGCGGGCGCTTCTCGGCGAAGGCCGCCATGCCCTCCTTCTGGTCCGCCGTGGCGAAGGCCGCGTGGAAGAGCCGGCGCTCGAAGCGCACGCCCTCGGCGAGCGTCGTCTCGAAGGCGCGGTTGACGCTCTCCTTCATCATGATCGCGGCCGGGGTGGACATCGCCGCGATCGTCTCGGCGGTCGCGAGCGCCTCGGCGAGCAGCTGGTCCGCCGGGACGATCCGGGAGACCAGTCCGGCCCGCTCGGCCTCCTCGGCGCCCATCATCCGCCCGGTCAGGCACAGCTCCATGGCCTTCGCCTTGCCGACCGCCCGGGTCAGCCGCTGCGAGCCGCCGATGCCGGGGATCACCCCGAGCTTGATCTCCGGCTGTCCGAACTTCGCGGTGTCCGCCGCCAGCAGGATGTCGCACAGCATCGCCAGCTCGCACCCGCCGCCCAGTGCGAACCCGGCCACCGCCGCGACCACCGGCTTGCGCACGGCGCCGAGCCGGTCCCACGGGCCCAGCCAGTCGTCCAGGTAGACGTCCGGGAACCGGTTGCCCTGCATCTCCTTGATGTCGGCGCCGGCCGCGAAGGCCTTCTCCGAGCCGGTGATCACCAGACAGCCGATCTCCGGGTCCCGGTCGAAGGCGGTCGCGGCGGCGACCACCTCGTTCATGAGCCGGGTGTTCAGCGCGTTGAGCGCCTTGGGCCGGTTGAGCGTGATCAGCCCCACCCGTCCCTTGCGCTCGACCAGGATCGTCTCGTAGGTCTCGGTCTCGGTCATCGCCGTCGACTCCCATTTCCGCTGCTCGGCGCCCGTGGGCGCGCCCTGACCACCCAACGATCTACGACGCGCCCCGCCTCGCGCCAGTCTTGGTATGCGAGACGCCGGTCACCAGGCGGTGGAGCGGGCGGACGCCGAGCCGTCAGAAGCGGACGCCGTAACGTTCCGCCGCCCGCCGTACGGTCTCCGCCTCGACCTCGCCCCGGCGGGCCAGTGCGGCCAGCGCCGCGACCGTCACCGACTCGGCGTCCACCCCGAAGTGTCGCCGCGCCGCCGTACGGCTGTCCGAGAGGCCGAAGCCGTCGGTGCCCAGCGAGGTCCAGTCCTGTTCCACCCAGGGGCTGATCTGGTCCGGCACCGCGCGCATCCAGTCGCTGACCGCCAGCACCGGCCCGGGTGCCCCGGCCAGCGCCCGGGTCACATAGGGGACGCGGGCCGCCCCGTCGGTTCCGGCCGCCGCCCGCGCCAGGTTGGCCGCGTCGCAGTCCAGCGCCTCGCGGCGCAGTTCCGTCCAGGAGGGGGCGGACCAGACGTCGGCCGCCACGCCCCACTCCTCGCCGAGCAGCCGCTGCGCCGCCAGCGCCCAGCGCACGGCGGTGCCGGAGGCGAGCAGCTGGAGCCGCGGTGGGTCGGCGGCCGGGTCGGTGGGCACGGCGGTGGGCAGGGCGGGGGACAGGGCGGCGGCGTCCGCCGTGCGGTAGCGGTAGAGGCCGTGCAGGATGCCGTCCGCGACCTCCTCGCCGGCCGGGAGCGCGGGCTGCCGGAGCGGCTCGTTGTAGACGGTGAGGTAGTAGAACACGTCCTCGCCATACGGGTGTTGAGCGCTGCTGCCGTACATCCGGCGCAGGCCCTCGCGGACGATCACGGCCACCTCGTAGCCGAACGCCGGGTCGTAGCAGAGCGCGGCCGGGTTGGTGGAGGCGATCAACTGGGAGTGTCCGTCGGCGTGTTGAAGTCCTTCGCCGGTCATGGTGGTGCGTCCGGCGGTGGCGCCGATCAGGAAGCCGCGGCCCAACTGGTCGGCCAGCGCCCACATCTGGTCGGCGGTGCGCTGCCAGCCGAACATCGAGTAGAAGATGTAGAACGGGACGACCGGCTCGCCGTGGGTCGCGTACGCGGTCGCGGCGGCGGTCAGCGAGGCCATCGAACCGGCCTCGGTGATGCCCTCGTTGAGGATCTGGCCGGTCGCCGACTCCTTGTAGTGGAGCAGCTGGTCGCGGTCGACAGGGTCGTAGGTCTGCCCGAGCGGGGAGTAGATCCCGGCGGTCGGGAAGAGCGACTCCATGCCGAAGGTGCGCGCCTCGTCCGGGACGATCGGCACCCAGCGGTGGCCGGTCGCCTTGTCCCGCATCAGGTCCTTGACCAGCCGGACGAAGGCCATGGTGGTGGCGATCTCCTGGCTGCCGGAGCCCTTGAACAGCGTTTCGAAGGGCTTCGCGGGCGGGGTGGGCAGCGGGGCGAAGCGCACCCGGCGGGCGGGTGCCGGTCCGCCCAGTGCGGCGCGGCGCTCGCGCAGGTAGCGGGCCTCCGGCGAGTCCGGGCCGGGATGGGCGTACGGGGGCAGTTCGCCGGCCAACGCGCTGTCCGGGATCGGGAGTTCGAGCAGGTCGCGCATGGCCCGGAACTCCGCGCCGGAGAGCTTCTTCATCTGGTGGTTGGCGTTGCGGGACTCGAAGCCGGGGCCGAGTGTCCAGCCCTTGACGGTCTGCACCAGCACCACCGTGGGTGCGCCCCGGTGCTCCAGCGCCGCGCGGTAGGCCGCGTACACCTTGCGCGGCTCGTGGCCGCCCCGGGAGGTGGCGACGGTCTCGATCAGCCGCCGGTCGTCCAGGGTGTCGGCGAGCAGCCGCAGTTCGGGCGAGCCGTGGAAGAGGTGCTCGCGGACGTACCCGGCGTCCGAGGCGGCATAGGTCTGGAACTGCCCGTCCGGCACCTCGCCCAGCCGGCGGACCAGCGCACCCGTGGTGTCGCGGGCCAGCAGCTCGTCCCAGGCCTCGCCCCACAGCGACTTGACCACGTTCCAGCCGGCCGCCCGGAACCGGCGCTCCAGCTCCTGCACGATCTTGCCGTTGCCGCGCACCGGCCCGTCCAGGCGCTGCAGGTTGCAGTTGACCACGAAGGTGAGGTTGTCCAGGTTCTCCCGGGCGGCCAGCGCGAGCGCGGCGGTGGACTCGGGTTCGTCCATCTCGCCGTCGCCGAGGAAGGCCCACACGTGCGAGCCGGAGGTGTCCTTGATCCCGCGTGCGCCCAAGTACCGGTTGAACCGGGCCTGGTGGATCGCCGAGAGCGGCCCGAGGCCCATCGAGACCGTCGGGAACTCCCAGAACCAGGGCAGCCTGCGCGGGTGCGGGTAGGAGGGCAGGCCGTCGCCGGCGGCCTCCTGGCGGAAGCGGTCCAGCTGGGCCTCGGAGATCCGGCCCTCCAGGAACGCGCGGGCGTAGATGCCGGGGGCGGCGTGGCCCTGGACGTACAGCTGGTCGCCGGAGCCGTCGGCCTCCTTGCCGCGGAAGAAGTGCTGGAAGCCCACCTCGTACAGCCAGGCGGCGGAGGCGTAGGTGGCCATGTGCCCGCCCAGGCCGCCGCGGTGGTTGCCCCTGGTCACCATGGCGGCGGCGTTCCAGCGGTTCCAGGCGGTGATCCGGCGCTCCATCTCCTCGTCGCCGGGGAACTCCGGTTCGGCGGCGGTGGGGATGGTGTTGACGTACGGGGTGTCCAGCAGCGGAGGGACGTCGAGCCGCTGCAGTTCGGCGTGCTCGACGAGGCGGCGCAGCAGGTGGGCGGCGCGGTTCGGGCCGCCGAAGTCGCGGGCGGCGTCGAGGGACGCGCGCCACTCCGCAATCTCCTCGGGGTCTTGGTCGGGAAGCTGGTCGAGCTGGGACACGGGTCGTTCCCCTTCGTCGGTGCGCTTCAGAGGTTCATATTCCGGGATGCGGAATAGTATTCCTCTCCATGGAACTACTTGGACGGTAGGGAGCAAGGGGGTGGCGCGTCAACCGCTACTGGTGGGTAGTTTGAGCGATGATCGATCATCTTTGTGCGCACTTTATGTGAGCGCGATGAGTCGGCACCCCGACGAGGGCGGCCTCAGTCGGAGCGTCGGCCGTCTTCGCGCCGGCCGTCCTCGTGTCGGGCGTACTCCAGGACGTGCTCGGCCAGCATCCGCCCGACCGCCGGGTCCTGCCGCCGGAAGGCCTCGATCAGCGGCCGGTGGTCGGCGGCGTTCTCGTGCAGCTCCGGCCGGACCTCGTGCAGCGACAGCACCGTCCACACCTCGATCCCGAGGCCCTCCCAGGTCCGCAGCAGCGTCCCGTTGCCCGCGGCGGCCACGATCTCGCGGTGGAAGGCCACCCCGTGCCGGGCCTGGCCGAGCGCGTCGCCCGCCGCCGCGGCCGCCGCCATCCGTTCGGCGTGCCGCTCCAGGGCGGTGGTGTCCCCGGCCAGCCGGACCACCGCCGACTCGGCTGCCAGCAGCTCCAGCGCGGCCCGCACCTGGTAGACCTCGCGAAGCTCGGCCGGGCCGATCTCGCGCACCCGCACGCCCCGGTTGGGCTCGGCGTCGAGCAGCCCGAGCGTCTGGAGTGCGCGCAGCGCCTCGCGGACCGGCGCCTGGCTGACGTTCAACTCGGCGGCCAGGCGCCGCTCGACGATCCGGTCCCCGGGCTGCCAGCGGCCGTTCAACAGGCCCTCCAGCAGCAGCCCGCGCACCTGCTCGCCCAGCGGCACCCGGGACAGCGGGTCGGTGTCCCCGGCCGGGGTCGGCGGCGGGACCGGGTGGTTCATGACGGGCTCCAGACGTGCCGGTGGAGGAGATGGAGGGGATGGAGGCGGGACGGGGTTCAGGCCAGGCCCAGCTCGTCGCCCTCGCGCGGGGCGAAGAAGCGGGCGACGTCCGCCTCCGCCACCTCGGCGAGCGTGCCAGGCTTCCAGTGGGGGGTGCGGTCCTTGTCGACCACCTGCGCACGGATGCCCTCGACCATGTCGTGGCCCTCCAGTACGGCGCAGGAGATCCGGTACTCCTGGTCGAGCACGGCCTCCAGCGAATGAAGCGTGCGGGCGCGGCGCAGCGCGGCCAGGGTGGTCTTGACGGCGGTGGGGGAGTTCGCCAGGACGGCGACGGCGGCCTCCTTCGCCTCCGGGACACCGGAGTTCAGCAGCCGGTCGACGATCTCCTCGACCGTGTCGGCCGCGTAGCAGGCGTCGATCCAGGTGCGCCGGTCGGCCAGTGCGGCGGGCGGTGCGGGCTCGGCGTGCGCGGCGACGAGGGCGGCGACGAGGGCGGCGACCTCGGTGCTGCTGCTCCCGCTCGCCGCGGCGGTGCCCCGGCTCAGGGCGTCGAGCAGGTCCGGGATGCGCGCCGAGGGCACGAAGTGGTCCGCGAATCCGCAGAGCAGGGCGTCGCCCGGGCCCATCGAGGCGGCGGTGAGCCCGAGGTGGGTGCCCAACTCGCCCGGCGCGTGGGCGAGCAGCCGGCTGCCGCCGACGTCCGGGGCGATGCCGATCCGGGTCTCGGGCATCGCGACGGTGGACCGCTCGGTCACGATCCGCACCGCGCCGTGGGCGGAGACGCCGACGCCGCCGCCCATGGTGATGCCGTCCATCACCGCGACGTACGGCTTCGGGTAGCGGGCGATCAGGGCGTTCAGCCGGTACTCGTCGCGGAAGAATGCCCGGGTGCCTGCTCCGCCCGCCTTGGCGTCGTCGTGCATCGCGCGGATGTCGCCGCCCGCGCACAGTCCGCGCTCGCCCGCGCCGGTCAGGACGACGGCGTGTATCCGGTCGTCCCCGGCCCAGTCGTCCAGGGCGGTGCGCAGGGCGGTGACCATGCCGTGGGTCAGCGAGTTGAGCGCCCTCGGGCGGTTCAGCACGAGCCGTCCGACACTGCCGTCCAGGAAGGCCTGGACCTCCGTCACCTCTGCGTTCATCGGGCCCGCTCCCGTCCCTCGGTGATGTCGACGCCGTTCGGTGTCCGCCGGGCCCGGCTGCGGCCCGTCGACGCCCCGCCCGTCGGCGTCCGTTGCCGTCGTCCGCCGTTCGTTCCCGTCGGAATCCTGGCGTCCACCGTACCGGGGGTCGGGAGGTGTCCCGATCACCGGTACGGGCCGGGGCGGGGCGGGGCGCACAAGGGTGGGCAGGGGTGGGCAGGGAGGACAGCGAGGTTCGGGGCGCGCGGCCGGGAGGCAGGGGCCGGGGTTCAGGGCCAGGCGCGCAGGGCGAGTTCGGCGGTGCGGGCCAGGTCGGCGGCGGTGGCGCCGTCCCGGGCCTGCTGGGACATGCCCTGGAGGACCGTACCGAGGTATCCCGCCAGGGCCTTCGGATCGGCGTCGGGCGGCAGTTCGCCGTCCTGCCGGGCCTGCTGCAGCCGGGCCTCGAAGGTCCGCAGGTTCGCGTTGCGCAGCTCGCGCAGCAGCTCCTGGACGCCGGCGTCCTGCGGGGCGACGTTGGTGGCGGCGGAGATCACCAGGCAGCCGGCCGGATGGGACGGGTCGGGGTAGATGGCGGCGGCCTCGCGCAGGATGCGGGCGAAGGCGCCGTACGCGGTGGGTTCCTCGGTCAGCGCGACGGTCGCGAACGCGCCGACGGGCGAACGGCCGTACTGGCGGACCACCTCCTCGAACAGCGAGCGCTTGTCGCCGAAGGCCGCGTACAGGCTGCCGGGGCGGATGCCCATGGCGGTGGTGAGGTCGGAGACGGAGGTGGCGTCGTAGCCGAGCTGCCAGAACAGCCGGGTGGCCGCGGCCAGGGCCTCGGCACGGTCGAAGGCCGGCGGGCGGCCGCGCCGGGGGCGGGGTGGGGCGTCGGGTGCTGCGCCTGCGGGTGCTGCCTTCGCGGGTGTCCCGGTCGTCTGCTGTGCCTCGCTCATGCCCCGAATTTTAGAGCAGTCGCTCAAGAAGTGTGTGCTAGCGTCTTTCTTGAGCGATGACTCAATAATTATCGGATGCGGTGAGAGGGGAGTCGGCCATGGGTGCGGGCACGTACGGGCTTCAGGGCAAGGTGGCGCTGGTCACGGGCGGCAGCAGGGGGATCGGCCGGGCCATCGCCCGGCGGCTCGGGCGGGACGGAGCCACCGTTGCCGTCGGCTACGCCCGGGACGGGGTCGCGGCGGAGGAGGTGGTGGCGGGCATCCGGGCCGACGGTGGGCGGGCGTTCGCGCTGCGCGCCGAACTCGGCCGGCACGGCGACGCGGCCGCGCTCTGGGCGGCCTTCGATGCCGGGATCGGAGCGCACGCTCCGGACGGCGGCGTCGACATCATCGTGAACAACGCCGGGATCGGACGCAGTTCGGACCTCGAAGCGCTGACCGAGGAGGGCTTCGACGAGGTGTTCGCGGTCAACGTCCGGGCGCCGTTCTTCGTGGTGCAGTACGGACTGAAGCGGCTGCGGGACGGCGGCCGGATCATCAACGTCTCCAGCGGGGCCGCCCGCTTGGCGATGCCCGAGATCATCGCCTACGGCGCGACCAAGGGGGCGCTGGACACCTTCACCCTCAACCTCGCCAAGCAGCTCGGCCCGCGCGGGATCACCGTGAACTCGGTCGCGCCCGGCATCGTGGACACCGACGTCAACGCCGGCTGGCTGCGGGGCAACCCGGAGGCGGAGGCGTACGCGGCTTCGGTGGCCGCGCTCGGCAGGGTCGGGCAGCCGGAGGACATCGCGGACATCGTCGCCTTCCTCGCCTCCGGCGACGCTCGCTGGGTGACCGGGCGGGTCGTCGACGCCACGGGCGGAGCCGGGCTCTAGACGGAGGCGGGCGAACGGGAAACGGATAACAGCTGACAGATGATGAAATCTGTCAGCTGTTATCCGTCATCCGTCATCCGTCATCCGTTATCGGTGATCTGTTGTCCGTGGTCGGGTTCGCCGTGGCTCCCCGGCCTCCGGTCCGGGCCCTCAGCCCCGAACCCGCCCGATGACCTCGCCGAACCCGACCACGGTGCCGTCCGGCCCGGGCGCGGTGGCGGTGATGGTCACCTCGTCGCCGTCCTCCAGGAACGTCCGGGTCGTCCCGTCCGGGAGCTTCAGCGGCTCCTCGCCGTTCCAGGTCAGCTCGATCAGCGCGCCCCGGGTGTCCCGCTCCGGCCCGCTGACCGTGCCGGAGGCGAACAGGTCGCCGGTGCGCAGCGAAGCACCGTTGACGGTCATGTGGGTCAGCTGCTGCTGCGCCGTCCAGTACATGGTGGCGAACGGCGGCCGGGAGACCGGGTGCCCGTTCAGCCGGACCTCCATCGCCAGGTCCAGGCCCCACGGCTCGCCGCCCCGGTCGTCCAGGTACGCCAGCGGCTCGACGTCGCGCTCCGGCGGCGTGACCCGGGCGTGCTCCAGGGCCTCCAGCGGGACGATCCACGGCGAGATCGAGGTCGCGAAGGACTTGCCGAGGAACGGGCCGAGCGGCACGTACTCCCAGGCCTGGATGTCGCGCGCCGACCAGTCGTTGAGCAGGCAGACGCCGAACACGTGCTCGCGGAAGTCGTCCAGTGCGACCGGGCGGCCCAGCTCCGACGGCGCGCCGACGACGAAGCCGACCTCGGCCTCGATGTCGAGTCGGCGCGACGGCCCGAAGGTCGGCGCGGCGTCGGCGGGCGCCTTGCGCTGCCCGGACGGCCGCACCACCGGCGTGCCGGACACCACGACCGTGCCCGCCCGCCCGTGGTAGCCGATCGGCAGGTGCTTCCAGTTGGGGGTGAGCGGCTCCGAGCCCGGGCGGAAGATCCGGCCCAGGTTGGTGGCGTGGTGCTCCGAGGCGTAGAAGTCGACGTAGTCGGCGACCTCGAACGGCAGGTGCAGCTCCACCTCGCCGGCCGGCAGCAGGGACGGCGACAGCGCCTCGCGGAAGGACTCGTCGGTGAGCCAGGTGGTGAGGTCCGCCCGAACCCGGGTCCAGGCCGGCCGCCCCGCCGCCATCAGCGGGTTGAGCGAGTCCGCGTCCAGCAGCGCCGACGGCGCGCCGGCCGCGCGGGCGGCCGCCCCGGCGTCCAGCACGAAGTCCCCGACGCGCACGCCGATCCGGCGCCGCCCGGGCCGGTCGGCGGCGGTGAAGACACCGTACGGCAGGTTGTGCACGCCGAACGGCGAGTCCTGGGCGCTGGCGAGCCAGCTGCTGGGGCTGCTGGGGGTGGTGCTCAACGGTCCTCCTGGTGCAGTGGACTGGGCGACGACAGCAGGCCGAGCGCGGCCAGGTCGCCCAGGGGCTCGGCGATGCTACAGGTGCCGAACGCGGTGAACGAGTTGCGGATCACCGTAACCTGACGGTCCGTCAGTGAACGCACCGCCTTGGCCAGCACCTCGCCGTCGCGCTCCGCCAGCACCGCCGCGGCCGCCGTCCGGTCGGTCTCCTGCGCGGCCAGCAGCACGTTCAGGAAGCCGTGGTGCTCGAACCCGGTCTCCGGGTCGGTGTGCCGGACGGCGTTGTGCAGCCCGGCCGTGCACTTGTACGGCAGCCCGCGCCGCGCGCAGCCGGTGAGGAAGGCGGCCAGCTCGTCCTCGTCCGGGAACGCCTCGGCCACCAGCCCGCCGGTGCGGAACTTCGCCCGGTACGGGCTGTCCACCAGCACGTCCAGGACGGCGTCCAGCCCGTCCCCGCGCAGGAGTTCGCGCGGCAGCTCGACGGCGGCCGGGACGTCCGGTGGCAGCAGCCGGTCCAGCGCGGCCACCGCCTCCGCGGCGTCCCGGGTGGCCAGCTCGACGCCGGCCAGCTCGAACGGCGCGGCGGCGGCGAGCGCCGGGGCGAGTTCGGTGCTGCCCCCCGGCAGCACCAGCCCGACCTTGAGCGGCCGGCCGCCCGCCGCCACCG
This sequence comes from Kitasatospora sp. NPDC058063, assembly GCF_042885395.1. NCBI lineage: Bacteria > Bacillati > Actinomycetota > Actinomycetes > Kitasatosporales > Streptomycetaceae > Kitasatospora > Kitasatospora sp. NPDC058063. Next base: position 263,193 of record NZ_JBHVSD010000002.1, read on the forward strand.
AGCCGTCCGCCCCCGCTGCGCGCCCCTGGATCGCGGCGGTCTCCGGGGAGTTCGCGACCGCCGCGGCCAACTCGTCCAGCCGGCCCGCCCCGCAGAGGAGCGGGCCGACCGCCTCGGCGTACCAGGCCGCGCGGTGCAGCCGGTGCGCGGGCACCGCGTCGACGAGCGGCAGGTTCCCCGGCGGGAACACCGCCGCGTCGTCGAACAGCCCGTGGAACAGCTCGGGGATCACGCCCCCCGGCGGCAGCGTGTTCATCGCCCGGGCCCCCGACCGGCCCAGGTCCAGGCGTAGTTCGCGTCCTCACTGGCCCGGCCGCCCTCGCCCAGCTCCAGGGGGCGGAAGGTGTCCACCATGACGGCCAGCTCGTCGAAGAACTCCGCGCCGATGCTGCGCTCGTACGCCCCGGGCTGCGGACCGTGGGTGTGCCCGCCCGGGTGCAGCGAGATCGAGCCCTGGCCGATGCCGGAGCCCTTGCGGGCCGCGTAGTCGCCGCCGCAGTAGAACATGACCTCGTCGCTGTCCACGTTGGCGTGGTAGTACGGCACCGGGATCGCCAGCGGGTGGTAGTCCACCTTGCGCGGAACGAAGTTGCAGATGACGAAGCCGTTGCCCTCGAAGACCTGGTGGGCCGGCGGCGGCTGGTGGATCCGGCCGGTGATCGGCTCGAAGTCCTTGATGTTGAAGGCGAACGGGTACAGGCAGCCGTCCCAGCCGACCACGTCGAAGGGGTGGTGCGGCACGGTGTAGCGGGTGCCCGCTACCCCGTTCGGGCCACGGTGCTTGACCAGCACGTCGACGTCCCCGGGGGCGTCGACGACCAGCGGGCCGACCGGTCCGCGGAAGTCCCGCTCGCAGTACGGCGCGTGCTCCAGCAGCTGCCCGTACTTCGACAGGTAGCGCTTGACCGGGGTGATGTGGCTGTTCGCCTCGATGCAGTACGCGCGCAGCGGCTCGTCCCCGGCCGGCACCCAGCGGTGGGTGGTGGCGCGCGGGATGATCACGTAGTCGCCCTGGCCGACCTCGATCGAGCCGAACACCGTCTCGACCGTGCCGGAGCCGGACTCCACGTAGACGCACTCGTCGCCGAGCCCGTTGCGGTAGAGCTCGCTCGGGGCCCCGGCGGCGACGTACGAGATCCGCACGTCGCCGTTGCCGAGGACCAGCCGGCGGCTGCCGACGACGTCCGCGGACTTCCAGTCCTGGTCCGCGAACAGTTCGTGCAGCTTGAGGTGCCGGGGGAGGAGCGGGTGGTTGGGCACCGTGGACTGGTCCGGCAGCTCCCAGGGCACCGCGTTGACCACCGCCGAGGGGATGCCCCGGTGGTAGAGCAGCGAGGAATCCGAGGAGAACCCCTCCTCGCCCATCAACTCCTCGTAGTACAGCCCGCCTTCGGGAGTGCGGTGCTGGGTGTGCCGCTTGGGCGGGATGCTGCCCAGCTGCCGGTAGTACGCCATCTCCGTGGTCCTCCTCGACCGTCTGGCAGAGATCCGTGTTCGTCAGAGCTCGTCGGAGCCCGCCGAAGGCCCGCTCGTCGGAGCCGGGCGGAAGCCGGTCCGTCGGAGGCCAGCCCGTCGGAGGCCGGCCCGTCGGGAGCCGGCTCGCCGGAGCCGTCGGACGCTCACAGGTTGCCGCGTCGGTCCTGCTCGCGCTCGATGGACTCGAAGAGCGCCTTGAAGTTGCCCTTGCCGAAGCCGAGCGAACCGTGCCGCTCGATGAACTCGTAGAAGACGGTGGGGCGGTCGCCGACCGGCTTGGTGAAGATCTGCAGCAGGTAGCCGTCCTCGTCGCGGTCGACCAGGATGCCGCGCTTCTTCAGCTCCTCGATCGGCACGCGCACCTTGCCGATCCGCTCGCGCAGCTCCGGGTCGTCGTAGTACGCGTCGGGGGTGTTGAGGAACTCCACGCCGCGCGAGCGCAGCACGTCGACGGTGGTGAGGATGTCGTTGGTGGCGAGCGCCATGTGCTGGCAGCCGGGGCCGGTGTAGAACTCCAGGTACTCGTCGATCTGGGACTTCTTCTTGGCGACGGCCGGCTCGTTGAGCGGGAACTTCACTCGGTGGTTGCCGCTGGCGACGACCTTGGACATCAGCGCGGAGTACTCGGTGGCGATGTCGTCGCCGACGAACTCGGCCATGTTCACGAAGCCCATGACGCGGTTGTAGAACGACACCCACTCGTCCATCCGGCCGAGCTCGACGTTGCCGACGGCGTGGTCGAGGGCCTGGAAGAGGCGCTTGGGCGAGCCCTCGGGGTGGGTCACCCTGCTCGCCGCGACGACGTAGCCCGGCAGGTACGGGCCGTGGTAGCGGGAGCGGTCGATCAGGGTGTGGCGGGTCTCGCCGTAGGTGGCGATGGCCGCGCGGCGCACGGTGCCGTTCTCGTCCGAGACGTCGTTCGGCTCCTCCAGCACGGTGGCGCCGGACGCGCGGGCGTGCTCGATGCACTTGTCCACGTCCGGGACCTCCAGGGCGAGGTCGACGACGCCGTCGCCGTGGCGGCGGTGGTGGTCCAGCAGCGGGCTGCCCGGCTGGACACCGCCCTTGATCACGAAGCGGCAGGAACCGGAGCGGAGCACGTACGCCTTGCGGTCCCGACGGCCGGTCTCCGGGCCGGAGTAGGCGACCAGCTCCATGCCGAAGACGACCTGGTAGAAATGGGCCGTCTGGGTGGCGTTGCCGACCACGAAGACGACCGCGTCCTGGGCCGTCACGGGGAACGGGTCGGCGGCGGCGTCGTGCTCGACGAGGCCGACGAGGCGGCGCAGCTGGTCGGCGTCAAGACCGGCCTCGCGCTCCTCGGGGGTCAGCTCAAGGGCGTGGGTCTGCGGGGTCATCGCTCGTTCCTCCACTTCGGGCCTCGCCGTCGAGGCTTCCGCTGGATCGCGACCGCACCGCGTACGGGTGGGCGGTGTGGTTGCGGAGAGCTTGCTCCTGTCGGGGTGGTTGGGCAACAGGTCGGATTTTGACTGCTCAATGTGTACAAGCTGATCAGAAAATCCCGCTGTCGGCTGCGCAAAATGTGCTGCTGACCGGGGACGATGCCCGAAGTCTGCGCAATGGGACGGTCACGTACTTCCGGGGCCGACGGGATGGGGGAGATGGCGGAGGAACCAGTCCGAGGCCAGCTCGGCGACCCGGTCCAGCGTCCCCGGTTCCTCGAACAGGTGGCTCGCGTGCGGCACCACCGCGAGCCCGGTCTCGCAGCGCAGCCGGCTCCGGGCCCGCCGGTTGAGGTCGAGCACGGTGGGGTCCAGGGAGCCGACGACGAGCAGCGTCGGAGCGCGGACCCGGGCCAGCGTGTCGGGCGCGGCGAGGTCCGGGCGACCGCCCCGGGAGACCACGGCGCGCACCGCCGGGCCCAGCTCGGCGGCGGTGTGCAGCGCGGCCGCGGCGCCGGTGCTCGCGCCGAACAGCCCGAGCGGCAGGCCCAGGGTCTCGGGCACGGCGGCGTCCGGGCCGTCCTGTGCCGCGCCCAGCCGCCGGGCGACGGCGGTCAGCCGGCCGCCCAGCAGCGCCACGTCGAACACGTTCCGCCGGTCGGGCTCCTCGGCCTCGGTGAGCAGGTCGAACAGCAGCGTGGCCAGCCCGGTGCGGTTCAGGTACTCGGCGACGTGCCGGTTGCGCGGGCTGTGCCGGCCGCTGCCGCTGCCGTGCGCGAAGACGACGACCCCGCGCGCGCCGGCCGGGACGGTCAGCCGGCCCGCGAGGCGGACCCCGGCGACGGGCAGCAGCAGCTCGCGGTCGACCCCGGCGGAGGCCGAGGACGGGTCGCCGCCGGCCTCGGTCAGCAGCCGCAGCACCTCCTCGTCCCCGGTCTGCGTGAAGTCGGCGTAGAACTCGCCGATCGCGTAGAACGGGGACGGCGTGCCGACGCAGACCAGCTCGTCGGCGACCTCGTCGAGCCGTTCGGCCCAGTCCGCGGGCGCGACCGGCACCGCCAGCACCACCCGGGCCGCGCCCCGCTCCCGGACGATCCGGCAGGCCGCCCGGGCGGTGGACCCGGTGGCGATGCCGTCGTCCACCACGACCACCGTGCGCCCGCGCAGATCGGCGGGCGGCCGGTCGCCCCGGTAGCGGCGGGCCCGGCGCGCCAGCTCGGCGCGCTCGCGCCGCTCCACCTCGGCCAGTTGCTCGTCGGTGACCGCGGAGAACCGGATGACCTGGTCGTTCAGCACCCGGACGCCGCCCTCGCCGATCGCCCCCATGCCGAGCTCCGGCTGGTGGGGCACGCCGAGCTTGCGGATCACGCAGATGTCCAGCGGCGCGCCGAGCACCGCGGCGACCTCGGCGGCCACCGGCACGCCGCCCCTCGGCAGCGCCACGATCACGGTGTCGGGGCCGGCCAGGTGGCCCAGGCGGGCGGCCAGCCGACGGCCCGCCTCGGTGCGGTCGGCGAAGTGGGTGAAGTGGGTTCCGGTGACGTGCATGACACGGCCTCCGGTTCCACCGTACGTCGTTCCGGTCGGCGCGGGGCGTTCGCGGGCGGGGGCTCCGGGTGCGTGCGCAGGTCACCGCGCGGGGCGGCGCGCGGGGGCGGGAACCGGCCCGGACCAGGACAGGAGCAGGACGGAATCGCGGGTCCGGACGGTGGGCGGGGACCGCAGGTGGGGCGGGCCGGGACGGTGTCGGGATCGGACCGGGATCCAGGTCGGGATCGGGCCGGGAACCGGGGCGGGATCAGGCCGGGATCGGATCGGGAGCCGGACGGGACGACACCCCCGTGTGGCCGGGACAGCGGGCGGCGCACCGTGGATCGCAGAGGCGGACCGCAGAGCCCGCCCGCGACCGGAAGGAGCCCGTCATGTCGGGCACCGTCATCACCGACCTGCGCCGCCGAGGCGCCGTCGACCCCGGCCGCCTGCTCGCCGGACCGCTGCGCGGTGTCGGCCTGCAACGACTCGACCCGGGCCACCGCACCGAACTGGCCGCCGACGGCATCGAGCACGCGCTCTACGTCACCGCCGGCTCCGGGCTCGCCGAACTGCCCGAGGGCGCCGTGCACCCGGACCACCCGGAGCGCGCCGACGCCGGCCTGCCGCTGGTCGAGGGCACCGCGGTCGTGCTGCCGCTCGGTTCGCGGACCGTCCTGACCGCCGGGACGGCCGGGCTGGAGTACTTCCACGCCCTGCTCACCGTCCCCGCCCCCTCCGTCCACCGCACCGAAGCCTCTCCCGAAGAAGGTGACCCCAGGTGATCGTCACCACCGACACCGGCGCGGCCATGGTCGTCATCGGCCCGAACGGCGAGCGCGTACGGATCCGCTCCCTCGCCCGGAGCCCGATGCTCGCCAGCGCCTGCGAGGCCTTCGACCACCTGCGGCTGAGCCCGGGCGCCCACCACGTCCTCCCGGGCCGGCCCGACACCGAGACCGTCCTGCACGTGCTGCGCGGCGCCGCCGTCGTCGGCCGACTGTCCGATGAGCCGGATCACTTGGCCTCCGCGGGAGACCTGCTGCTGGCCCGCCGCGGCCGCGCCCTGCACCTGGAAGCCGGGCCGCTCGGCGCGGAACTGCTCTGCCTGACGCTCGCCGTTCCCCGCCACACCGCCGGCACCCGGGCAGCCCTGGCCCGGCGCCGTGCCGCCCGCCGCGACCGGCCCTGACCCGGGCCGGCCGGCGCCGACAGTCCCTGACCGGCGCTGACCGGCCTTGACCCGGGCCGACCGGCGCTGCCAATCCTGCCTGTCCTCCAGTTCCCCTCGGAGGTGACCACTCGTGATCCTCGTCCCCGCTGCCGTCCCCCGCACCGCGCCCGCGTTCCAGCGGCTGATCGACCCGGAGCAGCGGCCGGCCGTCCGCGCCGGACTCACCGTCGAGGCGCTTCCGCCGGGCGTCCGGATCGAGCAACTCCCTTACGAATCGGTCGAGTCGGTGACCGTGGTGCTCTCCGGGCGGCTGTTCGCGGCCGGCCGGATCCTCTCCCCGGGCGAGGCGCTGCACCACCGCCCCGGAACCTCCTGCCGGATCGCCGCCGTCCGCGGCACGCCGACCACCGTGCTCACGGTCAGGCCCGTTCCGCCCCGGGCTGCCATCCCGGCCCAGCGGTCGGACTCCGCGCCCGCCGCGAGCCGGCGGCAGGTGGAGGTGGGCACCGCACGGCTCGACCCGTGCGGAACCTGCGGACCGTACACGGACCGCGCCGCCGACGCCTTCCTGGTGGTCCTCACCGGGGCCGCGGCCTTCCTCGGAGAGCTGGGTGAAGTCCTCTTGCTCTCCGGCGACTTGGTCTACGTCCGGGCGGGGGAGCGGTACGGTCTGCGGGCCGGCCGGCGCGGACCGGTCACCGTCGTGCTGGGCCGCGTCGGCGCACCCGGCGCCGCTCTGGGGCCGGAATGGGAGGGCCGGCCCGTGCGCTCGGGGCGGACCGGTCCGCAGGGTTGGGACCGGAGCGATCGACCGTGATCGGCCGCGCGAAAGGAATGCCGACGGGCCGGCGTCCGCGAGTGCGGACGCCGGCCCGCAGCGTGTACCGGGTGAGATCCGGTTTCGACGGCCCGGTGTCCCGGGTGTCCCGGGTGTCCCGGGTGGCCGGGGTCCGGTCTCGAATCCCGTCCCGACGTGAGCCGGAGCGGTCGGCCCCGGCTGCTCCCAGCTCCTCCGGGCCCCTCCGGGCTCCTCCCGGCCCCGACACGCTGAGGACTTCACGAGCACGTCACGGAAAGTCACGCGATCGCCGCTGATAGTGTCGGCCGGGTGGATGAAGAACAGCCGTTGGCACCTGTGGGTCCGGGTGGCACTCCGGCCGTCCGTGTGCTGATCGTCGACGACCACCCCCTCTTCCGGGAGGGGCTCAAGGCGGCACTGGAGAGCGCCGAGGGTGTCCTCGTGGTGGCCGAGGCCGAGCGGGTCGCCGATGTCCCGGAGGCGGTCGCCCGGCACCGCCCGACCGTGGTGATCATGGACCTCTCGCTGCCCGACGGCTCCGGGCTGGAGGCCGTCCGGCAGCTCGCCGGCCAGGAGGCGCCGCCGCCGGTGCTGATGCTGACCATGTCGGACGACGACGGAAACCTGCTCGCGGCCCTCCAGGCGGGCGCGCGCGGCTACCTGGTCAAGGGAGCGGGGCGGGAGGAGGTGCTGCACGCGGTGCGGACGGTCGCGGCGGGCGGCGCGGTGTTCGGCGGCGAGGTGGCGGGACGGATCACCGCCCTGCTCGCCGGGGCGAAGATGCGCGAGGCGGGACAGCTCTTCCCCGAACTCACCGCCCGCGAGGCCGAGGTGCTGGACCTGGTCGCGCGCGGGCTGGACAACCGGCGAATCGCCCGGGAGCTGGTGGTCGCGGAGAAGACCGTCCGCAACCACATCACCCACATCTTCGAGAAGCTGCACGTCGCGACGCGCGCCGAGGCGGTCGCCCGGGCCCGCGACATGGGCCTCGGCGACGACCGGACCACCCCGGAGAGGTGAATCGGGTGTCGTGAGCGGGGAGCTGTGAACCGGGGGTGCCGGTCCGCCGACCGGCACCCCCGGAGTCCTGCCGTCCCCGCCCTACGGCTGCGTCCCGCTCACGGTCGCATCTCGTACGCGCCGGAGAGCGACTCGACCTGCGTCCACACCCGCGCGTCCCGCGCCGGGTCGGCGACCGGGCGACGCACGTTCGCGAGTGCCCAGGCCGCCTGCTGCTCGGTGGCCGAGGCCTTGCCGTGCAGCTCGGTGGCGTGCGCGGAGAAGTCGCGGACCAGCGCGTCGAAGACCCGGTCCAGCACGTCGCCGCCGTGCTCGGAGGCGGCCAGGCCGGTCAGCTCGGCCTGCTCCAGCACCAGCTGGCCGTAGACGATCAGCGCGAACAGCTGGCCGATCTCCAGCAGGAAGTCCAGGTCGGCCTGCTGCTCCTTGCTCGGCGCGTTCTGGAGCAGCAACTCGCAGAAGCCGTCGGCCTGTTCGCGGAAGCGGGCGACATTGGGCAGCTCGGCGTGGCGGTCGTAGGCGGTGCGCCAGTCGTGGAACCGGATCGCGCCGAGACCGCGGGCCGGGCCCTGCCGGAAGAGGAAGGCGTCGTCGGCGGCGTCCACCCGGCTCGGCACCGGGGCGTAGTCGGCAGGGGCGAACAGGTAGTTGCCCATGAACTTGAGGATCAGCGCCAGGTTGACGTGGACGGTGCCCTCCAGCTTCGGCAGGCCGCGGATGTCCTTCGCGGCCTTGTCGAAGTAGGTGTCCGCCTCGAAGCCCTTGGCGGCGATGACGTCCCACATCAGGTCGATGACCTTCTCGCCCTCGGTGGTGACCTTCATCTTGGTCATCGGGTTGAACAGCAGGTAGCGGCGGTCCTCGGGGGAGGCGCTGCGGAAGTAGTCCACCGCCCGGGCGCTGAACAGCTTCATCGCCACCAGGCGGACGTAGGCGTCGGTCAACTCCCGCTTGACGTGCGGGAAGTCGGTGACCCGCTTGCCGTACAGCACCCGGTTGTGGGCGTGCGTGACGGCCTCGTACATCGCGTGCTCGCAGATGCCGATCGAGGCGGTGCAGAGGTTGAACTTGCCGACGTTCACGGTGTTGAGCGCGGCGTCGAAGGCGGCCTGGCCGGTGTGCAGCACGTCCTCGGCGCGCACCGGGTAGTCCTCCAGGCGGAACTCGCTGACGTACATCTGCGCGTTCACCACGTTCTTGACCAGGTGGTACGCGTCGTGGCGGCTGTCGGCGGCGAAGAAGACGTAGCCCTCCGGGCCCTCGACGTCCGAGCGGCGGCCGAACACCGAGACCAGGCCGGCCACGTTGCCGTTGCCGATGTAGTACTTCGAGCCGGTCGCGGTGAAGCCGCCCTCGCCGTCCGGGGTGAGGATCATGTCGGTGGAGTAGATGTCGGCGCCGTGGGTGCGCTCGGAGAGGCCGAAGGCCATCACGTGACCGTCCGCGAGGAGCTGGGCGGCGCGGGCGCGGACGGCCTCGTTCTCGCTCTGCCAGACCGGGCCGAGGCCCAGGATGGTGACCTGCCAGGTGTACCAGTAGCCGAGGCCGTAGAAGCCGAGGATCTCGTTCAGCTCGGCGATCCGCGCGGTGTCCCAGCGCTTGTCGGGGTCGGCCGCGGCGGGGGTCAGGAACTCCGCGAAGAGGCCCTCCTTCGCGGCGAAGTCCAGGAAGTCGGCGTACCAGCTGCGGTCGATGTAGGTGTCGATCAGCGCCTTCTTGCCGCGGGACTCGAACCAGTCCACCGTCGCGCGCAGCAGTCGGCGGGTCGGCTCGTCGAACTGTGCGGGGTCGTAGCTGCGCGGGTTGAAGAGCATCGAGGGGCTCCCGGGGGTCGAGGGTGTGAAGAGGGCGGGTGACAGGGGTCGGGTGACAGGAGTCGGGTGACAGATTTCAAACTCTGTTAGTTGTCATCCGTCGGCCGTCATCTGTCAGTCGTCAGTCGTCATCCGTCGGCCGCCGTCCGCCGTCGGCGGAGAGGCGGCGCAGGGTGGCGAGCACGTCGTCGAGCCAGGCGAGGGTCATCCGCTCGTACTCGATGCCGCCGCGCAGCACCACGTGCTGCAGTTGCTCGTGCGCATCGAGTGCGGTGGTGTCGGGGAAGTCGCGCTGCTCGCCGTGCAGGTAGCGGGCGAGCAGGGCGGCATGGCTCTCGCGGTGTCGTTCCACCTCGGAGACCAGCGCGGCCGGGTCGTCGAAGGCGGCGGCCCGGATCTTGACCGCGAGTTCGTGCCGGACGGTCTCCGGCTCGACCGGTTCGCGCAGCCAGCCGGCCAGCGCGGCCCGTCCGGCCCCGGCTGCCGAGTAGACCTTCTTGTCCGGGCGCCCGTCCTGGGGGACCTCCTGCGCGGCCACCCAGCCGTCCGCCTCCATCCGCCGCAGCACCCGGTAGATCTGCTGGTGGGTGGCGGTCCAGAAGCGTCCGATCGAGCGGTCGAAGCGCCGGGCCAGCTCGTAGCCGGAGCCGGGCTGCTCCAGCAGCGAGACGAGGATCGCGTGCTCCAGTGCCATGGCCCGCATCCTGCTATGCAACGAGTTGCATAGGCAATGGCGGCCCGGACGGTTGAGACGCAGGTCACCGGCGTGACCGGATGGTTATCGGTCATTCCGGACTATCGGGTGCAAAACGTTGGATAAGCGCCAGAATGGGTACGGGGCAAGCGCCTTACCGGTTCCGACCACAGGAGGTGGTATCGGTGGCAACCCATATCCCGACGACGGGCATGGAGCACCATCCGGACATCGTCGAACTCCGCGAACGCTACGAGCGGGTCACCTCGACCCCCCGTGCCCAGGGCATCGAAGCCCTGGCCGTCCTGGCCGGTCTCTTCCTGGCGGCCTCGCCATGGATCGTCGGCTTCACCGCGTACAACACTCTGACCGTGACCTGCCTGATCGTGGGTCTGGCCTACACGGCCCTGATGGCCGGCTACGGATCGGCCTACGAACGCACCCACGCCCGGGCCTGGGCGGCCGCTGCGCTCGGTGTCTGGACGATCATCTCCCCGTGGGTCGTCTCCGGGTCCGTCGCGCACGGCAAGAACATCGTGACCTGCATCATCGTGGGCGCCGTGATGTTCCTGCTCGGCCTCGCGGCGATCTCGATGGCGACCATGACGTCGAACGGGGCGTCGATGCGGCGCGGCCGGGCCGGCCGCGCGAAGGGCTGATCTTCCCCGCAGCCCGTGACCGGGGCGCGGAGGGCGCGAGTGCCCCCCGCGCCCCGGCGCGAGCCCGAGGCGTGAACCCAAGGCGCGCGCCCGAGGCGTGACCCGGGCGCGGGCCCGGCACGTTCCGACCCGACTCCGACCCGACTCCGACCCGCTAGGGGTGGGTCATCCGCAGCACGTCCAGAGCCTCGTCCAGCTGCTCCTCGGTGAGCCTGCCCTGCTCGACGTAGCCGCGCTCCAGAACCACCTGACGGATCGTCTTGCGCTCGGCCAGCGACTGCTTGGCGACCTTCGCGGCCTCCTCGTATCCGATGTAGCGGTTCAGCGGGGTCACCACCGAGGGCGAGGACTCCGCGTACTCCCGGGCCCGGTCCACGTTGGCGGTGATGCCGTCCACCGTCCGGTCGGCCAGCAGCCGGGCGCTGTTGGCGAGCAGCCGCACCGACTCCAGGACGTTGCGGGCGATCACCGGGAGCATCACGTTCAGCTCGAAGTTGCCGCTCGCGCCCGCCAGCGTGACCGTCGCGTCGTTGCCCACCACCTGGGCGGCGACCATCAGCACCACCTCGGGCAGCACCGGGTTCACCTTGCCCGGCATGATCGACGAACCGGGCTGGAGGTCCGGCAGGTTGATCTCGCCGAGCCCGGTGCGCGGACCGGAGCCCATCCACCGCAGGTCGTTCGCGATCTTCGTGAAGCCCACCGCCACCGTGCGCAGCTGACCGCTCAACTCGACCAGGGCGTCCCGTGCCCCCTGCGCCTCGAAGTGGTTCCTGGCCTCGGTCAACGGCAGGTCGGTGGCGCGGGCGACCTCCGCGATGACGGCCGCCGGGAAACCGGGCGGGGTGTTGATGCCGGTGCCCACCGCCGTCCCGCCGAGCGGGAGTTCGGCCACCCGGGGCAGGGTGGCCAGCAGCCGCTCCCGCCCGTGCCGCACCTGGGCCGCATAGCCTCCGAACTCCTGGCCGAGCGTGACGGGCGTGGCGTCCATCAGGTGGGTGCGGCCCGACTTGACCACCCGGGCGAACTCGGCGGCCTTGCGCTCCAGCGACTCCGCGAGGTGCTCCAGCGCCGGGACCAGGTCATGGGTGACGGCGGCGGTCGCGGCGATGTGGATCGAGGACGGGAAGACGTCGTTGGACGACTGGCTGGCGTTGACGTGGTCGTTCGGATGGACCGGTCGGCCCAACCGCTCCCCGGCCAGGGTGGCGATCACCTCGTTGGTGTTCATGTTGGACGAGGTGCCCGAGCCGGTCTGGAACACGTCCACCGGGAACTGGTCGTCCCAGTGCCCCTCCGCGACCTCCTCGGCGGCGGCCGCGACCGCCTCCGCCGTCTCCTCGTCCAGCACTCCGAGCCGGGCGTTCACCCGGGCCGCGGCGGCCTTGATCCGAGCCAGTGCGGCGATGTGCGCCCGCTCCAGCCGCTGGCCGGACACCGGGAAGTTCTCCACCGCCCGCTGCGTCTGCGCCTGCCACTTCGCGTCGGCCGGCACCCGGACCTCGCCCATCGAGTCGTGCTCGATCCGGTACCACTGCGCCTTCTCCTGCTCGCCACCCATCGCGCGCTGCACCTCCTGTACGGGCCCGACCGGCCCGGAACGGATCTTCGGTCAGCACAGCCGCGAACGAGGCCCGGGTATTTCCGGTCGGGGTGATCCGGTTCCGTTCCCTTCCGTTTCGTTCCGTTCCGTCTCGGTGCGGGGGCGGGTGCCCGCGGCCGGTGCGGCCCGGTTTCCGGCCCCGGCTCGGCTCCTACCGGCGGGGCAGCTCGGCGCGGACCAGCTCGCCCGGGTCGGTACCGGCCTGGACGACGAGCTCGCCGCCCGGGGCCCAGACGCCGGAGCCGCCCGAGCTCTCCGGGTACTCGCCGGTCGCCCCGGCGCAGGTCGCGAGCACGCACCACACCCCGTGGGCGGCGGCCCGGTCGCGGACGTGGCCGTCCCGGCGCTCCGCCTGGGCGGTGCCGGGCCCGTAGAGGGTAGAGGCGACGTAGGCGTCGATGCCGAGCGCGGCGGTCTCCTCGGCGTGCGCCGGGTCGGCGGCGTCCGCGCAGACGGCGAGGCCGAGCCGCAGGCCGTCCAGCTCCAGGACGCCGGGCTTCCCGCCGGGGGCGAAGCGCTCGACCTCGGCGCCGTGCAGGCGCATCTTCCGGTAGGCGACCTCGGCGCCCTGCCCGGTGACCACCAGCGTGGCGATGGACTCGCGGCCGTCGGTCTCGGTGACGGGTGCCCCGACCAGGGCGACGGCGCCGGTCGCGGCGCAGGCGGCCACCAGCGGCGCGAGCCGGGCGTCCGCCGGGTCGACGGCCGGTGCGGTCAGGTCGTAGCCGGTCAGCGACAGCTCGGGGAACACCACCAGCCGGGTGCCCGCCCTCCGTACCGCCTCGGCGTGCAGGGCGACGTTCTCGGACACGGTGTCCGGACGGCCGGCGGCGGCGCAGACGGGCTGGGCGACGGCGACGGTCAGGGCTCCGCGGGCGGGCGGGTTCGCGGACGGGGCGGAGGCCGAGGCCGTAGCCGAGTCCGGCCGCGAGTCCGCGGGCGAGTTGGCGCGCGAGTTGGCGCGCGAGGACTCGGGTGAGGGCGTGGACGAGGGCATGGCGAAGCCTCCGGCTGGCGGGGTGGAGTGAGGTGAGGCGGGGTGATCGTGATCAACCGTGACCGTGATCAACCTATGCGCCCGTCGAGGACGTGGGCAACGGAGCCGGGACGAGGAGCGGTGCAGGTGGACGGGGCGCCCGGGGCCGATCGGGCCGATCTCACTCGAAGGAGTGAGATCCCCGCCGGGCGCTTCAAACTGCCGTGCGCCCCTTCATACGCTCCAGACCGGGCCGGGCGGACTCCGGCCGGACCCGGATCGGCGCAGCTCGGCCCGGGGGACCAGGACGAGGGGGCGGACGGACGGATGACCACAGGACACGGCCCGATGGGCGGAACGGGTGACGGAGCGGCACGGGAGGGGATGACCCCACTGAATACCCCGGTGGACGCCCCGACCGATGCCCCGACCGACGCTCCGGCGAAGACCTCGGCGAGGACCGCCCCCGGTGGCCTCACCCGGCGGCAGTTGCTGGGTGCGTCGGCGGCGCTCGGCGGCGCGGCCTGGCTGCTGCGCGGCACCGTCGGCCCGGACAGCGCCGAGGCCGCCGCGCCGGTACCGCCCGCGCTGCCCCCCGGCACCGAGCTCTACCAGCGGGTCTTCCAGAACTGGTCCGGCGAGATCCGCACCGACCAGCTGTGGACCTGCGCGCCCCGCACCCCCGAGGAGGTCCCGGCCCTCGCCGACTGGGCGCACGCCAACGGCTGGCGGCTGCGCGCCTCCGGGTACCGGCACACCTGGGCACCGCTCACCGTCGCCGCCGGGACCCCGGAGAGCGCCAGGGTGCTGCTGGTGGACACCACCCGGCACCTCACCGCGATCGGCGCCGACTCGCCCGACACCGTCCGGGTGCAGACCGGCGCCACCATGGAGGCCCTGCTCGCCCACCTCGCCGACCGCGGCCTCGGCCTGACCGCCTGCCCGGCCCCCGGCGAGATTACCGTAGGCGGTGTACTAGCCATCGGCGGCCACGGCACCGCCGTCCCGGCCGCAGGGGAGGTGCGACCGGAGGGGCACGGCTACGGATCGGTCAGCAACCAGGTCGTCCGGCTCACCGCCGTCGTCCTCGACCCGGCCACCGGCCGCTACACGCTGCGGACCTTCGACCGCTCCGAGGCCGACAGCGCCGCCTTCCTGGTCCACCTCGGCCGAGCCTTCCTGACCGAGGTGGTGCTGCGGGCCGGTGCCGACCGGCCGCTGCGCTGCGTCAGCCGACTCGACATCCCGGCGAGCGAGCTCTTCGCCCGCCCCGGGGCCGGGACGGGAACCGGAACAGGCGCCGGCACCGGGGCCGGTGCGGGTACCGGCGGGGGCGGGGGCGGGGGTCTCGGCGGAGTGCTCGGGGGAGTGCTGGGCGGTGTTCTCGGCGGTGTCCTCGGGAGCGGGGGAGGCCCGCGCACCCTCGCCGACTTCGTGGAACGCGACGGTCGGGTCGAGGCGATCTGGTTCGCCTACACCGAGTACCCGTGGCTCAAGACCTGGAGCGTCACCCCGAGCAAGCCGCTCGCTTCCCTGTCCGTCGACCACCCGTACAACTACCCGTTCTCGGACAGCGTTCCGGAACCGGTCGCCCGGCTCGCCGGCGAGATCGTCACCGGCGCCTGGGCCTCGGCCCCGCTGTTCGGCCAACTCCAGTACCTGGTCACGAAGGTGGGACTCACCGGTGACATCACCGAAGTCCTGCTCTCCGGAGCCCTGCTGCGCCGACTGCTCAGCGGAGAGGTGCTCACCCACCTGCTCGCGGGCGGACTGCGGTCCGACCTCTGGGGACCCTCGCGCACCCTGCTCCAGTACGTCCGCCCGACCACCCTGCGGGTCACCGCCAACGGCTACGCGATCCTCCTCAAGCGCTCCGACCTCCAGTGGGCGGTGAGTGAATTCGCCGCCTACTACCGGGAGTTGCTCGCCTCCTACCAGGCCCGGGGCGAGTTCCCGGTGAATGGCGCGGTGGAGATCCGGGTCACCGGCCTGGACGACCCGGCCTCCTCCGGCGTCCCCGGCGCCCGGCCCCCGCTGCTGTCCGCGCTGCGACCGCGCGCCGACCGCCCGGAGTGGGACACGGCCGTCTGGCTGGACGTCCTCGCCTTCCCCGGCACCCCCGGACTGGAGCGCTTCGCACGGGAGTTGGAGCAGTGGCTGCTGCGCACCTTCGACGGCTCCCGGGCGGGCCTGCGGGTCGAGTGGTCCAAGGGCTGGGCGTACACCGACGCCGCCGCCTGGTCCGATCCGGACCTGCTCGGCCGGGTCGTTCCGGACAGTCTGCGGGCGGGCGGCGGGCCCGGCTGGGACGAGGCGGTCGCCGTCCTGGACCGCCACGACCCGCACCGGGTCTTCGGAAATCCCTTCCTGGACGGACTGTTGAAGTAGGAGGCGCCCCCCTGCCAGAGCCGGCGAGGTGTCAGATGTGCTCCATGACGATCACCGCGAGGGTGTCCGGAGCCAGGGCGCGGAACACGTGCGGAGTGTCGCCCGGGTAGCTCACGTAGTCGCCCGGGCCCAGCTCCACCGGCGCCTCCGTCGGCCCGACCAGCGCCCGCCCGGCACCGATCAGCACGTGCTCGACGGTGCCGGGCATGTGTGGATCGGAGGCCCGGGCCTCACCCGGCTGCGCCTCGATCCGATAGATGTCGCGCCGGGCGTTGGGCGGGCAGGAGGAGAGCGCGGTGGCGGCGTAGTCGGCGCGCTCGGAGTGGGTCACCGGGCCCTCGCCGGCCCGGATCACCTTGACCACCGGGCGCGGCGGGTCGACGAGCCGGCTGAACGGCACGTTCAGTGCGACGCCGAGCGCCCAGAGTGTCTCCACGCTGGGGTTGCCCGCGCCGGACTCCAGCTGGGACAGCGTGGACTTGGCGATGCCCGCGCGCCGGGCCAGCTCGGCCATCGACAGCCCGCTGCGCTCGCGCTCGCGCCTGATCGAGACGGCGATCTGGCCGATCAGCTCGCCGCCGCCGTTGGCACCGCTGCCGGTGCTGCCGCTGCTATCGCTGCTGCTGGAGCGGCCGAAGTCACCGGAGCTGCCGGAACCGTCGGAGCCGCCGGAGTCCGTGGCCGGGGTGCTCTGGTCACTCATGCTCGCCACTCACGCTTCCTCACGCTTCCTCCTGGCCCCTTCCACGGCTCGCCGGTGCGGCCGATGTCGCCGTTCATGCTGCCACGGCCGGTCGCATCGGCCGCAGTTCGCCCGATCGGTCCGAGTGTTCGCCTTGACGAACGACGCCGAGTCGGTTCACTCTAATGAACATGCGTTCGCTACTTCGAACACTGGAGCGTTCCACCCTCCGGGACGTCGCCCTGGTCTGCCTGGCCGATGCCCTGGTCGGCGTGTCCTTCGGCGCGATCAGCGTCTCCGGGGGCCTGCCCCTCTGGGTGCCGATCACCCTCTCCGTCCTGGTCTTCGCCGGCGGCTCCCAGTTCGCGGCGGTCGGCGTGGTGCTCTCCGGCGGCGGCGCCCTCGCCGCGGTCGCCACCGGACTGGTGCTCAACGCCCGACTGCTGCCCTTCGGCTTCACCGTGGCCGACGTGCCCGACGGCCCGTGGTGGCGGCGGCTGGTGGGAGCGCAACTGCTCACCGATGAGACCGCCGCCTTCGCCCTGCAGCAGAGCGATCCCCGTCGGCGCCGGGCCGTGTACTGGCTCTGCGGGGTCGCCCTGTTCGTGGTCTGGAACGTCTCGGTGCTGCTCGGCGCCCTCGCGGGCGGGCTGATCGGTGACACGGACGCGTTCGGACTGGACGCGGCCTTCCCCGGGGTGCTGCTCGCGCTCGTCCTGCCCTCGCTCGCGGACCGCCGCACCCGTACGGCGGCGGTGGCGGGTGCGGTGGTCGCGGTCGCGGCGACCCCGTTCGTCCCCGCCGGGCTGCCGGTGCTGCTCGCCCTGGTCGGGCTGGTGTTCGCCGGTCGGTCGGCGGCCGGGGAATCGGGTCGGAAGGCGGCGGACGGACCGAACGCCGCGGACGCGGAGAAGGAGGAGGTCCGATGATGCCGCTGTATGCCGTTCTGCTGCTCGCGGCCGGAACGTACGCCTACCGACTGGCCGGGCCGTTGCTCGCCGGTCGGCTCGCCCTCTCGGAGCGGCTGCGGCACCTGCTGGCCGTCGCGGCGGCGGTGCTGCTGGTGGCCCTGGTCGCGACCGGCGCGCTGACCCAGGGGCACGGCTTTGCGGGGTGGGCCCGTCCGGCGGGCGTACTGGTCGCGGGAGTGCTCGCGCTGCGCCGGGCACCGTTCCCGCTGGTGGTCGTCGCGGGTGCGGCGACCACGGCGCTGCTGCGGCTCTGCGGGGTGGGGTGACAGCTGACAGAGTTTGAAATCTGTCAGCTGTTATCCGTTATCTGTTATTCGTCGGCTGTCGGCTGTGATCCGTCGGCTGTGATCCGCGATCCGGTGCTCGTCGGCCGCCGCCCGTTCGCCGTCAGCGGCCTTCCTCGCGCCCCTCGGCCAGTCGCTCCGCCTGTACCTCCGGCCGCTTGCTGTCCCACAGCAGCTCCCACACCTTGAACACGCAGTGGTAGTCGCGCATGCTCCCCTGGGCGATCAGCAGGTAGGTGTCCCCGTCGCGGAGCAGTGTCCGCCGTCGGCTGTTGAAGGGGTGCTCCGGGGTGTAGGAGGGGACGAGCCGCCTCAGCTCCTCGACGGCCTCCTCGCGGGTCCCCTCGACCTCGGCGAGCACCTTGCTCCCCCAGATCCGATCCTGGCCCATGCCCACCGTCTCCTCGACGACCAGCGCCCAACGTGCCATGTCCTGCCCCGCCCCTTCCCCTCCGGTTCGCTTCCGCTCGGCCGTACGCGCCCTCGGGCGCGCCGTCGAACGTGTCGCCATCCTCACTCGTTCACGCCCGCCCACCACCCGGCCGGGTGCGGAATACTCGCCGGTGTTCCGCCGGTGTCCCGCCGAGAGTACAAGGAGCTTCAGTGACGAAGCCGACCCGGATCGACCCGTCCGACCTGCTCGCCGTCGGCGATCTGCTCTCCGACGAGGAGCGGCTGATCCGCGACACCGTCCGCCGGTTCACCGAGGAGCGCATCCGCCCGCACATCGGCGAGTGGTTCGAGCGCGGGGTCTTCCCGGTCCGCGAACTCGCCCCCGAGCTCGGCGCCCTGGGCGTGCTCGGCATGCACCTCGACGGCTACGGCTGCGCCGGCGCCGACGCGGTGGCGTACGGGGTGGCCTGCATGGAGCTGGAGGCGGCCGACTCCGGGCTGCGCAGCTTCGTCTCCGTCCAGGGCTCACTCGCCATGCGCTCGATCCACGCCTTCGGCTCCGAGGAGCAGAAGCAGCGCTGGCTGCCAGGCATGGCCGCCGGTGAGCTGATCGGCTGCTTCGGCCTCACCGAGCCGGACTTCGGCTCGGACCCGGCCAACATGCGCACCCGGGCGGTGCGCAAGGGCGGTGAGGGCGGCGACTGGGTGCTGTCCGGCAGCAAGATGTGGATCACCAACGGCAGCATCGCCGACGTCGCCGTGGTCTGGGCGCAGACCGAGGAGGGCGTGCGCGGCTTCCTGGTCGAGCGCGGCGCCCGCGGCCTGACCGCCACCGATGTGCACGGCAAGCTCTCGCTGCGCGCCTCCGTCACCAGCGAGCTGGCCTTCGACGACGTGGTGCTGCCCGCCGACGCCGTGCTGCCCGGGGTGGTCGGCCTGCGCGGACCGCTCTCCTCCCTCAACGAGGCCCGCTACGGGATCCTCTGGGGCACCGTCGGCGCCGCTCGCGACTGCTACACCTCCGCCCTGGACTACGCCAAGAGCCGGATCCAGTTCGACCGTCCGATCGCGGGCTTCCAGCTGACCCAGCAGAAGCTGGTCGAGATGATGCTGGAGGTCGAGAAGGCGTACCTGGTCGCCCTGCGGATCGGGCGGCTCAAGGAGCAGGGCGCCGCCCGCCCGCCGCACATCAGCTTCGGCAAGCTCAACAACGTCCGCACCGCTCTGGAGATCGCCCGCAGTGCCCGGACCGTCCTCGGGGCCAACGGCATCACCACCGAGTACCCGGTGCTGCGGCACGCCAATAACCTGGAATCGGTGCTCACCTACGAGGGCACCAGCGAGATCCACACCCTGGTGCTCGGCGAGGCCATCACCGGCGAGTCCGCCTACCGCTGACGGCCGCCCTCGCCGCATCTCGTCGTCCCTCACGGCCCGGGAAAACCGGTGGCCGGGCCGTCGTGGCCCGGCTACCGTCCCTGCCATGACCAGCCGGTTCGTCCCGACGCAGCCCCCGACCACCACCCTCTGGCGCCCCACCGGTCCCGAGGAGCTCGCCCTGGTCGAGGCCGCGGACCGGTGGGCCTGGCCGCCCCGCCTTCCCGAGCAGCCGATCTTCTACCCCGTCCTCAACGAGGACTACGCGATCCGGATCGCCCGGGACTGGAACGTGCCCGCCTCGGGCGTCGGCTACGTCACCCACTTCGAGGTCGACACCGCCTTTCTCGCGCGCTACCCCGTCCAGCGGGCGGGCGGCCGGACGATCCTCGAACTCTGGGTTCCAGCCGAGGAGTTGGACGAGTTCAACCGGCACATCGTCGGCCGCATCGAGGTCGTCCACGAGTTCCGCCCGTAGCCGTGAGACGGCCGCCCGCCGACAAGTCGCTGCCGCCCGCGGTCTGCCCGGACGGCTCCAGGCTGCCGCGCACCGGACCCTCCTGACCCGCTCCCGGACGGCAGTCCTGGCCCCCGTGCCCGCCCCGGACGGCAGCGGCGGAGCTCCGCCCGGGGCGCGGGAACGCCCGTCCGACACTTCGTGGACACCTGACGTTCGGCGGTGGGACGCCGACCGGTACGGCGGTCGGTGAACCATGGCGCGGTCGGCGGCGCCCTCGGCGGGCGCGGCCGGGTGCGCACGACCGAAAGGAACCCCCATGTCCGCTGCCCAGTGGCCCCGCCCCCGCGTGCTCGTCGTCGGGATCGACGGCGTCCGCCACGATTTCCTGGCGCAGGTGCCGATGCCCCGCCTGCAGGAGGTCGCCGAGGCCGGGTTCCTGGTGCCGGTCACCGTCGCGGACGGCACGCCCACCATGTCCGGGCCGTGCTGGGCCACCATCGTGACCGGCGTCGAGCCCGCCAAGCACGGGGTGTGGGGCAACCACCTGGGCGGCAACCGGCTCGACGTGTTCCCCGACTTCGCCACCCGCCTCGCCCGGGGCGACCGCCGCCGCACCTTTGTCGCGGCGGGCTGGGACCCGCTGATGATCAACGAGTCCGGCGGCCCGCTGTTCCGCGCCCCCGGCCGGCTCTCCTACGTGGCCCCCGCCGAGGACACCCCCGAGACCTGGGAGGCGGTGGACGAGGAGGTCACCCGGGAGGCCGTCCACGTCCTCGGCACCGCAGACCCCGAGGCGTCCTTCGTGTACCTCGGCGCCGTCGACGAGACCGCCCACTTCCTGGGCTGCGGCGACGAGTACCGCGCGTCCATGCGCACCGCCGACGAGCGCCTCGGCCGCCTC
Source organism: Kitasatospora sp. NPDC058063 (assembly GCF_042885395.1). Classification (NCBI taxonomy): domain Bacteria; kingdom Bacillati; phylum Actinomycetota; class Actinomycetes; order Kitasatosporales; family Streptomycetaceae; genus Kitasatospora; species Kitasatospora sp. NPDC058063. The sequence continues at coordinate 283,797 of NZ_JBHVSD010000002.1, forward strand.
CTCGACGCCGTCCGGGGCCGGGCGACCCACGCCGAGGAGCAGTGGACGGTCATCGTCGTCACCGACCACGGGCACGTGGACGCCGGCGGCCACGGTGGCCGTACGGCCGAGGAGCGGACGGCCTGGGTGGCCTGCGCCGGGCACGGCATCCCGGCCGGCCCGCCCACCGGCGAGATCCGTCATCCGGACGTCGCCGCGCAGGTGTACGCCTCGCTGCTGCGTCCGATCGACCCGCACTGGACCCTCGACGGCCGCCCGTTCCCGGTCGCCCGTCCGGTACCGGCGGCGGTCTGACACCGCGGCGGCCCGAAGCGGTGGTGGCCCGAAGCGGTGGTGGTCCGAAGCGGCGGCGGCCGGTGACCCGGCTGCAGCAGGCCGGGCTGCGGCGGCTCCGGGCTTGAGCAAGGCTCGATCGGGGCTCGGGCCGTTCTCGACCCGGGCGTGCCAACCTGAGCGCCGGAGCGGCACGGACCCGGCGACCGGCGGTGCCAGGGCTTGCGGCTCAGGGATCCGCGGGGCCGGAATCCGCACGTCCGGAATCCGCGGGCCTCAGGGTCCCTGTCGGAGGACATACGCCTGAAGGTGGAGAAGCTACCCCGTGGGTCGGAGACAAGTTCGCGACCTGGTGGTGACGATCCGACGGGTCCGGACGGGCCACGATGGTTGCACCGGACGGCGGAGCACGCCGACCGGGTCGGTGACGCGGACCTGAGCGGCCGCCGACAGCGAGGACGAGCGGCAGCGGCACGAGCGGCAACGGCCGCATCGGTCACGACACGGAGAGGGCAGTCGGGCATGAAGGGCATCGTGAGCAAGGTCGCGCTGGGAGTCGCGGGTACCGGCATGGCCGTCGCCGTGGCGGCTGTGGCAATCGGCCCGCGGGTGTCCGACTGGTACGACGAGCACCACCAGCAGCAGGGCTCGTACGAGAGCGGCACCCAGGCCAAGGCCGACCGCCGGTCGATGCCGACCTGGCTGCCCGACGACGCCTCCGGGGTGAAGTACCTGATGTCCACCACGGGCGACGACCGCCTGCTGCGCGCCACCCTCCCGGAGGGCCGGCTGCCCGCCGGCTGCACCGCCGGGCTGCCGGGCAAGAGCGCGCACCCGGTGCCGCAGGCGCTCAAGGCCGGTTGGTTCCCCGAGAGCGTCGCGACCAAGGCCACCGGCACCTGCGGGCACTACAACGTGGCCCTGACCGGCAACCAGCTCTACGCCTGGCAGGACGGCGCCGCGGTGCAGGCGGCGCTGCGCGCCGAGCACGTCGCCAAGCGCTGAGTCCGGAGACCGGCCCCGGGAGCGCCCGCCGACCGGGCGACGGCCCTCCCGACCACTGCCGAGGACTCTCCTCCCGGCCACTCCGGCCCGGGGAGCGGAACGGAACGGCCCGCCGGGCACCGGAAGGTGCGGGCGGGCCGTCGTCGTGTGCGGGCCGGGCCGGGCTGCGGGCGACCGCCGGAGGCACCCCCTCGGCCGAACAGCGTGCACCCCCGCTGTCGGAACCGGCCCGGGCTGCGATAGGACGGAGCGCGAACGAACCCCGCGTCACCCGTCCGTAAGGAGAACCATGCCCGGCCCGACCGTCGGCCCCACCGACGACACGTCGACCGCTGCCGCTCCCGCACCCGCACCCGCCACCACACCCGACCCCGCGTCTCTTGCCGCCCCGGCCCCGGCCCCGGCCCCCGCCACCGGCCAGGCCCGGCCCGGCTGGGCCGTGATCGCCGCCCTCGGCGGGATCGCCGGGCTCGGCCCGCTCACCACCGACCTCTACCTCCCGGGCCTGCCCGCGATCGCCGACGACCTGGTCGCCCAGCCGGCCGCCGTCCAGCTCACCCTGACCTTCTCGATGCTCGGGGTCGCGGCCGGTCAGCTGCTCTTCGGGCCGCTCAGCGACCGCTACGGGCGCCGTCGGCCGCTGCTCGCGGGGCTCGTGCTCTACACCCTGGCCAGCGTGGCGTGCGTGTTCGCGCCGAACCTGACGGTGCTGATCGTCGGCCGCTTCGTCCAGGGCGCGGCCGGCTCCGCCGGGCTGGTGATCGGGCGCGCCGTCTCCCGGGACCGCTTCCAGGGCGTCGCGCTGCTGCGCTTCCTCGCCTCGATCGCCCTGATATCCGGGCTGGCCCCGATCCTCGCCCCGATCATCGGTGCGCAGCTGATGCGGTTCACCTCGTGGCGCGGCACCTTCGGCGTGCTCACGGCCCTCGGGTTGCTGCTCACCCTGGTCTCGTTCGCTGTGCTGCGCGAGACGCTGCCGCCGGAGACCCGGGACCGCGGCGGGGTCGGTGCGGCCCTGCGGACGATGGGGAGGCTGCTGCGCAACCTGCCGTTCCTCGGGCTGGCGCTGACCAGCTCCCTCGCCTTCGGGGCGCTCTTCGGCTACATCAGCGGGTCGTCGACGGTCCTCCAGGACGTGTACCAGGTCTCGCCGCAGAGCTACAGCCTGCTGTTCGGGCTGAACTCGTTCTCGATCGTGGTGATGACCCAGGTGAACGGACGGGTGCTGGCGCCGCGCTTCACCCAGCGGGCGCTGATGCTGGGCAGCCTCGCGGCGGCGGTCGCCGCCGGGGCGGCGCTGGTGCTGCTGACGACGGTGTGGGACTTCGGGCTGGCCGGGTTCTGCCCGCCGCTGTTCGTGATGATGGGCAGCCTCGGGGTACTGCTGCCGAACACCGCCGCCCAGGCGCTCGGCCTGGTCGAGCCGCAGGTGGCGGGCACGGCGTCGGCGCTGCTGGGGACGGGCAACTTCCTGTGCGGTGCGGTGGTCGCACCGCTGAGCAGCCTCGGCGGTCGGCCGTCCGCCGTGCTGCTGGCGCTGGTGGTCCTGGTCTGCGGGGTGCTGGCGACGGTGGCGTACCTGGCGCTGTGCCGGCCGGAGCGGATGCGGGCGGCGGGCGGCTGACGAGCGAACAGCGGCGAACGGACGCCGGCGAACGGACGACAGGGAACAGATAGCAGCGAACAGGTAACAGGTAACAGGGATCAGCGAACAGGGATCAGCGAACAGATAACGAATGACAGCTGACAGAAAATGAAATCTGTCAGCTGTCATTCGTCATTCGTCATTCGTCACCCGAAGCGGACTCAGGCGATGGAGAAGTCGTCCCCGTACACGTTGCCCTGGCCGTACCAGCCGTGCAGGTACACGGTGACGGTGCCGTTGGCGCCGGTGGTGAAGGGGACGGACAGCTTGGTCCAGCCGGAGGAGCTGGTCCAGGCGCTGGCGGTGGCGCCGCCGCTGACGCCGACGTAGGCGTAGTTGCCCTGCACCCAGCCGCTCAGGGTGTAGCTGGTGTTGGGCTTCAGGGTGACGGTCTGCGAGCACTCGCCGGTCTGGCCGGCGGTGGCCGCCGCCTGGAGCGCCTTGGTGCCGGAGTGGACCGGGGTGGAGACCACGGCGCCGCCGCTCTGGCAGGTCCACGGGGTCAGGCTGCCGCTCTCCAGGTCACCGTTGACCAGGCCGGTCGTCGGGCCGGTTCCGGTGATGGTCAGGGTGTAGGCCGCGGTGTGGCTGCCGGAGGGGCCGGTGGCGGTGACGCCGAGCTGGTAGGTGCCCGGAGTCGCGGCCGAGGTGGTGCTGATGTTGAGCGTGGCGCTGTTGCCGGTGGTGACGCTGCCGGGGGTGACGGTGGTGTTGATGCCGATGGTCGGGACGCTGATGACCGAGAAGTTGACGTTCTGCGCCGAGCCCGCGGTGGTCGCCGTCGTGATGGTGGCGGAGGTGGACGAACCGACCGCGACCGTACCGGAGTTCGGGTTCACGGCGACCGAGAAGTCGTTGCCGGGCTGGGTGCCGGTGACGTTCAGGGTGAAGGTGCCGGTGTGGCTTCCGGAGGCCGCCAAGCCGTTCACCGTGATCGGGTAACTCCCGGGCGTCACACCGGAGATGGTGCTGATGTTGAGCGTGGCGCTGTTGCCGGCGGTGACGCTGCCGGGGGTGACGGTGGCGGTGACGCCGGCCGGGGCTCCGCTGACCGTCAGGTTGACGCTCTGCGCCGAGCCCGCCGTCACGGCCGTCGCGATGGTCGCCGAGGTGGACGAACCGGCGGCGACGGTGGCGGAGTTCGGGCTGACCGAAACCGAGAAGTCGTTGTTCACCGTCGAGCCGCTGGTGAACGGCGCGAAGATGTGGCTGAAGTCCCAGGTGTTCTGGGTGATCCCGGAGCAGTTGTCGTTCCCGGCCGTGCCCGGGCAGCCGCCGTTGTCGCGCTGGAGCGCCCAGAAGGACAGCGTGTTGATGCCCTTGGAGACCGCCCAGTTGTACACGGTGTTGGCGTTGGCCAGGGTGAACGTCTCGGCCGGGCCGAAGTCGTCGACACCGATCATCTCGATGATCCCGATCGAACCCCACAGCTGGGCGGGGGTCTTGGACGGGTAGAGCTTGGCGAGCTGGTTGTAGAGGCCCTGCGCGGAGGTCTGGGTGTCGGCCGCCATGTCGTGGGTGGCGTTGTCGTAGTAGTCGAAGGTCATCATGTTGACGACGTCGATCCGCGCGTTGTTGCTGACCGCGTTCCGCAGCACCGCGAGGCCGCTGTCGGCCAGTCCGGAGGGGGTGGTCGGCAGTGTGTAGGAGAACTGGATGGTCCGGCCCTTGGTGGCCGCCCAGTCCTGGACGAGCTTGATCGCCTTGTTGCGGCGGTCGATCCCGCCGCTGTTGGTGAGCGAGTTGTCCTCGATGTCGAGGTCGATCCGGCTGACGTCGTAGGTGGTGATCACGTTCTCGAAAGCGGCCGCGATCTGGTTGACATCGGTGCAGCTGTCGGCCAGCTCGGTGCCGGTGTTGTCGGCGGTGTAGCCGCCGAAGGACGGGATCACGTCCCCGCCGTTGGCGCGGATGGTCGCGATGTCGGCGCCGAAGGTGGAGGAGGACACCGGCTTGGAGGTGTCGCCGTTCCAGTACGGCGTGCAGGAGCCCTTGGTGGCAGCCTGGAGGAACGCCATGGTCAGGTGCTTGGCGCCGGACTGCGCGGCCAGCTGGGCCGGGCTCTGGCCGGTCCAGGACTCGAAGTAGGGGGCGAAGACCCGGCTGGGGAGCGGGGTGGCGGCCTGGGCGGAGCTCGTCCCGGCGGCGACCAGGCCGGCCGAGGCGGCCAGCGTGGCGCAGGCCGTCAACACGGCCTGGACTGTTCTGCGAAGGCGCATGGATTCTCCAACAGACTTGGTGGGGCAGGACGTTGGGGAGGTGCGGTCGGTCCGGGCAGAGCGGCCGAGTGAGGTCGGCCGCGATCCCGGGACCGGGGCGGATATCGGGAGTGCGGGAGTGCGGGCGTGCGAACGCCCACCGACTCGCGCGGACGCGGGCGGCGTGCGCATGCGCACCGTACGGAGCGGGGGTGGAGTGGAGCATGGCAGGGCAGTGCCTCAGCCGCCGGTGGTCACACCCCCACAGTGCATCCCGGTCGGATCGACATGCTTATGTTTGGACTAGACCACTGGTCTGTCAAGAGTCCTAACAGTTCGTCAGCACACGGTCCGCGTGGTGAAAGGGGGCGGGAGGGGGTGGTGCTGGAGTCGGTGCTGGAGTCGGCGTCGGTGACGGCGAGGGGCCCCGAAACGAGAAGACCGTGGCCGCGCACCCCGGAAGGGGGCGCGGCCACGGCAGCCCGGCGCTCAGGACGCCGGGCGGTTCATGGTGTCGCGGATCCGTGGACCTGTCGGCCCGGATCGGTGGCTTGGATCAGTGCCGGAGTCAGCGGGACGGCGGGCAGAGCGTGGAGAGCAGTGCCTCGTTGATCTTCGCAGCGGTGTCCGGGCCGAAGCCCTGCGGGTGGTCGGCCGAGGTGAAGCGCTGGTTGGCCAGGTCGACCAGCTTCTGCTTGTCCTTGGGGAACTGGTACATCGACTGGCACTGGTTGCGCGCCCGGTCCACGGCCTGGTCCGGCTTTCCGCCGACGATCGCCGGGTCGATCGCGTCCAGCGCGGACACCAGCTTGGTCGCCAGGTCGCTGCCCGGCTTGGCGGGCAGTCCGGCGTCGGTGGGCGGGGCGGGCTTGGCCGGCGCGGGGGCTCCCGAGGTGCCGGCGTCGGGGGTGGGAGCGCCGGTCGCGCCGTCGGCCGTGGGGGCGGCCGAGCCGGGCGTGGGAGCCGCGGGTGTGGTGGCGGCGTCGGAGGGCGCGGGGGTCGATGCGGCGGAGGCGGTGGGGGAGCCGGCCGCGGAGGTGGCCTTGTCCGAGCCCGAGCCCGATCCGGAGCTGGAGCAGGCTGCGAGGCTCACCGCGGCGAGTGCCGTGAGGGTGGCGGCGAGGAGACGAGTGCGCATGGCGCCCAGAGTGTCATGTTCGCGGCATGGAAGGGAAGGTGTCTCCGGTGGCTCAGGAGGAACGCCGGAACGCCGGAACGCCGGAACGCCGGAACGCCGGAACGGCGGGCGGCGGCCCGGAGGAAACTCCTCCGGGCCGCCGCGTTCACGATCGGCGGGCGTCCGCAGGCATCCGCGGGCGTCCACGGGCGTCCGCGCCGGAGCGCCGTCAGCCGAGTCCGTTGGACTTCAGCCAGTCCTTGGCGACCGCCGACGGGTCCTCCTTGTCCACCGACACGCGCTTCATCAGAGCCACCAGCCCGGCGGTGTCGAGCTTGGCCGACACCGCGTTGAGCGCCGCCGTCGCGGTCGCGTCCACGCCCGCCTTGTAGACCAGCGGGGTGACGTTCTGCGCGCCGAAGATGTTCTTCGGATCGGCCAGCGGGACGAGCTTGTACTGAGCGATCTTCGGGTCGGTGGTGAACACGTTGCCGACCTGGATGTTGCCGTCCTTGAGCGCGTTCGCGGTGGTGTCGGCGGTGGGCTTCCACTCCTTGAAGGTCAGCCCGTAGACGTCCTTGAGCTGCTGCTCGCGACGGTTCTTGAACTCCGGCGGCCCGCCGATGGTGAACTCTCCGGCCTTGGCGGCGAGGTCGGCGATGCTCTTGAGGTTGTCCTTGTCGGCCGTCTCCTGGGTGACGCTGAGCGAGTCCTTGTCCTCGGCCGGGGAGGATTCGAGGAGGCCCAGCGAGGCGGGCAGCGTCGTGCTGAGCGCCGCGTTCACCTCCTGGGTGGTGGCGGCGGTGGACTTGGGGTCCAGGTAGGCGAGCAGCGAGCCGTTGTACTCCGGCAGGACGGTCAGGTTGCCGCTCTGCAGCTCTCCGTAGAGCACCTCGCGGCTGCCGATGTTGAACTTCTCCTGGACCTTGACGCCCTTGGCCTTGAGCGCCTGCGAGTAGATCGACCCGAGCAGGACGTTCTCCGGGAAGTTGGCCGAGCCGACCACGACCGTCGACCCTGAGCCGCCTGAGCCACCCGAGCCGCCTGCCGGGGCCGAGGCGCTCGACCCCCCGCCGAGCGGGTCCCCGCCGGAGGATCCGCAGGCGGTGGCGCCGAGGGCGAGCGCGGCGAGGGTGCCGAGGACGACGGCGCGACGGCTTCGGTTGATTGTCGACATGATGACAAATGTCCTTCCGGAACGGGAGGTGAGGGAGACGGACGTCAGTGGGGCCGCTGCTGGGCGCGCACCCCGGGCGGGAGCGCGAACCGGGCGAGCAGGGCGAAGAACAGCTGGGCGGCGACCGCGAGCAGCACCACCAGCAGCGCGCCGCCCACGGTCACGGCGTACTGGCGGGTCGCCAGCCCGTCGATGACGTAGCGGCCGAGGCCGCCCAGACCGACGTAGGCGGCCACCGTGGCGGTCGCGATCACCTGCACGGTCGCCGTGCGGAAGCCGGCCAGCAGGGTCGGCGCGGCCGAGGGCAGGCAGACCTGCCGCAGCACCTGGGGATGGGTCAGCCCGATGCCGCGGGCGGCGTCCCGGACGTCCGGGTCGGTGCCGCGCACCCCCTCGACGGCGGCCACCAGCAACGGCGGCGCGGCGAGGGCGACCAGCGGGATCAGCACGGCGGTGTCGCCGACCCCGGCGAGCAGCACGGCCAGAGTCACCAGGCCGAGGGTGGGCAGGGCGCGGGCGGCGCCCGCGAACGCGGTCACCACGGTGACGCCGCGCCCGGTGTAGCCGATCAACAGCCCGAGCGGGACGGCGAGCAGCGTCGCGCACAGCAGGGCCTCGCCGGAGAGCAGCAGGTGCTCGGCGACCCGGTGCGCGATCGAGTCCGGCCCGCTGAGGTGGTCCGGCGCGGTGAAGAAGTCACCCAGCCAGTTCAGCCAGTTCACGAGCCGGCTCCCTTCTCCCGGACGGCCCAGGGCGCGAGCAGTCGCCGGGCGGTGACCAGCAGCAGGTCGACGGCCAGTGCCAGGACGGCGATCAGCGCGATGCCGGCCACGATCGGGGTCGGGAAGGTGCGCTGGAAGCCGTCGACGAACAGGTAGCCGAGCCCGCCGCGGCCGACCAGCGCACCCACGCTCGCCAGCGAGATGCTGGACACCGCGGCGACCCGCAGTCCGGCGATCAGGTACGGCACGGCGGCGGGCAGCTCGACCGAGGTCAGCCGGTGCCACGGCCCGTACCCCATCGCGGTCGCGGCCTGCCGGACGGCGTCCGGGACGGCGCGCAGTCCGTCCACGGTGGTCGGCAGCAGCACGGCGAGGGCGTAGAAGGTGAGCGGGATCATCACGGTCGCCTGGGTGGCGAGGCCGGTGTACGGGATCAGCACCACGAACACGGCCAGCGAGGGCAGCGCGTAGACGATGTTGAACACGGCGGACAGCGGCTGGTACAGCCGGGGGTAGCGGGCGCAGGCCAGGCCGAGCGGGACGGCCAGCAGCAGGCCGATGAGCACGGGGACGAGGGCGATCACGGCGTGGTCGGCGAGCAGGTGGCCGAGGTAGCCGAGGTGGTCGCCGATCCAGTACCAGCGGACGATCGGTTCATCGTCCACCATCGGCTCCGTCCGTGCCGACCGTGCCGTCCGTGAGGCCTGTGCCGCCTGTGCTGCCGGTGTCGCTCGCGTCGCCCGTGCCGCCGGTGGCGCTCGCGTCGTCCGCGTGGCTCCCGGCGATCGGGGGCTTGTCGATGCGGACGGGGGCATCGGCGGCCGGCGAACCGGAGGCGTCGGGCCGCAGCGCGGCGAGGACGGCCTCGCGGCTCGCGGTGCCGGTGACCCGGCCGTCGGCGTCCAGCGCCACGGCGACCCCGGCGGGGGAGAGGACGGCGGCGTCCAGCGCGGTGCGCAGGGTGTCGCTGTCCGGGTGGAAGCCGGCCGTCGGCTGGAGTTCGGCGACGACGGCGTCGCGGTCGATCCAGCCGATCGGGCGGCGCTCGTCGTCCAGCGCCAACTCCCAGCCCCCGTAGCGGAGTCCGTGGCCCACCGGGCGGAGCTCGACGGCCCGGGCGGGGCGCAGGCCGAGGCCGCGCAGGCCCCGGTCGCGCCCGAGGAAGGCGGCCACGCCCTCGTCGGCTGGGGTGGTGAGCAGGGTGTGCGGGTCGGCCAGCTGGGCGATCCGTCCGCGCTCGCGGAGCACCACCACCTGGTCGCCGAGCCGGACGGCCTCCTCGATGTCATGGGTGACGAACAGCACCGTCTTGTGCAGCTCGGACTGGAGCCGCAGCAGCTCCTCCTGGAGCCCGGCCCGCACCACCGGGTCGACCGCGCTGAACGGTTCGTCCATCAGCAGCACCGGCGGGTCGGCGGCCAGCGCCCGCGCCACGCCGACCCGCTGCTGCTGGCCGCCGGACAGCTGGAACGGGTACCGCTTGGCGGTCTCCGGTGCGAGGCCGACCAGTTCGAGCAGTTCGGCGGCGCGGGCGCGGGCCTTCTTGCGGTCCCAGCCGAGCAGGTAGGGGACGGTGGCGATGTTGTCGATCACCTTGCGGTGCGGGAAGAGCCCGGCCTGCTGGATCACGTACCCGATGCCACGGCGCAGCTTGGCGGGTTCCAGCTTCGCGACGTCCGTGTCGTCCAGCAGGACCCGGCCCGAGGTGGGCTCGACCATTCGGTTGACCATGCGCAGCAGGGTGGTCTTTCCGCAGCCGGACGGGCCGACCAGGACGGTTATCCGACCGGTCGGGACCTCCAGGTCCAGGCCCTCGACCGCGACGGTGCCGTCGGGGTGGCGCTTTCCGGCGCCCTCGAATCTGATCACGTGGGAGTTTCCTCGTCAGGGCGCCCCGGGGAGGCGGCGCCTGGGTCGTTCGGTCGTTCGGTCGGGTCGTTCGGTGACGGCGGTTTCAAGCGCCCGGGCGTACTTCCGCCCGCGTGGCTGCCCAGCTTTGGACCGGCGGAAACTCTGATCAGACTATGACCTGCATCATCTCCTGTCCTTGATTTACCGCCCGGCACGCGGTGCGACTGCGACCTCAGCCGCCCTGACGGGTCGGCAGACCGGAGGCCGCCCAGCCCACGAAACCGCCGTCCAGGTCGGTCGCCCGGTGCAGCCCCAGCTCGCGCAGGGAAGCGGCGGCCAGGCTGGAGGCGTAGCCCTCGGAGCAGACCACGATCACCTCGACGTCGTAGCCCGAGGCCTCGGGGATCCGGTGACTGCTCGTCGGATCGAGCCGCCACTCCAGCACATTGCGCTCGATGATCAGCGAGCCGGGGATCTCCCCCTCGGCCGCCCGCTGCGCCGCCGGACGGATGTCCACCAGCAGCGCGCCGTCCAACTGGGCCTGGTAGGCCTCGCGGGCGCGCGGCCGGTGCACGCCCTGCCGGGCCCGCTCCACCAGGTCGTCGATCGTGGTCACCATTGTTCCGGTCCTTCCTCGGAGGTGCGGACGAGCCCGCCGGCCCGCAGGTCGTAGTGCGCCATCGAGCTCAGCGGCGGCGAGTAGGCGTGCAGGGTGACGGCAGGGCCGACGGCGGTGTTGCGCACGTCGTGCACGTACTCGGGGCCGAAGGCGCGGGCGGTGCCGGCCGGGATCCGCCGGATCAGCAGGCCCTGCTCCGGGCCGCCGAGGGACAGCTCCTCCAACTCGCCGAGGGCGACGGTGAAGGCGCCGCGCGAGCCGCCGTGGTCGTGGAAGCCGGTGGACTGGCCGGGCAGCCAACTGATCAGCCACACCTCGTGGTCCTCGTCGGCCGCCAGGCGGCGGTACCAGCGCTCCTCGGTGGAGAGGCGGACGTGGTGGATCCACTCGTCGGGCCGCTCGGCCAGCTCGCGGACGATGGTCCGCAGGGTGCTGGGGGTGAGCGGCGCGAGGGTGTCCCCGACGGGCGGCGGTGGTGGCTCGGGGGCGCTCGCCGGGCTCGCGGAGCCGGCGGCGGTGGTTGTGCCGATGGTGTCGGCGGTGGTGGTGCCGGCGGTGGTGATGGCACCGGCACCGGCACCGGCATCGGCACCGGTGGTGGTGCCGGTGCCGATGTCGGCTTCGGGGCCGGTGGCCGGGCGGGTGGGGCGGCTGATGCTCGGGCTCGGGCTCATGGGGCGTCCTCGGGTGCGGCGGGAACGTCGGCGGGAAGCGCCCGGCGTCCGGCGGCGTCGGACGGGCGCGGGCCGACGGAGCGGCTCGGCACGAACGGGTGCGCCGGGGCGGGGCAGGAGTCAGAACTGCGGGTACGGGTGCGCGGCGCGGGACCTGGCGGACGTCACAGGGCGGGACCGGCGGGGGAGAGCAAGGTCAACAGGCACAGATGGAACTCGCCTGGCGTCGCAGATCGACGTGCAGGCGGCAGACCAGAGTGGCGCCGGAGTCCATGCGCCGGATCTTTCCCGAGCGAACCGGACGAAGTCAAGCCGAGCCGGCGGCCCGCCGCCGTCCGTTGCCGGTGCCGGGCGGACCCGTCGGCCCCCGGTCGGACCGCCCTTCGAGCACTCCTCGACCGTCCTCCTCGACCGCCCCTGGTCCACTCCTCGACCTCTACTCCTCGACCAGGTGACGCGGAACCGGTGGACTCGTGGAGGACGGCGCCGACGCGGTGTCGCCCGTCGGCTGTGCGGGCACCGATCCGTCGGCGCCCGGCGCCGGTCCGGCCGGTGCCTGGTCGGCCAGTGCCTGTTCGACCAGGGGCGCGGCCTGCTCGCCCAGGTGGCGGCCGAGTGTCTGGTAGGCGTCGAACTGCTGGTGGTCGAACCACTGGTCGCTGGTGCGGTCGTTCGGGAAGGCCCGGTTCGCCATCGCGTAGGCGTGCAGCTCGTACGGCATGTCGGGGGTCAGCACCGCCTGGAGGACGACCAGCCGGCCGTGCCGGACTGCCCCTGGCCCCTCGTCCAGGTCCGGGTAGTGGATGTCCCCGGTGATCACCGCCCGGGCCGAGAGCCGGGCGGACAGCTGTGCCGCGAGCCCGCGCAAGGGAGGCCGGCGGCCCGCGCGGCCGTTCGCGCCGTCGTCCGCGCCGCCGCCCCCGGCGGGTGGGTCGGTGGGTCGGGCGCACGGCAGGTCGGTCGGCAGGTCGGCGGCGCTGCCGGGGATCAGCAGTTCGGGCTCGTGCAGGGTGATGACGACGCCCAGCTCCTCGCGGGCCAGGGTGATCGCGGCGGCCAGCTTGACGGCGTAGCCCGCGTCCCCGCTGGCGTCGATGCAGACCGCCGTGCCCACCCGGTGCCGCAGCAGCTCGACCAGCCCGAGGTTCTCGTAGTGGCCGCCGTCGGTGGTGAGCAGGAAGCGGTCGTCGGCCGGGAACCGCCCGATCAGCTCCCGCAGTTGGTACGGAAGGCGGCGGACGGCCGGCTGCGCGGGGCGGCGCCAGTCCGGTGGGCCGGACCAGTCCGGGCCGAGCACCGCCGGGTTGGGCAGCCATGTGCCGAGGCGGGCGTTGGCCACCGCGAAGAGTCGCTGGTGGACCCGGGATTCCCGCCCCATCGCGGAGGAGAAGGCCGCGCCGGACACGGCCATCGCCGACTGCACGGTGAGGTCCCGGGCGATGTGCGGACGGGTGCGCCGCTCCAGCAGGTCGGTGCGCGCGTACCCGATGTCCGGACCGCCCACGTAGTCGTACGAGAGCGAGAAGGAGACCGCCGGACGGCCCGGCGGCGTACGGGAGTTGCCCGACAGGTTGGCCGCCGCCGAGAAGATCACCTGGGGGAAGTCGGGGCGCCGGGCGCCGTAGTGGCTCAGCCAGGTCTGCTCCCGGAAGAAGTGGTACGGGCGGGCCACCGACCGGCCGCCCTCGGTGGCGCGCCGGACCGCGAACGCCGAGGCCAGTCGCAGCCGGTAGAACGGGTGCAGGCTCATCCAGGTCTGGTCGAGGTTCAGCCCGACCGCGCCGAGCAGTAGCGGCAGCAGCACCTGGACGGCGGTCGGCCAGGCGTACCCGGTGGCGACCGCCCAGCCGAGGGCCAGCAGCGCACCGGCCGTCAGCGCCAGGAGGGCGGACCACACCACGAGGGTCTGGGGCAGGCCGGCGGCACGACCACCGTGGGCACGGCCCGCGCCGCGGCCGGTACCGCGCTCTGCCGTGCCCGCCGTGCCCGGTGGGGTGGCACCCCGGCCGGGCGAGCGGCGGTCGCGCCAGAGTATGCCGAGCAGCAGGGCCAGGTAGCTGAGCGCCACGGTCAGGCCGAGACCCGCGCCGGTCAGCTGCGGCCCGGCTGCCAGCGCCTGCTGCAGCCGCACCGCGCCCCAGGCCAGCTCCGGCACCGCCAGCACCCCGACGGCCAGCAGCGCGGCCAGCCCGAGGAGGCCGAGGTTGGCCCGGCGCAGTGCGCGCGGCAGCAGCGCCTGCCAGCCGAGCGACGGGAAGGCCAGCAGCCAGAGCAGCCAGCACCCGGCGGCCGTGGCCAGCAGCACGCCGAGGGCGGCGAGCGCGGGCACCCGGAACTCCAACGGGCCCGGTACGGCGTCGGTGTGGCGCAGCCCGGCGGCCGCCAGGTGGCTCAGGTCGGTGAGCGGTACGGCCCGGTAGCAGCGGCTGAGTCCGAGGCCGAGCGTCAGGACGGCGGCCAGCAGCAGGGTGAGCGCGGACAGGACGCCACGCAGCAGCGTCCCGAGGGCGACCAGCCACTCGCCGGCGCCGTCGGCGACGTACTTGCCGTGCCGGCGGAGGTGGTCCTCCTCGGGGGAGCCGGGTTCCATCACGGTGTCGGCTGTCAGGCCCGAGACGGCGTGCACCGGACTGTCGGGCGCCGAGTCGCTGAGCGCGAGCTGGAGCGCGCCGACGGTGTAGCCGCCGCCCGAGACGGAGACGAGGTAGCGGGCCCGTTTCAGCCAGGGCCGCAGCGACTGGAGCGCGCCGAGGGTGACGCAGGCCGAGCGGATGCCGCCGCCGGAGGCGCAGAAGCCGAGTTCGGCGGGTTCGCGGCCGGGCGGCACCCGTGCGGCGTCGCGCCAGCGGGCGTGCCGGACCGGGGTGTCCCGGGCGCCCGGCGGGCCGTGGGCGTCCGGAGGCGCGGCGGCGGCCGGTGGGGCGCCGTGCCGGGTGGCGGTCGGCCAGGGCGGGATCAGCGCCGGGCGCTCGGGGGAGTCGGTGCCGTGGGCCTTCGCGCCCGCCCGCGCCGGCCGGAGCCCGCGTACGGCGCGGGTGGCGGTCACCACCAGGAGCCCTGCCGCGACCGCCCCGGCGGGCAGGAGCAGCAGCCATTTGACGGTGGCGAGCGCGGTGGCGGCGGCGAAGGGGGTGTCGGAGGAGGTGTCGGAGCCGCCCGTGCCGGGGCGGAGGCCGTCGAGCCCCGCGCGCAGCAACGCGTCCTCGCCGAGGTCGCAGCAGGCCGCCAGCAGCCCGGCGGCGCCGACCGCGAGCGCCGGCAGACGTCGGCGTGCCGGTCCGAGCAGGTACCCACCGAGCAGTGCGGTGGCGAGCAGCGTCAGCGCGTAGCCGCCGATCAGCCAGCCGTCGGCGCGCAGTGCGGCCAGGTGGTCCGCGACGCGCCCTCCGACCACCGCCTCGGCGGCCGCACGGGAACCGGCCAGTTGGAGGGCGACGTCCGGTACGTGCGGTGCCCGGTGCCGGAACAGCAGCCCGCCGAGGACGACCGGGACCAGTGCGCCGAGGGCGAGCAGCAGGCCGGCCCAGGCGGGCAGGGCGGGCGACCGAGCCGCGGGGCTTCCGCCCGTCGTCGTACCGGCCGGAACCGTGCCTCCCGCCTCGCCTCCCGCCTCGCCCCCCGCCGTGCCTGCTGCTCCCGCAGTTTCCGCCGTTTCCGCTGCGGAATTCCGCACCACCGTCATCGTCACCCCCGCTCGGTCGCCTCGATCCCCCGTGATCGAGCCGTCGAACTCGCATGAAACCAGCGAGGACTGACGGTCCATCGCGATCCACAGCGAAGTTCATGCGGCTCTTACCCGGCCATCGCCATGTGCGCACCCCGGGCGTTCGGTTTCACTCGAACGAGTAAGGAGGTGACTCTCGGGGTAGATCGTCTTTTCATCGCACCCGGGACCGCCCGCGTGTCCGCGCAACAAGATCTCCCCAGACGCGTTTCCGTCAACGTATTGTCAGGCCACCGAGGCCGGGCCTACCGTCTACAGATCGCTTTCTACGCACGTAGACCCTGTGGTTCCCCGAGCGGAACCGCGGGTCAGACCCGCCCCGTCAACCCTCAGACCGCGGGCCCGACCGCACGGCCGGACCGCGGAGTTGCGGAGGTACCCATGTCGCAGATCGTCCGTGCCGCGCTCGTCCAGACCCGCTGGACCGGCGACCAGGAGAGCATGATCGCGCTCCACGAGCGGTACGCCCGCGAGGCCGCCGCCCAGGGCGCGAAGATCATCGGCTTCCAGGAGGTCTTCAACTCCCCGTACTTCTGTCAGGTCCAGGAGGCCGAGCACTACCGCTGGGCCGAGGCCGTTCCCGACGGCCCGACCGTGCGCCGGATGCGGGAACTCGCCCGCGAACTCGGGCTGGTGATGGTCGTCCCGGTCTACGAGGAGGAGCAGCCCGGCGTCTACTACAACACCGCCGCCGTCATCGACGCCGACGGCAGCTACCTCGGCAAGTACCGCAAGCACCACATCCCGCAGGTCAAGGGCTTCTGGGAGAAGTACTACTTCAAGCCCGGCAACCTCGGCTGGCCCGTGTTCGACACCGCCGTCGGCAAGGTCGGCGTGTACATCTGCTACGACCGCCACTTCCCCGAGGGCTGGCGTGCCCTGGGCCTGGCCGGCGCGCAGATCGTCTACAACCCCTCGGCCACCAGCCGCGGCCTGTCCGCCTACCTCTGGCAGCTCGAACAGCCCGCCGCCGCCGTCGCCAACGAGTACTTCGTCGCCGCGATCAACCGCGTCGGCACCGAGGAGTACGGCGACAACGACTTCTACGGCACCTCCTACTTCGTGGACCCGCGCGGCCAGTTCGTCGGCGACGTCGCCTCCGACAAGGAGGAGGAACTCGTCGTCCGCGACCTCGACCTCGGCCTGATCGAGCAGGTCCGCCAGCAGTGGGCGTTCTACCGCGACCGCAGGCCCGACGCCTACGGACCGCTCGCCGAGGCGTGAGGAGCAGCGCGATGACCACCAACGACGTGCGGGCCGCCCGCGACCCGCACCAGCGCACCGTCGTCCGCGGCGGCCTCGTCATCACCGCGACCGAGGAGGTCCACGCCGACGTCCTGATCGAGGGCGAGCGCATCGCCGCCCTCGCCGCCACCGGCAGCTCCGCCGCCGGGGCCTGGACCGCCGACACCGTCATCGACGCCACCGGCCACTACGTCATCCCCGGCGGCGTCGACGCCCACACCCACATGGAACTGCCGTTCGGCGGCACCGCGGCCTCCGACACCTTCGAGACCGGCACCCGGGCCGCCGCCTGGGGCGGCACCACCACCATCGTGGACTTCGCCGTCCAGCCGGTCGGCGGCTCCCTGCGCGAGGGCCTGGACACCTGGCACGCCAAGGCCGAGGGCAACTGCGCGATCGACTACGCCTTCCACACCATCGTCTCCGACGTCAACGACGCCGTGCTGAAGGAGATGGACGCCCTCGTGGACTCCGGCGAGTCCACCTCCTTCAAGCTCTTCATGGCCTACCCCGGCGTCTTCTACAGCGACGACGGCCGCATCCTGCGCGCCATGCAGCGCGGCGCCGCCAACGGCGGGCTGATCATGATGCACGCGGAGAACGGCATCGCCATCGACGTCCTGGTCGAACAGGCGCTCGCCGCCGGGAGGACTGCCCCCCGCTACCACGGCGAGGTCCGCCGCGAACTGCTGGAGGCGGAGGCCACCCACCGGGCGATCAAGCTCGCCCAGGTGGCCGGCAGCCCGCTCTACGTGGTGCACGTCTCCGCCGCCGCCGCGCTCGCCGAAATCGCCCAGGCCCGGGACACCGGCCTCAACGTCTTCGGCGAGACCTGCCCGCAGTACCTCTTCCTCTCCACCGACAACCTCGCCGAGGAGGGCGCCGACGGCTTCGAGGGCGCCAAGTATGTGTGCAGCACGCCGCTCAGGCCGCGCGAGCACCAGGAGGCGCTCTGGCGCGGGCTGCGCACCAACGACCTCCAGGTGGTCTCCACCGACCACTGCCCGTTCTGCTTCGTCGGCCAGAAGGAGCTGGGCCGGGGCGACTTCTCGAAGATCCCCAACGGCCTGCCCGGCGTCGAGAACCGGATGGACCTGCTCCACCAGGCCGTGGTGGACGGGCACATCAGCCGGCGCCGCTGGGTCGAGCTCGCCTGCACCACCCCGGCCCGGATGTTCGGCCTGCACCCGCGCAAGGGCACGATCGTCCCGGGCGCCGACGCCGACCTGGTGGTCTACGACCCCACCGCGGTGCAGACCGTCTCCGCCGCGACCCACCACATGAACGTGGACTACTCGGCCTACGAGGGCCGCCGACTCACCGGCCGGGCGCGGACGGTGATGTCGCGCGGCACCGTCGTGCTGGACGACGGCGCCTGGCTCGGCCGGGCCGGCCACGGCGCCTTCCTGCGCCGGGACACCTGCCAGTACCTGGTCTGAGCCCTCTCCCGCTTCCCGCCCCTCCCGCCGTGCGGCGTCACCTGGCGCCGCCTGCTCGCCGTTCCACCGCTCGCCGTCCGACCGCTGTCCGCCCGCCGCTCCGATCCGGTCGGGGGTCGGTCGGCGGCGGGCAGAACCCTTACCTGGAGCCCTCCATGGACATCGGCCTCGTCCTTCAGACCGACCCGCCCGCCCGGCTGCTCATCGACCGGATGATCCGCGCCGAGCAGGCCGGTTTCAGCCACGGCTGGACCTTCGACTCCTGCGTGCTGTGGCAGGAGCCCTTCGTCATCTACAGCCGGATCCTCGCCGAGACCGAGCGGATGACCGTCGGCCCGATGGTCACCAACCCCGGAACCCGCACCTGGGAAGTGACCGCCTCCACCTTCGCCACGCTCAACGACATGTACGGCAACCGGACCGTCTGCGGCATCGGCCGCGGCGACTCCGCCATGCGGGTCGCCGGACGACGCCCCGCCACCCTCGCCCGGCTCTCCGAAGCCATGCACGCCATCAAGGAGTTGGCCGAGGGGCGCACCGCCGAGGTGGACGGCACCGAGATGCACCTGCCGTGGGTTCGCTCCGGCGCGTCGCTGCCGATCTGGATGGGGGCCTACGGTCCGAAGGCACTGAATCTGACGGGCCGTCAGGCCGAAGGTTTCATCCTGCAGCTGGCCGATCCGTACCTCGCCGAGTTCATGGTCAAGGCGGTACGGGCCGCCGCCGTCGAGGCCGGCCGGGATCCGGACTCGATCACCGTCTGCGTCGCCGCCCCGGCCTACGTCACCGCGGACGACTCGCCCGAGGCGCTCGCCCATGCCCGGGAGCAGTGCCGCTGGTTCGGCGGGATGGTGGGCAACCACGTGGCCGACCTGGTCAGTCACTACGGCGAGCACTCCGACCTGGTGCCGGAGGCGCTCACCGACTACATCAAGGACCGGCAGGGCTACGACTACAGCCACCACGGGCGGGCCGGGAACCCGGACACGGCCTTCGTCCCGGACGAGATCGTCGACCGCTTCTGCCTGATCGGCCCGGCGGAGGCGCACCGGGCCCGGCTGGCGGAGCTCCGCTCGCTCGGCGTCGACCAGTTCGCCGTCTACGCCATGCACGACGCCATCGAGGCCACCATCGACGCGTACGGGACGGACGTCATCCCGCACCTGTGACGCCGACCCGCGCAGCTCCGTGCGGCGTCCTGCCCGTGCCGTCGATCGTGAACCATCCTGTGCGCCTGTCTGTGAACCCGGCCGTGAACCTGCCTGTGAACCTGCCCGTGAAGCCGACCGTGAGCCTGCTTGTGAACCCGCCCCTGACCCCCACCTGAGCCCGGCCGTGGATTCGGCCGCGGCGGACGGGAGTTGTCCGTGTCCGGAACCGAAACCAGCGGCAGCAGACAGCTTCATCACCCCGACGGCCGGGTCGAACTCGGCCCGGCCGCCGGACAGTTGCCCCCCAATGGATTCACCAGCGACGACCTGCGGCCGGTCCCGGTGGCGCGGCGCACCTGGACCACGTACAACTTCCTCGCGCTCTGGGTCGGCATGGCCCACAACATCCCGTCCTGGACCCTGGCTTCGGGCCTGGTCGCGCTCGGCATGGACTGGAAGCAGGCGGTGCTGACCATCGCACTCGCCAACCTCGTCGTGCTGGTCCCGATGCTGCTCACCGGGCACGCCGGCACCAAGTACGGCATCCCGTTCCCGGTCTTCGCCCGCGCCTCGTTCGGGTTGCGCGGCGCCAACCTGCCGGCCCTGCTGCGGGCGGCGGTGGCCTGCGCCTGGTTCGGCATCCAGACCTGGATCGGCGGCGAGGGCATCTTCCTGCTGGCCGGCAAACTGCTCGGTGAATCCTGGCGCACCGCCGGGGAGTTCGGCGGACACCCGTGGACCCAGTGGCTCTCGTTCCTGCTGTTCTGGCTGATCGAGATGGCCATCATCGCGCGGGGGATGGAGGCCCTGCGGCGGTTCGAGAACTGGGCGGCGCCGTTCGTCATCGTCGGCGCGCTCGCGCTGCTGGTGTGGATCACCGTCAAGGCGGGCGGGCTCGGGCCGCTGCTCGACCAGCCGTCCAGGCTGGGGTGGGGCGGCGGCTTCTGGAAGGTCTTCTTCCCGGCGCTGATGGGCATGATCGGGTTCTGGTCCACGCTCGCGCTGAACATCCCCGACTTCACCCGCTTCGGCGGCAGTCAGCGGGCCCAGATACGCGGGCAGGCGCTCGGCCTGCCGACCACGATGACGCTCTTCGCGTTCCTGTCCGTGCTGGTCACCTCTGGCTCCGAGGCGGTCTACGGGGTGCCGGTGTGGGATCCGATCCAGCTGGCCGCCAAGATGGAGAACCCGGTCGGCATCCTGTTCGCGCTGCTGACCGTGCTGGTCGCGACGCTGTCGGTGAACATCGCCGCCAACGTCGTGTCGCCCGCCTACGACCTCGCCAACCTGCTGCCCCGCCTCGTCGGCTTCCGGACCGGGGCGCTGATCACGGGGGTGGTCGGGATCGCGATCCTCCCGTGGCGGCTGATCTCCGACCCGCACGTGTACATCTTCACCTGGCTGGGCGTGGTCGGCGGCCTGCTCGGCACCGTCGGCGGAGTGCTGATCGCCGACTACTGGGTGCTGCGTCGCACCCGCCTCCGGCTCGCCGAGCTGTACCGGCCGGGCGGGGCGTACTGGTACGCGGCCGGTTGGAACTGGAGGGCCGTCACGGCGCTCCTGGTGGGCGGCGTGCTGGCGGTCGGCGGCTCGTACTCCACGCTTGACGCCGATGGGGCGAAGCAGGGTCCGTTCCCGGCGGACGGCCTGATCCCCGTCCTCAAGCCGCTCGCCGATTACGGCTGGGCCGTTGGGCTCGCGGCGGCGGCCGTGGTGTACCTGGGGCTGAGCGGGCCGTTCGGGAGGGGAGTTGCGCGGGCGGGGGAGGGCTGACGGATGACGGCGAACAGCTGACAGATGTTGAAATCTGTCAGCTGTTGGTTGTCGGCTGTTCGTCGTTCGCCGTTGTTCGTCGCCTGTCGCCTGTCGCCTGTCGCCTGTCGCCTGTCGCCTGTCGCCTGTCGCCTGCCGCCCGCCGTTCGCTGCCGCCGGTCGTTCCTCACCCGGCCGCTGCCGCCGCTCGGTCGACGGCGGCGAGGACCTTCGCGGTGCCGTCCTCGACGGCCAGGGTCGCCGCGACGGCCCGGGCGCGGGTGCGGTAGCGGGGGTCGTCGAGGGTCAGGCGCAGGGCGGTGGCGAGGCGGGCGGGGGTCAGGGTGCGCAGCGGGACGGGGCCGGGGGAGACGCCGAGCAGGGCCAGCCGGGCGGACCAGAACGGTGCGTCGAGCTGGGCGGGTACGGGGACGGTGGGAGTCCCGGAGCGGAGGGCGGCCGCCGTGGTTCCGGCGCCCGCGTGGTGGACCACGGCGGCGGTGCGGGGGAAGAGCCAGTCGTGCGGGGTGTCGCCGATGGTCAGGACGGAGTCCGAGTCCTCGGCGGCCAGTCCGCTCCAGCCGGACTGGAGGAGGAGGCGCACCCGGGCGGCGCGGGCGGCGGCGAGGACGGTGGCGGTGAGCCGGTCGGGGTCGGGGACGACCAGGCTGCCGAAGCCGACGAAGACCGGCGGCGGTCCGGCGGCGAGGAAGTCGAGCAGCCGGTCCGGGGGTGTCCAGTCCGGCCGCTCGGGCGGCCACCAGTAGCCCGCCACGTCCAGCCGGGGGTGCCAATCGGCGGGCCGGGGCACCACCAGCGGCGAGAAGCCGTGCAGGACGGGGTGGTCGCGACGGGCCCGGGCGACGCCGAGCGGCGGCAGGCCGAGCCGCTGCCGCAGCCCGCGGACGGCCGGCCCGAAGAGCCGGTCGGTCGCGGCCTGGACGGCGTGCCCCGCCAACAGGTTGCCGGACCGGCCGAGCGACCGGGTGCCGGTGACGGCGGGCGCGAACTCCCGGGTGGGGGAGAGGGGTTGGAGGTACAGCCCGATGCTGGGAATGCCGACCGCCTCGGCGGCGACCTGGCCGAGCGCGCTGGTGGTGCTGGTGGTCAGCAGCAGATCGGTGCCGAGCGCCGTGGCATCGGCGATGCCCTCGCCGAGTGCGGGCATGAACCTCCTGGCGAGTCGCAGGAGTTGCAGGATTCCACTCGGCCCGCTGCCGGCCCGCAGCAGGCGCCGTCCCTCGGCGGAGGCGAGTTCGGCGCGCGGGTCGACCGGTAGCGGGCGGAACTCCAGCCCGGCGGCCCGGACGGGCCCGGCGAAGGTGTCGTGGGTCGCGACGGCCACCTGATGTCCGGCCGCCCGCAGGCGGACGCCGAGCCCGGTGAAGGGGGCCACGTCGCCCCGGGAGCCGGCGGTGGCGATCAGGATGCGCATGGTCGCAGTATTTCGGCGTCGGCGGCGGGCAGGAAGGGCGCCACGCGCGGGGGCGGTCCGGCCCCGCCGGCCGGTATCGAATGCCGGCCTGCAGGTGGCGGGCGCCGCGAATGACCACGTGGCTGACCCCGTCAGATCCCTGCGGCGGGCCGGGCGGCCGAACCGGGCGGCGGAACCGGGTGGCGGGCGGAGGCGTCCTTCCGGGCAGAGCGCACGGGACGGGGCCCGGGGCGCCGCGGACGGGAGGGATGTCGGAATGAGCATCGTCGCGTGGATCGTGCTGGGCCTGCTGGCGGGTGCGCTGGCCAAGCTGCTGCTGCCGGGGAAGGACCCGGGCGGCCTGATTGTGACCACCCTGATCGGCATCGCCGGATCGTTCGTCGGCGGCTGGATCGCGTCGCACTTCCTGCACCGCTCGGTCACCGCGCACTTCTTCGACGCCGCGACCTGGGTGTCGGCGATCGGCGGCGCCCTGGTGCTGCTGATCGTCTACCGGCTGCTGTTCGGCAACTCGCGCCGCTGACGGCCGGGTTCTTTCCGTCACCGGTACCCGGGAGGCCATGGGACGGCCTGCCGTGAGGGGGTCCGCCGCCCGGACCGGCCGCGCCCGGATGGCCGGTTCGCACCGGTCCTTCCGGGCGCTGGAACGGTGCGGGGCTCTCGTACGTCTTTCCGGTCGGACCCGGGGGCTCGACGGGGTCGTCACACCGATGACGCAAGGGGCGGCGGATGAGCTGGATGGCGTGGATCGTGCTGGGCCTGGTGTCGGGGACGCTGGCCAGGATGGCGATGTCGAGGGGTGAGCGCGGCCTGATCGGCAGCACCCTGATCGGGATCACCGGCTCCTACATCGGCACCTGGATCGTCTCGAACTGGATGCACGGGGCGGTGAAGGTGAGCTTCCTCGACATCACGACCTGGGTGTCGGCGATCGGTGGCGCGATGGTCCTGCTCCTCGCCTACAAGGTGTTCCGCTTCATCACCCGCCGCTGACCGCCGGCCCGCGGCCGGGGGCCCCGGACGCCCCGGACGCCCCGGACGCCCCGGACGCCCCGGACGCCCCGGACGCCCCGGACGCTTCGGACGCCCCGGGGGCCCCGGACGCCTCGGCGACCCAGTCCGGGAGCGGCTCGCGGGCGGCGAGCCAGCCGGGCGGCACGTCCGCGAGTCCGGTCCGGGCGGCGACCACGCCGGCGGCGATGGCGCAGGTGGTGTCCTTGTCGCCCCAGCCCTCCAGGGTGTGCCAGACGGCCTCGGACAGCGAGTCCAGGTGCCCGGCCGCGGACCAGAGGGCGAACGGCACGGTGTCCGGGGCGGAGATCAGCGTCCCCGAGCCGAGCACGGTGGCGGCGTGCCGGACGCTGGTGTGCCCGGGCAGCCGGGCGGCGATCCGCAGCCCGGAGCGGACCTCGCAGTCCGGCAGCCGTCCGGCGACCTCGGTCAGCAACTCGGCCCGGCCGGGCGGGCTTCCGCCCCGGCTCCGGACCGCCAGCGCCGCCGCGAGGGCGACCGCCACCGCGCCGGCGACCGCCTCCGGGTGGAAGTGAGTGGTGAGCGCCTGCAGTTCGGCCTGCCGGACCACCGTGTCGAGGTCGTCGGCGAACCAGGCCCCCAGCGGGGCGACCCGCATCGCGGCGCCGTTCCCGTGCGAGCCCTGGCCCTCGAACTGGCCCGCGGTGATGGCGCGCCAGTCCCCGCCGGCGCCGATCCCGCGCAGTACCCGGTGCATCGACGGGCCGTACTTGCGGCCGTACTCACGGGCGTACTCGGCGGCGAACTCCCGGGCGAGCGCGTCCGGCCGGACCTCTCCCGCACCGAGCAGGTGGCGGACCAGCACGAGCGCCATGGCGGTGTCGTCGGTCCAGTGCCAGGGCGCGCGCCGGACCAGGCGGGCGGCCAGTGCGGCGGGTGCCTCGTCCGGCGGGACCGAGAACCAGCGGTCGCCGAAGGCATCGCCGAGAGCAGGGGCGTGTCTGACAATTCCCGCCGGGTGCGCGACGCCGGGGCACGCACCTCGCCGCGTTGTCGTCGGTCGCCAATGCTCCGCAGTGGCTCCCTCCTCCGCCTTGCGATGCACGCACCCCGACGCCGCGCCCTGATCCGACGCGAATTGTCAGACACGCCCTGGCCCCTCCAAGCTGTCCAGGACCGGGCGGGCCGCACGCATGTCATCCTCCGAGTGAGATCAACTGTGTGCGGCAGTCTGCCGGACGGGCGGGGCGCCGGCGAACGGATTTCCCGCCGCTCGCCGGCGCCCCGTTTGCTGACGTACCGTCACTTCACCTTCAGGCCGCCGAGGACGAGCTTCCAGACGGCCTCGAACCGGTCGTCGACCCCGGGCGTGGACCAGGTGGACGCGTAGGCCGGGTCGTGGAAGGGGCCGGTGGCGTCGAAGACGGCGCGGGCGGTGTTGCGGATGTGGGCGAGCTTGAACTCCTTGCGCTCCGTGCCGTCCGTGACGATCTGCGCGATCTGGTCGACCAGGGTGTCGACATGGGCGTTCACCAGGCCGCTGTTCTCCTCGACCAGCACCATGTAGGTGGCGAACAGCTCCGGGTCGTCCAGCGCCTTCTTCCGCTTGGCCGTGAACAGCGTCCTCAGCCAGCGGTGCAGCCGCTCGGAGGCGGGGCCGCCCTCATTGGAGACGGTCGCCAGCTCGTGGTGCGCCTGGTCCAGCCAGCGCTGGGTGACCGCCTCGCGCAGCGCGGCCTTGCTGGGGAAGTGGCGGTAGACGCTGCTGTGGCTGACGCCGAGGATTCGGGCGACGTCCACGACGGTGGCCTTGGCCGGGCCGAACCGCCGGAGGACGTCCTCCGCCGCGATCAGGATCTGCTCGGCGGTGAGTGTGGTGTCCGTGGTCACGGGGAGGTCCGTCCTTTGGGTCGTGCGGTCTGGTCGTGCGGTCGGGGCGTGCGGCGGCGGCGCCGGTGGTGCGGTCAGCGCTCGCTGTCCAGGTGGGCCATCTGTGCGGCAGCGTACCGGTCACCTGCGGCGGCGCCGGCGGGTACGGCGGCCTCGACGGCGGCGAGGTCGGGCCCGGTCAGCGTGACGTCGAGCGCGCCGAGGGCCTCGGCCAGACGGTCCCGGCGGCGGGCGCCGACCAGCGGGACGACGTCCTGCCCGCGCGAGGCCACCCAGGCGATGGCGACCTGGGCGACGGTCGCGCCCCGCGCGGCGGCGATCTCGCGCAGGGCCTCGACCAGCGCCAGGTTGTGGGCCAGGTTCTCGCCCTGGAAGCGCGGACTGTGGCTGCGGAAGTCGGTGCCGGCGAGGGCGCGTTCCCGGTCCCAGTGGCCGCTGAGCAGGCCGCGGGAGAGCACGCCGTAGGCGGTGATGCCGATGCCGAGCTCGCGGGCGGCGGGCAGGACGGCGGCCTCGATCGAGCGGGAGAGCAGCGAGTACTCGATCTGGAGGTCGCTGATCGGGTGGACGGCGGCGGCCCGGCGCAGGGTGTCGGCGCCGACCTCGGAGAGTCCGATGTGGCGGACGTAGCCGGCCTTCACCAGGTCGGCGATGGCGCCGACGGTTTCCTCGATCGGGACGTCCGGGTCCAGACGGGCCGGGCGGTAGACGTCGATGTGGTCGGTGCGCAGGCGGCGCAGGGTGTAGGAGAGCGCGGTCTTGGTGGCGGCGGGGCTCGTGCTGTAGCCGAGCCACTGGCCGTCGGGGCCGCGCTGGGCGCCGAACTTCACGCTGATCTGCACGCTCTCGCGGTCGCGGCCGCGCAGCGCTTCGTGGATCAGCAGCTCGTTGTGGCCCATGCCGTAGAAGTCGCCGGTGTCGAGGAGGGTGATTCCGGCGTCGAGGGCCGCGTGGATGGTGGCGATGCTCTCGGCCTCGTCGGCCGGGCCGTACAGGTCGGACATGCCCATGCAGCCGAGGCCGAGGGCCGAGGTGACCGGCCCGGTGGTGCCGAGGGTGCGCTGGGCGGGGCGGGTGTGCGGGGACACGGGGGCTCCAAGGGGCGGGTGCGGCGCCGGGAGGCGGGGCAGGGTGGCCCGGGTGCCACTGTGGCACGACAGCGAACAGATTTCAAAATCTGTTCGCTGTCGTCTGTTATCTGAAAGTTGAACTCTGCCTGTTGTCATTTGTTCGGACGAACGCCCCCTGGATCAACCACCCCCGCCGCAGCTGCCCGAACGGTCGCGACACGGCTGCCCGCCGACCGTCAGTGGGCGACCCGGCTGCGGTTCTCGTACGCGAAATCGGTGACCTCGGGGTGGCGGAGCATCCAGCCCTTGATGAAGGGGCAGGTCGCCAGTACGGCCAGGCCGCGGGCGCGGGCGTCGTCCAGGGCTGCGCGGGCCAGCGCACTGCCGATGCCCCGGCCCTCGAAGGCGGGCTCGACCACGGTGTGCGGATAGACCACCAGCTGGTCGCCGCGCAGGTACTCGGCGAAGCCCGTCGGCCGGTCGTCCTCCCAGGCCTCGAAGCGGTTGTGGGCTTCCACGTCACGTACCGAGAGGGTCATCGAGGCTCCTCACCGCCGGAGAGTCGCGGCCGGGCCCGGCCCCGGTCCGCCATCGGGCGACCGGGGCCGCCCCGCCCGTCGATCGCCGGTCGTCCCCGTCCCCGTCCCCGTCGTCTCCGCCTCCGCCCGCTCCGTCCACGGCTTCTTCGCGGCGGCCGTCGGTTCACCGGCCGCGCTCCCGCCCGGCGCCCAGGCCTCGCGTCCGCCCGGCGCCCGCAGCAGGTAGGCACGGGCGGGCGGCACGTTGCGCCACACCGTGCGCTCGCCCAGGCCGTACGCCGCCTCGAACCCCCGCAGCAGCCGCACCACCGCCCGGTGGCGGGCGGTGCGGCGGGGGCCCGAGGTGAGGGTGCGCGCCGTCGTCGTGCCGAGGTACCCGAAGTACGTCAGCTCGCCACCGGGCGCCAGCAGCCGCAGGTAGAGGTCGAGGATGTCGCGTACCCGCGCGGGCTCGAAGTTGGTGAACGGAAGCCCGGACACGATCGCGTCGTACCGCTGCGCGCAGTCCTCCGGCCGGGCCCCCTCCGGCTCCGCCGCACGGGACTCCGGAAGCTCCTCGACCCGGCAGGCCGACAGCCGCAGCCCGATGCCGGGGTGGCGCGCGGCCAGGACGGGGTCCTCCCGGAGCCGCTCGGCGAACCGCGGGTTGGCCTCGACGACGTGCAACCGGTCACCCGGGCGCAGCACTCGGGCGAGCCGGCGGGTCACCACGCCCGTTCCGGCGCCGACCTCCAGCACCGAGATCGGACGGTTCGGGCGGCTGGTGACCGGTACCACCAGCGCGTTCACCAGCTCGGGGCCGCTCGGGGCCAGCGCGCCGGTGTCGTGGAAGGTGCGCAGGGCCTCGGCGAGGAACAGCAGGCGGTCCCCGCCGACGGGCGAACCGTACCGGGGGGCAAGGGACTTGGGGCCGTGGTGGAGCCGTTCACTGGTCATGCCGTCGACGCTAGGCAGGGCGGGGCCGCCGCGAATCGGCCGGTCAGTGGCGCCGACCCCCGACGAAAGTCGAGGGTGCGGTTACCCGGAAGACAGAGGTGTTCCACGGTCGAGCGCCCCTAGCATCGAGCCCGAGGTACCGAACACCGAACCTGCGGAAGGCTTTCGGGGCGGGGGAGAGGGAAAGGAGGGGCGTCATGCGCAGGAGCGTGCTCGGCTGGTACGGGCCGGACCACCGGGCCGGAATCGATACCTTGTTGCTGCTCGGAGTGCTCGGCCTGGCCATCGAGGAGGCGTTGGTCCAGTGGACGCGCTCCGACGGTCCACTGCGCCTGCCGCGCACGGTCGTTGCCGCGCTCGCCGCGCTCTCGCTCGTCTTCGCCCGCCGTTACCCGGTGGCCTCGGCCGTGCTGCCGGCACTCACCGGCGGGTCGTTCAACCGGGCCTTCCCCGGCCTGTTCAGCGTCTTCCACCTCGCCTACCTGGGCCGGACCGGCCCGGCGGTGGCGGCCGGCGCGGCCATCGTGGTGGGCAGTGCGGCGGGTGCGGATTCGCTGATCGGCTGGGCCGGCACCGCCGGGTCCCAACTCCTCGTCCAGGCCGCCGTCCTGGCGGTCGCCCTGTGGCTGCACGGCAGACGGGTGCTGATCCGCACCCTGCACGAGCAGGTCGACGCGCTGCGCCGCGAGCGCGAGCTGCGTGCCGACCAGGCCCGAGCCGCCGAACGCGCCCGGATCGCCCGGGAGATGCACGACGTGCTGGCCCACCGGCTCAGCCTCCTGGTGCTGCACGCCGGGGTGCTGCGCGACCAGGCCAGGGCCGGTACCGTCGCCGCGGACACCGACCGCCTCACCCACCGACTCGAACTGCTGCGCACCACTGCCGCCCGATCGCTCGACGATCTGCGCGACGTCCTGGGCGCGTTGCGGGCCGACCCTCCGGTCCCGCACGCCGCGGGAGGCGATCCGCCCGTGCCGGCCGAGGCCGGGAGCGTCCCGGCGCCAGCCCTGCGCGACCTCACCGAACTCGTCGGCGAGGCGACCCAGGCCGGCCAACGGGTCCAACTCGCCCTCTCGGGAGACCCGGAGACCATCCCGACCACCCACCGGCTGGCCGTGCACCGGTTGGTCCAGGAGGCGCTGACCAACGCCCGCAAGTACGCGCACGCCGCGCCCGTCACCGTCCGGGTCGGCTACGGGGCGCCGGCGACGACGGTCGAGGTCCGCAACGGCCCGGGCGAGGCGATGCCGGACGGGCCGCGGACCGGCGGCGGGTACGGGCTGGTCGGGCTGGCCGAACGGGTCGAGGCCCTCGGCGGCCACCTCGACGCCGGTCCGGAGGGTGGCGGCGGCTTCCGGCTCTCCGCCCGGTTGCCCGCGCCGGACCGCCCGCCGCAGCTGGTGCCCGACCCGGCTCCCGTCCCGGGCGAGGGTTCGCCACCACCACCGGGGCGCGCGTCGTCGGACCCGGCGCGGGCGTCTCCGGGGCAGGGGCAGGGGCAGGGGCAGGGGCAGGACCAGGAACCGAAGCAGGAGCCGAAGGGTGCCGCATGATCCGAACAATGGTGGTCGACGACGACGCGCTGGTTCGACTCGGCCTGGTCGACCTCCTGGCCCAGGACCCGGCACTCACCGTGGTCGCCGAGGCCGCCGACGGGTTGCAAGCCGTCGAAATCGCCGGCAGCCGGCGGATCGACGTCGCGCTGATGGACATCCGGATGCCCCGGCTCGACGGGATCGCCGCCACCCGCCGGCTGCGCGAACTCCCGGACGGCCCGCGGGTCATCGCCCTCACCACCTTCGATCTGGACGAGTACGTGTACCAGGCGCTCGCGGCCGGGGCGGACGGCTTCCTGCTCAAGGACACCCCGCCCGCGGAGATCGCCCGGGCCGTCCACGTCGTCGCGGGCGGTCAGGGGATGCTGCACCCTGCGGCCGCGCGGCGGCTGATCGACCGCTACCACCGGGTCGGGGCGCCCCGGTCGGTGGCCGCCCGTCACCGGGTCGCCGGGCTCACCCCGCGGGAGACCGACGTGCTGCGCGAACTCGCCGACGGCCTCTCCAATGCCGAGATCGCGGGCGTGCTCGGAATGCGCGAGAGCACCGTCAAGGCGCATGTCAGCCGGATCCTGACCGGGCTCGGTGTCGGCAACCGGGTCCAGGCGGCGTTGCTCGCACGCGACGCCGGGCTGGTGGGCGACGGTGGCTGAGGACGAACGGCGGACAGCGACTGCGGCCGGGGCCGCGCACCGGGGTTCCGGTCGGTCGTGCACGCTCGCACACATTCGTGCACGTCCGTGTTGGGCCTGCTCCCGCCGTGCAGGGGCGCCTCCCTGTCGTGTCCGGGTGGGCAACCGAGGCACGTCGAGGCTCGGAGGGGCACACCGGGGCACGGCACCGGCCGGTGTTCACGCGGGTGTTCCCCGGACGTTCCCCCGGAGTCGGGGTGGGCGGTGCAGCGGGCTTCCCTGAGCCGCCGCGTGCTCCCGGTTCGTATCGCATGCTGAGCCGCTGTCACCCATCCGGCGTGGAATTGCCGTGCCTTGGCCGTTTGCGCTGCCGAACTCGGGCGGCGGGTCCATGGTGGAGATGGGCGCGATCCGGCGACCGCGTCCGCGCGCCGATCCAGGCCCGCGCGCCGAGCGCCCGCGCCGATCGTGGACGGGCGGCCTCCGAAGCGGGGCCCGGTACCGGCACGCTGGGAGCAGGGCCACCTCGCAGGAAACCGAACGGTTCTTCTAGGCTCACATCTCGGCTTCCCTGCGGCGGTCCGGCCATTGCGCCCGCTGCCAGGAGGCCACCGTCCACGGGGGCTCCGGGCGGACCGGGGCCCCCGGATCGAGCGAGGAGGACGCACATGCCAAGCACGCCGCCCAACCGTTCCACCGTACTTGGGCCAGACGGGCCGATCCGGTGGGCCGCCCATCACCCCGGCCGACCGGTGAGGTCCGGCCGGGCCTGGTACCCGGGTGGGAGCGGTCGGCCGGTACGGCCGCTGTATACCGGCGGTGGTCGCGGAGGCGAGCGTTGAGTCCCCAGATCGTCGGGGCGCCCGCCGTGCCGGGCGCCGCCGTGGAAACCGACCCGACGCCGGTCACCGTCCCGGCCGCCACCGACGGTGAGGCCCTCGCCGCAGCCGCCGCGACCGCGACCACCACCACTGCCGCCACCACCGTCGGTGCCACCGGTACCGTCATCGCTGCGGGCGCCACCACCGGCACCGCAACTGCCGCTGGGGCTCAGGCCACTGCAGCTCAGGCCACTGCGGTTCCGGCCGCCTCGGCTCAGGCCGCCGCGGTAGCGACCGGCGCGGCGAAGACCGCCGTGACCGCGGCAGCCGTCGCCAAGACCGCAGCGGCCAAGACCGCGGTAGCCAAGGCCGCGGTAGCCAAGGCCGCGGTGGCCAAGTCCGCCCTCACGAAGTCGTCCCTCGCCAAGGCCGTCGTCGCGAAGAACGCGGTGGCGACGACCGCGGTGTCGAGGAGCACGGCCGGAAATCCCACGGCGGGCCCGGCCGCCACCGCCACCCCCGGGGCTTCCACCGCCACCACGGCGCTTCCCGGTGTGCCGCAGGCGCTCAGCGCCCGGGCCCGTACCCTCGCCGGAGCAGTCCGGCGGCGCTGCGCCGATCTGGCGCGGATCGAGTCCCCCAGCGGGGACGCGCCCAGACTCGACGCCCTCGCCGAGGAGTTGGCGGCCGGCTTCCGCGCCACCGGTGCCACCGCCCGGCGTGAGCCCGGACCGGCCGGGGACCACCTCGTGCTGGAGTGGGAGGGCCGGGACGAGTCCCTGCCGCACCTGCTGATCGTCGGGCACCACGACACCGTCTGGCCGGTCGGCACCCTCGCGGACTGGCCGGTGACCGAGCAGGACGGCCGGCTCACCGGCCCCGGCGTGGTCGACATGAAGGGCGGACTCGCCGTCCTGGAGAGCGCGTTGTCGCTGCTCGCGGACCTGGGCGAGCGCCCGCACCGGACCGTCCGCCTGGTCGTGGTCTCCGACGAGGAGGTGGGCAGCCCGGACGGGCGGCGCCTGGTCGAGCGCCAGTTGCGCGGCGCCGCGGCGGTCCTGGGGCTCGAACCACCGCACCCCGACGGTCGGTTGAAGACCGCGCGGCGCGGCAGCACCCGGGTACGGCTCACCGTGACCGGCCGCGAGGCGCATGCGGGCAACGACGCCCACGACGGGGTGTCCGCGGTCGACGAGCTGGTGGACCAGCTCGTGGTGGTGCGGGACCTGGCCGGCCAGCCCGGCACCGAGCTGAACGCCGGTCGGATCAGTGGTGGTTCGCGTGCCAACGTGGTCGCCGGCCGGGCCGAGGCCGAGTTGGGGCTGCGCTTCGCCACCGTCGAGGCGCAGCGCCGCACGCTCGACGACCTCGCCCGGCTCGCCCCGTTGCGTCCGGGTGCCCGGGTTCGTACGGAGGTGCTGTCCAGCCGTCCGGCCTGGCCCGAGCGGACCGGCAACCCGCTGCTGCGGCACGTGCGTTCGCTGGCCGCGATGCTCGGTCAGCAGCTGGACGGCGGTCCGGCGGGCGGGGCGGGGGACACCAACCTGCCGGGCTCGCGCGGGCTTCCGACTCTGGACGGCTTCGGGGCGGTCGGTGCCGGGGCCCATGCCCGGCATGAATACATCCGGCTCGACCAGATCGCCCCCCGGATCGCCCTGCTGGCGGCGCTGCTCGCCGTTCCGCTGCCGCGACTGCGCGACCGCGCGGAGGGGTGAGGCGTTGCGGTGAGCCGCTGACGGTGGGCAGCTGACAGCCGGAAGCAGGCAGCCGGAAGCAGGCAGCAGGCAGCCGATAGCCGACACCGGTGGAGCTGGGCAGTAGACGGACGCCGGCGAACAGAAGGCAGCGGACAGACAGCCGCGGACGGACAACGGCCGACAGGCGCCGGCGAACAGATGACAGCCGACAGATAACAGCTGACAGATTTCAGAATCTGTCAGCTGTTATCTGTTTCGCACCTTGCCATCCCTCCGCCCCGCTGCGCAGAATGGTACCGACCGAACGGTCAGTCGGTTGGTTGATCGGGCGTTCCGGCAACCGACCGGGCAGGACGGGCAGGACACGAGAGGGGACTGTGGTGACAGCAGAGGTGGCCGAGGCGGTCCCCGCGCAGACGCCGGAGGACCGGTTCGAGGCGGTCGTCGCCGCCGAGCAGCGGATCGAGCCCAGGGACTGGATGCCCGACGCCTACCGGGCCACCCTGATCCGCCAGATCGCCCAGCACGCACACTCCGAGATCATCGGCATGCAGCCCGAGGGCAACTGGCTGACCCGGGCGCCGTCCCTGCGCCGCAAGGCCATCCTGCTCGCCAAGGCCCAGGACGAGGCCGGTCACGGCCTCTACCTCTACGCCGCCGCCGAGACCCTCGGCGTCGACCGCGCAGAGCTCACCGAGAAGCTGATCTCCGGCCGCCAGAAGTACTCCTCGATCTTCAACTACCCGACCCTCACCTTCGCCGACGTCGGGGTGATCGGCTGGCTGGTGGACGGCGCCGCGATCTGCAACCAGGTCCCGCTCTGCCGGTGCAGCTACGGCCCGTACGCCCGCGCGATGGTGCGGATCTGCAAGGAGGAGTCCTTCCACCAGCGCCAGGGCTACGAGCTCCTGATGACGCTGATGCGCGGCACCGAGGCCCAGCGCCGGATGGTCCAGGACGCGGTGGACCGCTGGTGGTGGCCGTCGCTGATGATGTTCGGCCCCTCGGACTCCGACTCGCCGAACAGCGCCCGCTCGATGGCCTGGCGGATCAAACGGCACAGCAACGACGAGCTGCGCGGGCGGTTCGTCGACATGACCGTCCCGCAGGCCGAGCACCTGGGGGTCACGCTCCCTGACCCGGAGCTGCGCTGGAACGAGGAGCGCGGTGGCTGGGACTTCGGTGAGCCGGACTGGTCCGAGCTGACCAGGGTCATCCACGGCCAGGGCCCCTGCAACGCCCAGCGGATCGAACGCCGCCGTGCCGCCCACGAGGACGGCGCCTGGGTGCGCGAGGCCGCCGTCGCCTACGCGGCCAAACGCGCCGCCGAGGCTGCCCGAGCCGCCGAGGCTGCCGAAACCGCCGGAGCCGCCCAAGCCCCCGGAGCCGCCCAAGCCCCCGGACTCACCGAAGCCACCGAACAGGAGAACGGAAAGTGACCGAGCCCCAGGTTGGCTCCCCGGCCGGGTCCAAGGCCGGCTGGCCGCTGTACGAGGTGTTCGTGCGCCCCCGGCGGGGGCTGAACCACGTCCACGTCGGTTCGCTGCACGCCGCCGACGACCGGATGGCGCTGCTCGCCGCCCGCGACCTGTACACCCGGCGCAACGAGGGCGTGAGTCTCTGGGTGGTCCGCTCGGACGCGATCACCGCCTCCACCCCGGACGAGCGCGACCCGTTCTTCGATCCCAGCGGCGACAAGGTCTACCGCCACCCGACCTTCTACGACATCCCCGAGGATGTCCCGCACATCTGACGGGGGAGCCACCGTGCACGACCACACCACCTCCACCACCGGAACCAGTACCGGCGCCGGCCCGGGCGGCGGCCAGGACGACCACGTCTACCTCAGCCTCGCCGACGCCGCCCCCGGACCCGAGGGCGAGGGCCGCTGGGCGTACGGGACGGGCTTCGCCGACCCGCTGCTCGGCGTGGACACCACGCTGCCCGCCGGTCTGGACGGCGCCGACCTCGCCGCCTACTGCCAGATGCTGGGCGACGACGCCCTGGTCCTCGCGCAGCGGCTGATCGAGTGGTGCACCCGGGCGCCCGAGCTGGAGGAGGAGGTCGCGCTCGCCAACCTGGGCCTCGACCTGCTCGGCCAGGCCCGCCTGCTGCTCACCCGGGCCGGGCAGGCGGACGGCACCGGCCGCACCGAGGACGACCTGGCGTACTGGCGCGAGGAGCACGAGTTCCGCAACGTCCGCCTGGTGGAGACGTCGAACGGCGACTTCGCGTACTCGATCGCCCGGCTATTGCTGTTCGCCACCGCGCGCGGCGCCCTGTACGAGGCGTTGGGCGCGCACCCCGATCCGGTGCTGGCCGCGGTCGCCACCCGGGGTGTCAAGGAGCTCGCCTACCACCGGGAGTACGCGACCGCCTGGACGCTTCGTCTCGGCGACGGCACGCCGTACTCGGCCGAGCGGATGCAGGCCGGGCTGGACGCGGTCTGGCCGCTGCTGGAGGAGCTGTTCACGGCGCACCCGGTGGAGCTGCGGGCGGGCGTCGACCCGGCGACCCTGCGCGAACCGGTGCTGCGCTCGCTCACCGCCGTCCTCGCCGAGGCCGGGCTGACCCTGCCGGACGCGCCGCCGCTGGCCACCGTCCTCGGCCGGGCCGGCCGGGACGGCGTGCACACCGAGGCGCTCGGCCCGCTCCTCGCCGAGCTCCAGGTGCTGGCCCGAGCCCACCCGGGGGCGACGTGGTGACCAACGGCATCGTGACGGGCATGGCGGGCATGGCGGGCACGACGGGCGCGGCGGAACCGACGACCCGCGACGTGGCCTGGGCCGTCGCCGCGGCCGTCCCGGACCCGGAGCTGCCCATGCTCACCCTGGCCGACCTGGGAGTCCTGGCCGGGGTCGAGGTGGACGGCGGCAGCGGTACCGTCACCGCCTGGCTGACCCCGACCTACTCGGGCTGCCCCGCCGTCGCCGAGATGGCCGCCGATGTGGACCGCCGGCTGCGCGCGGCCGGCTACCCGGACGTCCGGGTGCGGCTGCGGCTGGATCCGCCGTGGTCCACCGACCTGATCACTGCCGAGGGCCGCCGCAAGCTCGCCGAGGCGGGCATCGCCCCACCGCGCCCGACCGCCGCCGTCGCGGCCGCGGCCGGACCGGTGGCGCTCACTCTTGGCCCGACCCGCTCCGGAGCCCCGACCGCGGCCGGGCCGGGCACCGTTCCCCCCGTGCCGTGCCCGCAGTGCGGCGGGACCGACACGGAGGAGCTGTCCCGCTTCGGTTCCACCGCCTGCAAGGCGCTCTGGCGCTGCCGGGCCTGCCGCGAGCCGTTCGAACGCGTCAAGGAGATCTGAATGCCCGCCGCTTCCGCCGCCGCCGGCTCCGCCGTTCCCGCCGCCGCTGTTCCCGCCGCCGCTGTTCCCGCGTCCGTCGACACCGGGTCCGTCGACACCGGGTCCGTGGTCTCCGCGTCCGCCGACACCGGGTCCGCGACCGGCATCCGCCCCGCCCGCCGTCCGACCTTCCACCGGTTGCGGATCGACCGGGTCGAGCGGCTCTGCGAGGACGCCGTCGCGGTGACCTTCGCGGTGCCGGACGGGCTGGCGGAGGAGTACGCCTTCCGCCCCGGGCAGACCCTGACCCTGCGCAAGCTGGTGGACGGCGCCGACGAGCGCCGCTCGTACTCGATCTGCGCCCCGGTCGGAGGGCCGCTGCGGATCGCCGTCCGGGAGGTGCCCGGCGGGTTGTTCTCGCGCTGGCTGGTGCGCGAGGCGAAGCCCGGCGAGGAGGTGGAGGTGCTGACGCCGTCCGGCCTGTTCACCCCCGAGCTGGGGGTCCCGGCCGACCACGTGCTGCTCGCGGCGGGCTCCGGCATCACCCCGATGCTGTCGATCGCCGCCTCCGTGCTGGCCGCCGACCTCAGCTCCACCGTCACCCTGCTCTACGGCAACCGGCGCAGCGACACCGTGATGTTCGCGGACGAGCTGGCCGACCTCAAGGACCGTTACCTCGGCCGCTTCCAGCTGGTCCACGTGCTCTCCCGGGAGACCAGGGACGCCGAGCTGCTCAGCGGCCGGCTGGACCCGGAGCGGGTACGCGCGCTGCTTGCGGCGCTGGTGGACGTCGGGAGCGTCGGGCACTGGTGGCTGTGCGGCCCGTTCGGCATGGTCACCGGGGCCAAGGACCTGCTCGCCGAACTGGACGTGCCGGGCGAGCGGGTGCACCAGGAGCTGTTCCACGCCGAGGACGAGCCGCTCCCGGAGCGCGACGAGGACTGGGACCGGACGGACGCCTCGGCCGACGGCGGGTCGGGCCCGCAGAGCGAGGTGACCGTCGTGCTCGACGGCCGCGGCAGCACGCTCTGCCTGCCGCGCGACCGCTCGGTCCTGGACGGCGCCCAGCGCTCCCGGCCCGACTTGCCGTTCGCCTGCAAGGGCGGAGTCTGCGGCACCTGCCGCGCCCTGGTCACCGAGGGCGAGGTGGAGATGCGCCGCAACTTCGCCCTGGAGGAGAAGGAGCTGGCCGCCGGGTACGTCCTGACCTGCCAGGCCCGCCCGCTCACCGACCGGGTGACCGTCGACTACGACCGCTGAGCGAGCTCAGACGGCGGCGGGTTCCGCGACCTGGTCCGCGAGCGCCGGGCTTCCGGCCGTCGGTGCCGCGAGCGCTGGCCTCCCGCCGGTCGGTGCCGCGAGCGCCGGGTCCCCGAGGAGCCCGACCAGGTCGTTGACGGCCGCGCGGCCGGCCCGGTTGGCGCCGACAGTGCTGGCGGACGGACCGTAGCCGACCAGGTGGACGCGCGGGTCGGCGGTGGCGCGGGTGCCGGTGAGGGTGATCCCGCCGCCGGGGGAGCGCAGCCCGAGCGGGGCGAGGTGCCCGACCTCGGGCCGGAAGCCGGTGGCCCAGACGATCGCGTCCACCGGCAGCTCCTCGTCGCCCCAGGCGACCCCGTGCTCGGTCAGGCGGTCGAACATCGGGCGGCGGCGCAGCGCGCCCAGCTCCTGGGCGCGCCGGAGGGCGACGGACGGGCCGAGCCCGGTCACGCTGACCACGCTGCGCACCGGCAGGCCCTGCCGGACCCGCTCCTCGACCTTGGCGACCACCGCGCGCCCGTACTCGGGAGTGAACGGTCCGTCGTGGTAGAGGGGTTCGGAGCGGGTGACCCACACCGTCTCGCCGACGGCGGCGACCTCCGACAGCACCTGGACCGCCGAGGCGCCGCCACCGACCACCAGCACGCGCCGGCCGGCGAACTCCTCGGGACCGCGGTACTCGGCGTAGTGCAGCTGGCGGCCCGCGAAGTGACCGGGGTAGTGCGGGAGGAAGGGCCGGGTCCAGGTGCCGGTGGCGTTGATCAGTGCGCGCGTGGACCAGACACCGTGGTCGGTCTCGACCAGCAGCCGGGCGTCCGGTCGTTCGGACTCGGCGCGTACGGCACGCACCGCGACCGGGCGTACGACCGGGAGCGCGTGTCGGACCTCGTACGCTGCGAAGTACTCCGGCACCACCTCGCGCGCGCGGGCTCCGGGGTCCGGCGGCGGGAGTTCGGCGTCGGGGAGGTCGTGGACGCCGTGCACGGTGGCCATCCGCAGGGACGGCGAGCGGTGCGCCCAGGCGCCCCCGGGGACGGCGTTGGCGTCGAGGACGACGAAACCGCCGTCGACGCCCGCCCGGTACGGGGCGAAACCGCGGCGGCCCAGGTGGTAGGCGGCGGAAAGGCCTGCCTGCCCGGCACCCACCACCAGGACGTCCACGCGTTCCGGAACGCTGTTCGTTGCACCGTAAACAGTCACGCCGCTGAAACATCAGGGGGTCGACGGCTGTTCCCGTCGTCCCGCCGGGGCTCCGTCGGCGTCCGTGGAGGAGCGAACGGTGGTCGCGAACGGGAGTGCGCGGGGGGATGCGCGAAGGCGCGAAGGTGCGAGGGCGCGAAGGCGTGGATGTCGAGGAGCAGGAGCAGGAGCGGAGGAGCGTCAGGAGAGCGGGGAGATGACCGCGGCGGTGCCGTAGGCGCAGACCTCGGTGCCGACGTCGGCCGCCTCCGTGACGTCGAAGCGCATCATCAGGACGGCGTTGCCGCCGCGCGCCTTGGTCTGCTCGACCAGCCGCTGCATGGCCTCGTTGCGGCTCTCGACCAGGGTCTTCGTCAGACCGCGCAGCTCGCCGCCGATCAGCGACTTCAGACCGGCACCGATCTGGCTCCCGAGGTGGCGGCTGCGCACGGTCAGCCCGAAGACCTCGCCGATCACGTGGTCGACCCGGAAGCCGGGGATGTCGTTGGTGGTCACGACCAGGACGTCGGCGTTCGGGCCCTGCCCGCCGCCGTACTCGTTGATGTCAGCCATGGGACGCATCCTGCCAGTTCCTGCGTCCGAGTGACCGAGGCCTGGCCGGGCGGTGGCCGAGAACGCTTCCGGAAGCTGGTCCGGACCGGTGATCGGGGGGCCGAAAGGCCGTACCGTTAGCCCCATGGGCGAGCGAAGCGATCATCCACAGGGGCCGGGCGCGGCGGAGGACTCCGGCGCGCAGGAGATCGAGGCGACGGTGGTGCTGGGCCTGCGGATCACCGACTGGCCGGCCCTGCGCGCGGCCGCGATCAGGGCCGTCGAGGAGCTGGATTTCGACGGCATCGACCCGGCCGGCCAGCGTCGCGAACTGCTGCGCGAGGTCGCCGAGGATGCCAACGCGGCGCTCGGCGCGCTGCTGCATCCGGACCGGCTGGTGGCCGCCATCCCCGGGGTCGAGGCGATGGGCGGGACGCTGGAGATCAGCGTCACGGAGGACTTCACACCGGACTTCGCCGACCTGTTCCCGCTGGAGGGCGACGAGGAGGACGGCGGCGCGGGCGCGGACTGGACGCTCACCCCGCGCACCGCCTGCCTGCTCCACGCCCAGCTGATAGGCCTGGCCGACGCCGCGTACGACGACTTCGACGAGCACGGGGACGAGGCGATCGTCGACGGCGAGGACACGGACTGGACGGTCTTCGCCCGGCTCCCCGAACGCACCTGGCGGATGCACCGGAACTGGCGCCGCGCGATGGCCCGGGCCTTCGACGACCTCGCCGACGACCTCGCGCTCGGCGAATGGCCACTGCCACGCTGCCTGGCCGAGGACGTGGCGCTGCGGATGGCCCTGGTGGACGCCCGGACGCTGCTCGGCGCCCAGCCCGAGTCGGTCGCGGACAT
Organism: Kitasatospora sp. NPDC058063; assembly: GCF_042885395.1. Lineage (NCBI taxonomy): Bacteria > Bacillati > Actinomycetota > Actinomycetes > Kitasatosporales > Streptomycetaceae > Kitasatospora > Kitasatospora sp. NPDC058063. Next base: position 323,081 of record NZ_JBHVSD010000002.1, read on the forward strand.
GATGGGTGACCTCCCGGCCGACCTGTACGACTACGACTGGGACGGCTGCCACGACGAACTGTTCGGGGTCTACGGGCCGGACGACGGCGATCCGGAGCTGGGGGTGGAGCAGCGCACGGAGGCGCTGCTGGCGGCCACCCACCCGGAGGGCTGGTTCCTGATGTACGAGGACGCCGAGGAGCGGGACCCGCAGCGCGGCTACCGGCGCTGACGGGGCGCTGCGCCGCAGGGCGGGCGTCGGGCACCGAGGCGTCGGGCACCAGGGCATTGGACGTCGGGGCGTTGGACGTCAGGAGCAGGGCGTCGGTCGCCGGTTCCGTGGCCGTCGCTCGGGCCGGGCGGTCCGATGGGTGGGCGGTTAGGCTGCGGGCATGTCCGATGTGCGTGGCATGCGCGGTCCGTCCCCCGACGATCCTCTCGATCTCGACGGTCCCCACGATCCGAGTGCTCCCGAAGAGGGCGAAAGGACAGACGGAGGGCCGGGCGATGAGCCGGGCGACGAGGACGAACCGGCGCTGGCCCGGATCGCGCTCGGGCTGGACGGGGCAAGGGCGGCGCAGCGCGGTCGGACGGCCGAGGCCCGGGCCGGCTTCGAGGCGCTCTGGGAGGCACTGGGAGAACGGGACGTCTTCCACCGCTGCCTCGTCGCCCACTACCTGGCCGACCTGCAGGACGACCCGCGCGCCGAGCTGGAATGGGACCGGCGGGCCCTGGCCGCCGCCGACTCGCTGAGCGCCGAGCGTGCCCGGACGTACGAGTCGGCCCTCCAGGTGCGTGCCTTCTACCCCTCGCTGCACCTCAACCTGGCCTCGGACCACCTCAAGCTCGGCGAGCCGGACTTCGCCCGTGAGCAGCTCGAACGCGCCGTGCGCAGTCTGGACGCGCTGCCGGAGGACGCGTACAGCGCGAGCATCCGGACGTCGGTGGACGAGCTGCGGCAGCGGCTGCGGTGAGCGCGGAGGTGGACGCTGCGGCGGTCGGGCCGAGTCGGGCCGGGCCGAGTCGTCCGGAGCGGGGCTGGCATCCTGGACGGGTGACTGATCCTTCCGATGCCCCGACCCCCACTGCTTCGACCTCCACTGCTCAGACTCCGGCTGTGGTTCCCCCAGCTCCGGCGCCGGCTCCGGTCTCCGAGCCCCCGGCCCCTGCGGCCGACCCCGGCGAGGCCCCGGAGCGAGAGGACCGCGAGGACCGCGAGGACCGCGACGAGCGGCCGCAGTACGTGCTGCCGCTGCTCGTCCGGATGGAGCGGGCCACTCCGCCGAGCCGGACGGACGCGCTGGAGACCTCGGCCCGGGCGGTGCTCACCCTGCTGGCCGACCCCCGGGTGACCGGGGCGGACGGCGAGTGGGCGGAGCGCGTCGCGGCCTGGGAGGACGCCCGGATCCGCAAGGTGGTGCGGCGGGCCCGGGGCGGGGAGTGGCGCCGGGCGGGCGAGCTGCCGGGCCTCACGGTGCACGGCCGGGAGGCCGAGGTGCGGGTGTTCCCGCCGGTCCCGCTGGACGGGTGGCCGAAGGAGCTCGCCAAGCTCCAGGTGTCCGGAACGGACCTTGAGGAGACGGTCGAGGTCACGGCGCCCGAGCCGGGGCTGCCGGTGCTGTGGCTCAACCCCGAGCTGGAGATGAGCGCGGGCAAGACGATGGCGCAGACCGGGCACGCCGCCCAGCTCGCGTGGTGGCGGCTGGACGAGGCGCAGCGCAAGGAGTGGGCCGAGGCCGGCTTCGCGCTCGCGGTCCGAACGGCCTCGCCGCAGGCGTGGGAGGAACTCGTCCGCAGCGGGCTGCCGGTGGTCCAGGACGCGGGCTTCACCGAGATCGCGCCCGGGCCGACTGTTGCACTCGAGGGAGGCACGCGCTACTGCCCCGTCGGGCGCCTACGACGCCCGTGAATGCACCACGCTGACCCCGAACCGCAACGTGGCAGATGAGGCGCGTACGTTCCCGGCCGCCGGCTGTCTCCGGCGGGTCTTCCCGGAGGGGGCAGGGGACGGCGCTCCCGCCCACGGGCAAGACGGGTAGGCATCGCGAAAGGCCGCGGCCTGTTCGTCGGCGAGCTGCTCGGCCATCCGATGCCGGACCCGTTCGGCGATGGCGGGTTCGTCGCGGAGGGGCCGACGGTGTCAGGAGCCGGCCGGGGCGCCGATCACCGGGCGCCTGGGCTAACGCCTGTCCAGCAGTCCGCGTTCGAGGGCCACGACCACCGCGTGCGTGCGGTCTCTGACGTCGAGCTTGGCGAAGACCCGCAGCAGATGGGTCTTCACCGTGGCCTCCGTGATGACCAGCCGCCGACCGATCTCCACGTTGGACAGGCCGTCGGCGACCGCGCTCAGCACATCCACCTCCCGGGTGGTCAGGGCCACCGGAGCTGGTTGCCGCATGCGGGCAACCAGCCGCTCCGCGACCCTCGGGGCCAGGACGGTCTCGCCGCGGGAGGCGGATCGGATGGCGTCGACGAGCTGATCACGCGTGGTGTCCTTGAGCAGGTAGCCGATCGCGCCGGCCTCGACCGCGCGCTCGATCTCCGCGTCGGTGTCGTACGTGGTCAGGATCAGTACCCGGGTTCCCGGGTGGCGGGCGACGATCTCGGCGGTGGCACTTGCCCCGTCGAGGACCGGCATCCGCAGATCGATCAGTGCCACGTCCGGCTTCAGACGCTCGACGAGTTCGACGGCCGCGCGGCCGTCGCCGCCCTCGCCGACGATGTCGATGGTGGGCTCCGAGGACAGCAGGGCGACGACCCCGGCGCGCATGACCGTGTGATCGTCGACCACGATGATGCGGAGCCCGTCCGCCTCTGTCCGAGCTGTCATGTCGTCATACCTGACTGTTCGTTGGTATCGTGGCGAGGACGCGGGTGCCGTCGCCGAGTGAACTGGTGACGGTCAGTTCGCCGCCGAGTTCGGCCAGGCGATTGCGCATGCCGTTGAGCCCGAAGCCGTGGGAGTCCTCGACCACGAAGCCCTGGCCGTCGTCGGTTATCTCCAGTTCGAGGCCATCCGGAGACGGCGTGAGGACGACCGCCACGGCGGAGGCGGCCGCGTGCTTGCGGACATTGGCCAGGGACTCCTGGGTGCAGCGCAGGAGCGCGATCCGGGTCGGCTGGTCGCACTCGACGTCCGGCAGATCTGCGGTGACGGTGAGCCCCGTGTCCTCGGCGAACCGGTCAAGGGTCCGGCGCAGGGTCTTGGAGACCGAACCGAGGAGGAGACCGCTCCGCGGGGCGGAGCCGACCAGCGCCCGTGCCTCGGCGAGGTTCTCGCGTGCGGTGTTCTCGATCGAGAGCAGTTGCCGGGCGCTCCTGGCGGGCGCGGTGTCGAGGCTGGAACGGGCCGCCTCCGCCAGCACGATGATGGATGCGAAGCCCTGCGCGAGGGTGTCATGGATCTCCCGCGCGAGCCGCTCGCGCTCCGCCGTGGCGCCCTGGAGTTTGTGCGCCTCGGCCAGTCGCGACTGGGCGCTCTCCAGCTCGGAGCCCAGACGGCGGGCGCGCTCGTCGCTCTGCTCGACGATTCGGGCCACCCCCAGTCCGAGCAACACGCTCGCCGTGTAGCCGATGAGGGTGAAGATGATGTTGCCGGTGGAGAAGTCCTCCGCATGCCAGCTCTGATGGCGGACGATGCCGACCACGGTGGCCGCGGCGGCAGCGCCGCTGAGGGCGATCGAGTGCCGCGCGCTCCTGGCGAGGAGCCAGAAGTGAGGGAGCGACACGATGAACAGTGCCGCGCCGTCGCCGCGCAGGAGGGACAGTGCGCCCAAGCCGAGGACGAGCACGCCCAGAAAGGTGTGGGAGCGCAGCACGGGATTACGGGGAAAGGCCACAACGGTCGCGTAGCAGAGGGCGATCACGGCAATCAGCGCCAACGACCCGTACCTCGTCGATCCGGTGTGGTGCAGCGCGGAGACGACCGGGGGACACAGGCCCAGGGACACCCAGGAGACCGCGTACCACCGGCGCAGGGTTCGGGTGCGGAACCGGTCGTCGGGCTGCGGCCGTTGAATCACGATCGTCAGCCTACGTCCTGCGGCATGCCGGCAGCAGGGACAGCGGTCTGCGCCCGTCGCGCCGGGCGCAGCGGCCACCATGCCCGCTCGCCGAGGAGCAGCAGCAGCGACGGCAGGACCATGAGCCGGATGACCACGGCGTCCAGCAGCACGGCCGTCGCCAGGCAGAAGCCCATCTGCTTCATCTCGGTGAGGTGCAGGGCGACGAAGGCGCCGAACACGGTCACCATCACGATCGCCGCGCTGGTCACCACCTTGGCCGACCGGCTGATGCCGTCCACTACGGCCTCGCGAGCCGACATCCCGTTCTGCCTGGCCTCCTGTATCCGGCTGACCACGAACACCTGGTAGTCCATTGACAGACCGAAGAGGATCACGAAGAGGAACAGCGGTACCCGGGACGCGATCGCGCCGAGGGAGCGGAAGGCCAGTAGGTGCTCCGCCCACGTTCCCTGGAAGAACACGACCATCAGGCCGAGCGAGGCCCCGGCGGACAGCAGGTTGAGTGCGACGCCGATCAGGCCGATGGCCACCGAGCGGAACGCCCATACGGTCATCACGAAGGTCACCAGCAGCAGGAATCCGATGACCAGCGGCAGTTTGGTGTTCTCGTGATCCACGTAGTCGCGGCCTCGGGCCACCTCACCGCTCACCCCCGTCTCCACGCCGGACAGCTTGCCGACCGTGGCGGGCAGATAGTCCTTACGGATGTGGTCGAGTGACGTGATCGCCTCGGCGGAGGGTGCGGGGAACGGGACGGCCAGTTCCAGCACGCTGATCCGGCCGTCGGCCGACGTACGGACCACCGGCTCGGTGTCCCTGGCGAACAGCGGGTCGGTCTGCGCCCGCAGGCCGAGGTCCGCCAGAGCATGCTGGACCTCCGGGGCCCGCTCCGGTGCGGCGCGTGCGACGACCACGTGCTTGACCAGGAGCTCGGGGAAGGCTGTGTTCAACCGGTCGTAGACCTGCATGGCCGGGATGTCGCGGGAGAATGTGTCCTTGCCCGGGTCGACGAGTTTCAGGCTGAGGGCGGGCGCAGCCAGGGCGAGCATGACCAGCGTTGATACGCACAGCGTGAGGGCGGGGTGCTTCCGCGCGGGCCTCAGCAGCGCGCCGAACATCCGGCCCGTCCCGGCCTCCGCGCGCCTCGTGCGGACCGGCTTGCCGCGGCTCGCCCGGCGGGCGGCCTTGCGGTCCGCCCGGCGCTCGGTCCGCCGGCCGATCTTCACCAGGAGTGCGGGAAGTACGGTCAGGGAGCTGGCCATGGCGACCGCCACGACCAGGATCGTGCCCGTGGCCAACGAGGAGAAGATGACGTCCGTGGCCAGGTACAGGGCCGTGGTGGAGGCGATCACGGCGAGAGCGGAGACCACAATGGCCCGACCCGCGGTCGCCGAGGCCAGCTCCACCAGGGCCTCCGAGCTGAGCCGTCCCCCGGCGCGGGCCCGTTCCTCGCGTTCGCGCTTGAGGTAGAAGAGGGTGTAGTCGACGCCTACCGCCAAGCCGATGAGCAGGATCATGTTGGTCCCGACACCGGGATCGGGCAGGACATGGGACGCGATCATGGACAGCCCCAGGGCGGCGGCGATCGAGGAGAGCGCGAGCAGCAGCGGCACACCGGCCATGACCACCGATCCGAAGACGATCAGCAGGGTGATGAGCGTGACCGGCAGGGTGATGCGCTCGGAGAGCGCGAGGTCCTTCCCGCGCTGGTCGTTGACGCCCTTGCTGATGGAAGGGGAGCCGGTCTCCTCCACGACCAGGTCCGGGTGGCCGTCCTGCACCTGGGCCGTCCGGGCGAGGACCGGGACGACGTTCTTCTTCCCTTCCAGCTCGGGGCCCTTCAGGATCACCGCGACCCTGAGAACCGTGCCGTCCTTGGACCGGACCGGAGCTGCCACGCTGTCCACCTCGGGCAGCTTGCGCAGCCGATCGGTGAGGTCCTGCGCCGCCGCTGCCGCTGCGGCCAGGTCCAGCGGCCCGGACCTGGCGTGGATGATGATCTGCTCGGTCGGCCGCTGCTGCAGGCTGCCCGCGCTCGCGATCGCCTCGGCCCGCCCCGCCTCACCGACCCGGTAGTCCTCGGTGGTTGCTTCATGGGAGCCGATCGCGACGCCGGCGCCGAGGCACAGAATGACAAACGCGAACCAGCCGGCGATCGCGCGCCATGCGTGCCGGGCGCTCCAATCGGCTATCCGTACAGGGAGTTGACTCATGGCCGAGATCCTGGTCGGCCGGGGGCCGTTCCCGACACGCCCGGTCGGTTGAACCTTGGGTCCACCGGTCGGTGGACGGCGGGAGGTGGGGCTGCCGCTGCCAGGCGGCGCCCGTGGCCGAGCCGACCACCGGCCGGACGACCGGCCACTGGGCGCGAGGCATCATGATCACGTCGGGCCGGCCAGGTCAACGGCGTGTCGGGCTGCTGTCTCGGCAGACCTGGTCCGCGGGCCGTCGAGCGCGGCGAGGGCTCCCGTGCGGATGTCGTCACCCGGAGAACCACTACCGGGAGTCAGGCCGTGACGAGCTCCTTCTCGCGGGCCGGTGTCTTGACCTTGGGCTTCCTGTTCGGCAGCGAGAGCCGGAAGACCTTGTGCCACGCGGAGAACACCTGTTTGGGCAGCGGCCCGGTGACGTACTCCAGCTCGTACTTTTCGAACAGCGCGCGCACCTTCACCGCGACTTCGGCGTACCGGTTGCTCGGCAGGTCCGGGAACAGGTGGTGCTCGATCTGGTGGGACAGGTTGCCCGTCATGAAGTGCATGGCCCTGCTGCCGCTGATGTTCGCCGAGCCCATCATCTGGCGCAGGTACCACTGGCCGCGCGTCTCGCCCTCGACCGACTGGCGCTCGAAGACCTGTACGCCTTCCGGGAAGTGCCCGCACATGATCACCGAGTGGGACCAGATGTTGCGGACCAGGTTCGCGGTGAACGTGGCTGCGAGCGTGGTGAGGAACGACGGGCCCGACAGCAGCGGGTGGATCACGTAGTCCTTGAGTACCTGCTTGCGGATCTTGCGGCCCACGGCCTTGGCCCGCGCCCGGAACTCCGGGTTCCTGCGACGGTGCTTCTGCAGGTTCTTGCCGAGTTCGAGGTCGTACGCTGCGATGCCGTACTCGAAGAAGCAGGCGTTGACGAAGTTCCACAGCGGCTGGCCGAGGTGGAGCGGGTGCCACTTCTGGTCCTCGTCGACGCGCATGATGCCGTAGCCGAGGTCGTTGTCCTTGCCGATCACGTTGGTGTACGTGTGGTGCAGCTCGTTGTGCGAGTGCTTCCACTGCTCGGACGGCGAGACGTGGTCCCACTCCCAGGTGGTGGAGTGGATCTTCGGGTCCCGCATCCAGTCCCACTGGCCGTGCAGGACGTTGTGGCCGATCTCCATGTTTTCCATGATCTTCGCCACTGAGAGGCCGGCGGTGCCGAGCAGCCACGCGGGCGGGAAGATCGAGAACAGCAGCACGCCCCTGCTGGCCAGTTCGAGCTTGCGCTGCGCCGAGACGACCTTGCGGATGTAGGCGGCGTCCTTCTCGCCGCGGTCGGCGAGCACCTCGTCGCGGATCGCGTCCAGCTCGCGTCCGAGCTCCTCGATCTGCTCCGCGGTCAGGTGGGCGGTGGGGTCGATGGCGGTCAAGGTGCTTCTACCGTTCGATGTCGCAGGGGCCCGCCGCGGCGGACACGCAGGTCTGGATGAGGACGCCCGGCTCGGCCTCGGTGATCTCGCCGGTGCGCAGGTCACGGACGGCGCCCGCCTTGAGCGGCGTGACGCAGCCGAAGCAGATGCCCATGCGGCATCCGGAGGGCATGAGTACGCCAGCCTCCTCGCCGATGTCCAGCAATGGCGTGGCGCCGTCCGCGTCCACGGTCTTGCCGGTGGCGCTGAACGTGACCTCGCCGCCGTTGTTGCTGCCGCCGTCGCCGGCGACGACGATGCGGGGGTGGAACCGTTCGGTGTGCAGGCGCTCCTGGACGCCGTGCTCGGTCCAGTGCTCCTCCGCGGCGTCGAGCAGGCCCGCGGGCCCGCAGGCCCAGGTCTCGCGCTCGGCCCAGTCGGGCACGAGATCGCCGAGACGGGCGATGTCGAGCCTGCCGTCCGTGTCGGTGTGCACCTCGGTGAGGCGCAGCTTCTTGTCCGCGACCAGGCCGTGCAGTTCGTTGCGGAAGATCACGTCTTGCGGCTGTGGTGCGCAGTGGACCAGGACGACGTCGTCGACCTCGGTGTCGCGCAGCATGCCCATCACGGGCGTGATGCCGCTGCCGGCCGTCAGGTAGAGCACCTTGGCGGGCTTGGCACGCGGCAGCACGAAGTCACCGGTCGGCTGGTCGAGCTGGATCAGCGTGCCCGGTGTCGCCCTGCGGACGAGGTGGTTGCTGACCTTGCCGTCCGGGATCGCCTTCACGGTGATCGTGATGCGGCCGTCCTCGCGGTCTGTCGGTGAGGTGATGGAGTAGCTACGCCACAGGCGCCTCCCGTCGACGTCGACCCCGATCCGCACGTACTGACCGGCCGTGTGGCCGCGCCAGCCCCGTCCCGGCCTGATCACGATGGTCGCTGCGTCAGCCGTCTCGGGGCGCACGGCCTCGATGCGCCCACGCAGGTCGGCGCCCGCACGCAGCGGGCTGACCAGGTCGAGGTAGTCCGACGGCAGCAGCGGCGTCGTGACCATCTCCAGCAGCTTCCATGCCCTGCTGCGGAGGGCTGCACTCGTCATGACTCCAGCTTGCTGCGCCTCAGGGCGTAAAGTCCTGACCATAGGACGTGAATCTGGTCGGCTGAATTGTTCGTAGGGAACAAAAACGTGAGCCATGCAATCAGGAGGGCCGCCGAACTGGTCCTGGATGACACGACGGTCACCGTACTTCGGGCCGCGCTGACGGCCACCGCCGACGAGGTCGTCCAGGCGATCATTGACGAGGTCCCGCCCTATGCCAACGCGCTTTCGGGCCGCATGGGCGGAACCATCCGCCGGGCCGTCCGCACCGCGCTGGGGCACTACCTGGACCTCGCGAGCGGGAACGCCACGAGTGGCGACGCCGGTGACGCGGCCTACGAGCTCGGCCGCGGCGAGGTGCGCGACGGCCGCTCGATGGACGCCCTGCTCAGCGCCTACCGCGTCGGCGCCCGCGTGGCCTGGCGATGCCTGGCAGCGGGTGCCGTACCCGCAGGTCTGCCCGCCGCCGAGGTCGCCAAGTTCGCCGAGCTGACCTTCGCCTACATCGACGAGCTCTCCGCCGCGAGCGCCGCAGGCCATGCCGACGAACTGGCCGCCCGGGGCAGGGCCCACGAGCGCCACCTGGAACACCTGGCCCGCGACCTCCTCGCCGGCGCGAGTCCGGACGTGCTGCTGGCCGCTGTTCAACGGGCCGGGTGGCAGCCCCCGGTTTCACTGACCGTGGTCCTGCTGCCCGCCGCCCAGGCCCGGCCTGCCTACCGCGTGCTCGACCCGGGCACTCTCGTCCTCGACGATCTGCCGGACGCCACCGGTGTGCTGCTCGTCCCCGATGCCGACCGACCGCACCTCTTGCGGCAGCTGACCGGCCGCACCGCCGTGGTCGGCCCGGCACGGCCATGGACTCGTGCGTCCGCCTCGTACGCCCGGGCCGTACGCGCGCGCTCCCTTTCCGCTGAGATTCGCGACACCGAGGACCACCTGCCCGAGCTGGTGCTGAGCGCGGATGTGGACGCGTTCGCAGACCTGCGTGCCCGAGCCCTCGCGCCGTTGCGGGCCTTGCCTGTCGCCACCGCAGGGCGGCTGGAGGAGACGTTGCGGGCGTGGCTGCTGCACCAGGGCAGGCGGGACGAGGTGGCGGCGGCGTTGTTCGTCCATCCTCAGACAGTCCGGTACCGGATGTCGCAGCTGCGGGAGCTGTTTCCGGATCTCGCCTCGCCGGACCGCGTCCTTGAACTGACCATGGCGGTGGGTCTTCGGGGCGGCTGACGCGTACTTCGACCGTCCACGACTGCGTCCGCGAGCGGGCCGGGAATCATGCCTCGTTCTCGGTGTCGGAACGAACGGCGGCGAACAGATGGCGGACGACGGATAACAGCGAACGGATGACAGATTTTGAAATCTGTCATCCGCCATCTGTCATCCGTCCGCTGTCCCCCGTCGTCCGTCAGCTCGGCTCGTACCGCCGCATCGCCCACAGCCCGCCGTAGACCGCCAGGGCGGTCCAGAGCGCCATGATCAGCAGCCCGGTCCAGTGGCCGTAGTGGACGCCCGGCTCGGGCTGGGTGCGCATCGCGTACAGGCCGGCCCGGTCGGGCAGGAACTGGCCCAGTTCGCGGACGCCGGGGATGGCGGCCAGCCAGGTGGTGCCCAGGAACACCATCGGGGTCAGCAGGCCGAGCGCGGCGCTGAAGTTGCCCAGCATCGCGGTCAGTCCGAGGCAGATCAGCACCATCATCGGGTGGTACAGCACGCCGGCCAGGAAGCTGCGGGTCAGGCCCGGGGTGGAGAGGTCCAGGCCGACGGTGGCGCCGACGACCAGGAACGAACCCGCCGTCGAGGCCAGCCCGAGCAGCAGGCCCAGCCCGGTGCCGAGCGTGAGCTTGGCGCCGTAGAGCCGGCCGCGCCGGGGGACGGCGGTGAGCGAGGTGCCGATCATGCGGGTGTTGAACTCCTGCCCCATCAGCAGGATCCCGAGGCAGGCCACCGCGACGTGCCCGAAGAGCAGTCCGTAGAAGATCCCCCCGGCCGGGTCCTCGCCGGCCGTGTGGTCCTTCGCCCCGTAGGCGGCGCTGACAGCCGCCGTGACGCCGACCGTCAGCGCCAGGGCGACCAGCGGGGCCGCCCACTGCGAGGGCAGGGTGGTGAACTTGACCCGTTCGGCGCGTACCGCGTCGGCCGTCGCGCTCATCGTCGCTCCCATGTCTCGTCTCCCATGTCCCTTTCGCCCGTGGTCACTTGGCGCGCCGCATCGCCCGCAGGCCGCCGTACGCCGCCAGGGCGGTCCAGAGCGCCATGATCAGCAGCCCGGTCCAGTGGCCGTAGGCGATCTGCGGGTCGTCGACGTACCGCAGGGCGTACTGGCCGGCCCGGTCGGGCAGGAACTGGACCACCCGGCGCACCCCCGGGACTCCGCCGAGCAGTGGTGAGAGCAGGAAGAGGGTCGGGACCAGCAGTCCCATGGCGGCGGTGAGGTTGCCCAGCATGGCGGTCGTTCCGAGGCAGAGCACCACCACCAGCGTCTGGTAGAGCACCCCGGCGACGGCGGTGCGGACGAAGGCGGGCCCGTCCCAGTCGGCGGGGACGGAGGCCGCGTACCCGGCGAAGGCGCCCGCCGTGCCGACGGCGCCGACCGCCAGGCCGACCAGTGCGCCGAGCGTGAGCTTGGCGCCGTAGAGCCGGCCGCGTCGCGGGACGGCGGTGAGCGAGGTGCCGATCATGCGGGTGTTGAACTCCTGCCCGATCAGCAGGATGCCGAAGCAGGTCAGCGCCGCCTGGCCGAAGTTGAGGCCGTAGAAGACGCCGACACCGGGGTCTTCGGTGATGTTGTGGTCCTTGCCGCCCAGGGCCGCGCCGACGGCGGCGGTGACGCCCGCGGTGAGCACCAGGGCGAGCAGTGGGGTGATCCAGAGCGAGCGGAGCGTGGTGAGCTTGATCCACTCGGCGCGCAGGGCGTTGACGGCAGGGGACCCGGAGGACGTCACGACGGATGCCACCGCGGATGTCGCGGCGGACGTCACGGCAGGGGTCGAAGCGTTCACGCGGCGGCCTCCGCACGGTACTCGACGCTGTCGGCCGTCATTCGCATGAACGCTTCCTCCAGGGAGTCCTGTTGCACGGCGATCTCGTACAGCACCACGCCGTTGGCGGCGGCGAGCGCGGCGATCCGCTCGGGTTCGGCGCCGCTCACCTCCCAGGCGCCGCCGGCGACTTCGGTGGCGTCGAGGCCGTGCCCGGGGTCGCGGAGCAGGGCGGCGAGCTTGGTCGGGTCGACGGCGCGGACCCTGATCCGGGTTCGGCCGTGGCGGTCGATGAACTCGGAGGTGGCGGCGTCGGCCAGCAGCCGGCCGCGCCCGATCACCACCAAGTGGTCGGCGGTGAGCGCCATTTCGGTCATCAGGTGGGAGGAGACCAGCACCGCCCGGCCCTCGGCGGCCAGATCGCGGAGCAGGGTGCGGATCCAGCGGATGCCTTCCGGGTCCAGACCGTTCACGGGCTCGTCCAGCAGCAGCACCGGCGGGTCGCCGAGCAGTGCGGCGGCCACCCCGAGACGCTGGCGCATGCCGAGCGAGAAGCCCCGGATCCGCCGTCCGGCCGCGTCCGCCAGACCGACCTGGCCGAGCACCTCGTCCACCCGGCGGGCCGGCAGCCCGTTGCTCGCGGCGAGCCAGCGCAGGTGGCCGTGCGCGGTCCGGCCGCCGTGCAGTGCCTGGGCGTCCAGCAGCGCTCCGACCGTCCTCAGCGGGTCGGGCAGTTCGACGTAGGGGCGGCCGTCGACCAGGGCGTGTCCGGCGGTCGGCCGGTCGAGGCCGAGGACCAGGCGCATGGTGGTGCTCTTGCCGGCGCCGTTCGGGCCGAGGAAGCCGGTCACCACGCCGGGTCGCACCTCGAAGGTCAGGTCGTCGACGACGCGCCGGCCGTCGTACTCCTTGGTCAGGCCCTGGATCTCGATCACGGCCCGCTCCCCTCGTCTCGTCGTCTTGGCGGTCTCCGCCGGTGCTCGCTGTGGTCGGCCCCGGGCGGTGGCTCCATTCGACCGGAGCGGGCCGGTGCGGCGGATCCCGCCGGGGCGGGGAGCCGCCTCCCTCCCGGGAGGGAGATCGCGGGCGACCGGCGCGGGAGCCGGGCGCCGGGGGCGGACTGGCAGGATGGCCCAATGCCCAAGATCGCAGTGCTGAAGAGCGCGGTGTCCGTGACCGCGGCGCCGCTGAGTGCGGTGTCCGGGCTCTTCGTGCCGCTGGTGGCCGGCGCCACCTACGCACGGATGCTGCACCTGCTGGTGGGGTGGTTCTTCGCGGGCATCGTGCTGATGGTCTATCCGGGGACGTACCACAAGAGCCTCGGCGAGATCCTGATGGCGGGCGTCTCGGTGGACGTCGTGCTGCTCGCGCTGGCCGCGCTCATACCGGCCGCCCGCCGGGCCGAGGGGGTACAGGCGCGACTGCTGCTGGTGCCCGACCGCGAGGAGGACATCGCCACCGAGCCCTCCCGCACCTGGGCCGACCGGCGGCGGACGGCCGGCTGGCTGATCGGGCGGGTCGCGCTGGGTTCGGCGGTCGGATTCCCGCTGGTCTTCGGGATCACCGGGGCCTTCGACCGGCTGACCGGCCCGGACGCTCTCTGGTACCTCCCGCTCGTGCCGGTGGCGGTCCTCGGCTTCGGCTGGTTCCTGGTGTGCGCGGGCCGCCTCCAACTCGCCATGGCGATAAGGCTGCTGGGCCCCTCCCCGGCCGAGCGGCTGGCCGAGGCGGAGCTGCGGGCCGAACGGCTCCTGGAACGCAACCGCTTGGCCCGCGAGCTGCACGACTCGATCGGCCATGCCCTGACGGTGACCGTCCTCCAGGCGGGCGCGGCGCGCGAGGTCGGGGACCGGGACTTCGTCGCCAAGGCGCTCGAAGTCATCGAGGTGACCGGCCGGCAGGCCATGGAGGACCTCGAACGCACCCTCGTGCTGCTGCGCGAGACCCCGGCCGGGGCGAACGGCGTGGCCACCGAACAGCCCGGGATCGACCAGCTGCCCACGCTGTTCGACACCGCCAGGGCGGCCGGCAGCCCGGTGGAGGCGCAGGTCGACGTGAAGCCCGGCATCCTGCCCGGGGTGCTCTCCCGCGAGTCGTACCGGATCGTCCAGGAAGGCGTCACCAACGCGCTCAAGTACGCACCGGGCGAGCCGATCGACATCCGGATCACCGTGCGGGACGGCCGGTTGGAGCTGCGCTGCGCCAACCGGCTTCCCGGCGCCGGACGTTCAGCGACCGGAGCGGCGCGGCCTCCGGCGGGCGGGGCGGGCAGGAGTGCAACGCGCAAGGGCGGAAAGGGGCTGCGCGGAATCCGCGAACGCGCCACGCTGCTCGGCGGGGAGGCGGAGGCGGGGCCTTCGGCGGCGGGTACGGCGGCAGAGGCCGTGGCAGGGGCCGTGGCAGGGGTAGCAGCGGCGGCGGCCGGGCCGATCGAGGAGGGGAACGGGGAGTGGGTGCTTGCCGTGCGCCTGCCCCTACGCTTGGGCTCGTGACGAACGATCTTGCGATGGCAGGTCCGGCCGGAGGCGCCGCCGGGATGACGGACATCCTGCTCGCCGACGACGAGGAACTGATCCGGGCCGGTCTGCGGGCCGTCCTGGAGGCGCAGGGGGACCTGCGGGTGGTCGGCGAGGCGTCCGACGGCGCGGAAGCGGTCGCCCTGGCCCGTGCGTTGCGTCCGCACGTCGTGCTGATGGACGTCCGGATGCCGGTGCTGGACGGCCTGGCCGCCACGCGTGAGCTGCTGCGCCCCGGCGCACCGGGTGAGCGCCCGCCGCGGATCCTCGTCGTGACCACCTTCGAGAACGACGACTACGTCTACCAGGCGCTGCGCGCGGGCGCGGACGGCTTCCTGCTGAAGCGCACCCGCCCGGCCGAGATCGCCCAGGCGGTACGGCTGGTGGCGGCGGGCGAGTCGCTGCTGTTCCCGGCCGCGATCCGCCGCCTGGCGGCCGGGCACGGCAACCCGACCGCCCGTGCGGCGATGGAGCGGGCGGCGCTGACCGAGCGCGAGGCGGAGGTGCTGCGGCTGGTCGCGCGCGGCCTCAGCAACGGGGAGATCGCCGAGCGGCTGTTCCTCGGCGTGCAGACCGTGAAGACGCACGTCAGCAGCGTGCTGGCGAAGCTGGGAGCGCGGGACCGCACCCAGGCGGTGATCGCGGCATACGAGTCGGGGTTCGTCGAGCCGGCGGAGTGATCGCGCCGGGGCAAGACCGCGCTGGAGTGACCGTGCCGGGGGGACCGCGTCGGGGGGCCGCGCTGGAGCGACCGCGCTGGAGTGGGACCGCCGGGGGGCGTCAGGCCGGGTAGGCGTGCGTCTGGGTGGCCTTGACCGACGCCCAGACCGCGGCGCCGGGCGCCAGCTCCAGCTCGGCGACGGCGGCCGGGGTGAGGTCGGCGGCCATCGGCAGGTCGCCGGCGAGCTCGGCGCGGACCCGGTCGCCGTGCAGTTCCAGCCCGGTGACCTCGGCCTTCCACAGGTTGCGCGCGCTGGTCTGCGGGCGCTCCCGGTACAGCGTCACGGCGGAGGGCGGGAAGGCGACGAAGGCCGGGCCGTCCAGTTCCTCGGTGGTGGCCAGGACCGCCCCGTCCGGGAGTGTGACCCGGGTGCCCTCGGCCCGGCCCTGGTACAGGTTCAGCCCGACCAGCCGGGCGATGTAGTCGGTGCGCGGGTGCCGGGCGACCTCTGCCGGGCTGCCGGACTGCACCTGCCGGCCGTCCTCGATCACCACCAGCCGGTCGGCCAGCACCATGGCGTCCAGCGGGTCGTGTGTCACCAGCACCGCGACCGCCTCGAACTCGGCTAGATGGCGCCTTAGTTGGGACCGTACGTCGAGCCGGGTGCGGGCGTCCAGGGCGGCCAGCGGCTCGTCCAGCAGGAGCAGTCGGGGGCGTACGGCGAGAGCGCGGGCGAGCGCCACCCGCTGGGCCTGGCCGCCCGAGAGCCGGCCGGGACGGGCCGAGGCGTGGTCGGCCAGTCCCATCCGCTCCAGCCAGCCGGCCGCCTCCGCCCGCGCCTCGCGCTTGGGGCGGCCCTGGCAGCGCGGGCCGAACGCGACGTTGTCGAGCGCGCTGAGGTGCGGGAACAGCAGGTAGTCCTGGAACACCACCCCGACCGGACGCTCCTCGGCCGGGGTGTGCACACGCTGCGCCGGGTCCTCCAGGAGGCGGCCGTCCAGGCGCAGATGGCCGCCGGTGAGCGGGAGCAGTCCGGCGAGGGCGCGCAGGGCGGTGGACTTGCCGGCGCCATTGGGGCCGAGCAGCGCGACCACCTCGCCGCGGGCGGCGGTGAGGGCGAGGTCGAGGGAGAACGCGGCGCGCTCGACCCGCAGGCGGGCGTCCAGGGCGGGGCCGGGTCGGCTGTCGGTGTTCATCGGGGTGGCGTCCAGGTGTCCAGAGTGCCCGGGAGGTCGAGCGGGTCCCTCGGGTCCATTGCGTCCGTCGGGTTCATTGCGTCCGCTGGGTTCGCTGGGTCCGGGGGAGTCTCGCAGGAGGTGTGCGGGGGAGCGTCCGCAACGGTGTCCGAGGTTGAGCGCGCGGGCGGGGTCACGGCGTCGACAGCCAGCGGTCGCGTAGGCCGACCAGGACGGCGACGGAGACCACCAGCAGCACCAGCGACAGCGCGATCGCCGCCTGCGGGTCGGACTCCATGGCCAGGTAGACGGCCAGCGGCATGGTCTGGGTGCGGCCCGGGAAATTGCCCGCGAAGGTGATCGTCGCGCCGAACTCGCCGAGCGCCCGGGCCCAGGCCAGGACGGCACCGGCGGCGATCCCCGGGGCGATCAGTGGCAGGGTGACCCGCCGGAACGCGGTCAGCCGGGAGGCGCCCAGGGTCGCGGCCGCCTCCTCGTAGCGGGGGTCGGCGGCCCGCAGCGCGCCCTCGACGCTGATCACCAGGAACGGCATCGCCACGAACGCCTCGGCGATCACGACCCCGGTGGTGGTGAACGGCAGCGTGATGCCGAAGGCCGAGTCCAGCCAGGAGCCGACGATGCCGCGCCGCCCGAGCACCAGCAGCAGCGCCACACCGCCGACCACCGGGGGCAGCACCAGCGGCAGGGTGACCAGCGCCCGGATGAGTCGGCGGCCCGGTAGCTCGGTGCGGGCGAGCAGCCAGGCCAGTGGGACGCCGAGGACCAGCGACACCGCGGTGGCCGCGGTCGCGCTGATCAGCGACAGGCGCAGCGCGTCCCAGACGGCGGGGCTGGTGAGCTGCTCGGACAGGTCGCTCCAGGGGGCCCGGATCAGCAGGCCGACCAGCGGCAGGATCAGGAAGGCCAGTCCGAGCAGCGCCGGGAGCAGCAGGGTCACCGGGACGCGGTGCGTGCGCGGGCGGCGGCTTCGCGGGCGCCGCCGCGGCAGGGCCTGCGCGGGTCCTGCCTGCGCGGGTCCTGCCTGTGCGGGTCCTGCCTGTGCGGGCGCCGCCGGGTCGCCGTCGGCGGTACGGGCCGGGTGGCTCTGGTCCGGCTGGCCCGGGTGGTCCTGGTCCGGGCGGTTCGGCCCGGAGCCGGTGGTGCGGTCGCTCACGGTGCCTGGAAGCCCGCCGCGGTCAGCACCTGCTTGGCCTCGGGCGACTGGACGTACGCGACGAAGGCGGCGGCGCCGTCCTTGTTCGGGGCCTTGGCGAGGGCGGCGATCGGGTAGTCGTTCACGGCCTTGGCGGCCTCGGGGAAGTCCACGCCGTCGATCTTCGCAGCATCGGCCTGGACATCGGTCCGGTACACCAGGGACGCGTCGACCTCGCCGAGTTCGACCTTGGTGAGCGCGCCCTTGACGTCCTGCTCCAGGGTGACCGGGGTGAGGTCGAGGCCGGCGGCCTTGAGCGCGGTCTGGGCGGCGGCGCCGCACGGCACCTCCTTTGCGCACAGGGCGACCTTCACGCCGGAGGCGGTGAGGTCCTTGAGGCCCGCGATGTGCTTGGGGTTGCCCTTGGGGACGGCGATGGTGAGCGTGTTCTTGACGAAGGTCGTCGGCTGTCCGCTCGCGCCGCCCGCGTCCGTGACGGTCTTCATGGTGGCCGGGCTGGCGGCGGCGAACACGTCGGCCGGGGCACCGGAGTTGATGCTGGTGGCGAGGCTGGAGCTGCCGCCGAAGTTGAAGGTGACCTTGGCGCCCGGGTTGGCGGCCTCGAACTTCTTGCCGAGCTCGGTGAAGGTCTCCTTGAGCGAGGCGGCGGCGAAGACGGTGACGGCGCCGGAGGCCTTCGGGACGCCGCTGCCGGCGGCGGATGAGGCGTTCGGGGAGGTGGCCGAGGAGGCCGTGGAACCGGAGGACTTGCCGTCGCTGCCGCAGGCGGTGACTCCGAGGGTGAGCGCGAGGGCCGCGGCGGCGGCGACGGCGAGCCTGCGGGTGGTGGGCGTGCGGGTGCTCATCGGTGGTTCCCCTCCAGGGTGCGCGCCGGAAGGGGCGCGAGGGACTGGCCGCAGCTGCGGCCATTACGGCGATCATAGTGCCGCATATGCGAGCGATAAATCCCCTGTCGGTTTGCACAGGCGGGAGCCGGTGGGGGCCTCCGGGCTGCTGTGGGATGGCTCAAACGGGTCCGGGGGGCTTGGCAGGTGGGTCGTGCAGGTAGCACGAGCGGGGCCGGAAGGGGCGCGCGAAAATTGCGTCGCGCCGTAGGGGTCGAACGGACAGAGTGGTGGCCGTCCGTACACGCGGCCGGGTCGGTCGCAAGCACCGCCGCGGTCGAACCAAGGGGAGGAGTCCGTCCATGTCCACGCTGCGCGTCACCGCGGAGAAGCTGACCGTCCTGGAGCACCCGAACGCCGATGCCCTGGAGCTCGCGCAGGTCGGCCTCTACCGGGCGGTGGTCGCCAAGGGCATATACCGGACCGGAGACCACGCCGTCTACATCCCCGAACAGTCCGTCCTGCCCGATGAGTTGATCGAGGAGCTCGGCCTGACCGGCAAGCTGGCCGGTGCCCGGGCGAACCGGGTGAAGGCGGTACGGCTGCGCGGCGAGCTGTCCCAGGGCATCGTCTGCCGGCCCGCCGCACTCGCCGGCACCGACCTGGCCGCCGCGGCCGAGCGCGGCGAGGACTTCGCCGAACTGCTCGGGGTCGTCAAGTGGCAGCCGCCGGTGCCCACGTCGATGAGCGGCGACGTGGTCAGCGCGCCCGACCTGCTGCCCTGGGTGGACATCGAGAACCTCAAGCGCTACCCCGACGCCTTCGAGCCGGGCGAGCCGGTGGTGCTGACCGAGAAGCTGCACGGCAGCTGCTGCCTGGTCACGTACGTCGCCGCCACCGGCGAGGTGCAGGTGTCGTCCAAGGGCATCGGTGCGCAGGGGCT
This sequence comes from Kitasatospora sp. NPDC058063, assembly GCF_042885395.1. NCBI lineage: Bacteria > Bacillati > Actinomycetota > Actinomycetes > Kitasatosporales > Streptomycetaceae > Kitasatospora > Kitasatospora sp. NPDC058063. The sequence continues at coordinate 342,059 of NZ_JBHVSD010000002.1, forward strand.
GGCGCTGGTCGAGGACGAGCGCAACCTCTACTGGCGGGCGGTGCGCGCCTACGGCATCCCGGCGGCCGCCGCCCGGCTGGCGGAGCGCCTCGGGGCCGAGCGGGTCGGCGTCTTCGGCGAGGTCTTCGGCGAGGGCGTGCAGGACCTGGGCTACGGCTCCTCGGCGCGCACCGAGCGGCCCGGCTACGCCGCCTTCGACGTCTCGGCCGTGGTGGACGGGCAGCTGAACTGGTTCTCGGCGGCCGAACTTCTGGACGGCGAGCTGCCGTTGGTGCCGGAGCTGTGGCGCGGGCCGTTCGACCCGGAGACCGTCCTGGGGTTCGCCCGGGGCAAGGAGAGCGTCTCCGGGCGTGAACTGCACCTGCGCGAGGGCGTGGTGGTGCGGCCGGTCACCGAGCGCTGGAGCCCGGTGCTCGGCGGGCGGGCGATCGCCAAGGTGGTCAGCGACGCTTACCTGACCCGCAAGGGGGGCACCGAATACGAGTGAGACGGGTCCGGACCCGGCCGGGCAGGTCGGCCCGTCGGTGGGTCCGGGCGCGGCTCCTTTCGGTGCTGACCGCCCGCCGGAAGCGGCGGCGGGCACGCCCCTGTACAGAAGGAGTGCCGATGACCATCGAACTCGTCCCCGTTCGGGCCCCCGGGCTCGCACCCGCCCCCACCTCCGCGATACCCGTCCCGGCGGGGAACCGCCTGGTCGGCTCACTGTTCGACCTCACCCGCCGCCCGCTGCGCAGCTACCTCGCGGCCCGACGCGACCACGGCGACGTGGTGCGCTTCCAGGCCGGGCCGCCCGGGCTGCGCGCCGACTTCTACGGGGTGTTCTCGCCGGAGGGCGTCCGGCAGGTGCTGGCCGTCGAGGCGGCCAACTTCCGCAAGGAGGACCCCTTCTACGACGAGTTGCGGACCAGTGTCGGCAACGGGCTGCTGACCAGCCAGGACGCCGAATACCAGCGCCAACGCCGCATGGTGCAGCCGCTGTTCACCCGGCGCCGGGTGGACGGCTACGCGGACGCGCTCGCGCAGGAGGCGCAGTCGCTCGCCGAGCGCTGGCGGGCGGTGCCCGGCGGGGTGGTGGACGCGGCGGAGGAGACATCCCGGTTCGCTCTGCGGGCGGTCGCGCGGATCCTCTTCGGCGCCGACGTGGAGGAGGCGATAGCGGTGGTGCACCGCAGCTTCCCGGTGCTCGGCGAGTACGTGAAGGAGCGCGGCTACGCCCCGGTCCGCCTCCCGCGCACCTGGCCGACCCCGGCCAACCGACGCGGTGCCGAGGCCCAGCGGGCGCTGTACGGGGTCTGCGACCGGATCATCGCCGAACGGGCCGCACGGGGCGGCGGCGACGAGGACGCGGACGACCTGCTCACCCTGCTCGGACGGGCCCGCGACGAGGACGGCGGGCGGCTGGACCCGGCCGAACTCCGCGACCAGGTCCTGGTGTTCCTGCTCGCCGGGCACGAGACCACGGCCACCGCGCTGGCCTTCGCGCTGCACCTGCTGGCGATGCACCCCGAGCAGCGGCGGCTCGCCCGGGAGGAGGCGCGGACCGTCCTGGCGGGGCGGGCACCCACGGCGGCGGACCTGGAGGCGCTGCCCTACATCACCCGGGTGCTGAAGGAGGCGATGCGGCTCTACCCGTCGGCGGCCCTGGGCGGGCGGCGGGCGGTCGCGGAGACCGTCATCGACGGGTACGTGATCCCGGCCGGGGCGCAGGTCGTGGTCGCGCCGCTGGTCACCCACCGGCACCCGGACCACTGGGTGGACCCGGAGCGCTTCGACCCGGACCGCTTCCTCCCGGAGGCGGAACGGGCCCGGCACCGCTACGCCTGGTTCCCGTTCGGAGGCGGACCGCGGGCCTGCATCGGGCAGCACTTCTCGATGCTGGAGGCGGTGCTGGCGTTGGGGGTGCTGCTGCGGGACTTCGAGGTGGAGGCGGTGGACCGGCGGGTGGCACTCGCCCAGGGGATCACGCTGCGGGCGGCGAGCCCGATGCGGATCCGGGTGACGGCGAGCCACTGACGGCCGGCGGCTGACCGCGTGCGGCCGACAGCCGACGGCCGACAGATGACGGCGGACAGAGTTCAGCGGACAGATGACAGATTTCAAACTCTGTCATCTGTCCGCTGTCGTTTGTGCGCAGTTCCCCGAACGCCGGCCGCCGCGCCGGCCGCCCTCTGGGTACACCACAGGGCCATCGGAACACATCAACCGCTCCCTGCGGGCAGCTTTTCAGATCTTTGTCTGACCGATTCCGGCCCCTCGGTAGCGTCCCACGCACCCCAGGCCGGAAGCGCACATGCGGTTGGCATATGCCATTCGTGTGCAGTCCGCCCGGCCCGGGGCGCCCGGGCGCACCGCGTACCGCCCCCGGGCCCGACCGGTCGACCGGAGGTCCCATGGGCACTCTCAACCATCTCAGCCTCGGCTGGCTGACCCCCGCCCTCTCGTACCTGATGGCCTGCACCGGCGCCGCCCTCGGCCTGCGCTGCACGCTGCGGGGGCTGGCCGCGAGCGGCCCGGCCCGGCGGAACTGGCTGATCACGGCCGCCGCCGCGATCGGCTCCGGCATCTGGACCATGCACTTCGTCGCCATGTTCGGCTTCACCGTCGACGGCACCGAGCTGCGCTACAACGTGCCGCTGACCGTCCTCAGCCTCGTGGTCGCGGTGCTGGTCACCGGCCTTGGCCTGACCGTGGTCTGCTACGGCCGGCACCGCGGCCTCTCCCTGCTCTCCGGCGGCGTCACCACCGGTCTCGGCGTCGCCGCGATGCACTACCTGGGCATGGCCGCCCTGCGGATGCACGGGGGCCTGCACTACGACGCCGGGACGGTCGCGCTGTCCGTGCTGATCGCGGTCGGCGCCGCGACCGCCGCGCTCTGGGCCGCCGTCACCATCCGCAACGTGTACACGGCCGCGGCCGCCGCGATGGCCATGGGCCTCGCCGTCAGCTGCATGCACTACACCGGCATGGCCGCCGTCCACGTCCGGCTGGAGCCGACCCGGACCGTTCTCGGCGGGGTCAGCCCGATGGAGTTCGTCTTCCCGCTCGCCGTCGGCCTCGGCTCGTTCCTCTTCCTCGCCTCGGCCTTCGTGGCACTCTCGCCGACCGCCCAGGAGCGGGCCGGCTACCGGGAGGCGGGCGAACTGGCCGTGGAGGAGGTCCCCGCCGCGCCCCCGCACCCCAAGCGCTCGTGGCACGAGCCCACCCCGGCAGCGGCCGGGCGGCGCGACGCCGAGCGGCACGACCGCGCAGCCTGAGCCGCGCCCTCGCACCTTCGCACCGCCCGCCCGCCCACTTGCGCCCCGCCCGCCCGCTCGCTCCCGGTCCGGCCCCGCGGCCTCCGCCCACCGGGCCTCCGCCCTCCCCGCCCGAAAGGCTCCTCACCCATGCGAGAAGACCGCGGTACCGCCCCCGGTACCCGCCGGGGTGCCCATGCCGGGCCGCCCGCCCGTCCGCCGCGCCCAGGCCCGTGGTTGCGCGGGCTGCGTCCCCGGACCGTCCGCGCCCGGATCATCGCCCTGCTGATGGTCCCGGTCGTCTCCGTCATCGCCCTGTGGGGGTTCGCCACCGTCACCACCGCCCAGGGCGTCTGGGGCCTGATGCGCCAGCGCGACGCCCAGCGCACGCTGCTCACGCCGGTCGCGGAGACGGTCGCCGGGCTGCAGGCCGAACGCACCGCCGTCGGCCAGCTGTTGGCGGCTCCAGCGGCCCCAGTAGCCCCGGCGACTCCGGCGACCCCGGCGACCGCCCCCAGCGCCGCCCGGGAGAGCGCCCTGCGCGAGGCGGCGGCGGCCACCGACCGGGCGCTCGCCCCGCTCTTCCCGGACCCCCGCCGACCCGACCGGGGCTACAACCGTGCCGACGCCCAGGGCCTGGGCGATGAGGCGGCCGCCCGGCTGGATGCCCTCGGCGGTTCGCTCGCGGCCCTGCCCGCACTGCGCGGCCGGGTCCTGGCCAGGAGCGTCGGCTGGCCCGAGGCGTACGCGGCGTACGGCGAGGCGGTGGACCGGGCGCTCGCCGCCGCCGGCGCCGTCGCTCCCTTCCAGGAGCGCCAGGTGGCCGCCGACGCGCGGGTGCTGCTGGAGCTGGCCCGGTCCCGAGAACTGCTCTCCCGCGAGGACGCGTTGCTGCGCGCCGCCCAGCTGTCGGGCGGGCTCGGCGACGACCAGCTGCGGGAGTTCTCCGGCGCGGCCTTCGCCCGGCGCGAGTTCGAGCGGGGCGCCGCCGCCGACCTGCGCTCCGTCGACCGGGCGGAGCTGCTCGCCGTCACCGGGGGCCAGGACCACCGCGAGCTGGCCGGGTACGAGGACAGGATGCGGACGGCCGCCGACGGTCGGTCGGCGGTCGCGGCGGTGCCGGCCGACCGCTGGACGATGGTCGCGGGTAACGTGGCCGGCGCCCTGCGGGGCGTCGAGGACCGGGCCGGAAGGCTCGCCGCCGAGCGTCAGGACCCTTGCGCACTAGGCCTGTTCACCACGGCCGGGATGGCCGTGCTGCTCGGTCTGGTCGGCGTGGTGGCCTCGCTGGTGATCTCGGTGCAGATCGGGCGCGGGCTGGTCACCGAGCTGATCGGCCTGCGCAACTCGGCACTTGAGCTGGCCGGGCGCAAACTCCCCGCGACCATGCGGAAGTTGCGTGCGGGCGAGGAGGTGGACATCGAGGTCGAGGCGCCCCGGCCGGTGGGGCGAGGCGACGAGATCGGCCAGGTGCACCGGGCGCTGGGGACCGTCCAGCGGGCGGCGGTCACGGCGGCGGTCGAACGGGCCGAGGTGCTCTCCGGAATCTCCGGGGTGTTCGTCAACCTCGCGCGCCGAAGCCAGGTCCTGGTGCACCGCCAACTCACGCTGCTGGACGCGATGGAGCGCCGCACCGACGACCCGTCCGAGCTCGCCGACCTGTTCCGGCTGGACCACCTCACCACCCGGATGCGCCGCCATGCCGAGGGCCTGATCATCCTCTCCGGGGCCGCCCCCGGTCGGGGCTGGCGCCGTCCCGTCCCCCTGGTGGACGTGGTGCGCGCGGCCGTCTCGGAGGTCGAGGAGTACGCCCGGGTCGAGGTCCACCCGCTGCCGCGCGCCGCGGTGGTCGGCCACGCCGTCGCCGACCTCACCCACCTGGTGGCCGAACTGGTCGAGAACGCCACCGGGTTCTCGCCGCCGCACACCCGGGTGCACATCCGGGGCGAACGGGTCGGCAACGGCTTCGCGCTGGAGATCGAGGACCGCGGACTGGGCATGGGCCCGGAGGTGCTGGCCGCGGCCAACAGCCGGATCGCCGCCGCCGAGCAGACCGACCTCTTCGACAGCGACCGGCTCGGCCTGTTCGTGGTCAGCAGGCTCGCCCGGCGGCAGGACGTCAAGGTCTCGCTGGTCACCTCCGCGTACGGCGGCACCACGGCGGTGGTCCTGCTGTCGACCGCGCTGCTGGCCGACGAGGCGGCGGCGGTGGGGGCCGAGGACGTGCGGTACGGCTTCGAGCCGGTCGCGCCTCCGCTGCCCTCGGCGGCGGCGTCGGGCGGCACGGCGTCAGGTGGCGCGGTGGCGTCTGGTGCCGCCCCGATCGACGCGGTGGGTGCCGCGGCGGTCGGGGCGGGGCCGGTGGAGCCGGTGTTCGCCGATCGGGCGGATCACCGCAGCGTCCCGGAGCGGGAGTTCACCCCGGACCACGGTCATGCGGAGCGGCCGGTGGGCAGTCCGGGCAGTGGCCCGAGTGGTGGCTCGCCGGGTCTCCCGACCGGCGTCTCGGGGCACCCGGGGCACCCGGGGCCCCCTGGGCGCCGGGATGACGCCGGGCGCCGGGAGCACCCGCAGGACGGGGCGAATGATGGGCTTCCGGCGGCGGGTGGGCCGCCGCCGGAGGGTGGGGCGCTGCTGCCGTTCGGTGTCCGGGGCAGTGCCCCCGGGCCGGTGCGCCGCACCCCCTTCCGGGCCTCCGGTGCCCGGGAGGCCGGTCCGGCTGCGGACGGGCGCGCGGGTGCGGCCGCCCGTCCGCAGTCCGGGCCGCCGCAGCCGTACGGCGCGGAGCCGTACGGTCAGGGCTCCCGCGCGGAGCCGGTACCCGGACCGGCCACAGGCGGCCCCGGCTCGGACGGCGTCCGCTCGCGCGGTCACCAACCCGGCCAGGGGCCGGAGGAGTTGCCGCGCCGGACCCGTCAGGCGAGCCTCGCACCGCAACTGCGCGAGGCCCCGGCCCGTCCGCCTGCGCACAGGCGCCGTACGGCTGCCTCTTCCTCCCTCTTCGCCTCCGCCGGGCCGGGTTCCGGGGACGGTTCCGGCGACGGCTTCGGTGCGGCGGGCCGCAGCCCCGAGGAGGCGCGGGCTGCGATGTCCGCGTTCCAGAACGGATGGGCGCGCGGTCTGCACCCGGAAGACCGGCGGGACGGGCAGCCCGCCGACCCTCCGCAGCCGCCGCGGGCGCACCACCCCCAATCCCCGTCCCGAACCGAAGGAGAGCGTCCGTGATCGCCACCACCCACCGCGCGGGAGCCCTGAACTGGCTCCTGGACGAACTGGTCCAGCGCGCCCCCGAGCTCCGCTTCGCCGTGATGCTCTCCGCCGACGGCCTGGCCATGGGCACCTCGGCCGGACTGGCGCGGGAGGACGGAGAGCACCTGGCGGCCGTCGCCTCCGGATTCCACAGCCTGGCCAAGGGCGCCGGCCGGCACTTCGGTGCGGGCGAAGTCCGCCAGACCATGGTCGAGTTGGAGGGCGGCTACCTGCTGGTCGCGGCGGCCGGGGAGGGCACCTGCCTCGCCGTGTTCGCCACCTCCCGGGCCGACCTCGGCCTGATCGCCTACGAGATGGCCAGGCTGGTCCGCCGGGTCGGGGAGCATCTGAGCGCCCCGCCGCGGGCGGTGGGCGGCCGGTGAATCCGGTGCCCCGCCCGTACCGGGGGCGACATCCGGAGCACCCGACCGACCCCGACGGGCAGCCCCGCAACCCGCTCGCCGCCGCCCACCGGGCGCGCTGGTACGACGACGAGGCCGGGCCGATGGTCCGCCCGTACGCGATGACCCGGGGGCGCACCGGGGCCGGGGAGCAGCAGTTCGACCTGATCGCCGTGGTGGTCACCGAGCCGCCCGATCCGACGTTCCTGCCCGGCGTGCCCGAGCCGCCGGTCGGCCCGGAACAGGCGCACATCCTGGCGCTGTGCCGGGGCACCCCGCTGTCCGTGGCCGAGTTGGCCGCCGACCTCGACCTGCCGGTGGGTGTCGTGCGGGTGCTGCTCGGCGATCTGCTGACGGCCGGGCTCATCCGGGTCCGCCGTCCCGTCCCGCCCGCCCTGCTCCCCGACGAGCGCATCCTCCAGGAGGTCATCCGTGGACTCCGCGCACTCTGATCAACCGTCCGCATCGTCCGCCCCGTGCGTGCCGTCCGCACCGCGCGTACCGTCCGACCCCCTCGGCCTGTCCGATCCGTACGGCGGGTCGGATCCGTTCGACGCCGAGGATCCCGACGGCACCGTGCTCGCGCTCAAGATCCTGGTGGCGGGCGGCTTCGGGGTCGGCAAGACGACGCTGGTCGGCGCGGTCAGCGAGATCCGGCCGCTGCGCACCGAGGAGCGGCTGACCGAGGCCGGGCGCGAGGTGGACGACCTGGACGGTGTGGAGCGAAAGACCACCACCACGGTGGCGATGGATTTCGGCCGGATCACCATCCGCGAGGGGCTGGCGGTCTACCTGTTCGGCACCCCCGGGCAGGACCGGTTCTGGTTCCTCTGGGACGAGTTGGCCCAGGGGGCGCTCGGTGCGGTGGTGCTCGCCGACACCCGCCGGCTGACCGACTGCTTCCCGGCCGTCGACTTCTTCGAGCACCGGGGCATCCCGTTCGTGGTCGCGGTGAATCGTTTCGCCGGGACGCGGGAGTTCGGCCCGGAGGACGTCGCCCGCGCGTTGGACCTGGATGCCGGGACGCCCGTGCTGCTGTGCGACGCGCGTCGTCGGGCCTCGGGCAAGGAGGTGCTGATCAACCTGGTCGAGCACGCGGGCCGGGTGCACGCCGCCCGGCTGCTCGCGGACGCCTCGCCGGTGGGCTGAGACGGTGGCGGCGGAGGTGCAGCGGGCGGGCGACGGACAGATGACGGCTGACAGATGACAGATGACAGCTTTCGAAATCTGTCAGCTGTCATCTGTCAGCCGTCGACCGCCGGTTCTGTCAGCGGTTCAACCGTGCCTCAGCTGTGCCACTGGAACACGATCCGCGTCCAGGTGGACCCGGGACATTTGCCCCAGACCGCCCAGGCCTCCGGCCGCGCGCCGATCCACAGGCCGGTGGTGTGCGAGCCGTCGGCGCAGTAGGTGATGGTGCGCAGTCGCCCGGAGTAGACGTTGCAGTAGCCCTCCCAGCGCCAGCCGTAGTTGCCGGTGATGACGCAGTGGTAGGCCTCGGACGTGATGGTGTTCCAGGCCTCGGCGGCCCCGGGGGTGACGGAGCGGGTCCCGGCCGTCGCCGCGGCGGCCGGCAGGGCGGTGGCCCCGAGCGCACCGAGAGCGGCCGTGGCGGCCAGCCCGAACGTGGCGATCTTCCTGGCGATGCAGCCTCGCACGGTGGTTCTCCTTGCTGAGGGGTTCTCGTCGGGCGGGTGTCCCGGCCCTCGGGATGTCCGCGCGGTCCGAACGCGGATCGTGCGGTCCGAGCGGAGGTGAATTCCCGCCCCCCGTACGGCTGGTGACGTGTTGCACACGAATGACTGCGCACAGTGAGGCGACGAACTATGATGTGACCTGTGTCACAAGTAATCCGGTTGGCTCATGGTTCCTGCGGCCAGGACGGACCGGGTTCTCGGGGTGCCGATTTCCGGGGAGAGCGGCATGGCGGATTGCAGCGGTCGGAATGAGGGCGGCGGCGGACGGGAAAGGGACTTCGGTCCCAACGGGAGCGGCGGTCAATCGGCCGAGTTCAACCAGGTGTTCACGGATCTGCTGCCCAGACTCCAGCAGGCGGCGGCCTCGCTCGCCGGCGGTCCGGCCGGTGCGGGGGACGTCGTCCACGACGCGTACCTCAGGATCGCCCGTCGGCCGGAGCGCTTCCTCGGCCATCCACAGCCGTACGCCTACGCGTTCACCACGATGGTCAACATCCTGCGCGACCAGTGGCGCCGGGAGCGCCGGCGGGTGTCGATGCCCGAGGTGCCGGAGACGGGCGACATCGGCGAGCGGGACCGGGGGCTGCCGGACCTCCGGGCCGGTGGGATGGCCGAGTTGCAGGCGCGCTGGGAGGTGATGCGACTGCTCGGCTTCCTGACCGTCAAGCAGGCCCGTGCGGTGGTGCTGGTCGACCTCGACGGCTACAGCGTCGACGAGGCCGCCGAGCTGCTCGGGCTGCACCGCAGCACGCTGGCGGTCACCCGGCGCCGCGCCCACGGTCGGCTGCGCGCCGTCGTCCAGCGGGAGCGCGAGCGTGACGGGGAGCGCGGTCGGGAGCGCGATCGGGAACACGCGCGGGAGCGGGAGCGGAGCTGAGGGAGCGGCGGCGGGCGGGCGGCCGCCGCGCCACCCCGACGCACCGAACCGTCGGCAAGTCGGCTCGGGCGCTGCCCAGGCCCGTACCCTGCGAATCGTGATCACGTACGAGGACGGCGGCCTGCGCGCACTGGCCGAGGACGGCCGCTGGCCCGAGCTGCTCGCCGCCTACCGGCAGGGTCGCGCGGCTGCCGCCACGGAGGCGGGGGAGGAGACCGCGGCGGCGCTGACGGCTCCGCTCGGCCACTTGATCGCCTACGCGGCGCCGCCCGAGCTGGCCGTCCGGCTGTTCGACCGGGAGGGTGGTGCGGGGACGGCCGCCGGGGTGGCCGATCATGACGCCGGTCCGCTCTGGGAGGTGCTGGCGACCAGGCACTCCTGGCTGCGGCTGGCCCCGCTGCTCGGTCCGGCCCCGGTGCGACGGCTGGTCGCACACACCAGGGCGCTGCTCGGCGAGGACCTCTCGCACACGGCCGAGCCCGATCCGGAGGGCGTGCCACTGCGTCTGGAGCCGTGGGAGGCGGCGGGTTGGGGCGAGACGGCCCGGGTGCGGGAGTACCTGCCCGGCGGGGGCGCGCGCAGTGCGCTGCTGACCCTGCCGGCCAGCCGGGAGGGCCTGGGCGAGGTGGAGCTGCCCCCGGCGGCGCAGCCGGGTGGCCGGCCGGCCGGACCGCGGGTCGCCCGGGCGCTGGCCGGGCTGGGCGCGCTCGCGCCGTGGGCGCAGACGGCCTGCGTCCGCGGCCAGGCCCCGGCGGCGGCCGCCCTGCTGGCCCGCGACCGGCGGGTGGTCGGAGGCTATCTGCCGTTCGCGCTCGCCTACCCGGCGCTGGTGCGGGCCGCAGCCGTGGGACGGTCGCGGGGTTGTGCGCACGGGAGGCTGGGGTTGTGGCGGGCGCTGGCGGCGATGGCCGGGGCAGATGGCCAGGGCGGTACGGGCAGTACGGGCGCTGCGGGCGGTACGGACGGCGCGGATCGTGCGGGCGGGACGGACCGGGACGAGGTGAACGCTCTGGTGGCCCGGATGCGCTGCTTCACCTGGCAGGAGCCGTCGGCCGGGCTGCACCATCTGCACATCGCGCTGGAGGACCCGGCCAGTGGGGTGGCCTGGGTGGTCAGCGGCTCGCAGGAGTTGTGACGCGCTGACCGGACCGCCGCCGGACTGCTGCTGGACAGCCGTCGGACGGAAAACCGGACCGAAAGCCGGACGGCCACCGGACGGAAAGCCGGACAGAAAGCCGGACGAAAGCCGGGCGGAAGGACGAAACCCTGGTCCGGCGCCGATTCCGGGGGTTGGTGGGAGGCGCCGGACCAGGGAGTGCGGGGGTGCCGCCGGGCTCAGACGCCGACGGGGGAGGTCCCCTGAGGGGTTTCCTGCGGGGTTCCTTGACCGGCTCCGTGACCGGCTCCGTGGCCGGTTCCCTGGGCGGGGATGTCCTCGGGCGCGTCGGCCGTGGAGCCGTCCGCCGCGCCGGCGGGCCCGGCAGGCGCACCGTGGGCGTGGGCGTCGACCAGCGTCAGCTCGTCGAACGGCAGCTCGCCGGCCAGTACCCGCCGGGCACGTTCGGCGTCGAGCTCGCCGGTCCAGTGCCCGATGAGCACGGTCGCGACGGCGTTGCCCGCGAAGTTGGTGAGCGCGCGGGCCTCCGACATGAAGCGGTCGATGCCGACGATCAGTCCCACGCCGTCCACCAGCGCGGGCTTGTGCGACTGGAGTCCGCCCGCGAGGGTGGCCAGTCCGGCGCCGGTGACGCCGGCCGCGCCCTTGCTCGCGATCACCATGAAGACCAGCAGTGAGAGCTGCTCGCCGAGCGACATCGGCTTGTCCATCGCCTCGGAGATGAAGATCGAGGCCATGGTCAGGTAGATGGCGGTGCCGTCGAGGTTGAAGCTGTAGCCGGTTGGCACGGTGATGCCGACGACGGGGCGGCTGACGCCCAGGTGCTCCATCTTGGCGATCAGGCGGGGCAGCGCGCTCTCGGACGAGGAGGTGGAGAGGATCAGCAGGAACTCGCGGCCGAGGTACTTCAGCAGCGCGAAGACGTTGACCCCGGCGACCAGGCGCAGCAGCGTGCCCAGCACCACGACGACGAACAGCACGCAGGTGACGTAGAAGCCGATCATGATGACGGCCAGGCTCTTCAGCGCGGCGGTGCCGGTGGCGCCGACGACGGCGGCCATCGCCCCGAAGGCGCCGATCGGCGCGACCCACATGATCATCGACATGACCCGGAAGACCAGGCGCTGCACGTGCTCGATCCCGCGCAGCACCGGCGCGCCGGCCGCGCCCATCGCCTGCAGGGCGAAGCCGGTGAACAGGGCGACCAGCAGGGTCTGGAGGACCTTGCCCTGGGTGAGGGCGGAGAACAGGGTCTCGGGGATCATCCCGAGCAGGAAGTCGGTGGTCGACTGGGCGCCGCCGGCGGCCGCCTGGGCGTGGCCGGACTTGGCGAGCGCGGCGGTCAGGTGCAGGCCGCCGCCGGGCTCCAGGAGGTTGCCGACGACCATGCCGATGGCCAGCGCGACGGTCGACATGGCGAGGAAGTAGCCGATGGCGAGGCCGCCGACCTTGCCGACCTTCGCGGCCTTGGTCACCGAGCCGATGCCCAGGACGATGGTGCAGAAGATCACCGGGCTGATCATCATCTTGATCAGGTTGACGAAGCCCGTGCCGACCGGCTTCAGCTCCACGGCGAACCCGGGGGCGGCCAGACCGACCACGACGCCCGCGACCACCGCGGCGATCACCGCGATGTAGAGGTAGTGGGTCCGGTCCTTGCGTCTGGGTCCCGCCGCCGGGGCGGCTCCAGCGATCGACATCTGCGGCTCCTTTGCCGTGCAGTCCTGGTGGCCCCGGGGGGATGGGCCGCTCCGACTATGGGCCCCGAAGTGACGGAGGTCACGTTTGCGTTCATAGAGTTCACGAACGCGGCGGACGGCCCGGGCGGCGGGCCCGCGAACGGTGCGGGCCGGGCGGGCCCCGGGAGTGTCCGGGGGTGTGGTGCACACTGGCAGGCATGTCCGAGCGCACCGCCCCCACCGCCCCGCGCCGCCGCTCGCACCGGCCGACGGGCCGCGGAGCCCGGCGGCTGCCTCCGGGTCCACCCCGGCATCCGGCCCGCCGGCTGTCCCGCCGGCTGCCCCGTGGGCTGGCCCGGAGCCTGATCCGATGCCTGCCCCGGCGCCTGGTCCGCAGTCTGGCCGGGCAGCTGTTCGTCGTCCAGGTGGTGATCGTCGCCGCCGTGGTCGCCGGTGGCGCGGTGCTCGCGTACCTCTTCACCGCCGATCGCGCCGAGGACGCCGCCCGCCGCCAGGTCACCGCGGTCGCGCACGCCGTCGCGGACTCGCCGTCCGTCCGGGCCGCGGTCGCCGGTCCGGACCCGACCTCGGTGCTCCAGCCGTACGTGGAGCAGGTGCGGGCGGACACCGGGGTCTCCTTCATCACCGTCATGGACACCGACGGTGTGCGCTGGACCCACCCGCTGCCCGAGCAGATCGGGCGGACCTACCTCGGGCACATCGACTGGGCGCTCGCCGGGCAGACCCGCAGCGAGACGTACACCGGCACGCTCGGCCCGTCCGTGCGGGTGGTCGCCCCGGTGTGGGACGACCGGCACCGGGTGGTCGCGCTGGTCAGCGCGGGTCTCACGGTGGAGTCGATCTCCGCGCAGCTGAGCGGCCCGCTGCTCGCCCTGGTCGGCGTGGCGGTGGCCGCGCTCGCGGTCGGTGGCGTCGGCACCTACCTCGCCAACTCCCGGCTGCGGCGGCACACTCATGGGATGGGGCCGGACGAGCTGAGCCACCTCTACGAGTACCACCAGGCCACCCTGCACGCGGTGCGCGAGGGACTGGTGCTGCTGGACCGCTCGCACCGGGTGGTGCTGTGCAACGACGCGGCCCGGGAACTGCTCGGCCTGGCAGGTGAATTGGACGGCCGTCCGGTGGTGGAGCTGGGGCTTCCGGAGACGCTGGTGGCGGCCGTACTGGGGGAGGAGCCGGTCCGGGACGAGGTGCACCTGACCGCCGAGCGGGTCGTGGTGCTGAACACCTCCACCATCGGCACCGGCACCGGGCTCGGCCGGGTGGTCACCCTTCGGGACCACACCGAACTCCAGGCGCTCAGCGGCGAGTTGGACTCGGTGCGCGATTTCACCGAAGCGCTCGGCGCGCAGGCGCACGAGGCCGCCAACCGCCTGCACGCGGTGGTCTCGCTGATCGAACTCGGCCGCCACGAACAGGCGGTGGAGTTCGCCACCGCCGAGCTCGAACTCGCCCAGCAGCTCACCGACCGGGTGGTCGCGGCGGTGGGCGAGCCGGTCCTGGCCGCCCTGCTGCTCGGCAAGGCGGCGCAGGCCGCCGAACGAGGAGTGGAATTGACCCTCACCGAGGACAGCCGGATCGACGACGGAGTGCTGCCGCCCGGGCTCTCCGCACGGGACCTGATCACCGTGCTCGGCAACCTGATCGACAACGCCGTGGACGCCGCCATCGCCGGTGCGGCCGAGAGCCCCGTCCCGCCGGAGGTCACCGTCGCGGCGCGGGTCTCCCGCGGCCGGGACTGCGAAGGGCCGGGCCGCAGCGTCCATGGCGACGGGAACGGGAGCGGGGACGGGGACGGGGACGGCAACGGCGTCAGTGGCGATGGCGCGGCGGCGGTGGCCGGTGACTTCCTGCTGCTGCGGGTCGCCGACACCGGTGCGGGCATCGACCCGGGCGCGGTCGAGGACGTCTTCCGGCGCGGCTGGAGCACCAAGCAGGACGGCCGCGGGCACGGGCTCGGGCTGGCGCTGGTCGCCCAGGCCGCCCGGCGCAACGGCGGCACCGTCGAGGTCGGGCGGGAGCGAGGCGCCGTGCTCACGGTGCGACTGCCGCTGGCCGGGCGGCCGGGAGAGGCCGTCGGCGACCAGGGGGAGTCCACCCGGCGGCCGGGGGAGCCCCCCGGCCGGGAGCAGGAAGGGGCGCTGGTGTGACCGGTATCGCCGACACCCCCGCCGCGGCGGGCATCTCGGTCCTGGTGGTCGAGGACGACCCGGTGGCCGCCGCCGCGCACACCCTGTACGTCCGGCGCGAGCCCGGCTTCCACGCTGTGGGGACCGTCCACAGCTGCGCCGACGCGCTGCGCTTCCTGGACCGGGCCCGCGCCGCCGGCACGCCCGTCGACCTCACCCTGCTCGACCTCTACCTCCCGGACGGCCACGGGCTCCAGCTCTGCCGCACGCTGCGCGCGGCCGGTCACAGCACCGACGTCATCGCGGTGACCTCGGCCCGCGACCTCGCCATGGTCCGGCAGGCGGTCTCCGCGGGTGTCGTGCAGTACCTGCTGAAACCGTTCAGCGCGGCCGCCCTGCACGACCGCCTGGAGCGCTACGCCCGCTACCGCGACAGCCTCGGGCGCACCGGCGAGGCGACCGGGCAGGAGGAGGTCGACCAGGCGTTCGCCCTGCTCCGCACGCCGGAGCGCAGCACCCTGCCCAAGGGGCTGAGCGCGCCCACCCTGGACACCGTCGCCTCGGTGCTGCGCGAGGCGGCCGCCGGGCTGTCGGCCGCGGCCGCGGGCGCCGCCGCCGGGGTCTCGCGGATCACCGCGCGGCGCTACCTGGAGCACTTGGTGGAGACCGGGTGCGCGGTGCGGGAGCCCCAGTACGGGAGTGTCGGCCGGCCGGAACTCTGCTACCGCTGGAGGGGGCGGGCCTGACGGCCTCCGAGGGTGAGGCGGCATGGGCGGGCATGGGGCGGCGGCCGGGGGCGGACGGTCGGCGTGGGGCGCGGGCCCGGGCCGTAACCCTTCCGCGCGATGCTCGTTGGATGAACCGGGGGAGGTTCACTCACTCGGGTGGTTCCGGAGGCCCCGGGGCGTTCCGCCAGGTCAAGGGCAGTAAAGTTAGGCTAACCTAACTTTCCCTGGGGGTTTCTCGTGTCACTCGCTGCCGTACCCGTCCAGGCCGCCTCCGGAGCCCCGGCCGCCGGTGAAGCCATCCTGCGCCGTCAGCGCGTCCGCGAGTCCGCCGCCAGAACGTACGCCCGCTCCTTCCCGATCGTCCCGGTCCGCGCCCACGGCATGACCGTCGAGGGCGCCGACGGGAGGCGCTACCTCGACTGCCTCTCCGGCGCCGGCACGCTCGCCCTCGGACACAACCACCCGGTGGTGCTGGAGGCGATCCGCCGCACCCTCGACAGCGGTGCCCCGCTGCACCTGCTCGACCTCGCCACCGCGGAGAAGGACGACTTCACCAGCGCGCTGTTCGAGAGCCTGCCCGCGGAGTTCGCCGCCCGTGCCCGGGTGCACTTCTGCGGACCGGCCGGGACGGACGCCGTCGAGGCCGCCCTCAAGCTGATGCAGACCGCCACCGGCCGGTCCGGCGCGCTCGCCTTCACCGGCGCGTACCACGGCATGACCGCCGGCGCCCTGGCGCTCACCGGCAACGTCGCCGTCAAGGAGCCGCTGCCGAGCGGCGGCGAAGTCGCCCGGCTGCCCTTCCCTTACAGCTACCGCTGCCCGTTCGGGGTCGGCGGCGACGCGGGCGCCGACCTCGCCGCGACCTATGTGGAGCGGCTGCTGGACGACCCCTCGGGCGGCGTGGTCGCGCCGGCCGCGATGATCCTGGAGGCCGTCCAGGGCGAGGGCGGGGTCGTCCCCGCGCCCGACGGCTGGCTGCGCGAGATGCGCCGGATCACCGCCGAGCGCGGCATCCCGCTGATCGTCGACGAGGTGCAGACCGGAGTCGGCCGCACCGGCGCGATGTGGGCGATCGAGCACAG
Source organism: Kitasatospora sp. NPDC058063 (assembly GCF_042885395.1). Taxonomy (NCBI): domain Bacteria; kingdom Bacillati; phylum Actinomycetota; class Actinomycetes; order Kitasatosporales; family Streptomycetaceae; genus Kitasatospora; species Kitasatospora sp. NPDC058063. The sequence continues at coordinate 358,272 of NZ_JBHVSD010000002.1, forward strand.
CGGCATCGTCCCGGACGCCATGGTCCTCTCCAAGGCCATCGGCGGCAGCCTGCCGCTCGCCGTCGTCGTCTACCGCGAGGACTACGACGGCTGGCGGCCCGGCGCCCACACCGGCACCTTCCGCGGCAACACCCTCGCCATGGCCGCCGGGGCCGCGACGCTGCGCCACGTCGCGGCGAACGGGCTGGCCGAGCGGGCCGCCGTCGTCGGCGAGCGGATGACGGCCCGGCTGCGCGAACTCGCCGTCGAACTGCCGGTGATCGGCGACGTGCGCGGCCGGGGGCTGATGCTCGGCGTCGAACTGGTCGACCCGGCGGTCGAGCCCGACGCCTGCGGCGCCCGGCCGGCCGACCCGGCACTCGCGGTGCGGGTCCGGGAGGCCTGCCTGGCGCGGGGTCTGATCGTCGAGCTCGGCGGACGCCACGACGCGGTGCTGCGGCTGCTTCCGCCGCTCACCATCACGGACGAGCAGGTGGCGGCGGTCCTGGAGCGGCTGGCGGAGGCGATCGCGGCGGCGTCCACGACCGGGCGGCCGGGCGGATCGGCGAACGGGTCGGCTGGCGGATCGCCGAGCGGGTCGGCTGGCGGGTCGGGGCAGGCGGGGGCAGGTGCGTCCGCGGGCGCGCCGGCGGCTCGGGGCCGGCGGTGAGCGGCCCCGGACCGGACCCAGGAACCGATCCCGGAACCGACCCCGTCGGGCTCCCCGGGGACGGCGTCGCGACGGACGCCCTTGCGGGCGGCGCCGCCGGGCCGGGCGCGCTCGGACCGCTGCTGGCCACCGTCCTCGACTCCCTGGAGACGGGCACCGCCATGCGCTCCGGACCGCTGCCGGCCGGCAGTCCGGCCGAGATCGCCGCACTCGTCGACGACGCGCTGGCCAGCGACGACGGACCGGGCGCGCTCGCCCGGCTCACCGAACTTCTCGCCTACGGCGCCGCCGACCCCGCCGACCCGGCCTGCGCCGCGCACCTGCACTGCCCGCCGCTCGCCGTCGCCGCCGCGGCGGACCTCGCGGTCAGCGCCCTCAACCCCTCCCAGGACTCCTGGGACCAGGCCCCCGCCGCCACCGCCCTGGAGAGCGCACTGCTCGCCGAGATCGCCGGACTGGTCGGCTACGACCCGGCGCGCGCCGCCGGCGTCTTCACCTCCGGCGGCACCGAGTCCAACCTCATGGGGCTCATGCTGGCGCGCGACCAGAAGCTCGACGGCATCGTGGAGCTGGACGGCATCCCGGCCGGAGTCCGGCCGTGCATCCTCGCCTCCGAGGCCGCGCACTTCTCCGTCCAGCGCGCCGCCGCCCTGCTCGGCCTCGGCGAGCGGGCCGTCATCCCCGTCCCGGTCGACCGCGGGCTGCGGATGCGGGAGGACGAACTGGAACGGGCGATGGCCGAGGCCAGTTGGGCCGGCCGGACCCCGATCGCAGTGGTCGCCACCGCCGGCACCACCGACACCGGAGCCGTAGACCCGTTGTCCGCCGCCGCCGACCTCGCCGGCCGCTACGGTGCCTGGCTGCACGTGGACGCCGCGTACGGCGGCGGCGCGCTGCTCTCCGACCGGCTCGCCCCGCTGCTCGACGGCATCGCCCGCGCCGACTCGGTCTCGCTCGACTGGCACAAGCTCGGCTGGCAGCCGGCCGCGGCCGGGGTCTTCCTGGTCCGCCGCGCGGAGACCTACGTCTCGCTCGCCCGCCGCGCCGAGTACCTCAACCCGGTCGACGACGAGCAGGCCGGGTACCCCAGTCTGCTCGGCCGCTCGCTGCGCACCACCCGCCGGGCCGACGCCTTCAAGCTCGCCGTCACCCTGCGCACCCTCGGCCGCGACGGGCTGGGCCGGCTGGTCGACGCTTGCCACGACCTCGCCCGCACCGCCGCCGACGCCGTGCGCGCCGACCCGGCGCTCGAACTCCACGCCGAGCCCGTTCTCACCGTCATCCTCTTCCGCTACCGGCCGCCCGGGGTGACGGACGAGGCGGCGTTGGACGAGGTGAACGGCCGGCTGCGGCGCCTGCTGCTGCGCACCGGCCGGGCGGTGGTCGGCCGCACCGAACTCCCGGGCGACGGCCCGGGCCGGGTCCGGCTGAAGCTCACGCTGCTGAACCCCCACGCCACGGTGGGGGAGGTCGGCGCGCTGCTGCGGGAGGTGGTGGGCGCCGGGCGCAAGGTGGCGGGCGAGCGGGCGGGGTAGGGCGGACGGCCGGGGTGGGCCGGGCGCTCCGGGCGGGTTGGCCTTCCGGGCGGCCCGGGGTTCCGGACGGGCCGGGGTTTCGGGCGGGCCGGGGTTTCGGGCGGGCAGGGCCCGGGTTTCCGGGCGGGCTGGGCCTCGGGATCAGCCGCCCAGGAGGATCGACCGGGTGAGCTCCCAGGTGTCGGGGTCGGCGGCGACCAGGAGACCGTCCGCGCAGCCGGGGGCCTCCGGGCGGTACGGGGTGCCGTCCGGGCGGGCGGAGACGCCGCCGGCCTCGGTGACCAGGAGCGAGCCGGGGGCGTGGTCCCAGGGAAGGGTGCGCCAGTAGAGGATGAAGTCGAAGCGGCCCTCGACGACGTCCGGGTACTCGATCCCGGCGGCGTGCCGGCCGGGGGAGATCTCGCCGAAGGACGCGATGTTGTCCTGGAGTCGGCGGCGGTGCTCGGCGTCGAGGTAGCGGCTCTTCACCGAGCCGCGCAGCTTCGCGACGTCCTGGGGTGCCGGCGGACGGGTCAGGCGCGCGCCGTCGCGCCAGGCGCCGGAGCCCAGTTCGGCGCAGTAGGCGGTGGCGGTGGCGGGTTGCCAGATCCAGGAGGCGACGGTCCGGCCGGAGCGGACCAGGGAGCACATCACGGCGTACTCGGGTCTACCGGCGACGAAGTTGGCGGTGCCGTCCACCGGGTCGACCAGCCAGGCGGCGGGCTCGTCGCGAAGGGCCAGGGCGAGCGACGGGTCGGCGGAGACCGCCTCCTCGCCGACCACGGGGACGGGCAGCAGCTCGTGGAGTCGGCGGGCGATGATCGTCTCGGCCTCGCGGTCGGCGACCGTCACGACCTCGCCGGGGGCCTTCTCCATCACCTCGCCGGCGGCCAGCGCCCGGAAACGCGGCTCCACCGCCTCGGCCGACGCCTCGGCGAGTATCTCCGCCACCTTGTCCATCAGCACGTTCGCGCTCCCTTCGCTGCCTACCACTCTCCCACGAGTGGAGGAACGGGGCGGCGGCGGACCGGGGGCGGTGGGACGGCCGCCGGCCGGCAGTCGACGGACGGGAGGCGCCGGGTGACAGCTCACGACTGACAACTGACAGCTGACAGATTTCGAAATCTGTCAGCTGTCAGTTGTCGGCTGTTCCCCGTCGGCCGTCGGCTCCCGTCACCCGTCCTTCGTTCTCCCTCACCCCTGCGCCGGGCTCGGCCCATCGCCGCCCAGGTAGTGGAAGCCCGGGCGAGGGTGCATCAGGAACTCGTGGTGCGAGATGTTCCACGCGTACGCGCCCGCCATCGCGAACAGCACGCGGTCGCCCGTCCGCAGGCCGTCCGCGCCCTCGGCCGCGTGGGCGAGGACGTCCTTCGGGGTGCAGAGCTGTCCGGCCAGGGTGGCGCGGCCGCCGGTGACGGCCGGGCGCGGCCAGGGGTGCGGCCAGGCGTCCACCGGGAGCACCGCGAAGGGCTGGGAGTGCCCCCGGGTCGCGGGCGTGCGCAGGTGGTGGGTGCCGCCGCGGACCACCGCGAAGTCCTCGCCGTGGCTCGCCTTCACGTCCAGCACCTCGGTCGCGTACCAGCCGCAGTAGGCGGTCATCGCCCGGCCGGGCTCGATCCGCAGGGTCAGCCCGGGGTGGGCGTCGAGCAGCTCGGCCAGGCCCTCGCCGAAGGCCGTCCAGTCGAAGCGGGAGGAGGGGTCCGCGTAGTCCACGGCCATTCCGCCGCCGATGTTGACCTCCGCCAGTGGGAAGCCGTGCCGCTCGGCGAGTGCGGCCGACCAGGCGACGATCCGCGCCGCGACCGACAACTGCTCCGCCGCCGGGAGCCCGCTGGCCAGGTGGGCGTGCACGCCGCGCAGCCGCAGTCGGCGCGCCGGCGGACTGCCGCCGGTGAGCAGCCGGACGCACTCCTCGGCCCGGTCCGGGTCCAGCCCGAACGGCGTCGGACGGCCGCCCATCGCGAGTGGCACCGCGTCGAGCGCTGCCGACTCGACCGCGAGGTTGACCCGCAGCAGCACGTCCACGACCGCGCCGGGCCGGTCCGCGAGGACGGCGGCCAGCCGGTGCAGCTCCTGCTCGCTCTCGATGTGCCAGCGGTGCACCCCGGCGTCCACCGCCGCGGTGATCTCGGCCGGAGTCTTGCCCGGCCCGCCGAAGGCCAGAGGAGCGCCCGGCGCGACGGCCCGGACGTGGGCCAACTCCCCGCCGCTGGAGACCTCGTAGCCGTCCACCACCGAGCGCAGCGCGGTCAGCAGCGGCGCCTCCGGGTTGGCCTTGGCGGCGTAGTACAGCTCGACCCGCTCGGGCAGCGCGGCCCGGACGGCGGCGGCATGCTCCCGAATGGCTGTCAAGTCGTAGATGTAGGAGGGAAGTTCGTCGGGGGTGAGGCCGGCGGCGAAGCTGCGGACGGCCTCGGTGGGTCGGGCGGCCTCGGCGGGCCGGGTGGTCTCGGTCGTCATCGGGCGGTGCTCCCGGCGGGAAGGCGGACGGGCGTGTGCGCCGGCGTGGGGACGGACGCGTGGTCCGATGTGCGGGCGGGCATGTGGGCGGGCACGCGGGCGGCCCCGGCGAGGACGGATCCGGCCAGCGGGGAGGGCAGCCGGACGTAGCCGGCCTCGCGGTCGGCCTTGCGCTCCCAGCGGGTCAACAGGTTGGCTTTGGCGGGCAGTGGCACACCGGCGAGCAGAGCGCGCAGCCGGGGCGGGCAGCCGTGCGCGGCGGCGTACTCCTCCAGGGTGTCCCGGACGGCCTGCCAGAGCGCGCACTCCAGCTCGGGGTGGCGGTCGGCGAGCGCGGCGAGCAGTTCGGCGACGTGGTTGACCAGCAGGCAGTACACCACCCGGTCCCAGCCGCGTTCCGCGTCGTAGGTCATCGGGCCGGCCACCTCGGGCGGGAGCGCGGTGAGGATGTCGGCGTTCTGCTCGGGGACGAGCTTGGTGCCCTCCAGATCGCGGAAGAGCACCTGGACGGGGTGGCCGGACGGGTCCACGCCGATCAGCACGTTCTGCAGGTGCGGCTCCAGCACCACGCCGTGGTCGAAGTAGGCCGCCAGGACCGGCGGGAGCAGCAGTCGCAGGTAGGCGCGCCACCAGTCGAGCGCCGCCGCGCCGTTCGAACTCGCGCCCAGCAGGCGGGAGATGTGCGCGGAACTGGTCGGGTGCTCGTCGGCGACGGCGGCCGCGAGCAGCGGGGTGACGCCGGGCCGCAGCACACCGCCGAAGCCCTCCCGGACGATCAGGCCGAAGCCCTCGTACAGTGCCCGGTCGGGGCGGCCGTCGGTGCCGGGCAGCGCGAGGGTGCGGAAGGCCGGTTCGCGCAGCACGGCCGAGGCCGGGAAGCGCCGGGCGAGGTCGGCCAGGGCCGGGGCGAGCATTCGGGTGAGCGCGACGGCGCCGGTGAGCTCGTACGCGGCGTTCTTGCGCAGGCAGTTGGTGATGCGGACGTTCAGGCTGAACTTGAGGAAGGCGTCGGCGCCGTGCAGGGTGCGCACCGAGGCGGTGGCGGTGAAACGCTCGCCGCGCGGGCCCAGGTCGAGGACGTCGCCCCGGGCCAGGGCGGCGCGCAACAGCGGGTGGTTGCCGATGAGTTGGTACTGCCAGGGGTGGGCGGGCAGCAGCCGGTAGCCGTCCGGCACCTCGCCGAGGCCGTCCAGCAGTGCGGTCGCGCTCCCGTCCAGCGACTCCTCGGCCAGCAGGTCCGCGCGGACGGCGAGGTGGCGCAGCGGGAAGGCGGCGCGGGACTCGGGGGCGTAGTCGCGCCAGTCGCCGCGGGCGGCGGATCGGGACTTGGGGGCCGGGTGGAAGCGGTGGCCGAACAGCAGTGCCTGCTCGGACTCCAGGTAGCGGTCGGCGCCGGGTGCCGGCCGGTCGTCCAGGCCCTGGCGGACACCCTGGTGGCTGGACGCGACCTGGTCGAGGAACTCCTCGTTCACCGTGCCGGTGCGCAGCTCCAGTTCGTGTTGGACGTACTCGGCCAGCTCCTGCCAGTCCAACTCGACCCAGTCGCCGTCCCGTTCGACCTCGATCGGCCCGGTGAAGCGGTGCGCGCCGAGCAGCGAGGTGCGGCGCAGGGCGACCCGCAGCAGGGCGCCGCGGCGCGGCAGCCGCAGCAGCAGGCGGCCGCCGTCGGCGGCGGTCTGGTGCTCGGGTGCGGAGACCTCGCGCAGCAGGCAGTTCAGCAGGGTGTGGACCACCGCATCGTCGGCGGTGGGCAGTTCGTCGCTGCCGCCAGGTCGGCTAGTGGGGTCGAAGGGACGGGCGGCGGTGTCGCCGGGCCGGCCGGTGGTGTCGCGGAGTTCGTTGGTCCTGGGCGAGTGGGCGGACTGCTCGGGGGTCATCGGCGACTCCAGCGCTGGCGGAGGGACGGGAGGGTGAGGGTGGTGGCCGCGACGGCGGCCAGCAGGGCGGCGGCGGTTCCGGCCACCACGGGGGCGGCGGCGCCGAACCACCCGTTGGCCAGCGCGGCGACGACGCCGGCGGCGACGGCGCCGCCCTTGGAGACGAGTTCGAGGGTGCCGAACATCCGCCCGGGCGGGCGCCCCCGGGCGGCACCGGCGGCGAGCACGGCGAGGCAGACCAGCCCGAGTGTGAGCCCGGCGCCGAGCAGTAGCCGGACGGCGATGAACACCGGCAGCGAGTACGCCACCGCGTGCCCGGCCAGGCCGAGCGCGACGAAGCCGAAGCCGAGCGCGATGCCGGTGTGCGGGCGGGTGTGGAACGCGGTGTGGGTGCGGGAGGCGAACACCAGGTAGCACAGGTGCGGCAGGGCGAACAGCACGCCGGTCGTGGTGCCGTCCACACCGGGCAGGCGCTGCTCGGCGAGGGCGATCAGGTACGGGAAGGAGATCACCGTCGCGAAGACGAAGGCGAACTCGAAGGCGTAGAGCGGCAGCAGCGACACCGTGGCGACCCGCTCGGCCGTCCGGCCGGCGGTGGCCGCCGCTGCCTCGGCGCACTCCGGTTCGGGCAGCAGGGAGAGGAACACCGCTGCCGCGAGCGGGAGTACGGCCATCACGAGGTACTGGCGGTGCGGATCGATCCACGGGGAGAGCGCCCCGACCAGGATCGGCGCCGCCACCAGCGCCGCCCGCGCGCTGCCCTGCATAAGGGTGAGGGCGCGGGAGAGCCGGGAGCCGTCGAGCGCGGCGGCCAGGTAGCCGTTGGTGGCGGCGAAGGTGCCGCCGAGGAAGCCCTGGAGGACCAGCGCGAGGGCGAACGCGGTCAGGCTGTCGGCCGCTCCGGCCAGCAGGAAGGAGACGGCTAGGCCGAGTTGGGCGCGCAGCAGCAGTCGCTTGCGCCCGAAGCGGTCGGCCAGCCGGCCCCACAGCGGTGCGCCGAGCGCGCTGAACACCGTCGGGACGATGTACAGCACACCGGCCCAGCGGGCCTGGGGGTCGCCGAGGGCGGGCAGGATCGCCGTCAGGTAGGGCGGCAGGCCGAGCGCGGCGAAGGAGGCGACGAAGTAGCAGGCCGCGACGGCGTGCACCTGGCGCCGGGCGAGCCCGCCGGAGCGGTCGGCCGAGGGCTGCGACTGCCGCGGCAGGGTCTCCACGCTCACCGGTGGGTCCCGTCCGGGTGCCGGTGGCCGTGCGGACCGTCGTACGGACGGTTGTCCGGGTGGCTGCCCGGATGGCTGTGCGGACGGGTGTCCTGATGGGCGTCCGGATGGTTCCGCGCGTGCTCGTTCAGGTGGTCCTGCGGTGGTTCGCAGGCCTGTTCGCGCAGGTAGTTGGGCCCGCTGGTGTAGTGCTTGTTGATGTCGGCGGCCCCCGAGCGCTGCTTGCTGAGCAGCGTTCCGGCGGTGACCATGGCCTTGACCGGCAGCCGCTCGGCGTCCAGCAGGGCGGCCCGCAGGGGTTCGCCGACCGGCCCGATCCGCTCCACGGCCTCCGCCGTGCGCTTCCTCAGCAGGGCCACGGTGTCCGCGAGTTCGGCCCTTCCGTGGTCGGCGAGGCCGAAGGCGAGGGCGCCGGTGCACAGGTGGCCGGTGATGGTGGCGAACAGGTCGACGAGCGGCCGGTCGTCCTCGCCGAAGATCCGCTCGTCGTCGAACTCCTCCTGGTCGGGGGCGAGTTCGCCGAGCGAGGCGGTCATCCGGGCGGTGTTAACGCGCGGTCCGTCGTCGTCCTTGTAGAGCAGCCGCAGGCCGTCCCGGTCGAGCACCAGGGAGGTGTTCTGCTGGTGCGACTCCAGGGCCACGCCGTGGCCGAACAGTGCGGTCTGCCAGTCGAGCAGCAGCTCCAGCAGGGCGTCGTAGCAGGCGAGGACGTCGCCGCCGTAGTAGCGGTCCGCGAGGTGGTCGACGACGAGCCGCCCGCCGGGCGCGGGGGCCAGCAGGGCGGCCAGCGGGACGGTCGACGCCTGCTCCAGTCCGGCCGGGTAGCGGCGCAGCAGTACGGCCAGCAGCTCGTGTCCGGCGTGTGCCCAGGACTGCTCGTCGGCGTGCAGGACGCGGCCGGCGAAGCGCGGCTCGCGCGCCAGGACGGCCTCGATCAGCCGCTGGCCGGCGGCGCCGTCGAGCAGCGTGCCGGGCTTGATGGTGCGGCGGTTGAGGCGGCCCAGGGTGGCGGTGGCCAGGGGCAGTTTGAGGTGGCAGGCGGGGTCGTCGGCGACGGCGACGGTGCGCATGGACAGCGTCGGGACGACGGTCAGGTACGGCCGTTCGGCGAGCACCGCGCGGCCGGCCAGGCCGGTGGCGGCCAGTGCCTCGTCCAGCGGCGCGCCGACGGTGAGGGGGTGGACCGGAAGGGTGGCCCAGCCGTCGTCGGGGCACCGGTCGGCGAGGCCGAGCCAGGTCGGGGTGGGCCACCAGCTCGGCAGCGGCCGGTCGCCGTGGACGGTCAGCGCGCCGGCCGGGACGGCCAGCCAGCGCAGTTCGAAGGGGGAGTGGAACTCGGGTGCGTAGGCCTGGAGTTGGGATTCGGTGAGGCCGGAGCGGCCCCGTGCGGTGGGGTAGACCGGGTGGTCGAGGTAGGCGGCCAGGGTGTCGTGGCCGAGGGCGGCGGCGAGGCCGGTCCAGTCGGCCGGGTCCGCGCCGTACAGGTCGGCGAGCCGGTCGTGCACCTCGGGGCGGACGCGCTCGTGCAGCTCCATGGTGGCGAGGGTCTGGCGGCACTCCTCGGTGAAGGCCGCCCAGCCGGGCCGGTCCTCGGCGTCGGCGGACTCGGCGAGCGCCGCCACGACGGCGTCCGGACCGGTGAGCCGCCGGCCGGCCAGCTCCAGCAGCGGCAGCCGGGCCGCGTACTCGCACTGGAAGCCTTCCGGGCGTACGGGCAGGGCGAGTTGCAGCCCGGGAACGGTCAGCCAGGGGCCGTCGGTGCGGTCCTCGACGGTGCCGTGGGTGCGCAGGCCGAGGACATCCTCGCGCAGCAGGGCGGACAGTACGCGCAGGGTGAGCTGCTCGGCCGCGGTCCACGGCTGTCCGGCGGGAGTCGTGGGGTGGGCCCCGGCCCCGGCTACGGGCTGGTGTCCGCGGGCCGTGGCGGGTCGGTCTCCGGCGGTCACGGGGTGATCTCCCAGCGGTTGGCGGCGAGGAAGCGGGCGGCGGCGGCGTCGACCGCCGCCTGGTCGGTGCCGACCGTCCAGACGACGCCCAGGTAGTCACGGTTGGTGCGGTAGTGCTCGTGGCGCTCGCCGACCGGGCGCAGCGGGCGATAGGCGAGCCGGACGCCGTCGCGCTCCTCGTCGTACGGACCGGGGGCGGCGGCGAGGACGCCGGCGCGGTCGGCGCAGACCACCTCGTTGCGGGCCCGGCGGGGCGTGGCGGCGCACTGCTCGGCGAGGTCGGCGGGCAGGTCGCGGCCCAGGTGGACACCGAGGATCAGCTCGAACAGGGGTATGCCGAGGACCTCGGCCAGCATCAGGTCGCACTGGTCGCCGATGGCGCGGTAGTTGACCTCGATGATGCGGGCGCGGCCGTCCGGCTGGACGACGAACTCGGTGTGGCAGGCGCCGAAACCGACGCCCAGCGCGTCGAGTTGGGCGAGCACCTGGTCGACCAGCGGCTGCGGGTGGGCCGGGACGAAGGTGAGCACCTCCTCGATGAAGTCGGGCGGCGGTGAGAGCCGGGTGCGGAAGCCGCCCAGGACGTGCCGTCGCCGGGCGTCGCCGAGGGTTTCCAGGGTGCACAGCTGCCCGGTCAGGAACTCCTCGACGACCAGGGTGGCGCCGGCTCTGCGGTGCTGGATCTCTCGGCAGCGGCGGGCGAGTTCGTCGGCGTCGGCGACCAGGGTGACGTCCTCGCTGGCGACCCCTTCGCGGGGCTTGACCACGCAGGGGAACGGAACGTCCAGCTCGGCCGGGTCCTGGCCGGGGGCCAGCTCGGCGGACCGGACGGTGTCCAGGCCGGTCAGTGCGAGGTGGCGGCGCAGTTGGCCCTTGTCCTTGGCGCGCAGCGCGGCCTTCCAGTCCTTGGCCGGGAGGCCGAAGTACTCGGCGGCCAGTGCGGTCTGGGTCTGGAGGTGGTCGCTGTTGCTGAACACCGCCTCGGGCGCGTGGCCCGGGGCGGCCGCGGTGCGGCGGGAGATGAGGCTGATGACGGCGCGGAAGTCGCGGACGTCGCACTCCAGGACCTCGGGTGCGGGGAAGGACAGCTCGGCGTAGGCCCGCCGGTGGGCTTCGGCGCCGTCGGTCAGGACGGTGACGTCGAGCCCGAGCCGGGCGGCGGCGGGCAGGAAGCCGGAGGTGACGGAGTCGGTGGGGTTGAGCGCGAGTAGGTAGAGCCGCATGGAGGGTCCTCGGAGGGTGGCGGAGGAGGGAGGGCGAACAGATGACAGCTGACAACTTTCGAAACCTGTCAGTTGAATTCCGTCGTCCGTCATCGGTCGTCCGACGGATGACGGACGTCATCTGTTCGCCCCGGCTGTCGACGGTTACTTCGGCGCGTCCACGCCCGCCGCCTTGGCGATGTCGCCGAGCATCGCGTCGGCGGCCTGGACGCCGATGCCGGACATCCAGGTCTCGTCCGGGACGTTGAACACCTTGTTGTTCTTGACGGCGTTCAGGCCCTGCCAGACCGGGGTCTGCTGGACCTCGCTCTCCTTGGTCTTGGTCGGGTCGTCGGCGGTGGTGACGAACACCAGGTCCGCGTCGGCCTGGTTGATCTGCTCGGCGCTGACCTCGACGATGTTCTGCTCCACGTCCTGCGGGGCCGGACGGGCCAGGCCGACGTCCTTGAGCACCACGCCGCTGTAGGAGGCCTTGGCGTACAGGCGGGTCGGGCCGGCCACGAAGCGGACCACCGACGCCGTCGGCATGGTCCCGTTGTTCTTCGCCGCGATCGCCTCACCCAGCTTCTTCGCCCGCGCCTCGTAGTCGACCAGCGCCTTCTTGGCGTCGTCCTCCTTGCCGAGCGCCTGGGCGTACAGCGCGAGGTTCTCCTTCCACGGGAAGCCCGTGGTCTCGGCCAGCACGGTCGGGGCGATCGCGTTCAGCTGGTCGTACACCTTGGCGTGGCGGACCTTGGAGGAGAGGATCAGGTCGGGCTTGAGGGAGGCGATCAGCTCCAGGTTCGGCTCGTTCATGGGGCCGACGTCCTTGGTGTCCTTGATCTTGTCCTTGAGGTAGTTCGGGAACCCGCCCTCGGTCTTCATGTGCGGGGACACCGCGCCGACCGGTGTGATGCCGAGCAGGGTGACGTCGTCCAGCTCGCCGCTGTCCAGCACCACGACGCGCTTGGGCCGGCTCTTGATCTGGGCCGTTCCGGCGGCGTGCTTGACGCTGCGCGGGAATCCGGCGGCGGTGTCGGCCGAGCCGGAGGACGCGGACGACGCGGAGTCGCCGCCCGACGTGGTGCCGTCCCCGGTACTGCCGCAGGCGGCGAGCAGGGTGGTCGAGAGGGCGACGGTGAGGACGGCGACAGGGAGTCGGCGGTTCATCGGGGTTCCTTGGGTCGGTTCGAGCCGGCTGCCCGAACAGGGGGGTGAGGAGGGGGAGTTCATCAACAGGAGGTCAGGGGGAGGGCGGGGCGTCACCGCGCCGCGTCCGTGCTCGCGGCACGACCAGCGGCGTGCCGGTCTCCGGGTCGGGCACGACCCGGCACGGCACCTGGAACACGGCTTCCACCAGCTCCGCCGTCAGCACCTCCGACGGCGGACCGGCGGCCGCGAGCCGCCCATCCTTGAGCACCACCAGGTGGTCGGCGTACCGGGCGGCCTGCCCGAGGTCGTGCAGCACCATCACGACGGTCCGCCCGGCCTCGGCGTGCAGGTCGGCGACCAGGTCGAGGACGTCCAGCTGGTGGCGCAGGTCCAGGAAGGTGGTCGGCTCGTCGAGCAGCAGCAGGTCGGTCTCCTGGGCGAGGGCGAGCGCGATCCAGACCCGCTGGCGCTGCCCGCCCGAGAGCCGGTCCACCTGGCGGTCGCGCAGCTCGGCGGTGCCGGTGCGCTCCAGCGCCTCCTCGACCGCCGCCTGGTCCGCCTTGGACCACGGGCTGAGCATCCGCTGGTGCGGGTAGCGTCCGAGCCGCACCAGCGCCTCGACGGTGGCGGCCTCGGGGGTGACGGGCTGCTGGGGGAGCAGGCCCATCCGCTTGGCGAGCGCCCGGGCGGGCATCCGGTGGATGTCGGCGCCGTCCAGGGTGACCGTCCCGGCGGCCGGGTCGAGCAGCCGGACCAGCCCGCGCAGCAGCGTGGACTTTCCGCAGGCGTTCGGCCCGACGATCGCGGTGACGGCGTCGCCGGGCAGTTCGAGGTCGAGCCCGTCCACGATGGTCCGGTCGCCGTAGCGCAGGCCGAGGCCCCGGACGGCGAGCCGGTGGGCACCGGCACCGGCGGCCACAACGGCGGGACTCCCGGCAGTCGCACCCGAGGCTTCGGCGGCCCTGTCAGCCCTGTCAGCCCTGCCGGCCCTGCCGGCCCTGCCGGCCCGTTCGGCCCCAGTGGCCCCAGCGGCCTCAACAGCCCTGGTGGCCCCGGCGGCCCCGGCCATCCCGGCCGTCCCGGCGGTCGTCTCGACGGAGGTCATCAGCTGCTCCTCTGGGGAAGCCGGCCCTGGCGGATCATCAGCACCAGGAGCCAGGGCGCGCCGAGGGTGGCGGTGACGGCACCGACCGGCAGGCCGTGGACGGGGATCACGTGCAGCACGAGGAGGTCGGCGGAGAGCAGCAGCACGGCGCCGGTGAGCGCGGTGAGGCCGAGCGTGCCGAGGGTGGGCGGTCCGGCGAGCAGCCGGACCAGGTGCGGGACGGCGAGGGCGACGAAGGCGACCGGCCCGGTGAGCGCGGCGGCCAGCGAGGCCAGGGTGATGGTGAGCAGCAGCAGTCCGAGCCGGTCCCGGGCCGGGGTGAGGCCGAGACCGCCGGCCGAGTCGTCGCCGAGGTCGAGCACGGCGATCCGCCGCTGGCAGAGCAGCAGGGCGACGGCGGTCAGCGCGATGGCGGTGCCGCCGATCCACACCTCGGTCCAGTTGCGGCCGTAGAGCGAGCCGGTGGTCCACTGGAGCGCGGAGGAGGCCAGCTCGGCCGGGAACCGTACGATCATCAGATTCACGGCGGCGGCCAGGCCCTGCTGGACCGCCAGACCGACCAGTACGAGCCGGGTGACGGCCATCCTGGAGCGCCAGGCGAAGCCGCCGAGCAGGAGTGCCGCGAGCAGCCCGCCGCCGACCGCGGCCAGCGGGATCAGCTGCTGGGACGCGCCGGTGGCGAGCATCAGCACCGCACCGAAGGACGCGCCGCCGGTGATGCCGATGGTGTCGGGGGCGGCGAGCGGATTGCGGAACAGCCGCTGGAGCGTCGATCCGGCCATCGCCAGTCCGGCGCCCGCGATCAGTGCCGAGACCACCCGGGGCGCGCGGAACTGCCGCACCACCAGGACGTTTCCGGGCTCGCCCTGTCCGGCCAGCGCGCGCAGCGCGTCCCAGGCGGAGATGCCGACCCGCCCGGTGCCGAGCGCGATCCCGGTCAGCAGCACCAGCAGCGTGGCGGCCACCAGCGACCAGACGGCGGTACGGGCGCGGCGGCGGCAGAGCGCTCGGACGGGCAGGGTGATCGCGGTCACCTGGCCACCTTCCGGGCCAGCACCGCGAGCAGCGGCGCACCGAGGAACGCGGTCACGATGCCGACCTCGATCTCGGACGGGCGGACCACCAGCCGGCCGAGCACGTCGGCGGTGAGCAGCAGCAGCGGACCGGTGACCAGGCAGCCGGGCAGCAGCCAGCGGTGGTCGTTGCCGAGCAGTGGACGGACCAGGTGCGGGGCAGCCAGTCCGATGAACGCCACCGGTCCGGCCACGGCGACCGCGCTGCCCGCCAGCAGCACCACGGCCAGCCCGCCGACCATCCGGATCCGGGCCACCGGCACGCCCAGCGCCTGCGCGGTCTCGTCGCCGAGCGCCAGCGCGTTGAGGGCGGGTGCGACGGCGAGTGCGCCGGCCAGGCCGAGCACGAGGAAGGGCAGGACGGGGGTGAGGGTGTCCAGGTGCCGCCCGGCGATCGAGCCGGCCAGCCAGAACCGGGCCTCGTCCAGGGTGCGGTGACTGGCCAGCATCAGCGTGGAGGTCCACGAGGTGAGCACCACGGTGAGCACGGTGCCGCCGAGCGCGAGCCGGACCGGGTCGAGGTCTCCGCCTCGCCGGGACATCGCGTACGCGGCGACGGCGGCGACGGCCGCACCGGCGAAGGCGAACCAGACGTACTCGACCGGGCGGGCGAGGTTCAGCGTGTAGATCGCGGCGACCACGAAGAGGCTCGCCCCGGCGTTGATGCCGAGGGTGACCGGGGAGGCCAGCGGGTTGCGGGTCACGCCCTGGGCGACCGCCCCGGCGACGCCGAGCGCGGCCCCGACCGCCAGTCCGATGATCGTGCGCGGGACCCGAAGGCCCGTCACCACGTCGGCTTCACCGCCGTGGGCGGCACCGGTGAGGGCGTCGAGCACGGTGGAGAGCGGAATGGAACGGGAGCCCAGCGCAAGGCTCAGGGCGGCACACAGCACGAGCGCACACACGCCGGCGAACAGCAGCAGGGGCTGCCGGATCGCCGGAGAACGAGGCGTCGCCGGGGCTGTGGGGGCCGGCGGGTCGGTTCTCAGCACGAAGCGAGATCTTAGGTTAGGTTCGCCTAAGTTCGTCAAACCCCGACGGGCTCGGCCGATGGGGTCGACGGGTCGACCGGCAGGCCGGGCCGTGGTCGCCGGGCGACGTGAGGCGTTGTAAGGTGAGCCTCACCTTAATCGATCATGCAGAATCGATCTCGGGAGTGCCAATGGTTCCCGGAACATCCATGCCCGTCGCGCCCTCGGTGCGTGCCGGGGCCCCGGCGCTCGTCGCCGACTACCGGCGGCTGGTGGAGCTCTGCCCAGTGCTGGAGCTGCGCCTCCTGGACAGCGGCGAGCCCGACCCGCGCGCCGCCGACGGCTGGTACTCCGGAGCCCAACTCGCCGCCGACGAAAGCGCGCTGGCCGCCGTCCTGGCCGGCGCGGAGACCCGCATCGCCGACGAGCACGGCAGCGCCCCGCGACCGCACGTCACCGCCTCCCGACTGCTCCACCACTACGCCTGGTCGGCCTGCCTGCTGATTGCCGGCCCGTGGCACCTCTCCCGCCGAGTGCCGGCCGTCGACCCCGCCGACCTCTGGCTGCACGCCCCCACCGGTGCGCTCGCCCTGCGCCCGCGCGGCCACGTCACCATGCCCGGCGACGACGCCATGCCCGGCCACGTCACTATGCCCGGCCACTTCACCATGCCCGGCGACGACGAACTGCGCGCCGAACTGCGGGCCGCCGTGGTCGCACACCTCGGGCCGGTGCTCGCCGCGTTCGCCGGGCCCACCCGGCGCCGCGACCGCGCACTCTGGGGCATGGTGACTGACGATCTGGCCTCCGCCCTCTGGTACCTCGGCCGGATGCTCGGCGAGGAGGACGCCTCCGTCGCCGCCGCCGAGGCCGTCCTGCCCGGCGGCACCCTGCCGCTCCCCGGCGGCGCCGACTTCCGCCGCCTGCACACCCCCGACGGGCGCGCCCACCACACCCGCACCCGGCTCGGCTGCTGCCTCTACTACGCGGTCGGGCCCGCGGCGACCGCCTGCCTGACCTGCCCCCGGACCTCCGACGAGGAACGCCTGCAGCGGCTCTGACGGACCGTCCGCGAACCAGTCGCACCGCGGGGTTCGCTGTCAGTGGCATGGGCTATGGTCGCCGGCATGATCGATTCCACCGTGCGGGTCCGGATCGCCCGCCCCTCGCGCGACCTCGCGGCGGCCGAGCGCTTCTACGTCGGCGGACTCGGCCTCGCCGTGCTGTGGCGCAGCACCGAGCGGGTGTCCGGTGAGCACGACCTGCTGATGGTCGGCCCGTCCGGCGGCAGCTGGCACTTCGAGCTGACGCGCGACCCGGAGCGGCCGCTGGAGCCCACCCCGACGGTGGACGACCTGTTCGTCGTCTACCTCGGCGCCCCGGTGGACGAGGCTATGGTCGCCCGGCTGGAGGAGGCCGGCGGGACCCGGGTCGAGTCCCACAACCCGTACTGGGACGAGTACGGCGTGACGGTGGCCGACCCGGACGGCTACCGGCTGGTGCTCTGCTCCCGCACCTGGGGCGCCTGAGCGTCCGGCGCCAGGGGCACCGGGCCGGCCGTAGCCGTCGGGCCCTCCTCGCGCGGTGCGGGAGGGGGCGTCCGTTCCGCGGCCCCGCCCGGCATCACCGCCACGCCCCGGTCCAGGTCCACGCCCAGGTGCGGCGGCCCGCCGGCCTGCGCGTCGTCCCGCAGCACAAGCTGCTCCCGCTTCTGCTCGATCTGCACCTGCTTGCCCGGACTGAACAGGGCGTGCAGCTCGTCCAGCCCGCCGGCGCCCATCCCGGTCCCGGGCCCGCGGCGCCGCGGGCGCGACGAGGACTCATCCTGAACCTGCCACGCCGCCAGCAGCACCATCCCCAGCACCGCCACGACCGCCGCCGCCACACCCACGATCCACCCCATGCCCGCTCAACGCGGCCGCGGGGCCGTCGCGTTCCCGAGGCAGGACCGGGCTGGACCGGGCTGAGCCGGGCTGAGCTGGGTCGGGTCGGGCCGGGCCGGGCCCAGGATGCGGGCGCGCCATGGGCGCAGCGCGGGCGTAGTGCGGGCGCAGTGTGGCGAAAACCGCATGGGCGGGCGACAGGCCCACCGGATACGCTGCCGGACGAACCGGAAGGAGCGCCCTGACCATGCCCGTGCGCGGAACCCTCGTGGACATTCCGACGGCGGACGGCACCGCCGACGCCTACCTCGCCCACCCCGACGACGGCCGGGCCCACCCGGGTGTCATCCTCTACATGGATGCCTTCGGGCTCCGGCCGCACCTTGAGCGCATGGCCGACCGGCTGGCCGCGGCCGGGTACACCGTGCTCGTCCCCAACGTCTTCTACCGGGCGGGGCGCGCGCCGGTCGTCGATCTGCCGGAGCTCATCGACCTGGACCAGGCCGACGAACTCTTCGCCCGGATCGTCCCGCTGCTCGGCACGCTCACCCCGGAGGCGACCGCGCGCGACGCGGACGCGTATCTGCGCTGGCTCGGCGAGTCCCCGCTGGTCCAGGACGGCCCGGTCGGCCTGACCGGCTACTGCCGCGGGGCCCTGCTGGCGCTGCGCACTGCCGCCAGCCACCCGGACCGGATCGCCGTCGCGGCCGGATTCCACGGCGGCAGCCTCGCCACCGACAGCCCGGACAGCCCGCACCTGGGCGCCGACCGGATCACCGCCGAGCTGTACTTCGGCCACGCGGACGACGACCCCGCGCTGCCGCCCGAGCAGATCGACCGGCTCGCCGCGGCCCTCACCGCCGCCGGCGTCCGGTACCGGGCCGAGGTCTACGCGGGCGCCCCGCACGGCTACACCCAGGCCGACACCAGCCGCTACGACGCCGCGGCCGCCGAGCGGCACTGGGAGGCACTGCTCGGACTGCTGAAGCGGGTCCTGCCGGCCTGAGGCCGTACCTGTTGACCCGGCGCCGTTCGACCATGCACCGGTCCGCGCGAGTCCGCACCGGTCCGCACAGGTCCGCACCGGTCCGCACAGGTCCGCACCGGTCCGCACAGGTCCGCGCGGGTCATCGGAACCGGCCCCGGGGGAGGGGCCGGACCACGATCCAGGGGGGACGGCACATGAACGCCAGCCAGGGCGAGCGGGCGAAGCCCGCCGGGCCGGATCTGCGGAGCGTCCAGGAGGCCGTCGCGCGGGCGCTCGGCGAGAACCTGCCCGGCGGAGTGCGCAGCGGTGAACTGGACCGCGATGGAAGGGCGTTGCGCTGGGTGGAGGCTGGTCGGGGCGGTGTCGCACCGATGGTCCTGATCGCGGGTTGCGGCACCACGGCGCTCGGCTGGTCGGCCGTCCTGCCCGAACTCGCCCGGTACGGGCGGGTCGTGGCGTACGACCGGGCAGGGCTGGGCGCCAGCGAGCCCGGTCGGGCCGCCGCCCCGACGCTGGACGGCCAGATCGCCGACCTGGCCGCCCTCGTTCAGCACCTGGAAGCTGGACCGGCGCTCCTGATCGGGCACAGCTGGGGCGGCCAGCTGGCCCAACTCCTCGCCTGGCAGCGGCCGGAGCTGGTGGCCGGGCTGGTCCTGGTGGACCCGGCGCACGAGGAGTTCCAGCCACGGTCCATCCGGGTCGCCGAGGCGGTGCTGAACCGGCTGTGGCTGTACCGGGCGGGATCGGCGCCGACGGCATCGGCACCGGCGTCCCTCGATGCACCGGCGTCCCTCGACGCGGAGGTGCCGCTCGATCGGGCGACGCCGCTCGACCGGGCCGAGGCGGCCGTGATCGCGCACCGGCACCAGCGGCGGGCCGTCCTCGCCGAGCAGCGGCTGACCTCCGTCGCCGTTCCGGAGATCCGGCGACGCCGCTCCACCGCGCGACCGTTCGAGATGCCGGTGACGGTCCTGAGCGCGACCCGGGGACTGCCCGGTGCGATGCGCGTCCGCTGGACCGCCCTGCAGGCGGGCGTCGCGAGGAACGCCGTCCGGGGAACCCACAGCACGGTCCACGGTGCCGGTCACGCCATTCAGGCCGACCGGCCCCGGGCGGTCGTCGCGGCCGTCCGAGAGGTTTCGGATCACGCCCGATACTTCCTCATGGACTGATGATTCGTGCTCAATTCCTGTCCGGACCTGATCAACTGAGCCTGTAACCCGCTCTGGCACACTGTGTGCCGATGACCCGTCGGGGCGGGGCACGGAACACGGGGGGAGCAGGGGTATGAGCGGGGCGGGCACCGTGCTCGGCGGGCGGTACGAGCTGGTCGAGAAGATCGGCGGCGGCGCGATGGGTTCGGTCTGGAGGGCCGAGGACACCGTGCTGGCACGCCGGGTCGCGGTCAAGATCCTGCGCTCGGAGCTGCTGGAGGACGACACCTCCGCCCAGCGCTTCCGCCGCGAGGCCCAGCTCGTCGCCGCGGTCGACCACCCCGGCGTGGTGGGCGTCCACGACTACGGCGAGAGCGGCGGGGACGGCGAGGAACGCTGCGCCTACATCGTCATGGAGCTGATCGACGGCCGTCCGCTGGACAGGGTGCTCAGGGACACCGGCCCGATGACCGTCGAGCGCACCCTCGACCTGGTGGCCGGCGCCCTGGACGCGCTGCACGCCGCGCACCGGCGGGAGATCGTGCACCGGGACATCAAGCCGTCCAACCTGATGGTGCGCGTCGACGGGCGGGTGGCCATCACCGACTTCGGCATCGCCCGGGCGCTCGCCAGCACCAAGCTGACCGCCCCGTTCGCGATCATCGGCACCGCGCTCTACATGTCCCCGGAGCAGGCCGAGGGCACGGACCTCGGACCGGCTACCGACCTCTACTCGATCGGCGTGGTCTGCTACGAGCTGCTGGTCGGCGCGCCGCCGTACTCCGGTGACGGGCCGCTCCAGATCGCGCTCAAGCACGTCAACCAGCCGGTGCCGGAACTGCCGGACACCTTCCCGGTGTCGGTGCGGGCGCTGGTGGCCAGGGCGCTCGCCAAGAAGCCCGAGGAACGGTACGCGGACGCCGCCGCGATGGCGGCGGCGGCCCGAGCGGCCCGTACAGCACTCGTGAGGGACGGCGGCGCGGGCGGCGCGCAGGCACCCGGGAAGGCGGGCCCCGAGGACAGCGGGACCATCCCGCTCGGAGCCGGCGCGGGCTCGGCGGACAGGAACGGTGCGGCGGCCGACGGCGGTGCGGGGGCCAAGGGCGGTGCAGGGGTCAAGGGTGGTGCGGCGGGCAAGGGCGGTGCTGTCGAACTGATCAAGGGCGGCGCCGGGGCGGACCCGGCCGAGGCGGGGGCCGTGGTGGTCCCCGCCGCGGGCGGTGCCCCGGCGGTGGACGAGGTCGCGAAGGTGGAGCCGCACGCTCCCACCGAGCCCGGCCGCAAGCGGTCGCGGCGCGCCTTGCTGGTGCCCATCGTCATCCCCGTCGTCATCTCGATGGGCACGGCGACCGTGCTGCTGGTCGACCGCGGGGCGGGCGGCTCCGACGCGGCCCTGCCGCCCGGCGCCCAGCCGACCGTGGTGGTCACCGTGCCGGCGAACCCGGGCACCGCCACCGCGGCGCCCGCGACCACCACCGCGCCGGTCACCTCGGCGCCGACCGACACTCCGGCGGCCACCCCGGTCCCCGACCAGTCGGCACCCGCCGCCGGCCAGGGCCAGCCGCAGGCCCCGGTGCCCCCGGTGCCGGCCGCCGGACAGGGCGGCAGCGGCGGTGCGGGCGGTTCGAGCGGTACGGGCGGCGGCCGGACCGGTGGTACGGGCGCGGGTACGGGTACGGCTGCGGGCGGATCACCGGCCGATCAGGCGAACAAGCCCGGCGGTGGCAACCCGCCCAACCCGCCCGCCGACCAGAACCCGCAGCCCCCGGCCCAGACCACGGGCGGCACCGGCAACACCTCGTCAGGTGCGAACAGGCCGCCGTCCTGCGGCGGCAACAGCTGGAGCACCATCGTCAGCGTGAAGGACGGCCGCACGATCGGGATGCGCGACGACAACCTGAGCGGGGACAACCCGATCCTGGTCGGCGGTCACTCGCAGTACGGCTGGGTGCGCTCGACCAACCCCGGCTCGTGGATCCTCTTCAATGCCTGCAACAACGGCGGCCCGCAGCTGGTACAGACGATGGACGGGAAGGTCGTGCTGAGCAACGGGTTCAGCTTCCTCACCAACTGGACGGTTCGCAGCGCAAGTTCGGCCGGCTCGTACACGCTCGGCGACTACCAGAACCAGAGCTGCATGACCAACAACGGCCCCGGCAACGCGGTCACCATGGTCGCCTGCACCGCCGGCAACGCCGCCCAGGAGTGGCGGCTCCAGTGACGACCCCGGTCGGCCCGGGGCGCTAGCAGCCTCCCTTCCAGCGGACAAGGGGGGTCGGGTGGCGGAACCTCGCCACCCGGGTGTCAAGGGACCGTATGGAATCTTCTACACACATGTAAAAGTCGATCGACGGTCGGCCTGTCGGGTGCTCCGGGCCCGGGTTCGGTGGGCGAGTGCCCGTAGGCGCAGGCGATCGGCCGTCGCTCTGCTCGAAGCCCTTGGCGGGATGCGGTGAATTGCCCCGATTCGCCTGCCGATTGGACGCTCTTTACCCAATGGCGGGACCTGGCCAACAAATGAAGCAGACCTGTCAATTCATCTGCTGGATTGTCATGCTTCTGGTCACCCCCCGGCGGTAGCCCCACCCCCACCCCTTGGTGGCGAGCCGCTCGATTGCACGGGGTTCCCGCACGTCAGCACCCGTTCCGCCCCACAGGGCCGACCCGGCCCCCGGGACGCGGTGCGACCGCGCCCTGACGCGGTTTCCCGGAAGGACTCGTTCGTGAAGCGTAAGCTCGCAGCCGTCGCCGTGCTCTCGGCCACGGCCCTGTTGACCGGTGTGATCCAGGTGAGCACCGCCGCCCAGGCCGCTCCCACCCCCTCGCTGCAGGCGCAGGCTGCCCAGCAGCACGCGACCGCGCTCAAGCTGGCGGCCGGTCAGGCCGGCCCGCTGGCCAAGGCGCTCAAGCTCGGCGACAAGGAGCAACTGGTCGCCAAGGACGCCTTGGTGGACAAGGACGGCACCCGCCACCTGCGCTTCGAGCGCATCTACGCCGGCCTGCCGGTGATCGGTGGAGACCTGGTCGTCCACCAGAAGGCCGACGGCTCGGTGAAGTCGGTCGACAAGGCGGTCGCCGCACGGATCGCGCTGCCGAGCCTGACCCCGAAGATCGCCGCCGACCAGGCCGTCGCCCAGGTCGCCGAGGGAGTCAAGGCCACCGTCGGGGCGAAGGCCGACGCCGACGAGTCGCCGCTCACCGAGGTCCACCGGGCCGGTCAGGCCGAGCTGGTGGTCTGGGCCACCGACGGCACCCCGCGCCTGGCGTACCGCACCACGGTCGAGGGCCTGCGCGCCGACGGCACCCCGAGCCGCCAGATCCTCGTCACCGACGCCGCCGACGGCCGGGTCCTCGCCACGCACGAGACGATCGAGACCGCGGCCGGCACCGGCAACGGCGTCTTCGTCGGCCAGGTCCCGCTGACCACCACCCAGAGCGGTTCGAGCTACTCGCTCAAGGACGCGAGCCGCGGCGACCAGTCCACCAGCGACCTCAACGGCGGCACCGACGGAACCGGCTCGCTGTTCGCCAACACCAGCAACAACTTCGGCGACGGAACCGTCAACAGCCGCGAATCCGCCGCCGTGGACGCCCAGTTCGGCGCCGCCACCACCTGGGACTTCTACAAGAATACCTTCGGCCGCAGCGGCATCCGCAACGACGGCGTCGGTGCCCTGAGCCGGGTGCACTACGGCTCCAACTACGTCAACGCCTTCTGGGACGACAGCTGCTTCTGCATGTCGTACGGCGACGGCAACAACGACACCGCGCCGCTCACCGAGATCGACGTGGCCGGGCACGAGATGAGCCACGGCGTCACCGCCGCGACCGCCAACCTCAACTACTCCGGTGAGTCCGGCGGCCTCAACGAGGCCACCTCGGACATCATGGGCACGATGGTCGAGTGGTACGCCAACCTGCCCTCCAACCCGCCGAACTACTGGATCGGCGAGCTGATCAACCTGCGCGGCGACGGCAGCCCGCTGCGCTACATGGACCAGCCGAGCAAGGACGGCGCCTCGGCGGACTACTGGGACGCGAACGTCGGCAACCTGGACGTGCACTACTCGTCCGGGGTGGCGAACCACTTCTTCTACCTGCTGTCCGAGGGCAGCGGCGCGAAGACGGTCAACGGGTTCAGCTACAACAGCCCGACGTACGACAACTCCACGCTCGCCGGCATCGGGCGGGACAAGGCCGCGCAGATCTGGTACCGCGCGCTGACCACCTACTTCACCTCGACCACCGACTACGCGGGCGCCCGGGCGGGCACCCTCAGCGCGGCGGCGGACCTGTACGGATCGGGCAGCGCGGAGTACAACGCCGTCGCCGCCACCTGGACGGCCGTCAACGTCAACTGAGCCGAGTCCGGCGCCGGTTCCGGTGAGACCTCGGGCATGAGCCGAGCCCGGAACCGGGTCGGAACCGGGCCGGCCCGGGCCTGGACCGGATCAGGCCCGGGCCCGGGAAGGAGTCGAGGCCCCGCCGGGCCGTGGGTGCCGGCTGGCGGGGGAGTACGGCGGGAGCGACGGTGAGCGGACCACCGTCGCTCCCGCTGTATGGCGCCTGACGATACGTCAATTTTCCTTCTCGTGCAGCTTCGGAAGAGGTTCGCGGAACGGCCGGTGGCGGGCGGCGGAGCGCGGGGCGCGAAGTAGCACCTCCAGCGGGCCTCCGTACACCCAGAAAACTCGACCATCGCGGTGGTAGTGGACAACCCCCGGGAACGGCAGTGCACTTGGTTCCGGGTCGAACCTCCGGGTCCGTAGCGTCCCCGGCATGACGCTACTGAAGCAAAACCCGTCGAACGCCGTCCGATGGCGCGGCCTGCTGGTCTACCTGGTGCTCGCCTACGCCGGGATGTGGGCGGCCATGACACCACTGCTCGCCGGCGGCTACCGGCGCGCCGACGCCCGCGAGGAGGTCGGCGCCCTGGAACAACTCTGCATCGGGGCCGCCATGCTGGCCCCGGCACTGGCGGCCCTGCTCGTGGTCCGCTTCGTCGAGCGCGGCGGCGGGGTGCGGGAGGCGCTCGCGCTGCGGTGGCCCCGGCCGCGGGCCCGCGCGGTCCGGGCCTGTCTGCTGCCGTTCGGGGTGCTCGGCGGACTGACGGCCGCGACGCTGGTGCTCGGTGCGGTGGCGGGCGGCTACCCGTTCGCCGGCTTCGGATCGCTGAACGCGGGGCGGATCGGATCGTGGGCGCTCCAGGGCTCGATCGGGATGCTGCTGTCGCTGCCGCTGTTCTTCGGTGAGGAGATCGGCTGGCAGGGCTTCCTCTTCCCCCGGTTGCTGCGACTGGGCCGGGGTGAGGGGCAGGGCAGGGGCGAGGGGCAGGGCGACGGCCGGGGTGAGGGCGGAGGCGGAGGCGGTGGCGGTGCGGCGGCCTTGGTCCGGGCGTACGTGCTCACCGGAACGGCCTTCGCGCTCTGGCACCTGCCGACGCTGCTGATGGGCGGCCAGTACCCGGGGCGGCCCTGGTACCTGGCGGTGCCCGCGCTGACGGTGAGCTGTGTGCTCGTCCTGCCGGTCTTCACCTGGCTGAGGCTGCGCTCGGGGTCGGTGGTCCCGGCGGTGCTGGCGCACGCCTTCGCGAGCAGCATGAGCGTGTCCATGGTGCGGGAGTTCGCCGCCCCGGGCGCCGAGCTGGACCCGCTCACCATGTCGCTGGCCGGCTGGCCCGGCTGGATCGTCCTCGGCGGGTTCGTGGCCTTCCTCGCGTGCACCGGGCGGCTGCGGCCGGGGCGGTACGGGCAGTGGTGACCGCCCGGGCGGCGGGCGGATGACGGGTGACGAATGACGGGTGACGGGCGACGGATAACGGATGACAGATTTCATCATCTGTTATCTGTCATCGGACATCTGTCGTCCGTCACCCGCCCGCCGGCGCCAGGTCCCTGCGGATCTCGTCCAGGATCAGCCCGGCGCCGGTGTAGCCGATGCCGAGCATCCACAGGCTGTCGTCCACGCCGAACACCCGCCCGCTGCGTACGGCGTCCAGGCCCTTCCAGAGCGCGCCCTCGGTGATCCTTCCCCGGTCCGACTTGGCCGCGTCCCCGTATACGGAGTAGAAGATGACGTCGGCCGCCGCCTGGTCCACCTGCTCGGGGCTGATCTCCATCGAGAAGCCGGGCTTGTCCTGGTTGGCGGGCCGGCCGAGCCCGAGATCCTTGAACAGCGAGCCGACGAAGGTGTCGTTGAGGTAGAGCCTGGTCGGCGCGCCCGCCAGGAAGCGGGCCATCTCGACCCGGGTGGCCGCCGCCCTGGCCGGTCCGCCGAGTGCGGTCACGAGGTCCCGCAGCCTGGTCCGGTACGCCGCGTCCGCGGCCTCGGCCTCGGTCTGGCGGCCCAGTGCCTCGGCGTGCAGCCGGACGTTCTCCTTCCAGGTCGGGCCGGTGGTCCTGGAGAGCACCGTCGGCGCGATCTTCGAGAGCTCGTCGTAGCGCTTGTCGTCGCGGACCTGATTGCTCAGGATGAGGTCCGGCCGCAGTGCCGCGATCGTCTCCAGGCCGGGCTGGCCGATCGCCCCGACGGGCTTCGTCCCGGACAGCCGCTCCGCCGGCAGGTAGGCAGGGAAGGGGGCGCCCGCGGTGACGGTGGTGGCGCCGACCGGGCTGAGGCCGAGGGTGACCACCGAGTCCAGCGCATCGGTGTCCAGGACCACCACCCGGCTCGCCCGCGCCGGCACGGTGCTCTCGCCGCGCGCGTGCCGGACCGTCCGCGTTCCGCCTGCCGAGCCGCTGCCTGCCGAGCCGCCGCCGGTCGGGCCTGCCGCGCCGGCACCCGGCGCCGGGGAGCCGGACCCGCAGGCGGTGAGCACGACCCCGGGGGCGAGCCCGGCGGCGAGGCCGAGGGCGGCGCGGCGGCTGAGCGGTCGGGGCATCGGCGGTACCTCCAACGTGCGGGCGGGACGCGGGGATCCCTGCCCGGACAGCGGCCCGGTTACGCCTCGGAGCCGTTCTCCCGTCGCTGGCGCAGGAGTTCGGTGTACTCGACGTGCACCCGTCGGTCCATCGCGAGGGCGAACTGGGCGTCCGCGACCGTACGCGCCAGCGGCCGGACCCGCAGGATGCGCTCGGTGAGCCGGGCCGCCGCGCCGGGCGGCAGCGGGGCGTCGGCGGCCAGCGCGCTGAGCAGGTGCTCGCTGACCACCTCGATGAAGATCTCGGCGATGGCGTCCACGTGCTCCTGGGTGCGCCGGCTGGCCTCCAGCACGGCCGAGAGCGGCACCCCCTCCGCCACCAGCTCCGTGGTGGCGTCCATCAGCCGGCGGCTGACGTGGGTGATGCCGTCCTCCTCGACGGTGATGTAGCCCTGGGCGATCGACTCGGCGGTGTTCTCCTCGGTGAGCTGGTCGCCGAACGCGGTCTTCAGTTCGTCCCAGTCCAGGCGCACCGGGGTCTCGTCGGACCACGGCGCGACGATCGCCGCCTCCAGTCCGATCAGCTCGGCGACGTCCCGCCCGCTCTCGCCGGCGCCGATCAGCTCGGCGATGCCGCCCAGGGTGTGGCCGCGTTCGAGCAGTTCACCGATCATCCGCAGGCGGGCCAGGTGCTCCTCGCCGTACCAGGCGATGCGGCCCTCCTTGCGGGGTGGCTGAAGCAGTTTGCGCTCGCGGTAGAAGCGCAGGGTGCGGGTGGTGATGCCGGCGGCCTCGGCCAGTTCCTCCACCCGGTACTCGCGTTTTCTGTCGCCCGCAGCAGCTCTGACCTTGTCCACGGCGATCAGCATAGGACCGCCGGCCCGGAAGGTTCCCCGAACCGGAGCCGTCGTGCTTCTTCCATCCGGTGTCAGCAAGGGCTACCCTGCCAACCATGCCAGTGATTACTGGCGCGATTGGCAGGGTCCCGGAGGTGAGCCCCCGGGAGGTTCCGGGGCCGCGACCCCGGGAGAGCGCGACGATCACCGTCCCACCCTCAGGAGGTTTGCCGCATGGCACCCAGCAGCAAGCGCCCCCGCTCCGGCGCGTCCGCAGCGACCGAAACCGCCGCTGCGCAGGAGCCCGTCCCGCACGTCCGGGTGGCGGTGATCGGCTCCGGCTTCGGCGGCCTCGGCGCCGCGGTCCGACTGCGTCGCGCCGGGATCACCGACTTCGTGGTGCTGGAACGGGCGGACTCCGTCGGCGGCACCTGGCGGGACAACAGCTACCCCGGCTGCGCCTGCGACGTTCCCTCGCACCTCTACTCCTTCTCCTTCGCGCCCAACCCCGACTGGCCGCGCAGTTTCTCCGGCCAGCCGGACATCCGCGCCTACCTGGAGAAGGTCGCGACCGTCTTCGGCCTCCGCCCCCACCTGCGCTTCAACACCGAAGTACTGGAAGCCCGCTGGGAGAGCGAGCGGACCCGCTGGCGGATCACCACCTCGGCCGGCGAGTGGACCGCGGACGCCGTCGTCTCCGCCGCCGGACCGCTCGCCGACCCGCAGATCCCCGACCTGCCCGGACTGAGCGGCTTCCCCGGCAAGGTCTTCCACTCCTCCCGCTGGGACCACGACTTCGACCTGACCGGCAAGCGCGTGGCGATGGTCGGCACCGGCGCCTCCGCCGCCCAGATCATCCCGTCGATCCAGCCCAAGGTCGGCAAGCTGACGGTCTTCCAGCGCACCCCGGCCTGGGTGCTGCCCCGGCGCGACCGCGAGATCACCCAGCTGGAGAAGTGGCTGCACGGCCGCCTGCCGGTCACCACGAAGATCCGCCGCGGCACGCTCTTCGCCCTCCGGGAGATCCAGGTCGACGCCTTCGTGCGCCGCCCCGGACTGCTGCGCCTGGTCCAGGGACTCGCCGAGCGCCACATCGCCCAGGGCGTCCGCGACCCGGAGCTGCGCGCCAGGCTCACCCCGGACTACCGGATCGGCTGCAAGCGCATCCTGCTCAGCAACACCTACTACCCGGCCCTCGCGGCGGCCAACACCGAGGTCGTCTCCTCCGGCCTGCGCGAACTGCGCGGCTCCACCCTGGTCGCGGCCGACGGCAGCGAGCACGAAGTGGACGCCATCGTCTTCGGCACCGGCTTCCACGTCACCGACATGCCCATCGGCGCCCGGGTGTTCGGCGCCAACGGCACCAGCCTGGCCGAGGAGTGGAAGGACGGCATGGAGGCGCTGCGCGGCTCGACCGTGCACGGCTTCCCGAACCTCTTCTTCGTCATCGGTCCCAACACCGGCCTCGGCAACAGCTCGATGATCCTGATGATCGAGTCCCAACTGAACTACATGATCGACGCGTTGACCACGCTCGGCTCGATCGGTGCCGCCGCGATGCAGCCCACCGCGCGCGCCCAGCGGCAGTGGAACCTCGAACTCCAGCACCGGATGGACCGCACCGTCTGGACCACCGGCGGCTGCCTCAGCTGGTACCTCGACCCGAACGGCAAGAACACCGTGCTCTGGCCCGGCTCCACCACCTCGTTCCGCCGGGCCACCCGCAAGGTCGACCTCGGCGAGTACGAGCTGATCATGCGCGCCGCACCGGCCGCCACCCGCACCACCGCCCAGGAGGTCCCCGCGTGATCGCCCGGCTGCCCGAGGACTACGAACCGCCGCTTCCGGTGGAGGAGTTGAGCGTCCGGTCGGCGGACGGCATCCGGCTGCACGTCGAGGTGCACGGCCGGCCCGGAGCGCCCACCGTGGTGCTCGCCCACGGCTGGACCTGCTCGACCGCCTTCTGGGCCCCGGTGATCCGCCGACTGTCCGACCGCTACCGGGTGGTGGCCTACGACCAGCGCGGCCACGGGAACAGCGAGATCCCGCCGAGCCGGGCCCGCTACTCGACCCGGGCGCTGGCCGAGGACCTGTCCGCCGTACTCGCGCGGACCGTTCCGGCGGGCGAACGGGCCGTGCTCGCCGGGCACAGCATGGGCGGGATGACCATCATGGCCGCCGGCGGCCGTCCCGAGGTCGCCGACCGCACCGCGGCGGCCGTCCTGATCTCCACCGGGCCGGGCGACCTCGTGGCCGAACTCACCGTCCTGCCAACGGCCGTACGGCCCCGGGGCCTGCGGCGCTTCCTGCACCGGCAGCTGCTGCGCTCCCGGATGCCGCTCGGGCCGGTCTCGCCGGTCAGCCGGATGGCGCTCAAGTACGCGACCATGGGGCCCGGTTCGGCCGCCGGCCAGGTCGAGGCGACGGCCCGGATCGTGCACGCCTGCCCGACCGCCGTCCGCGCCAACTGGGCCGCGGTGCTGGACCGGTTGGACGTCCACGCCGGACTCGCCCGGCTCGCCGCTCCCACGGCGGTGGTGGTCGGCACCGGCGACCGGCTGACCCCGCCAGTGCACGCCCACCGGATCGTCGCCGAACTCCCGGACGCACAGGGGTTGTTGCTGCTGCCCGGGGTCGGCCACATGTCGCCACTGGAGCGCCCGGACGAGGTCGCCGCCGAGATCCACCGGATGGCCGCCGCGCACCTGGCGTCCGCGCCGGCCGATGCCGCTTCGGCCGGGGCCGCTCCGGCCGGTGGTGCTCCCGCCGGTGCTGCTTCCGCTTCCGCCGATGAGAGGACCGCCGTCGCATGAACGCCATCCCGCCGTTGTCCGCGCAGGTCGTCGTCGTCACCGGGGCCGCGCGCGGCGTCGGTGCGTCGCTGGCCCGCAAGCTCGCCCGGCGCGGGGCCAAGGTCGCCCTGCTGGGACTGGAGCCGGAGGAGCTGAAGGCCGCCGCCGCGCAGTGCGGGCCGTCCGCGAGCAGCTGGGAGGTGGACGTCACCGACCTCGACGCACTGGAGGACACCGCCCGGCGGATCAAGGAGCACTACGGTCGGATCGACGCCGTCGTCGCCAATGCCGGGATCGCCATCGGCGGTCCGCTGACCGACAGCGACCACAAGGCGTTCAGCCGGGTCATCGAGGTCAACCTGCTCGGCAGTGTGGCCACCGCGCGGGCGTTCCTGCCGGCGCTCGCCGAGAGCCGCGGCTACCTGCTCCAGATCGCCTCGCTCGCGGCGCTGACCCCTGCGCCGCTGATGAGCGCGTACTGCGCCAGCAAGTCCGGGGTGGAGGCCTTCGCCCACTCGATCCGTGCGGAGGTGGCCTACCAGGGGGTCAAGGTCGGTGTCGGGTACCTGAGTTGGACCGACACGGACATGGTGCGCGGGGCCGACCAGGACGCCGTGCTGAAGCAGATGCGCTCCCGGCTGCCGTGGCCGGCGAACAAGACGTATCCGTTGGAGCCCGCGGTGGACCGGATCGTCGCCGGGATCGCCCGCCGGTCCGCCCACGTCTACGCGCAGGCCTGGCTGCGCGGGATGCAGCCGGTCCGCTGGCTGCTGCCGTCCCTGATCGCGGTGGTCGGCTCCCGGGATGTGGCCCGGCTCGCCCCTCAGCTCGCCGCCACCGCGGCGAGCCGCCTGCGCGCCGTCGGCGCGGGGGGTGCGGCGGACACCGCGGTCCGGGGGAGCCGGAGCGGGGCGGGCGACTGACGGGTGGGCACTGAGGGGCGACGGCCAGCGGCGGACAGCTGACAGCTGACAGCCGACGGACGACAGCGAACAGATGACGGACGACAGCTGACAGATTTTGAAATCTGTCAGCCGTCAGCCGTTCGCCGCTCACCCGCCCCCTCCGCGATCCCCGCCAGCGTCTCCAGCGCCCGCGCGAGCACCGGCAGCGGCGGGGAGGCGAGCCCGACCCGGACGGCGGAGGGCGAGCGCCGGGGGTCGACGGCGAAGGCCGCCGCGGGCGTGACCGAGATCCCGGCATGCGCCGCCTCCGCGACGAAGGCCTCCGCCCGGCGGCCCGTCGGCAGCTCCCACCACAGGTAGTACGAGCAGGGGTCGGACCGCAGCCGTCGTCCCGTCAGCACCTCACGTGCCAGCAGCTGCCGGGCCCTCGCGTCGGCCCGCTTCGCCGCCTCCACCGCGGCCAGCGTGCCGTCCCCGATCCAACGCACCGCCGCCTCCAGCGCGAAGCCGCTCGGCGTCCACCCGCCCGCGCGCAGCGCCCCCGCCACCCGCTCCCGCAGCGCCGCCGGGACGACCGCGAACCCGGTGGTCAGTCCCGGGGCGAGCCGCTTGGAGAGGCTGTCCACGAGCACGGTGCGCTCCGGTGCGAGCGCGGCCAGCGGCGCGAGCTCGGGCCGCAGGAAGGACCAGATGGCGTCCTCGACCACCGGCAGGTCGAGCCGCCGCAGCACCGCGACGAGTGCCACCGCCCGCTCCTGCGGCAGGCTCGCGCCGAGTGGGTTCTGCAGGCGCGGCTGGACGTACACCGCGCGCAGCGGCCCGGCCCGGTGGGCGGCGGCCACGGCCTCCGGCAGCAGCCCGTGCTCGTCCACGGCCAGCGGCACCAGCACGATGCCCAGCCGGTCCGCCACCGCCTTGACCACCGGATAGGTCAGCTCCTCCACGCCCAGCCGCTGCCCGGGCGGCACCAGCGCGGACAGGGCCCCGGCGATGGCCTGCCGCCCGTTGCCGGCGAACAGCAGTCGCTCCGCCCCGACTTCCCAGGAGCCGGCCGACACCAGGCCGGCGAACGCCCGCCGGGCCGCGACCGTCCCGGCCGCGCCGACCGGCCGCAAGGCGTCGCCCAGCGCGTCCGGACGCAGCAGTGGCGCCAGGGCGCCCGCCAGCAGCTCGGCCTGCCCGGGGACGGAGGGGTAGTTGAGCTCCAGGTCCACGGGGGCGGCGGCCGGCTCCGCGAGCGGCACCCGGGCGCCGTCCGGTGCGCGTCCGGCCCGGACGAACGTCCCGCGCCCGACCTCCCCGACGGTCAGCCCGCGCCGGGCCAGTTCCCGGTAGACGCGTCCGGCGGTCGAGTTGGCGATGCCGCGGCTGCGCGCGAAGGCGCGCTGGGTGGGCAGTTGCTGACCGGGCCGCAGTCGCCCGTCGGCGATCTCGGCGGCGATCCGGTTGGCGATCAGGCGGTAGTCGTCCATCGGCGGTCGGCCTCCAGAGGTCGGACGGGCCCAGGCAACGGCCCCACGCGCTGGCCCTGGGCCACATTGCACCGAGTGCAAAGTCATCATTGCATCGACCCGATGGTCCGTCCTAGCCTCCTCGCATGGAAGCGTTGACATCGGCCGTGGACGGCCGGGCCGTACTCGGGATCGCCGCCGTGGCCCTGGGCATGGTGCTGTCGCCCGGGCCCAACATGATCTACCTGGTCTCGCGCTCGATCGCGCAGGGCCGCCGGGCCGGGCTGGTCTCGCTGAGCGGGGTCGCGGCCGGCTTCCTGGTCTACCTGGTCGCGGTGACGGCGGGAGTGGCCGCGGTGTTCTCCGTGGTGCCCGCCCTCTACACCGCGATCAAGCTGGCCGGCGCCGGGTACCTGCTCTGGCTGGCCTGGAAGGCGGTCAAGCCGGGCGGCACGGCGGTCTTCGCCCCGCAGCAACTGCCGCCGGACCCGCCGCGCCGGCTGTTCGCGATGGGCTTCCTGACCTGCCTGCTCAACCCCAAGATCGCCATCATGTACATCTCGCTGCTGCCCCAGTTCGTGGCCCCGGAGCGCGGCCACGTCGCCGTGCAGAGCCTGCTGCTGGGCCTGGTCCAGATCGCGATCGCGATCACCGTCAACGGCCTGATCGCGGTGAGCGCGGGCGGCATCGCCGCCTTCCTCAACCGCCGCCCCGGCTGGCTGCGGATCCAGCGCTACGCGATGGGCACCGTCCTCGCCGGCCTCGCCGTGCGCATCGCCGCCGACCGCGCCAAGGCCGTGGCGGTCTGAAGCCATGGTGCTCCGAGGCCGCAGCTGTCCAGGTGCGAGGTGCGAGGTGCGAGGTGCGGGGTGAGGAGCGTTACATGCTGTGGCCGGTGACGGTCCGCAGCACCTCGTACCCCGCCTGGACGAAGCATCCGCCGCGCTTCGGGCCGGTGTTGGCGAGGGCCGCCACGGCGGTCGCGCCCGTCGGAGAGAACCCGACGAAGGCGGTGAACCCGCGGGTCGCGCCGGTGTGGAAGTACAGCTCGCGCCCGCCCGAGCGGCGGTGGTTCCATACCAGGCACAGCTCGTCGGGGGAGTGCGGAAGCCGCAGCCTGACCCGTTGGACCTCGGCCAGTGGCTTCGCCAACTCGCCGTCCTCCTGGCCGAGATGGGCCTGGAGGTAGCGCAGCAGGTCGCTTCCGCTGGCTCGCACCGCGCCCGCGCCCGGCAGCCCGGGGATTCGCCAGGCCGGCATCGCCCGTCCACGCCGGTATCCGGTCGCCCGGCTCGGCACGTCCGGCACGTCCGGCACGTCCGGCACGTCCGGCGAGTCCGGCTCGTCCGGCGCGCATGTGGTGGCATCGAGTCCCAGTGGCACCAGGACCCGCTTGGCGAGCAGCTCCCCGTACGGCAGTCCGCCCGTCTCGGCCAGCAGTCGCCCGAGCAGTCCGACCCCGTAGTTGGAGTACCGGTACATGCTGCCGGGCCTGCCGCGCACGGTGGTTCGGGCCAGGGCGGCTCTCAACCGCTCGTCGTCGAAGGCCGCGTACGGGTTGGTCTGCCAGGTCGGCACGGCTCCGGAGAGCAGTCCGGGCGGCAACCCGGGCAGCCCCGAGGTGTGGGTGGCGAGGTGCAGCAGCCGGATCGGCTCGGGGGAGCGGACGGTCATCGGACGCCAGTCGGGCGGCAGTCGGTGTTCGACCGGGTCGTCGAGGGCGAGTTCGCCGCGCGTGGCCAGGTCGGCGAGCAGCAGCGCGGTGAACGTCTTGCTGACCGAGCCGAGTTCGAAGACGGTGTCCGGGGTGCATGCTGCCGCCCGCCCTCGCGCGAGGCGCCCGAAGCATCGCACGTCCTCATGCCCGTCGCGCGCCACGGCCACGGTGACCGCGGTCGCGTACGGCGCGGCCGCCCGCACTGCCGCACGGACGGCCGTGTCGAGCCCGTTCATGCGGCCGCGGTGTCGGCGCCGTCCGCGCCGCCGAGTGCCCGGGAGAGCGCGACTGTCGAGGCGACGATCGCGACCACGGCGGTGTGTTCGTGCCCCTGGATGGCCAAATCCGGGTCGTCATCGATCGGTTCGGTGTCCCGGGGTACCAGGCCGTCCTCCCGCTGCACCGCGGCCAGCGCCTCCCAGCCGGACCGCCCGGTGATGGGTTCCCCGATGCACGAGTCGACGATCAGCAACTCGCCGACCAGGTCCCACTGTCCGATCTCCAGCCAGATGTCGAGCCAGACCGGCAGCCAGTCGTGCAGGTAGTCCCGCATCGGTTCGGGCAGGTCCTGGGGTCTGGCGCCCCAGTCGGTGAGGTGGAAGACGGCGTGGGTGACCTGATAGGCGGTGGACCAGGAGACGGTCCAGGGTTCGGGGAGTGAACCGAGCCAGGTGCGGGCGGCGAGCGCGGCCCAGTCCGGCCGGTGGCTGAGCCCGATGATCCGCCGCGCGTTGGCGAGCGCCAGTAGTCGGCTGCCCTGGATCTCGACGGCATGCACGGCCCGCAGCCGACTGAGTGATTCGAGCAACTCTTCGAGTGCGGCGTGCCGGTAGCCGAGCCGGGCGAAGTGTGCGTATGTCTCCAGCGGGTCGGTGATCGTGACGTGCCGCAGTTGGCGCTCGTAGAGCATGTCGCCCTCGTGCAGCTGGCCCCAGGCGGTCGTGAGGAGGTCGCGCGCGGCATGGATGTCGTGCGGTCCGGCGACTCCGTCGCGCAATACCAGGGAGGAGGCCATCGCGGCCTCGCAGAGCGGCTTGTAGGCATCGTCCGGGTTGGAGAGGTCGATGACGCTGTTGTCCGCGAACTTGCCGTAGCTGCCCTGGTAGGACGTGTGCAGCCAGGACAGCGCACGGGTGCCGAGCTGTTGGGCGATGGCGAGCATCTCGGTGTCGGTCATGTCGGGATACTTTCCAACAGGCGCTGGGCGATGGCGAGTTCGAGTCGGGTGCGGACGGCGCTGATGCCGACCAGGCGGATCCGGTCCAGGATCGGCTCGACCTCGATGCCCAGTGTCCGCCCCTCGGCGCTTGCCCAGGCGAGCCAGCGGCCGAGTCGCACGGCGGTGGCGAAGTCCCGCCGGAGCATGGAGCGTACGGTGCCGCGGGCGAGGGCCAGGGTGTCGGAGCGGGCGGCGTCGTGCACTGGGCCGTCCAAACCGGGCAGGGCGAGCACGGGCAGCTGAGCCATCCGTACCGACCAGGGCTGCCAGCCCAAGTCGGCCGGTCCGGGAAGTGGGGAAGGCGGTGAGCCCGGTTCCGCGTCCCCGTGCGGGGTGCGGGCGAGCAACTGGTCGACCGCCCGGTCCTGCCAGGCGATGACCAGCGCGGCCTCGGCGGACGCCGGTTCCGGGGCGGGGAAGGCCCGTCGGGCCTCGGCGAGCAGCGCGGCGGTGGGTCCGTCGGGCTCGGCCCCGGCGAGCAGCTGCGGGGCGAAGAGGTCGGCGCCGAGCACGCGCACTGCGGCCAGCAGCGGGCGGGACACGGCGGTGTCCGGGTCTGCGAGTGCAGTCGCACCCTCGATGCCTGAGAGGGCGTCGAGGGTGCGGCCGGCCACCCGCTCGACCGCCGCGGCGTACTCGTCACGGAGAGGGGTTTCGGCGAACGGCATGGTGGTGAGGTACTCCTTCAGGAGACTCGGCGTGGGCGCGCGGCCCTGTGGGGCACGGCCCCGGCTACCGGATCGGCTTCTCCTTCGGTCCCTTCGGGGAGAGCAGGAGCAGGCCGAGCAGGAGCAGGAGCCCCGCGGCCTCGGGCGAGTACGTGGGCGCGTCGGACACGACGGCCTCTTCCTCCACCATCAGGCTCGCGAGTGTCTCGGCCTCAAGCGTCGCGCTGCGTGACGTCGTTGCCGTTCCGGTCCGGAACTGAGTAAGCATCAGAAGTGCCTCCTCGTCTGGATTTCACCGCCCGGTCGGACGATGCCCCCGTTCGACAGTACGAGCACCTCCGGTGACCTGCATCCGCAGCCCGCTGAGCTGGGGCATCGCCCTGGATGTGGGCCCTGTCGTGGCGAGTCGGTACGGTCGGGGCATGACCACAGCCTTGATCACCGGCGCGACCGCCGGCATCGGAGCCGCCTTCGCCCGCCGGCTCGCCCGCAGCGGCTACCAGCTCGTGCTGGTGGCCCGGGACGCCGAGCGCCTGGAGCGCGCAGCCGCCGACCTGCACGGCAGGTACGGCATCGAGGCGGAGGTGCTGACCGCCGACCTCGCGACCGACGAGGGCATCGGCGCCGTCGAGGCCCGGCTCGCCGATGCCGCCCGCCCGGTGGACCTCCTGGTCAACAACGCCGGCTTCGGCAACAAGGGCGCCTTCGGCACGGTTCCGCTCCAGGACGAGCTGGCCATGCTGAAGGTGCACATCGAGGCGATCCTGCGGCTGACCACGGCCGCCCTGCCCGGCATGCGGGAGCGCGGCCGCGGTGCGATCGTCAATGTGGCCTCGGTGGCGGCCTTCCTGCCGCGCGGCACGTACGGCGCCAGCAAGGCCTGGGTGGTGAGCTTCACCCAGGGCGTGCTGCGCGACCTCGGCGGTACGGGCGTGCGGATGATGGCGCTCTGCCCGGGCTTCACCCGGACCGAGTTCCACCAGCGGGCCGGCATGGGTACCGGCAACATCCCGTCCTGGTCCTGGCTGTCCGCCGAGCGGGTGGTGGACGAGGCGATGCGCGACCTGGCCCGCGGCCGGGCCGTGTCCGTGCCGGGCAAGCGGTACAAGGCCGCCGTGGCCATCGCGCGGGTGCTGCCCTCCGGCAAGCTCGGCGGGGTCTCCTCGAAGGCGGCGCGCACCTACCGGACCAACTGACGGCCGGGGCGGTCGGGCGGTCGGGTGGTCTGGCTCGGCGCCCGGCCGGTCGGGCAGTCGGGCGCGGATCGGCGGGAGCCGAGGAATAGAGCAACCCTCACTATTAGCTTGTCTAACTATGAGCTATCCTCGCTATGCTGACCCCAGCCCGACCGTCCGCCCGACCGTCCCACCCAGGGAGGCCCGTCCTTGAGGCCCACCGCCATCGACTGGACCCCGCCCGAGCGTGCCGAGGGCGATCCCCGCCCCTCGGCCGAGTGGCGCCGCATCCTCGCGCTCTTCCGCCCGTACCGGGGCCGCCTGACCGTCGTCGGGCTGCTGGTGGCCGCCTCCGCGGTGGTCTCGGTCGTCTCACCGTTCCTGCTCAGGGCCGTCCTGGACACCGCCATCCCGCAGGGCCGCACCGGGCTGCTCAGCCTGCTCGCGCTCGGGATGATCCTGACCGCCGTGGTGAACAGCGTCTTCAACGTCCTCCAGACGCTGATCTCCACCACCGTCGGCCAGCGCGTGATGCACGACCTGCGC
Organism: Kitasatospora sp. NPDC058063; assembly: GCF_042885395.1. Taxonomy (NCBI): domain Bacteria; kingdom Bacillati; phylum Actinomycetota; class Actinomycetes; order Kitasatosporales; family Streptomycetaceae; genus Kitasatospora; species Kitasatospora sp. NPDC058063. The sequence goes on from NZ_JBHVSD010000002.1 coordinate 395,634, forward strand.
ACCTCCGTCTACGGCCACCTCCAGCGGCAGTCGCTGGCCTTCTTCACCCGAACCCGCACCGGTGAGGTGCAGTCCCGGATCGCCAACGACATCGGCGGCATGCAGTCCACGGTGACCTCCACCGCGACCAGCCTGGTCTCCAACCTGACCGCGGTGGTCGCCTCCGTCGTCGCCATGGTCGCGCTCGACTGGCGACTGACCGTCGTCTCGCTGCTGCTGCTCCCGCTGTTCGTCTGGATCAGCCGCCGGGTCGGCCGGGAGCGCAAGAAGATCACCACCGAGCGGCAGAAGCAGCTGGCCGCGATGAGCTCGGCGGTCCAGGAGTCGCTCTCGGTCAGCGGCATCCTGCTCGGCCGCACGATGGGCCGCTCCGGTTCGCTGGCCCGGGAGTTCACCGACCAGTCCGACCGGCTCGCGGACCTGGAGGTCCGGGCCGGCATGGCCGGGCGCTGGCGGATGAACACCATCATGATCGTGATGGCCGCGATGCCCGCGCTGATCTACTGGGCGGCCGGGCTGACCTCCGCCGCCGGCGCGCCGATCGTCTCGGTCGGCACCCTGGTCGCCTTCGTCACCCTTCAGCAGGGCCTCTTCCGCCCGACCGTCAGCCTGCTCTCCACCGGCGTGGACGTGCAGACCTCTCTGGCGCTCTTCCAGCGCATCTTCGAGTACCTCGACCTGCCGGTGGAGATCGACGAGCCGGCCGACCCGGTCACCCTGACGGGCATCCGCGGCGAGGTCCGCTTCAAGGACGTCGACTTCCGCTACGACCCGGAGCAGGAGCGCCCGACCCTGGCCGGCGTCGACCTCACCGTCCCGGCCGGGAGCTCGCTGGCCGTGGTCGGCGAGACCGGCTCGGGCAAGACCACCCTCAGCTACCTCGTGCCGCGGCTGTACGACGTCACCGACGGGCAGGTCACCCTGGACGGCGTGGACGTGCGCGAACTGTCCTTCGACACCCTGGCCCGAGCGGTCGGCGTGGTCTCCCAGGAGACCTACCTCTTCCACGCCTCGGTCGCCGAGAACCTGCGCTTCGCCAAGCCCGGCGCCGACGACGCGGAACTGGTCGAGGCCGCCCGGGCCGCGCAGATCCACGACACCATCGCCGCCCTCCCGGACGGCTACGACACCCTCGTCGGCGAGCGCGGCTACCGCTTCTCGGGCGGCGAGAAGCAGCGCCTCGCGCTGGCCCGGACGATCCTGCGCAACCCGCCGGTGCTGATCCTCGACGAGGCCACCAGCGCGCTCGACAACCGCACCGAGCGCGCCGTCCAGCAGGCCGTGGACACCCTGGCCGCCGGCCGCACCACGATCACCATCGCACACCGGCTCTCCACCGTCCGCGCCGCCGACCAGATAGCCGTCCTGGACCACGGCGAGGTGGTCGAACTCGGCACCCACGAGGAGCTGGTGGCGCTGGACGGCCGGTACGCGGCGCTGCTGCGCCGGGAGGTGCCGGAGGCCGCCGGGCAGCCCGAACCGGCCGTGCTCGGGCGCGTGTGACGACCCGGGGCGCGGGTGCGGGCGCGGGTGTTCGCGCCGGTGACGGGCGCGCCAGTGACGGACGCGGCGGTCAGGCCGCCTTCGGCACCTCGTTGTAGCTCTCCGCGACCTCCTGGCCGGAGAGCCGCTGGATGGCCGCCATGACCTCGTCGGTCACCTGCCGACGGGCCTTCAGCGAACGGGCCTGCCCGTGCAGCTCGTCGAAGTGCAGCGGCTCGCCGAAGCGGACCGTCACCTTCTTCAACCGCGGGATCCGCTTGCCCACCGGCAGGATCTGCTCCGGACCCTCCAGCGCCACCGGCACGACCGGCACGCCCGCGGTCAGCGCGAGCCAGGCGACGCCCGTCTTGCCCCGGTAGAGCCGGCCGTCCAGCGAGCGGGTGCCCTCGGGGTAGATGCCGAAGGCCTTGCCGTCCTCCAGGATCTCCAGCGCCGACTCCAGCGAGGCCTGAGCGGAACGGTAGGTGCCGCGCTCGACCGGCACGGCGCCGATGGCCTCGAAGAAGTCCTTGGAGAGCCGGCCCTTGAGCCCGGTGCCGGTGAAGTACTCGGCCTTCGCGAGGAAGTGGACCCGGCGCGGGGCGGTCAGCGGGATCACCACGCTGTCGATGAAGGACAGGTGGTTGCTGGCCAGGATCACCCCGCCCTTGCGCGGCACGTTCTCGATTCCCTCGATGGCCGGCCGCCAGATCCCCCGCGAGACCGGTTTCAGCACCAACTTGGTGACGAGGTCGAGCACGATTCCCTCCCTGGACGAACGACCGCCCGGGAGGAGCCCGGGCCTGCAATCAGATCCGCAGACTACGACACCCACCCCCGCGCACGTCCACTCCCGGCGACCGTGGCGCGCACCACGGCCGGGTAGGGTACGGCCGTCCGAACCGAGCGACACCCCGCAGTACCCAGGAGGGCACGATGGAGACCACCGAGGCGATCAAGGCCTTTTTCGACCGTTTCGACAAGGACGGCGACGGCAGGATCACCCCGGCCGAGTACGCCCTGGCCGCCAACGAGATGGGCGACCACGACGTCACCATCTCGATGGCCGAGGCGCTGATCCACAGCATGGACACCAACCACGACGGCGTCCTGACCTTCGAGGAGTTCCTGGCCGCCCGCCGGCGCTGAACCCGCGCCGACGGGGCCGGTCGCCGTACCGGCGGCACCGGCCCCGTCCGGACGCCCCCGCTGTTCTCCGCGGGGTCCGCCGCAGCGTCCTCCGCAGGGGCCGCTACTCCTCCACCGGGAACACCCGGCGCACCACCCGCTCCGAGGCCCCGCCGTCGTCCCAGACGCAGAACTTCGCCCGGAACCGCGCCCGCGCCGCCGGCTCCGGGTCGCCCGCCAGCAGTGCCCGCGCCAGCCCGTCCGCGTCCACCGTGACCGCGCCCGGCGGCTCCGCGAACAGGTCGAAGTAGACGCCGCGTTCCCGCTGGTACTCCTCCCAGTCCGGGGCGAAGATCACCACCGGCCGGTCCAGCACCGCGTAGTCGAACATCATCGACGAGTAGTCCGTCACCAGCACGTCCGCCGCGAGGTAGAGGTCCTCGACGGTCGGGTGCGCCGAGACGTCCACGATCCGCGCCGATTCCGTGCCGGCCGCCGACAGGTCGCCCGGGCCGTCGGTGTGGAAGTAGTGGGTGCGCACCAGCAGCGTGAAGTCCGGGCCCAGCCGCCGGGCCAGCGCCGCCACGTCCAGCAGCGGCACGTAGCCGCCCTTGCTGCCGCGGTGGGTCGGCGCGTAGAGCACCGCCCGGGTGTCCGGCCGCAGCCCGAGCTGCTCGCGCATCGCCCGGACCTCGTCCGGAGCGGCGTTCGCCAACCGGTCGTTGCGCGGGTATCCGGTGTCCAGCATCTCGTACCGGCCCGGGAAGGCGCGGGCGAAGTGCCCGCTGGTGTGCGGGTTGGGGGAGACCAGGAAGTCCCAGCGGTCGACGGCCTCCTGGAGCAGCTCGAAGTCCATCCCCTCGGCCGCCGCCGGATGGTCGCGCAGGTCCATGCCCATCGCCTTGAGCGGGGTGCCGTGCTGGGTCTGGACGTGCACCGTGCCCGGCCGCTTCGTCATGGTGCGGGGGAAGTTGACGTTGTTGACGAAGTACTTGGCGGTCGCCATCGCCCTGAGGTAGGCGGGGGTGTTGACGATCACGTGCGGAACCCCGGGCGGCAGCGCGGCGGCCTGGGCGCGGTTCTCCACCACCCACACGCCCCGGATCCGCGGGGCGAGTTCCTTCGCCTTCTCGTAGATCGCCGCCGGGCTGCACGCGTAACCCCGGTGCCAGTAGGCGGCGTAGACGGCGAGGTTCTCGTCCAGCGGCAGCCGGCGGAACGCGTTGTACGCGGTGAACCGGGCGCCGCTGCGCATCCCCTTCTTCACCGCGGGCGCCACCGCCCGTGCCCCGCGCTTGAGTTCGCGCGGCAGCCGCCCGGTGCGGCGCAGCTCCGCGTAGGCGATCCGGGCGCCGCGGGCGGCCAGCCGGTACTGCACGCCGCGCACCCCGCCGGGGAAGCGGTAGCCGGCCGGGCGGTGGCGGTCGAAGTGCCGGGCGATCCGCCGGAAGAAGTCCTTGCGCAGGTCGGCGGGGACCAGCCCGGGGGTGTCGTAGACGTTCAGCGCCTGGCGGACGGTCCGGTCGAAGACCAGGGTGCGCAGCGGGTCCGGGACCGGCCGGCCGGGGCGGTCCGGGCGGTCCAGGAAGGCGAAGATCGCGTCGTACTGGGCGAACACGTCCGCGTGCTTGGGGGAGGAGGTGGCGGTGATCGCGCCGTCCCGGCCGCGCCGGTAGAAGTAGCAGGGGCGGTCGAGGTAGCGCAGCCGCTCGGCGGCCAACAGCGCCGGGTAGGTGACCGAGATGTCCTCGTAGTAGCCGCGGCCGAAGGAGACGCCGAGGCCGTCCAGGAAGGCGCGGCGGAACAGCTTGTTCCACACCGACATCACGGTCTGGAACAGCGCCGGGTGCTCGGCCAGGGTGCAGCCCTCGACCAGCGGGGAGCCGGCCAGCACGTGGCGCCAGGGGTTGGGCTCGGTCCCGCCGTCCGGGTAGACGTGGGTGAAGTCGGTGATCAGCACGTCGGCCGGGGTCTCCCGGCGGCGCTCCTGCGTCAGCTCGTCCAGCAGCGCGCCGACCGTCCCCTCGGGCACCCAGTCGTCGCTGTCCACGAACCAGACGTACTCGCCGCGGGCCTGCGGCAGGGCGGCGGTGCGGGCGCCGCCGAGGCCCTGGTTCTCGGTGAGGTGCAGCACCCGCAGCCTGCTGTCGCGGGCCGCGTAGACGTCCAGGATCGCGCCGGAGCCGTCGGGGGAGAGGTCGTCGACCGCGATCACCTCGAAGCGGGTCTCCGCGGCGGGGGTGTCGCCGAGGAGCGAGTCGAGGCAGTGCGGGAGGTACCGCTCCACGCCGTGGACCGGGAGCACGATGCTGAGGAGGAGGGACACGCTGGCCGAGTGTACCGATCCACCGGGTGCCACCTGCGCGGACGTCCGGTGCGGGGCTTCCGGGGTGGTGGCCAGGGCGGTGACCGGGGGTGGCAGTGGTGGTGGGGCGGCTCGCGGCAGGGGCCGTGGTGCACCCGGAACCGCCGGTGCCGGGCCCCTTGCGGGGCGGCACCGGCAGTCAGGTGGCGGTCCGGCCGACCCTCGACGGCCGACCGCCGGTCCGGGCACCGCGCGAGCCGGGCCGCCGCAGCGTCGAGGCGGCCGGGCAGTGGCTCGCGGGAGCCGGAGTTCTTCATCAATCGAACACACGCTTGGGTGCGGTGCGGGCACTGGCGTGTGCAATCAGATACTGCTTGGAGGTTCGGCGGGAGTCAATCCCTCGAATGTGTTCACTTCCTGAAGTCGGTCGGTCACGGTGTCGGCCGGCGCCCGGTTCGGCCGGGCCGTGCACGGATCGGGTGCGGCGAACGCCCCCCGATGATCGCTTTGTCGATGTGGCGGCCGTCTCCCGGCTGTCCCCTATATGGCGGCGCGAGCGGGGCGCGGGTGAGGTGCGGGTTGGGCGCGGGCGGGCCCTTGGTGGGGTGCGGGCGGGTCGTTGGCGGGGTGCGGGCGGGCCGCGGGGCCCGGTTCCGCAGGGGCGCCGCCGTGCGCCGGGCGCGTGTCGTGCGTGTGCCGTGCGTACGGTTGCCGCACCTCGCCTGCCGGACCGGGTGACGGACGGCCGGTCGTGCACCATCATTGATGCCTAGTCGTGACCGGCCTGGTGGCCCCTGGTGCTTCGTCAGTTGACGCCGCACGATACGGTGGCACAACACCAAGGACGGTTGCGCGAAGGCCGTCCTTCACGGATAGTCTTCGCCTCACGGCCCTGGCGCCTCGTAGGGGTGGGAAAAACTGATGGAACACATGCAAGTGCGGACTCGGCCCCGCGTGCCGGCGATCCAGTGCGGTGTCGGCACGACCGGCCGCCGGATCGACCGACACCTGGCCGTGCTCGGCGCGCCCGCACTCCCGGCGGTGGACACCGCCGAAGCACTCGGGTTGATAAGGGAGCTCACGCCGCGCGGCGCCGAGGCCCCGACGACCCGTCGTCGCCACACCAGGATCTCGCTGCTGACGCCGCTGCGTCGGCTGCGGCGGAGCCTCTTCGGCGGGCGCGGCTAGTTCGACCGGCGCGGTACGGGTCCCTCCCCGCCGCCCGGTCGGGAACCGACCCGGTGGACCGTCCGGTCCACCGGGTCTTCGGTGTGTCCGGACGATGTCCCGGGTTCGGGCCCGGCGGGGCTCGGTGAAGGCCCCGGTGAAGGCCCGGGGTGGGGGCTCCGGTGCGTGCCGCGCCGTCCGGGTGATGTGGTCTGAACCTTTCACCCTACGCGAGTTCGCCTCCCCGGCGCGGCGAGTCGGCGAGGGAGTACGCCCGGCCCGCTGACCTGGGACAGGATGGCGCCATGGCGGACAACAACCACTCCACCCGGACCGGCTCCTTCCCGGACACCACCTTCCAGAGCGGCACCATCGAGATCACCACCGGCAACCGCGAGGTCGCGCTCGACATCACCGACCGCTGCGCCGCGTTCCTCGACGAACGGGCCACCGGGCGCGACGGCCTGCTCAACATCTTCGTCCCGCACGCCACCGCGGGGATCGCGGTGCTGGAGACCGGCTCCGGCAGCGACGACGACTTCCTCGCCACCCTGCGCGACCTGCTCCCGGCCGACGACCGCTGGCGCCACCGGCACGGCAGCCCCGGCCACGGCCGGGACCACGTGGTGCCCGGCCTGGTCGCCCCGCACGCCACCCTGCCGGTCCTCGGCGGCCAACTGGCCCTCGGCGTCTGGCAGTCGGTGGTGCTGATCGACACCAACGGGGACAACCCGCGCCGGACCGTCCGGCTGTCCTTCCTCGGCTGACCTTGGCGCGGTGCGCGCGGTGCCCGGCGGGCGGGCCGGGCGCGCCGCGCCTGGGCGGGCTCGGTGGTCCGGGCGGGCTCGGCGGGCTTCGCGACTCAGCGGACGTGCGAGGCCACCGCGGCGAGGTAGCGCTCGATCGCCAGGTGCTGGCAGAGCAGGGCCACCGGGCGGCCCAGCCTGGCGTACCAGGCGGACAGCCGGGAGAACGCGGTGACCTCGAACCACACCTCGCCGTCGGCGTCCATCGACACCAGGAACGCCTCCTCGCCGCGCTCGGGGTGCCCGGGGAGGGTTCCGTACCCGAACCCGATCCGGTCCGGCTCGTCCACCGTCCACACCACCCGGCAGGGGATCACCAGACGCGGCCGCCGGCTCCCCGGCAGGTTCAGTCGCAGCAGCACGGTCCCGCCCTCCCGGGCCGGGCCGGCGGGGTACACCGCGAAGCCGGTGCCCAACTGGCTGCCCCAGCCGAGCACGTACCGGCCGGCCCGCTCCAGAACCTCCGCGCCGCGCCCCAGGTGGACCCGCCGCCGCAGGTGGGCGTAGCCGTCCGGGAGCCGTCCGCCGCCGCCTCGGGTGGCGCCCACCTCGGGGTACGACGGGGTGGTCGCGTGAGCGGCGAGGAGACGTCGATGCAGGTCGGTGGGCATGCCGGTCACGGTAGCCGCCGGGCGGGAGGGGGCCTGCGGCGGGGCGGGGCGGGTTCGAGCGGACGGGTTTCAGTGAACGGCCTTCAGCGAACAGATTTCAGATGACGGATTTCAGCGAACGTTTTCTGAAATCTGTTCGCTGTCATTCGTCCGCCGGGCGCTCGGGCCGACTCGGCCGGGGCCGAGCCTGTTGCAGCTCAGCGGGGAGCGGAGTAGGAAGGCGGCATGAACGACACCGGTACGAACCAGGAAGCGGCCGTCTGCGAACTCGTGTCCGAGGGCGGTGCGGAGGCGGCGCTGCGGCACGACCCGGAGGCGACCGGGCCGCGCGCCGACTGCGTGCTGTGCGGGGAACCGACCGAACTGCCCGCCGACCGGCCCGGCAGCACCCTCTGCCCGGTGTGCGCCTGGCAGCAGGCGCAGCGGATCGCCTGCTCGGGCTGATCCACGGCCGACCCCGAACTGCCCGGGGTCGGCCTACGCGTCCTCCCGCCCGGCCAGCGCCAGGGTCGAGCCGCGCCGCCCCTTGCGGACCAGCAGCTGGGCGGGGATGCGGCTGCGCAGGTCGGCGACGTGGCTGACGATGCCGACCGCGCGGTCCCGCTCGCGCAGGCCGTCCAGGACGTCCATGACCTCCTCCAGGGCCTGCTCGTCGAGGGTGCCGAAGCCCTCGTCGATGAAGAGGGTGTCCAGCGGCATGCCGCCGGCCTCGTCGGTGACCACGTCGGCCAGTCCCAGGGCGAGGGAGAGCGAGGCGAAGAAGCTCTCGCCGCCGGAGAGGGTCGCGGTGTCCCGCTCGGTGCCCGTCCACGCGTCGACCACCCGCAGGGCCAGGCCCGAGCGCTTGGTGCCGCTGCCCCGGTCGTCGCTGTGCACCAGGGTGTAGCGCCCGCCGGACATCCGGACCAGTCGGTCGCTGGCCGCCGCCGCGACCTGCTCCAGCCGGGCCGCCAGGACGTACGACTCCAGGCGCATCCGCAGCCGGTTGTCGGCGGCGGTGCCGGCCGTGAGTGCGGCGAGCCGGGTGATCCGCCCGTACCGGTCCAGCGCGGGGGCCAGTTCGGCGGCGAGCCCGGTCAGCTGCCGCCCGATCGCGGCCAGCGCCCCGCAGCGCTCGCGGGCCGCCGCGTGGGCGGCGTGCGACCGGCCGAGCCGGTCGGTGGCGGCGCCGAGTTCGGCCGCGACGGCGGGCAGGTCCACCGGCGGACGGCCCGCGGCCTCGGCCAGCTCCGGCAGCCCCAGCTCGCGGCGGACGGCTGCGGTCTCCGCGCGGTGCCGCTCCAGTCGGGCCTCCAGCCGCTCGCGCTCCTCGCGCGGCAGCAGCACCGCCAGGGCCGCCGCCGGGTCGGGGAAGCCCGCCGCGGCGGCGGCCTTGCCCAGTTCGTCCTCGGCCTCGTCGAGCCGGGCCGCCGCCTCCGTCCGGGCCCGGACGGAGTTCGCCGCCACGGCGACCGCCTCGGCGAGCCGGGTGAGGGCCGCGGCCCGGTCGGCGACCGAGGGCGCGTCGCCCCGGGCGGCCGCCACCCGGGCGGTCAGCGTCCGCTGCTCGGTGCCGAGCGCCAGCAGCCGGTCGGAGAGGACGGCGGCGCGCTCCTTGGCCTCCTGCAACTCGTCGACCCGGCGGGTGCGGTCCTGCGACAGCCGGGCCATCTCCTGCTCGACCCGGCCGAGCGCCTCCGCCGCGTGCCGTGCCCCGCGATGCTGGTCCTCCAGCCCGGCCAGGGCCTGCGCGAGCGCCTCCGTCGTGTCCGGCCCGGCCGCGCCGGCGGCGGTGGCCTCGCGCACCCGCAGTGCGGTGAGCGACTGGTCGGCCTCCGTCCAGACCCGCTCGGCGTGGGCCTGGGCCCGGCGCGCCCGCTCCTCGTCCTCGGCGCCGACCCGGCCGCCGGGCGCGGCCTCGGCGGGCGCCGGGTGTTCCGGCGAGCCGCAGACCCGGCAGGCCTCTCCCGTGCGCAACTGCTCGGCCAGCTCGGCGGCCATGCCGCTCAGCCGGCGGTCCCGCAGGTCCAGGCTGTGCTCCCGGGCGTCCAGCGCGGCGGTGCGCAGCGCGACCGTCCGGGGCTCGGCCGCGGCGATCTCGGCGCGCAGGCCGTCGCGCTCCCGCGCCGCACCGAGGCGTCCGGTCAACTCGGTGCGCTGACCGTCCAGTTGCTCGACCCGGGTGGTCGCCGACCGGGCCTCGGCGTGCTGCTGCTCCAGACGGCCCAGTTCGCCCTCGAACTCGGCGAGCCAGTCCTCGGCCTCCTCGGCCAGTTCCTCGGCGGCGCGCCGGTCCTGTGCCAGGGAGCCCTGCTCGCGGGTGAGTTCGGCGCAGCGCCGCTCCTCCGCCCGGGCCGCCTCCAGCCGGACCACCTCGGCCCGCAGCCGCCGCTCGGCCTCGGCCAGCCCGGTGGCGTCGGCCCCGGCGAGATCCCGGCCCCCGGTACCGGATCCGGCCAGCAGCTCGCGGTGCCGGCGCTCCAGCTGCCGCGCGCGCCCGAGTGCCTCGGCCGCGCTCTCCCGCAGTCGCAGGGCGGACTCCACCCCGACGGCCTCCTGCGCGGCGGCGAGCCGCCGCCGGTCCGCCGTCGCCGCGGGCTCGAAGCCGGCCAGCCGCTCGGCCCGGTCCAGCGCCTCGCGGTGCCTGCGCTGGCGACCGGCCAGCTCCTCGGCGGCCTCGCGGCGCTCCTGGGCGGCGCGCTGGGCGGCCCCGGCGCCGACGAGGGCGGCCTCGGTGACGGTGAGCTGCTCGGCCGCGCCGCTGCGCAGGACCGCCGCCCAGCCGAGCACCCCCGCGGCCAGACCGTCGTCGTCCTCGGCCGGCACCCAGCCCGCGGCGGGTTCGGCGCCCGGACCGGCCGCCTGCTCGGCCTTGCTGGCGAGGTCTCGCAGCCGGCGCCGGCCGGCCTGGACGGCGGCCTCCTGGCCGCGGCGCTGCTCGGCCAGCCAGGCCTCCACGTGCTGGAACCGCTCGGTGTCGAACAGCCGCCGCAGCAGCTTGCCGCGCTCCTCCGAATCGGCCTTGAGGAAGCGGGCGAAGTCGCCCTGCGGCAGCAGTACCACCTGGCAGAACTGCTCCCGGTTCATGCCGATCAGCCGGTGGATCTCCTCCCCGGCCTCCTGGTGCGACTTGCTGATCCCGCGCCAGCCGGGCGCGCCGTCGCCCGTGTCGAGGACCCACTCGCGCAGCAGGGTCTGCGCCCGCTCGACGGTGGTGCCGCTCCCGACCTTCTTCGGCCGGCGCTGCTCGGGCAGCCGGGTGACCTGCAGCCGCCGCCCGCCGAGGGTCAGCTCCAGCTCCACCGAGGTCAGCCGCTTCGGGTCGGCGTGGTCGCTGCGCAGCCGGTTGGCCCGGCGCGCGCCCGGCGTCTCGCCGTACAGGGCGAAGCAGACCGCGTCCAGCACGCTGGTCTTGCCCGCGCCCGTCGCGCCGCGCAGCAGGAACAGCCCGCCGGCGGCGAGCGCGTCGAAGTCCACCGTCTCGCTGCCCGCGAACGGGCCGAAGGCGGTGACGGTGAGCCGGTGCAGCCTCATCGGGGCAGGTCCGCCTTCCGGTCCGTGGTCTCCCGGACGCGCTCGAAGCCCTCCCGCAGCCAGCCGAGCTCGTCCGGCTCCGGCTCGGCGCCGGGGCGGACGTGCCGCAGGAAGCCCTCCGCGATCTCCAGGTCCCCGCGGCCGCTGACCCGCGCCGCGTAGGACTGCGAGGGCTCGGCCTCGCTCCGCTCGGGGTCGAACAGCAGCTGGAGGGTGTGCGGGAAACGGCGGCGCAGCCGCTCCATCGGCTCGCTCGGCCGCGCCGCGTCGGTCAGCGTGGCCTGCACCCAGGACTGCTCGTGCTCGGCGTACCGCTCGTCGGTGAGCAGCGCGTCGAGGGTGTCGCGCAGTGTCGCCAGGCGGCGCGGCTCGGGACAGGGGACCCGGTCGGCCGTCACCGAGCCGTCGGCGGCCAGGTCGACCAGCCACATGGTCTTGCGCTGGTGCACCTCGGAGAAGGAGTAGGCGAGCGGGGAGCCGCTGTAGCGCAGGTGCGGGGCGAGCGTCTGGCTGCCGTGCAGGTGGCCGAGCGCGGCGTAGTGCACGCCGTCGAAGACCGACGCGGGGACGGAGGCGACGCCGCCGACCGCGATGTCCCGCTCGCTGTCGCTCGGCGCGCCGCCGGTGACGAAGGCGTGCGCCAGCACCACCGCCCGGGTGCCGGCCGGGCGTGCCGCGAGGTCCTCCCGGACCCGGTCCATCGCCGCCCCGAGCACCGCCGCGTGCCCGCCCTTCGTCAGCCCGAACCGCTCGCGCACCAGAGTCGGCTCCAGGTACGGCAGCCCGTACACCGCCACCGGGCCGTGCTCGTCCGCCAGCAGGACGGGCTCGGCGCACTCGCCCGGGTCGGTCCGCAGGTGGATGCCGGCCCGGCCGATCAGCCCCGCGCCGACGCCGAGGCGGCGGGCCGAGTCGTGGTTGCCGCTGATGAAGACCGTCGGCACCCCGAGGTCCGCCAGCCGGTGCAGCACGTCGTCGAACAGCGCGACCGCTTCCAGCCCGGGCAGCGCCCGGTCGTACACGTCCCCGGCGACCAGCACGGCGTCCACGCCCTCGGACCGGACCACCTCCACCAGGTGGTCCAGGAAGGCGCGCTGGGCGTCGTGCAGGCTCTCCCGGTGGAACGAGCGCCCGAGATGCCAGTCGGAGGTATGCAGCAGTCGCATGGTTCCCGACCCTAACCCGCAGCACTGACAATCCCGCCCGACCCGGTGGAACCACTGGCCCCTGGCGCCCCTGGTGCCCCTTGCGTCCGCGGCCGGGGCCCGGGGCCGAGCGGCGGTGGGCGGGGTGGGCGGCGCCGAGCCCGTTCGATCACTCCGGGTGAATTGTCAGTGGCTCTGTGTATGTTCCTCGGCGTCGGCCACTCCCGGTCGGGGTGGTCGGCGCGATCCGGTGTCGGAGGGCGAGAAGGAGGAGTCATGGCTGCGGTACGGAAGTCGGTGCGCGAGGTGCTGGGCGCCGCGGCGGGGTGGTCCCCGCGGGAGCGCCGGCGGGTGCTGGTGCTGGGCGGGCGGCGGCCGGGTGGCGGTGCCGGTGGGGCGTCGACGGGCGGGCCCGGCGGGGCGGTGCCACCCGGGGGCGGGCGGCCGCCGGGGGCCCGGGCGGGAGGGGACGGTGCGCGGGCCGCCGGCCGGGGGAGCGGCGGCCGGGCCCGGGGCGCGCCGCCGCCCCACCCGGTGGCGCTGGCCCTGGCCGTCGACGCCGGGGACTTCGCCGGGCTCGCGCAGTACGGGCTGTTCGGCGGGCTCGGTCACCAGGCCTACCTGCGGCGGGCGGAGGAGCACCTGACGGCCCTGCACCGGCAGGGGCTGGAGGTGCACCTTCGGGTCCTGGAGGCGGGCGACTTCGAGGACTACTGCGCGGCGCTCGGCCTCGACCCCCGGGCACCCGCCGCCCGGGTCGCCTACGCGGGCGATCCGGAGCTGGCCGGGGAGCCGTTCGTCTACGCGGGGGAGCGGCTGGCCGAGTTGGTCCCGGTGCTGCTGGACGACCACCGCGCACGGGTGCGGATGTCCGTGGCCTGTGCGGCTCTGCTGGGCGCCGTCGGTGACGACCCGGCCGGGCAGTTCCGGATGGCCGCCGTGATGCGGTACGTGACGTCGGTCTACCTCGCGCTGGCCGAGGGCGCGGGGGAGGGGTGCCATCTGCTGACGCTGCGCTGCCACGGCCCGGAGGACGGCGAGGAGCTCACCTCGGCGGTGGACGTCTGCGTGGAGGAGGGGCTGCTGTACCCCGCCGGGCGGGACGCCGAGGCGTTCTGCGTCACGCTCGCGGCGGGCGTCGCCCTGGGTGGGGAGGGGGCGCTGCTGCTGCACGGCGATCCGTCGGTGGGCGTAGGGGCCGACGGCCGGAGCGACGACCGGTCCAGCCCGGTCGGCCGTCCACCCGCCTCCCCGGCCGGGGAGACCCGGCCCCGGCCGCCGGTGCGCGGCTGGGCGCTGACCGGCGGACGGCTGCGGCCGATGACCGCGCACGAGGTGTTCGACGAGTTGGCGGACGACGCCGCGCGCGGGCTGCCCTTCCCGCCCGGGGTGGACCCTCGGCCCGGGTTCCCGCTGCCCGGCTTCCGCGACCCCGGGGAAGGGGGTGGGCCGCTGGGGTGATCGGGGCGTCCACCGCCTCCGCGTCCACCGCGTCCGTCGTCTCCGCATCCACCATGCGGCGCTGGGGACTGTTCATCGACCGCGTGTTCGGGGAAGATTCGGAGAAGATCAACAGCAGGAGCGCGCGGTGCCCCACGCCGCCGTTCCGGCCGCTCCGCCCCGTACCGCGCCCTGCAGGTCCTCCCCGCGCACCGCCGGTCCGGCGAAGCCCGACTGCGAGAGGGGGACGGATGAGCGAGCGGAGCGAGCTCGGCGCCGGGAGGTGCGCGGGGGCGAGCGTCCCCGTCGAGCGCCGCGGGGCGAGAGCATGAGCCCGATCGAGTACAGCGCGGAGGTTGCGGAGCTGCTCGGGAAGGTGCGGCGGCGCCCCACGGCGGGCTGGCCGTGGCGGCCGGGCGAGCCGGTGCCGGAGGGGCTGCCGGTCAAGCAGTCCTGGGGGTGGCTGTTCGTACCCGACGGGCGGGTGCTGACGCTGGTGAACCCCCGGGACGGGATCTGCTCGCTGCCCGGCGGCTCGCTGGAGCCGGAGGACGATGGGGACCCGGCGGCCGCCCTGGCCCGGGAGGCGGCCGAGGAGGCGCAGGCCCGGATCGGTCGGCCGTACTACCTCGGCTACCTCTACGACCGGGTCGGTTCGGCGAACGGCGGGCACGAGTGCGCGCGGGTCCGGATGGCGGCGCTGCTGCGGTCGGTCGGCCCGAGCGTGGCCGACCCGGCCTCGGGCCGGCACTACCGGCGGCTGCTGGTCGCGCCGGGCCTCGCCGTCGAGCTGCTCGGCTGGGGCGCGCCCGGGCTGCGCCAGGCCCGGGCGGCGGTCGCCACTGCCGCCCGCTGGCTCGGCGTGCCCGCGGCCGCGAACGAGGCGATCGAGGAGTTGCCGGTCGAGGGCTGCACGGTCTCCCCGGGCACCGTGTATCCGGGTGCCGGGTACACGGGTGCCGTGCAGCCCGGTGGTGGCCGCCCCGGCGCGCGGGGCTGACCTCGCGCGTCGCCGTACTCCCGAGCGACGTCCCTGCGGGGCGCGCCGGCCCGGGCCCTCTGGGGCTTGACCGGGCCGGGCCGGGCGAGGCTTGAGCGGGCCGGGCCGGCCCGGGTCGACGCGATGCCCTGACGCACCGCCATGTGGGACGTCAACATGGGCCACTTGCGTCCGATCGGCCACAGCGGTGAATTCTCGTGGTGCCGCCGATGCCCTTCTGGCCCACCCTTCACCTGCCTTCGCGGGTGTCACCAGCCCCCCCTGGTTCGGCTGACACCCGATTCGAATCCGACCCGGCAATGGTCGGGCGGCAACTCCGCGCTTGTCTTGCACGAAATTTCTGCAAGTTGCCGGTCTACGCGCGCTGCGCTACGCGCGTCACCGCACACCCCCGCTGACCTGCGTGAAATCACGGACCGTCAGCGGCAGTTCATCTCGGAGCTATCGGACGTCCCGTCAATATCCTTGGCATGACCGCTTCCGGGTTTGGCTACCGCCTGGTATCACTTCTGTGACCCTCACCACGCCACCCCACTGGAGCTGTGATGATTCGTCCTGCCCGCGCCCTGTCCATCGCCGCCATAGCGGCGGGCCTCACCATGACGACGCTCTTCGCCGCGACGTCCGCGAACGCCGCCGGCGTCAACTACGTGGCCCTCGGCGACTCGTACTCGTCCGGTGTCGGCGCCGGCAGCTACCTGAGCGACAGCGGCAGCTGCAAGCGCAGCACCAACGCGTACGCGTACCTCTGGAAGAACGCGCACGCGCCGTCCTCCTTCAAGTTCGTCGCCTGTTCGGGCGCCAAGACCGGCGACATCCTGAACAGCCAGATCTCCGCCCTGGACGCCAGCACCACGCTGGTCAGCATCTCGGTCGGCGGCAACGACGCGGGCTTCGCCGACACCATGCAGACCTGTGTCCTCGGCTCGGACGCCGACTGCGTCAACGCCGTCAACACGGCCAAGAGCTACGCCACCACCACCCTGCCCGGCCAGCTGGACAAGGTGTACTCGGCGATCAAGTCCAAGTCCCCGAACGCCCACGTCGTGGTGATGGGCTACCCGCACATCTACAAGGTCGGCGGCAGCTGCATCTTCGGCATCGGTGACACCAAGCGCGCCGCCATCAACGGTGCCGCCGACACCCTGGACGGCGTCCTCGCCAAGCGGGCCGCCAACGCCGGCTTCGCCTTCGGTGACGTCCGCAGCATCTTCAACGAGCACGAGATCTGCGGCTCGCTGACCACCTGGCTGAACAGCACCACCCTGCCGGTCGACGAGAGCTACCACCCGAAGGCGGCCGGCCAGTCCGGCGGCTACCTCCCGGTGTTCTCGGGGCTGTAAGCACTGCCGCAACGGACCGCCCCGTCCAAGGGCGGACCGGTGCCGCCGCCCCCTCCCGCAGCTCGGGAAGGGGACGGCGGCAACGCCGTTTCAGCCGCCGCCCGGTGATGACCGGTCCGGTGCCGGCCTGCCCTTGGTCGACCCGCCCGGTGCGGACGGGTTCGGTGCGGACGGCCCCGGTGCGGGCCCGGTCGGCGGGAACGGAATGCCGGCGAGGACCGGCAGCAGTTCCGCCTCCTCGAAGTCCAGATGTGCCTCCAGCTCGGCGGACATCCGGTCCAGCTCCGTCCGGAGCCGCTCCGGTTCGGTGATCGGGATCCCGGCCAGCAGGCCCACCAGCTCCTCCTTGATCCGCCCGATGGCCCGGTGCTGCTCGTCGAGCCGCGCCAGGACCTCGGCCAGCTCCGGATGGCTGCGCGCGAGGGCGGGAAAGATCGCGGAGTCCTCCCCGGTGCGGTGGTGCGTCAGCCCGTCGCAGAAAGCCAGGCAGTGCTGGCGCAGCTGCAGCCCGAGCGCGGCCGGGCGGCCCGGGACGTGGGCGTGTGCCTCCTCCCGTACGTGGCGCAGCTGCGCGCGCAGCCAGGTGTGCGCCTCCAGCAGCTTGTCGGCGAGGCTGCGCACCACCATTGGGGCCGGACCGCCGGCGGGCGGTTCGAGCCGCTCCAGGACGACGACCGGCAACTCCCGGTCGGCATAAACCTGGTAGTCCCCGTAACCCGGAGCCTTCCGGACCACGGCGGCGAACAGCCGCTCCCGGCGGTCGCCCTCGGCGGGTACGGCGACGGTGTCGAAGGCTTCGGTGCCGAGCTCGACCCGGACCACCGGGTGGGCGAGGAGGTTGCGGTACCACTGGGGGTGCTCCGGCGCCCCGGCGGCCGAGGCGACGACCAGGAGCAGCCCCTCCGCCCGGACGTACCCGAGCGGCACGGTGTGCGGCCGCCCCGAGCGGGCTCCGGTGGTGGTCAGCAGCAAGAGGTCGCCGCCCTCGAACGGGCCGCCGACCCGCCCGCCGTTGGCGCGGAACTCCTCGATGACGTTCAGATTGAAGGACATGGGCATGGGTGTGTGATGGATCTCCAGAGAGGAAAGGGGAGTTGCGGCCACAAGCGGTGCCGGTGCCTGTGTCGTTGCCCTGTGCCTGTGCCTGTGCCTGTGCCGTTAGCGGAGATCGGGGCCGGAGACGGGGCCGGTCATCGGGGCCGATGATCGATCGGCGCCGGTGGTCGGATCCCGGTCCGGTGCTACGGCTGCCGGCCCGTCCGGCGACATCCGTCGCGGGACGCGGCTCGCGCACGGGGGCACCGCGGTGACCGCCCGGTGTCAGATCAGGGAAGCGGAGAGAGTGCTCATCGCGCATCGTCCCTTCGGAAAGGTGCCGGCTCGGCTGCCGGCCGGCCTACTGCTCTTTGGCCGGCGCCGCGCTGCACGCCCCCATTAGAGCCAGGCCGCGGACACGCTGTCAACGAGCAGGATCACCGGCCCGGGGCGTCACCTCCGCCGCCGACTTCGAGGCGCGCCTGATCGGTCGGGACGGGGGTGTCTTCGGTGGCTGAGCCGCCACCGGGCCGAGCCAGGCGGGAGCCCCACCCCGGCCGCGAGCGGCGACGCGCCGCCGCTCCCCTCGAAGGCGGCGGCGCGTCGGGTCCGGGGCACGTGGCCCGGAGCGCGTCGGGTCCGGTGCACGTCGGCGGCTCCGGACGGTTCCCGTCAGTGCAGGTAGTCGACCAGGCCGGCCGGCTTGAGCCCGGCGGCGTCGGCGGCGGCGAGGGCGCGCTGGAGGTCGGTGGCGAGGGTGTCGGTCCAGTGCATCAGCACGACGTCGCCCGGCTGCAGCGGGCCCGGGTGCCAGATGTTGGCGGCACCCCAGCTGAAGTCCGCGTCGGCGGTGAGCACGGTGCGGATGCCGCAGTTTGCGGCGGCCTGCAGGGTGTCGGCGTTCCAGGTGAAGTACGGCGGGCGGAAGAACGTCGGCGCGGTGCCGAAGAGGCGGGTCATGGAGTCGCGTGCGTCGCAGATCTCGACCTGCTGCCGCTCCAGCGGGAGCGTGCTGAGGTCGGTGTGGGAGACGCTGTGGTCCTGGATCGAGGAGCCGGGCACGGCGGTGACCCGCCGGAAGAAGGCCGGGTCGGCGGCGGCGGGCATCGGCAGCGGGAAGGCGGTGATCGGCAGCCGGTGGTCGGTGATGAACCGTTCCGCCTCGGGGGTGCGCTGCCAGCCGTCGTCCACGGTGAAGAAGACGACCCTGTCGTTGGTGGGGACGGAGCCGGCGGCCACGGCAGGGGCGGGTGCGGGGCCGTCCACCCGGACGTCGTCCACGGAGAACGGGCCCTGCTGATACCAGCCGTGCACGTACAGCCGGATGCTGCGCGCGTTCGGGCCGGTGGTGAACCGGGTGCTCAGCCGTTGCCAGCCGCCGCCGGTGGTCTCCGTCCAGGCGGGGGCGACGTCCTTGCCGGTGCCGGTGGCGCCCAGGTGGACGAAGCTGCCGCGGACCCACGCGGAGGCCGTGTAGGTGGTGTTGGGCCGGACCGCGACGGTCTGCGCGCACTCGCCGGTGGAGTCGGCGTTCGCCGGGGTGACGGTGAGCGCGGAGGTGCCGGCGTGCGGGGCGGTGGTGCTGACGGACGCTTCGGCCGGTCCGCCGGTGCAGCTCCAGCCGGGGACGCTGCCCCAGTCGGCGAGCTCGGGGGAAGGCAGCTCGAAGCCGGGGTTGGTGGCGAGGTTGACGGTCGGCGCGGCCTGGGTGCCCGGGCCGCCGGCCGGGGGAGCGGCGGCGGAGGCCGCGGGTGCGGTGAGACCGCTGAGACCGGTGAGCAGCGCGACGGAGGCGGCCAGCACGGACAGGCGCGTGGGCAGGCACGAGGACAGGCGCGTGGACAGGCACGTGGACATCGACACGTGAGGACTCCAGCAAGTGGGGGCACGCCCGTGGGGAGAGCGTGAGCGGAATCGGACCGTGGAACTCTGAACGTGGAACTCTGAACGTGGAGCTCTGAGCGAGGAATTCTGAACGTGGAACTCCGGGATGCGGAACCCCGGATCGTCGCAACAATGGACTAGACCAATGGGGCCGTCAAGGGAACGGCGGATGAACCCGGCGGTCCCGGTCGGCCGACTCGCAGTCACCATGTCCGGAGGACAAGGGACAAGACGTCACGTCAGGGGCGCGGCGGACGGGCCCGGTTCAGGACAGGTACAGCTCCTCGATGTCCGTCGCGTAGTACTCGGCGACAGCCGTCCGCCGCAGCTTGAGCGAGGGGGTCAGCAGCCCCTGCTCCTCGCTGAACTCCCGGGGCAGCAGCCGGAAGGCGCGGATCGACTCGGCCCGTGAGACGGCCGTGTTCGCGGCCGCCACCGCACGCTGGACCTCCACGTGCAGTTCCTCGTCCGCGAGCACCGTCCACGGGTCCGACTGCTCCCGCCCGTGGGTCTTCAGCCAGTGCGCAAGTGCCGCCGGGTCGAGCGTGATCAGTGCGGCGACGTACGGGCGGTCGTCGCCCACCACCAGGCACTGGGAGACCAGCGGGTGCGCCTCGACCCGCTCCTCCAGGGCCGCCGGGGCCAGGTTCTTGCCGCTGCTGGTGACGATCAGGTCCTTCTTGCGGCCGGTGATGCTGAGGTAGCCGTCCTCGTCCAGCCGGCCCAGGTCGCCGGTCGCGAACCAGCCGTCGACCAGGGACTCGGCGGTGCACTGCGGATGGTTGAGGTAGCCGCCGAAGACCGAGCCGCCGCGCACCCACACCTCGCCGTCGTCGGCGATCGCCACCGAGGCGCCCGGCACCGGTCGGCCGACCGTGCCGAGCTTCTGCCGTCCGGCCGGGTTGGCGGTGATCGCGGCGGTGGTCTCGGTCAGCCCGTAGCCCTCGTACAGCTGGAGGCCGACGCCGGTGAAGAACAGGCCCAGCTCGCGCCGGAGCGTCGAGCCGCCGCTCATCACGCTGCGCACCCGGCCGCCGAGCACCGCCCGCAGCCTCGGGTAGACGGTCCGCTCGTACGCGAGGTGGCGCAGCCGCAGGGCCGCGCCCGGACCGGGGCCGCGGCCGAAGGCCTTCTGCTCCCGGGCGGCGGCCCAGTCGACGGCCACCTGCCGGGCCTGTTCGAAGAGTTCGCCGCGGCCGGCGTCCTCCGCGGCCCGCCGGGCCTGCTGGAAGATCTTCTCGAAGACGTACGGGACGGCGTGCAGGAAGGTCGGGCGGAAGGTCTCCAGTGCGGGCAGCAGCGCGTCGGTGGAGACCTCGGGGACGTGCCCGATCCGGAAGCCGCCGCGGATCGCCGCGATCTGCACGGCCCGCCCGTAGACGTGCGCGAGCGGCAGGAACAGCAGCGTGGCGGGGCGGCCGCCGCCGGTGTCGCGCAGGACGTCCCCCCAGCCGGCGAGCAGGGCGTCGGCCTCGGCGGCCAGGTTGGCGTGGGTGAGCAGGCAGCCCTTGGGGCGGCCGGTGGTGCCGGAGGTGTAGACGACCGTGGCGATGTTCCCGGTGGCGACGCCGAGGCGCTGGCGGTGCACCAGGGAGTCGGGCACTCCGAGGCCGTCCTCGGTGATCGCGGCGACGCAGTCGCGGTCGAGCTGCCAGATGCCGGTGAGGTCGGGCAGCGCGTCGCAGACCGCGCCGACCGTCATCGCGGCGTCCTCGTCCTCGACCAGGCAGGCCACGGCCTGGGTCTCGGCGAGGATCCAGCGCACCTGCTCGGGGGAGGCGGTGGGGTAGACCGGGACGGTGATGGCGCCGATCGACCAGAGTGCGTAGTCGAACAGCGTCCATTCGTAGCGGGTGCGGGACATCAGGGCGACCCGGTCGCCGTAGCGCACGCCGTGGGTGAGCAGGCCCTTGGCCAGGGCGAGCACCTGGTTCCGGAACTCGCGGGCGGTGACGTCCTGCCACTGCCCGTCCCCGGCCCGCCAGGACAGCTGGACCAGGTCGGGGGTGCGCTCGGCGGTGTCGTAGAGGGAGTCGGCGAGTCCTCCGGTGGCCTCGGGCGCGGCCGGGGCGGGGGTGGTGAACTCGCGCACGGTCCTCCCCAGTTCGGTGCCGGTCGTACGGGTGGTACGGGGTGCGCCGAAACTATCGGATCGCCCTGTCACTGCCCAGGGTTGTGGCGGTGACACGACGAGATCGGCACGGCTCCCCTCCGGTGGTGTCGCGCCCGGGGAGGCCCGGGGGAGGCGAGGGGGAGGCGCCGGGGAGGAATCGCGGAGGCCGCGGGCTCCGTACCGGCGCCGCATTCCGGGCATCGACGGATGTTCCGGATGCGTAGCGGAGGACGGGTGACCGGTTTCTGACGTGTGCGGGACGAGACCGGTCGGTGGACCGGTTCACCCCTCGAACGAGTGGTCAGGGCGTAGTAGAGTCTCGCAGACCTGTGGCCGGGAGCCCCTCCGCCGACCCCTCCAGCGTTCCCAAGACCCGCCATGTTCCCCCCTCCGCTCCCCGTCCGCGCCCGGCACTTTCCGACCGAGGACTCCATGCGTCTGCGCAGCAGCTCGATCCGCGCGAAGATCATCGCGCTGCTCCTGGTGCCCATCGTCGCGCTCACGGCCCTGTGGGCGTACGCGACGATCGCCACCACCGGGGACGTCTGGAACCAGCTCGGGATCAGCCGTACGTACAAGGAGTTCGCGGGCCCGGTCGACCAGTACACCGGCGACCTGCAGAACGAGCGCCGCGCCGCCGTCCAGCGGCTGGCCGACCCGCGGTCGCCGACCGCCAGGGAGGCCTACGAACGGTCCAAGGCCGCCACCGACCGCAGCCTGGACGTGCTGCGGCAGAAGAAGGACGGCTCCGGCGGCAAGCTCTCCGCCCCGCAGCGAGGTCGCTTCGTCCAGATCATCGCCGCCGCCGACCAGCTCGGACCGCTGCGCGCCCAGGTCGGCCGTTCCGCGCTGAACTGGGAGTTCGCGCTGGGCCAGTACAGCGACCTGGTCAAGCCGGTGTTCGGTTTCCGGTCCGCCTACGTCGCCCGGCAGAGCGGCCAACTCCCCCGTCAGGGCACCATCCTGATCGAGCTGGTGCGCGCCCGGGAGTACCTGTCGCAGGAGGACGCGGCGATGGAGGGCCTGCGCACGGGCGCCGCCAGGCCCACCGCCGAGCAGTACCAGGTCGCGCTGGACGCCCTGCACAACCAGCAGGCGCTGTTCACCGTCTACGTCGCCGAGCTCGAGCCCGCCGACCAGTCCGACTACGCCGCGCTGCGCGGCGGGGAGGCCTGGGGCGCACTGGCCCGGGCCGAAGCGGACTTCGTCGGCGCCGGCGGCCCCGACCGCGTGGTCCAGGCGCTCAACACCGACTCCTGGCGGGAGACCGCCGACCGGGCGCTCGGCGACCTCGCCTCGATCAACAGCCGGATCTCCGCCGGGCTGGACGAGCGCGCGCGCTCCGCGGCGATCGGAATGCTCTGGCGCGGCGGCATCGCCGGTGCGGTCGGTCTGGTCGCCGTGGTGCTGTCCATCATGATCTCGTTCCGGATCGGCCGGGGCCTGGCCCGCGAGCTGATCGGCCTGCGCAACGCGGCCGACGAGCTGGCCGGCACCCGGCTGCCGTCCGTCATGCTGCGGCTGCGCCGCGGCGAGCCGGTGGACGTGGCCACCGAGGCCCCCGAGCTGCATTTCGGGAACGCCGAGATCGGCCAGGTCGGCCAGGCCTTCAACGCGGTGCAGCGGGCCGCCGTCGAAGCCGCCGTCGAACAGGCCGAACTGCGGCGCGGGGTCTCGGCGGTGTTCGTCAACCTGGCCCGGCGCAGCCAGGTTCTGCTGCACCGGCAGCTCACCCTGCTCGACACCATGGAGCGCCGCACCGAGGACCCGGCCGAGCTGGAGGACCTCTTCAAGGTCGACCACCTCACCACCCGCATGCGCCGCCATGCCGAGGGCCTGATCATCCTGGCCGGTGGTTCGCCCGGGCGGGCCTGGCGCAAGCCGGTCCGGATGGTGGACGTGGTCCGGGCGGCCGTCGGCGAGGTCGAGGACTACGCCCGGGTGATCGTCCGGCCGTTCCCCGGCACCGGCCTGCTCGGCAGCGCCGTCGCGGACGTCACCCACCTGGTCGCCGAGCTCGTCGAGAACGCCGCGGTGTTCTCCCCGCCGAGCACCCAGGTCACCGTTCAGGGCGAGGTGGTCGCGCACGGCTTCGCGCTGGAGATCGACGACCGCGGCCTCGGGCTGAGCGAGCAGATGCTCGCCGAGATCAACGAACGCCTCGCCGTGGAGCAGGAGTTCGACCTCGCCGACACCGACCGGCTGGGCCTGTTCGTGGTCAGTCGGCTGGCCCGGCGGCACGGCATCCGGGTGCACCTGCGGCCTTCCCCGTACGGCGGGACGACGGCGGTCGTGCTGATCCCGCGCGAACTGCTCGCGGAGGCGCCCGACGGGAAGCCGGAGTCGGGCCCGGCCGGGCAGCGGGCCGCGGCGGGCGGCCGGCGCGGGCAGCGGGACCTGGTCGCCGTGCCCGGGTCGGGGGGTGCCTCCTGGGCGGCGTCCGGGTCGGTCGGCTCCGCGGGTGCAGGTGCAGGTGCCTCGGCCGGACCGGGGGTCGAAGGACGTACGGGAGCCGGCGCCGGCGCCGTAGGTGACGAGGCGGAAAAGCACCGCGGGACGACGGGCGGCCCGAGGCCGTCCGTGCCGGAGTCGGGCCGTACGGCGGGCGGGCTGCCGCGCCGGGCCTCGCGGGGCAAGGGCGGGCCGGTGCTGGTCCCCGCGCCCGTGGCGGACACCGAGGACGGGCCGGGGACGGGGCGGCACCGGCGGGAGGACCTCGCGGTGGCGGCGGCCGAGGCGGCCGTCGCGGCCGCCGGGGTCGCCGGAGCGACCGGGGCCGAGCCTGCGCCCGTGGACGCCGCACCCCGCACGCTCGGCGGCCTGCCCCGGCGGGTCCGGCAGGCGAACCTGGCCCCGCAGCTCAGGGATCAGCTCACGGAGCAGCTGAAGGAACGGTTCCGCAACGGGGCCGGAGCCGACGGCGCGGCCGGGGAAGCGTCGGCCGCGGACACCCGGGACGGCCGGGGCCCCCGCGACGGCGGGGAGACCCGGGAGGTCCGGGACCGCTCGCCCGAGGAGGCCCGGGCGACCTTCGCCTCGTTCCAGCGCGGCTTCACCCGTGGTCGCGGCGCCACCGTTCCGGCCGACCGTGCGGGCGCGTCCCCCGGCCGCGCCGGTGCGCCGGCGGACCGCCCCGGTGCTCCGTTGACGGATCGTCCCGGCACGCCCGACGATCGTGCCGTACGGGGGAACGGGCGATCCACCGCCGTACCGGCCTGGCAGCCGCCGGACCGGTCCCGGCGGGCGATCGCCCCGGCACCCGCCCCGGCGGCGCTGCCCGCGCCGCAGGACACCGGCCGGGCACCGCTCGCCCGTCGGGTGCCGCCCGGGCAGCCGGTCCGCCGGAACCCGGACACCGGCGCGCCCGCGCCACCCGCCGTACCCGAACCACCCGTTGTACCCGCTCCACACGCACCACCCGCTCCAGCGGAAGGAACTGATTCATGACCACGTCGATGCAGTCGTCAGGGGACCTCAACTGGCTCCTGGACGACCTGGTGGGGCGCGTCGCGGCCCTGCGGCACGCGGTGATCCTCTCCAACGACGGCCTGGCCACCGGTGCCTCCCGCGATCTCGACCGCGAGGACGCCGAGCACCTGGCAGCCGTCGCCGCCGGGTTCCACAGCCTGGCGAAGGGCGCCGGCGGGCACTTCAAGGTCGGTGGCGTCCGGCAGACCATGGTGGAGCTGGACGAGGCCTTCCTCTTCATCACGGCCGCCGGCGACGGCAGCTGTCTGGCCGTGCTGAGCGAGGCCGAGGCGGACATCGGCCAGATCGCGTACGAGATGGCGCTGCTGGTCAAGCGGGTCGGCGAGCACATGGCCGCCGAGCCGCGCACCGAAACCGCCCCGCCGGTGAGATGAGCGGTCCGATGGCGGATCCGAAGGCGGATGTGCCGGACGGCCCGGAGACGTCGGACGGCCCCCAGGTGCCGGTGGGCACGGCCGGGCCGTCCGGCGTCGGCGGTTCGGCCGGTGCCGGGGGTTCGGCCGGCGTCGATGGCCAGTCCGGGGTCGACGGCCCGGACGGTGTCGGCGGCCCGGACGGCCCGGATCGCCCGGGGGCGGCGGCGGAGGGTGGGCAGGCGGACCCGGACGGGCCCGAGGTCGACCTCTTCCGGCCGCGCACCCCGGTCGACGACCGCTGGTTCGACGACGAGGCCGGCCCGGTGGTGCGGCTCTACTCAATGACCCGCGGCCGGACCCGGCCGGTCGAGGAGGGGCTGTTCGACCTGATCTCGCTGGTCACCGCCGTCGAGCCCGGGCCGGTCGCGGGGGCCGTGCCCGCGCACGTCCTCGACCCGGAGCACCAGACGCTGCTCACCCTGTGCCGCCGCGAGCCGCTCTCCGTCGCCGAGCTCGGCTCCTACACCGACCTGCCGGTCAGTGTGGTGCGGGTCCTCCTCGGCGACCTCTACGACGCCGAGCTGATCAGCGTCACCCGACCCGTTCCGCTCGCCGAGCTGCCGGACGAGCGCCTGCTCCGAGACGTGATCAATGGACTCCGTGCGCTCTGACCCCCATCCCCGACCGGTCGGCACCGCGCCCGACCGGGACGGCACCGCGGCCCACCCGGCGAACGCCAACGACCCGCGCTGGCGCGGCGGCCCGTCCGTCGCGGTGAAGATCCTGGTCGCGGGCGGCTTCGGCGCGGGCAAGACCACCCTGGTCGGCTCGGTCAGCGAGATCCGGCCGCTGCGCACCGAGGAGGAGCTCAGCGAGCTGGGCCGTCCGGTGGACGACACCTCGGGCGTGGAGGCGAAGCGCACCACCACCGTCGCGATGGACTTCGGCCGGATCGACCTGCGGCCGGGCCTCGCGCTCTACCTGTTCGGCACGCCCGGGCAGGACCGGTTCTGGTTCGTCTGGGACGAACTGGCCCGCGGCGCGCTCGGCGCCCTGGTGCTCGCGGACACCCGGCGGCTTGCCGACTGCTTCCCCTCGGTCGACTTCTTCGAGCAGCGCGGCATTCCGTTCCTGGTCGCGGTGAACTGCTTCGAGGGCACCGAGCGGTTCTCGCCGGACGAGGTCCGCGAGGCGCTCGACCTCGACCCGGGCATCCCGGTGCTGCTCTGCGACGCGCGGCTGCGGCAGGACGGCAAGGACCTGCTCGTCGCGCTGGTCGAGCACGCCGCCGCCCTCACGTATCGCCGTGCCCCGGTCGGCGCCTGAGGGCGACTCGGCTCCGGCCCGACGTCGGCCGCGCGGCGGTGGTGCATCGGGCGTGCGGTGGCGGTGGAGCATCGGTGTGCGGCGGCGGTGCATCGGGCGGGCGACGGCGGTGCTGCGAGGACTTGGCAGGTGGGCGCGCCGACCTGCCCGTTCCGCCCGCCGTCTCACCCGACCGTCCGCATCCCGGACGATCACTGTGCCGAAGGTTGCCTAGACCGGCCCGGCCGTGGAAGGCTCTGTGGACGAAGGCCGCCCGGCCATGCCGTCGGGAGTGCCGGAAACACCCCGTTCGCACGGGCGTTGCGACCGGCGGACGGCCTTCAACGAACCGGCGAGGCATCGTCGGCGGGCGCCGGAGACGGCGCGCCACCGTGTGGAGAACGAAGGGGGAGGGCAGCCGGATGACCGTCGGCCGACGACGCATCATCACCGCCGTGCCCGGCTCCCCGATGCCCGATGCCCTCGTGTCCGGCACTGCCGTGCCCGGTGCCGCCGATCCGGCGCTCACCGTCCGCCGCTACATCGACCACGCGCTGACCTGCAGCGCGTGTTGTCGCTGACCGGCCTGACCCTCCCGGTGCGTCCCCGGCGCTGACGGCCCACCCGGCCCACCGCCCGACGCACCGCCGACACCCGTCGACCAGGCCGTAGCGGACCGCCCCACCGGCGTGCCCGCGGCCGACCATCCGGACCCGCCCAGCGGAGAGACCACCAGTGAACATCGTCTGCCCCAGTACCGCCCCCGGCGTCGTCGACCGTACCCGAACGACCGGGTCGGCCCCCGCGATGCGCGCGGACGGACGGATCGGACGGTGGAACGGGCGCGGGAGCCGCGCCGTGGACAGCCGACGGGGTCGCCCCGACCTCGAGCCGTTCTGGCCGTCCCGGCAGCCGCACCTGTTCGATCAGACGTGTCCCGGCTCGCCCAGCGCGTCCCGGCCCTCCGCCCGCTGATCCGGTTCGGTCCAGCCCAGGCAGTACGCCCGGTCGACGCGCAGACGACTCCACCCCGTCCGTCACGCGCGAAATGAGCGGCACACCATGTCTTCTTCTTCCACGGCCACCCTGCCCCTGCCCACCGCGACCCCGCACCTGCGCGCGGTCCGCTCCGTCCCGCCGGTCACCGCTGTCCCCGCGGCCGGTCCCGGCACGTCCGGGGTCGCCGGACCGTCCGTCCCCCCGGCGCCGGGGGCCGACCGATGGCCCGGTGCGGCGACCCGCACGCCCCAGGCCCGCACGCCCCAGGCCCGCCCGCCCTACG
This sequence comes from Kitasatospora sp. NPDC058063, assembly GCF_042885395.1. Taxonomy (NCBI): domain Bacteria; kingdom Bacillati; phylum Actinomycetota; class Actinomycetes; order Kitasatosporales; family Streptomycetaceae; genus Kitasatospora; species Kitasatospora sp. NPDC058063. The sequence goes on from NZ_JBHVSD010000002.1 coordinate 423,038, forward strand.
CCGGTCCGACCCAGGCGGGCCCGGTCCGCCCGGCCGTCGTCCCGGCCCCCGCCGCCGCGCAGCCCGGCGCGACGGTCCCGCAGGTGCCCCAGGCGCTGCTCGCCGCGCTGCCGGAGGGGGCGGCCGTCGTCGCCGCCCTGCCGCAGGGCGTGCTGCCGCAGGGGGTGCTCGCCCAGTTCGGCGCGCAGTTCGGCGCCGTGAACGGCAGCCCGATGGTCGGCTACCTGGTGCTGGTGCCGGCCGAGAGCCCGGTGGCCGGGACCGTCGGGCTGCCCGGCGTTCCGGCCGGCGCCGCCGCCCTCTCCGGCGCCGCCGCCCTCTCCGGGGGGCACCCGGTCCCCGGGGCCCACACGGCTCCCGGCACGCCGACGGTGACCGGCGGGCCCGCCGCCCACGTCGTCGCGGGGGTCCGTCACGTCCGCCCGGCCGAGCGGGGCATCGCCGTCGACAGCGAGCGGCGCAACGCCTACGTCGACGGGCGGCTGCTCGACCTCACCTACCTGGAGTTCGAGCTGCTGGCCCACCTCACCGAGCACCCGCAGCGGGTGCACACCCGGGACCACCTGGTCTCCGCGGTCTGGGGCTACGGCCACGTCGGGGACGGGCGGACGGTCGACGTGCACGTCGCCCGGCTGCGCCGCAAGCTCGGACCGGCCTACCGGGACACCATCGTGACGGTCCGCCGGGTCGGGTACAAGTACACCCCGGCCACGGTCTGACGGCGGGCGGCCACCGGTCCGGTCCCCTCGGCGGGCCGCCCACCGGTCGGCCGCCACCGTCGGGTCCCGGCGGCGGGCCGCTCGTCCAGGACGTGGACGGGCGGCCCGCCGCTTTCGTCGTGTCCCGATGGGCCGTCAGGAACGCTGATCCGGCGGCAGCAGCAGGACGGCGAGCGCGTCGGCGCAGCCGCGGGCGTGACCGAGGAACCAGTCCAGCCGGTCGTCGGTGAGGTGTGCGGGCGTCGAGCGGACCGCGAGGGCGAACCGCGCCTGCCCGGCGCCGTCGAGGACGGGCACGGCGACCGTCCGCACCCCGGCGGCCGACTCGCCGTCGTTGAGCGCGTACCCGGCCGCTCGGACCTTCGCCAACTCGTCGTCCAGGAGCGCTGGTTCGGTGATCGTGCGGTCGGTGAAGGAGGGCAGCCGTCCCAGTGCCGCCGGCGCCGTCTCGCCCGGGCGGGGCCAGGCCAGCAGGATCTTGCCGAGGGCCGTGGAGTGCAGTGGCCGACGCAGGCCCAGCCCGGTGTCCGGGCGGACGGAACCGCCGACCAGGATCACGGCGTGGGTGCCGCTGCGGATCGCCAGGTCGGCGGTCGCCTTGGTGCGCCGGGAGAGCAGGTCCAGCTCGGGCCCGGCCAGGTGCAGCCCGCGCTGGTGGAAGGTGAGTTGGCCGAGTTCGGCGACGGCGGGACCGAGCCGGTAGCGGGCGGTCTGTTCGTCCTGCTCCAGGAATCCGGCGCTGACCAGCGTGCGGGCCAGCCGGTGCGCCGTGGAGACCGACAGGCCCATCCGGCGTGCGAGGTCCGAGGCGCTCAGGTCGGGGCCGTTGTCGTGGAAGCAGTGCAGCAGCCCGAGCGCGCGCTGGACGGCCTGCGCACCGGCCGGCGGACTCTGGACGGCGGTGGCGGCCTCGGCCATGGCACCTCGCGTTTCGGTTCGGAACTCCGGACGGACGGCCGGAGGCGGTCTCAGCGTAGGGCAGCCAGTGCTGCGGAAATGTGTCGACGACGTTGCAATGGAATGGCGTTGATGAACAACTGATCCCACGATGTGGCAAAAGCTTGCTTCGGGCTCGTCTGCCGTGGAACGCTCCTCGCATCGCGTCGAACGGCCACTCGGCCTCGGCGGAGACCGTCCCGATTCCACGGAAGGAGAAGCGCCGTGACGTCCCACCGGTGTCTCCCCTCCCGTGCGTGTTGTCGCTGAACGACCCCTCCCGCGCCGCCCGACCCTCCCGCGCCGCCCGCCGTCCTGCATCGTGGCGCACAACTTCTTTGCGCACCAGGCCTCATGGGCCTCCGTGCGGTCATCGATACCGAGCTCCTCCGGCCGTCGTCGGAGCCCCCGTAGAGGACCAACTCCGTTGTCCAGTCGTACCCAGAACGTCTCCCCGCTTCCCGACACCCTCTGGTTCACCCGCTGCCCGGTGCCCACCGCGACCGGGATCGCCGCCGATCAGGGTTGGCTCGCCCGTGAGTTCGCCGCCGACGGCATCGCGGTCCGCTCGCTGCAGGACGCACCGCCCGAGGTGGCCGCGGACCACCACTACACCCACGCGCTGACCGGTCTGTTCCGGGAGGGCGGAAACGTCCCCGCGCTGTGGGCCCGTTCGCGCGGCGAGGCGACCAGGCTGATCGGCCTCACCTGGATCGAGGAGCGCCAGGTGGTGCTGGTCCGGGCCGGCAGCGGCATCACCGAACCCGGGCAACTGCGTGGACTGCGGCTGGCGGTGCCACATCATGACATCGGCATCGACTTCTGGCGGGCGATGGCGCTGGCCGGCCTCCGGGGCGCCCTCGGGCTCGCGGGCCTCACCCTGGCGGACGCCGAGCTGGTGGACGTCCCCGGATCCGAGGGCGCCGGGCAGTGGTCCGCCGAGCTGGCCGCGCTGCGGGACGGCACGGTGGACGCGGTGTACGTGAAGGGGGCGCTCGCCGTCGAGGCGGCCCGCCGGGTCGGTGCGGAGGTGGCCGTGGAACTGGACGCGGCGCCGGACCGCCGGGCCCGGGTCAACAACGGCACGCCCCGGCCGATCACCGTCCACCAGCGGCTGCTGGACGAACACCCCGAGCTGGTGGCCCGGTTCCTCGCCGTGCTGCTGGAGGCCGCCGACTGGGCGGCGGAGCGTCCGGAGGAGGTGGTCCGGATCCTGCGGGCCGAGACCGGTGCCGGTGCCGAGGGCGTCGCCGGAGCCTATGCGCCGGGCAGCCACCGGACCCTGCGGCTCGACCTGTCGGCGGAGCGGCTGGAGTTGCTCGCGTTGCAGGAACGATTCCTCAGGGAGCAGGGCTTCCTTGCCGCGCCGGTGGACGTCCAGGCCTGGGCCGACCCGGAGCCGCTGCGCGCAGCGCGCGAGCTGCTGCGGGTGCGGCGTGCGGGTGAGGCGCCGGGCGCGGGTTCCGATGCCGGCGGCGTGCGGATCGCAGACTTCAGGTAACAGCATTCAGCTAACAGATTTCGAAAGTTGTCAGCTGTCGGCTGTCATCTGTCACCCCCTTGGAGACCCCGTGAAGACCCCTCGTCCCGCCCTCGCCGCCACCGCTCTGCTCGCCTCCGCCGCCCTCGCCGCCTGCGGCTCCTCCGCCGACGGGGCCAAGGCCTCCGCCGACGGCGGGGCCGGCGACAAGGCCGACGTGGTGCTCCGCCTGCCCGATCCCGGCAACAACGGCTTCCTGGCCCGCGGCAAGAAGGACGGTTCACTGGACCGCACCCTGGCCGCGGTCCACGCCAAGGTCGCCTGGACCGGCAGCGCCGGCCCCTTCGCCCCCGCCGCCCAGGCCCTCTCCGCCGACCAACTGGACATCGCCCAGGGTTCGATCACCTCGGCCGTCGCCGCGCTCGCCCAGAAGCCCGGCTTCAAGCTGTTCGCCCAGACCGCGCCCGACGGCGTCGGCGAGGGGATCCTGGTGAAGAACGACTCGCCCGTCAAGTCCGTCCAGGACCTGGTCGGCAGGAAGGTCGCCGTCTCCCAGGGAGGCACCAGCGAGTACCTGCTGCTCAAGGCACTGGCGAAGAACGGCGTTCCGGCCGACAAGGTGGAGCGGGTCTACCTGCGTGCCGACCAGACCTCCGGCGTCTTCAACTCCGGCCAGGTGGACGCCTGGGCGACCTGGAACACCTTCTCGACCCCCGCCATCGCCAACGCCGGTGCACACTTCCTGGTCAACGGCCAGGAGGTGGGATCCGACAACTACGCGGTCTGGGCGGTGCGCAACGGTTTCGCCGACAAGCACCCCGAGGTGGTGAAGGCCTTCTACGCCTATCTGCGGGAGAACGGCGCCAAGGAGAAGGCCGACCCGGCCGGCTACCTCAACGTGTTCACCGACGCCGGCCCGACCGCCGTCACCCCTGTCGAGAAGGACGTCGCGGTGAACGTCGGCAAGCAGGGCACCCCGGCCGACGCCATCTCCGACGCCGACATCGCCCGCTTCGGGACGGTCGCCCAGTTCTTCGCCGACCAGAAGGTCACCAAGCAACTGGTGGACGTCAAGCCGTACCTGATCGACATCAACAAGCTCGGGGACGGTGCCAAGTGACCACCGCCACCCGGCCGTTCACGCCGGAAGACACCCGGGCCGCACTGGACTCCGGCCTGGTCGCCCCGCAGAGCCGGCGGCACCGGCCCCGCCCCCGGGCACTCGCCGTGACCCTGCGCACCATCGGTCCGCTTGCCCTGCTCGGCGGCTGGGCACTCGCCTCCGCCACCGGCGCGCTCACCCAGGACGTGCTCGCCTCGCCCGCCCAGGTTGCGCAGGCGGTGGGGGAGCTGTGGGGCAACGGCCAGCTGACCGACGCCCTGTCCGTCTCCCTCACCCGCGCCGGACTCGGACTGTTCTTCGGCGCGACCACCGGACTGGTGCTCGGCGTGGTCACCGGATTCACCCGCCTCGGCGAGGAGTTGCTCGACTCCGCGATCCAGGTCCTGCGCACCGTGCCCTTCCTGGCCCTCGTCCCGCTGTTCATGGTGTGGTTCGGCATCACCGAGACCGCGAAGGTCGCCCTGATCGGGGTCGCCACCAGCTTCCCGATGTACGTGTCCGCCTCGGGTGGGGTCCGCAGCACCGACCGCAAACTGGTCGAGGCGATGCGCAGCTTCGGCCTCGGACGCTGGGCGATCGTGCGCACGGTCGTGCTGCCCGGCGCCCTGCCCTCGCTGCTGTCCGGACTGCGCCTGTCGATGACGCTCAGCGTGATCGCCCTGATCGCCGCCGAGGAGATCAACTCCACCGAAGGCATCGGCTACTTGATGGCCCAGGCGCAGAACTACTCGCGCACCGACGTCCTCGCCGTCTGCATCCTGATCTACGGGCTGCTCGGCCTCGCCGCGGACGGTGTCGTCCGGGTCCTGGAGCGCGTGCTGATGCCGTGGCGCCAGATCGTCCAGGGAGCGGCCCGATGACCGCCGACACGTTCGCCACCGCCACGTCCTCGTCCTCCGCGCCGTCATCACCGTCCTCCCCGTCCTCCCCGTCCTCCCCGTCCTCTCTGTCGGCCTCCTCGGCCTCCTCGGCCTCCTCGGCCTCCTCGGCCTCCTCGGCCTCCTCGGCCTCCTCGGCCTCCTCGGCCTCCTCGGCCTCCTCGGCCTCCGAGGAGACGGTCCCGGCTGTCCACCTGCGCGGTCTGCGCCGGGTGTTCGGCACCCGGGCGGTACTCGACGGGGTCGATCTCTCCATCGCCCGTGGGGAGTTCGTCGCCCTGCTGGGTGCGAGCGGCACCGGAAAGACCACGCTGCTGCGCATCCTCGGGGCGCTCGACCAGGCGGACGGGGGCACCGTGCTCGTCCCGCCGGTCCGTACCGTGGTGTTCCAGGAGCCCCGCCTGGTGCCGTCCAAGCGGGTGCTGGCGAACGTCACGGTCGGCCTGCCGCGCGGCGCCGCGACCCGGGAGACCGGACTGAAGGCGCTCGCCGAGGTCGGCCTGGAGCGGCACGCCGAGGCCTGGCCGGCCACCCTGTCGGGAGGTGAGGCGCAACGCGTCGCACTCGCCCGGGCGCTCGTCCGGGAGCCGCAACTCCTGCTGCTCGACGAACCTTTCGCCGCCCTGGACGCGCTCACCCGGCTGCGCATGCAGGACCTCGTCGGCGACCTGGTGCGCCGCCACCGCCCGGCGGTACTGCTGGTCACCCACGACGTGGACGAAGCCGTACGGCTCGCCGACCGGGTCGTGGTGCTGCGCGACGGTCTGCTCGCCCGGGACGAAGCCGTCACCGTCGAGAGCCCGCGCGACCCGGCCGATCCCGCCTTCGCCGACCTGCGGCGCCGGCTGCTCGCCGACCTCGGCGTCCACTGACGCCCGCGATCCACCACTGCCCACCGCGATTCCCCGCAGTCCCCGAGAATCCCCGCTGTCCTCCCGATTTCCCCCGATCCACCCCGACTTCCGACCAACCGAGCCCGCACCACCGGAGTTGACCAGATGACCGTCACCCTCGGCGTCCACGCCAGCAACCCGTCGCTCTACTACCTCGCCCGACTCCCCTACCTGGACGAGGAGCTGGCCCCGCTCGGCGAGACCGGCGCCTTCCACCACTACGCGGACGGCACCCGTACCGGCGCGCTGCTCGCCGAGGGCGTCATCGACTTCGGCGGGACCGGCTCCACCCCGCCGATCACCGCCCAGGCGGCCGGCCACGACCTGGTCTACGCGGCCGTCTCCGCACCCCGCCCCGACCACGGCGCCCTCCTGGTGCTGGACTCCGGCCCGGTGCGGACGGTCGCGGACCTCAAGGGCGCCACCGTCGTCCTCGCCGTCGGCTCCTGGCAGACCCACCTGCTCGCCAAGGCCCTGCACGCACAGGGACTTTCGTACGGCGACGACGTCACCCCGGAGCGCCCGGCGGCCGGCCAGGACCAGGCCCGGCGGCTGCGCGACGGCGAGATCGCCGGCTGGATCGCGCAGGGCGCCGAACTCGCCGCCGCCCGCCGCACCGGGGAGTTCCGCGAGCTGATCCGCACCGGTGACGTCATCACCGACCGTTCGGTGTTCTTCACCCGTCGGGACTTCGCGACCGGCCGTCCCGAGGTGGTCGCCGCGATCGCGACCGCCCTGCGCCGGGCGGACGCCTGGGCGGCCGCCAATCCGGCCGAGGCCGCCGCGATCGCCGCCGAGGAACTGGGCGGCGCGGCCGCCGACTGGCAGTCCGCGCTGGTCGCGCTGCCCTGGCGGCTGGAGCCCGCCACCGCCGGGTTCGTCGCCGAACAGCAGGAAGCCGCGGACATCTTCCACGGTGCGGGCTTCATCGACCGGGCACTGACCGTCGCCGACGCCCACCTCCCCGCCCTGGAGGCCCCGGTGGCCGCCGCGCTCGCGAAGGCGGTCTGACCCGTGGCCTCCGAAGTCCTCTGGTACATCATTCCGCGCGAGGGGCACTACCCCTGGGAGCCGGCCGGCCGCCGCCCGGTGGACCTCCGCTACCTCCAGCAACTGGCGGGCAGCGTCGAGCGACTGGGCTACACCGGCGCGCTGCTCGCGACCGACCTGTACGACGTCTGGACGCTCGGCAGCGCGCTCGCGGCCGCCACCACCCCGGCCTTCAAACCGCTGCTGGCCGTCCACCCGGGGCTGGTCTCACCCACCCTGCTGGCCAAGATGGCACTCAGCTTCGACCACCTGCACGGCGGCCGGCTGCGCTTCAACGTGGTGAACGGCTCGACCGCGCAGCTGCGCGAGTACGGCCTGGACGTCGAGCACGACGACCGCTACCGGCTCAGCGGCGAGTACTGGTCGATCGTCAAGCGTCTTACGGCGGGTGAAGTCTTCGACCACAAGGGCGAGTTCTACGAGCTGAAGAACGCGGGTGCGAGCCTGCGCGAGCTGACCCCGGTGCAGCCCGGCGGCATCCCGCTCTGGTTCGGCGGCAGTTCGGCGGCCGGCATCGAGATGGCCGCCGAGCACGTGGACGTCTACCTGACCTGGGGAGAGCCACCGCACCTGCTCAAGGAGAAGCTGGACCTGGTCCGCGAGCGGGCCGCCGCCCACGGCCGGTCGGTGCGGATCGGGCTGCGACTGCATCTGATCGTCCGCGACACCGAGGACGAGGCCTGGGCCGCCGCCGACCGGCTGCTGGATGTCACCGGTGAGGCTACGTACGCGCGCCAGCTGGGTGGCGCGAAGGCGGAGGACGGGGTCGGCTGGCAGCGGCAGTTCCGCCAGCACGGCGGGAAGGTGCCGGCGCGGGCCCGGGAGCTGGAGGTCTACCCCAACCTCTGGCCGGGAATGAGCCTGTTCCGCCCCGGGCCCGGTACGGCGGTGGTCGGCTCGACGGCCCAGGTGATCGAGCGCCTGCAGGAGTTCGAGGCACTGGGTGTCGACACCTTCATCCTCTCGGGCAACCCGCTGCTGGAGGAGGCCCATCGGGTTGCAGAAACGGTTCTGCCCGCTCTGGGCATCAAGCGGCCGCACGCCGGTGGCTGACTGGTGACAGCTGACGGATAACAGATGACGGATGACAGCTGACAGATTTCGAAATCTGTCAGCTGTCATCCGTCGATCGTCAGCTGTCAGCGTCAGCCGTAGCCATCGGCCGCAGCGATCAGCCTCGGTCGCCGGTCGGCGCCTCCGCCCCGCTCAGCGGCTCAGCCGGTCGATCTCCGCCAGCTCCTCGGCCGTCAGCGGCCCGCCCGCCAGTGCGTCGAGGTTCTGGTCCAGCTGGGCGACGCTGCTCGCACCGATGATCACCGAGACCACCCGCGGGTCCCGCAGCACCCAGCACAGCGCCAGCTGCGCCAGCGTCTGGCCGCGCCGCTCGGCGACCGCGGCCAGCGCCCGCAGCTGCTCCAGCTTCCGCTCGGTCAGCGCCTCCTCGGTGAGGAACTTGCCGACCGACATCCGCGAGCCCGCCGGAACCGCCCCGGACAGGTAGCGGTCGGTCAGCAGCCCCTGGGCCAGCGGCGAGTAGGCGATGAGGCTGCTCTGGGTGTCGCCCACCGCGTCCAGCACGCCGCCGTCCTCCACGGACCGGTTGAGGATCGAGTACGCCGACTGGTTCATCAGCACCGGCGTCCCCAGCTCGCGCAGGATCGCCACCGCCTCCCGGTGCTGCTCCGCCGGGTAGTTGGAGATCGCCGCGTACAGCGCCCTGCCCGAGCGCACCGCGCTGTCGAGCGCCCCCATCGTCTCCTCGATCGGGGTGTCCGGGTCGTACCGGTGCGAGTAGAAGACGTCGACGTAGTCCAGCCCCATCCGGTCCAGCGACTGGTCGAGGCTGGCCAGCAGGTACTTGCGGCTGCCGCCGTTGCCGTACGGGCCGGGCCACATGTCCCAGCCGGCCTTGGTGGCGATGAACAGCTCGTCCCGGTAAGGCCGGAAGTCCTGGGCGAACAGGTAGCCGAAGTTGCGCTCGGCGCTGCCGTACGGCGGGCCGTAGTTGTTCGCCAGGTCGAAGTGCGTGACGCCCCGGTCGAAGGCCCGGCGCAGCACCGCCCGCTGCACGTCCAGCGGCTGGGCGTCACCGAAGTTGTGCCAGAGCCCCAGCGAGACGGCGGGCAGCTGGACGCCGCTGCGGCCGGCCTTCCGATAGGTCATCGAGTCATAGCGGTCATCCGCGGCGAGGTAGCTCATGCCGGACATCCTGCCAGTCCGTCGCGGCGGATCAAGCCTTGCCCCGTTCCGGGCCGGTGCCTATGCTCGCGGAGGATCGCGTGCGTGCGAGGCGAGGGGGAGGCGAGATGGCAGTCCGGACCGTGGCCGTGGCCGCCGCAGCCCGCTGTTGTTGTCGCCGCCACCGCAGCACCGACCGCTGACGCCACCCGCGAGCCCCGCCGCCCGAGCGGCCCATCGCCCGCCCCGTCGGCCGTTCCGCCGGTGCCGCCCGTAGGAGCACAGCGCCGGACCGTGCACCGGCTCCCCGCGCTCCGCTCTCCGTGCGGCTCACCGAACCCCGGGACGCTCCGGCCCGCCGGTTCCGTCCCGGTCCTGCTCAGCTCATCCCCATGCCCGGCCCGGCCCGGTCCTGTACCCGGCCATGGCCCCGGCCCTGGTCCGACCCGAGCCAGACCCCGGGCCCGTCCCGAGCGCCCAAGGAGACCGCCGTGCGGTTCACCGTCTCGTCCCTCGTCGCCAACGCCCCCGACCCGGTCACCGGCGTCCGGCGCACCCCGCAGCAGAAGCTGCACAACGTCATCGACCAGGCCGTCCTCGCCGAGCAGCTCGGCTACGACGGCTACGGCGTGGGGGAGCGGCACGGTGAGCCGTTCCTCTCCCCGGCGCCACCCCTGCTGCTGAGCGCCATCGCCGCCCGCACCTCCACTATCCGGCTGTTCACCACGGTGACGGTGCTCAGCGTCCTCGACCCGGTCCGGGTCGCCGAGGACTACGCGATGCTCGACCAACTCTCCGGGGGTCGACTTGAGTTGATCGTCGGCAAGGGCAACGACCCGCGCCACTTCGGTCTGTTCGGCCTCCCCGAGGAGCGCCAGTGGGAGGCGCTCGCGGAGAACTACGGCCTGCTGCGCAGGCTCTGGCGTGAGGAGAAGGTGACCTGGGAGGGCTCGACCCGCCCGCCGCTCGCGGACGTCACGGTCTGGCCGCGCCCGCTCCAGGACCCGATCCCGGTGTGGCACGGCAGCGCGACCAGCGCGCGGTCCACCGACCTCGCGGCCCGCCACGGCGACCCGCTCTTCTCCGCCAACTCCTTCCATCCGCTGGAGAAGTACCGGACGCTGGTCGAGCACTACCGCGAGCGCTGGGAGCACTACGGGCACGACCCGGCGCGGGCCCGGGTGGGCGCGAGCTTCGGCGGACTGTTCGTCGCCGAGCGCTCGCAGGACGCCGTCGAGGGCTTCCGCCCGTACTGGAACGCACTGTTCGACTCGGCCGCGGGCCGGCACAACAACTCGCCGTTCACCTCGCTGGAGGACGCGCTGGAGCGCGGCTCGGCGCTGGTCGGCAGTCCGCAGCAGGTGATCGAGAAGATCCACCGCTACCACGAGGCCTTCGGCAACGAGGTGGTCGGCATCGGGGTCGACGCCCTCACCGAGGGGGCGCAGCGCGAGCAGTTGGAGCTGTTCGCGAGCGCGGTGGCGCCGGAGATCCGTCGGGCGCTGCCGTAGCGGTCCACGCCCGCAGCGCGCTGCCACGGCAGCCCGGATCTCCCGCCCGCCCGCGCAATGCGCCGTGCACCCCCTACGCGGCGTGACGCCGGCAACCGTGCGTGACGTGACGCGCGCCACCGGGTGCGCCGGAATGCCGTTCGGCGGGGCGGGGGATGACGAACGGTCGAGGGGCCGTGGCCGCCGGGGGGCGGCGCACGGCCCTCAACCGTTCCGCCCGGCGGGGGTCACGGGGAGCCGCCCGCGCACCCAGGGCCGGGGTCGGGGCCGGAGCCGGCCCCGGAGCCGGCATCGGCACCGGAGCACCGAGCGCGAGCCCGAGTCGGATCGGATCGGGCTCGGGTCCGGTCGGGTCGGGCGGCGTCCGCACTGGCATTCTGTACCTACTGGTATGTACAGTGATCCGCATGAGCACCCAGAACCGCCTCATCGAGAGCACCCAGGCCCTCCTCTGGGAGCGCGGCTACGTCGGCACCAGCCCCAAGGCCATCCAGCAGCGCTCCGGCGTCGGCCAGGGCAGCATGTACCACCACTTCACCGGCAAGCCCGACCTCGCGGCCGCCGCCCTGCGCCGCAGCGCCGAGCAGCTGCGCGGCGTCGCCGAGGCCGACCTCGTCGCCCCCGGCAGCGCCTACGACCGGATCGCCGCCTACCTGCAGCGCGACCGTGACGTCCTGCGCGGCTGCCGGATCGGCCGGATGGCCCAGGACCCGGACGTGGTCGCCGACCCGCTCCTGCGCGCGCCCGTCGAGGAGACCTTCGACTGGCTGCGCGGCCGGATCGCCGGACTGATCGCCGACGGCCAGGCGGACGGCGAGTTCGCCCCCGGCCTCGACCCGGCCGACACCGCCGCCGCCGTGGTCGCCGTCGTCCAGGGCGGTTACGTCCTGGCCCGTGCCGCCGACAGCGCCGAGCCGTTCGACCGGGCCGTTCGTGGCGCCCTCGGCCTGCTCGCGGCACACCGCACGGCCTGACCCGCCGAGCCCGCCCGTCCGGCAGCCTGCCTGCCTGCCGGACCCTTCGAACCCGAGGAGCTCAGCCGTGCACGCGATGCAGTACGAGATCACCCTGCCCGCCGATTACGACATGGGCGTCATCCGCAAGCGCGTCGCCGACAAGGGCCACCTGCTCGACGCGCACCCGGGTCTCGGCCTCAAGGCCTATCTGGTCCGCGAGCGCGGCCGACAGGGCTCGCCCGTCAACCAGTACGCGCCGTTCTACCTCTGGCGCACCGTCGAGGGCATGAACGGTTTCCTCTGGGGGCCGGGATTCCGCGGCCTGAGCGCCGACTTCGGACGCCCCGCCGTCCGGCACTGGCTGGGCGCGGGCCTGACCCACGGCGGGTCAGGAACCTCGGCGGCCACGGCATCGGCCTCGGAGGCGGCGTCGTCAAGGGAGGAGGCGGCCGGGCCGCCGACCACCGCCACCCGCGAGACCGTACGGCTGCCGGAATCCGCCGACCCGGCCGAGGCCGTCGAGCGGGCGCTCGCCGACCTTCCCACGCACCCGGCCCTGCACACCGCCGCCGTGGCCGTCGACCCGAGCCGCTGGGAGCTGCTCCGCTTCGCCCTCTGGTACGGCCCGGCCCCCGAGGACGAGCCAGGCGTCCGTTACCAGGTGCTGCACCTGTCCCGCCCCGAACTCGACCGGCTGCCGGCCGGCCGCCACTGGTGAAAGGACCCACCGCCCCGATGTCCCCCGCGACCGTTCCCACCGGCACCGACCTCACCCCGGCCCCGACCGACCGCACGGCCGGTTACGCCCTGCTCGCCGAACTCGCGGGTCCCGGCGCCGCCACCACACTCGGGGGCCTGGACGCCCTCGCTCCCGGCTTCCCCGACTGGATCGTCACCAGCCTCTTCGGCGGTACCTACCAGCGTCCCGGACTCGCCCTGCGCGACCGCCAGATCGCGAACCTGGCCGCGCTCACCGCACTCGGCGGCGTCGAGCCGCAGCTGGCCGACCACGTCCGCTACAGCCGACGGATCGGCCTGACGGAGGCGGAGATCACCGAGGTCATCGTCCACCTCGCGCCGTACGTCGGGCTCCCCAAGGCGCCGGCCGGCCTGCGCGTCGCCACTGCCACCTTCGCCGACGGCGACGCCGACGCCGCGGCCAGGGCCGAGGCCAAGGCCGGGACCGGAACCGGCACCGAGGCCGCGGCGGAGACCGTCGCCGGGAGCGCCACCCCGGGGGCCGACGCATGAGCCGCACCGTCCGCACCGTCCTCGGCGACCTGGACCCCGCCGATCTCGGGGTCACTGACTCCCACGACCACCTCTTCATCCGCAGCCCGCTGCTCCCCGGCCAGGAGCTGGACGACCCGGCCGCCGCCGAGGACGTCCTGCGGGCCTACGCCGCCGCCGGTGGCCGTGCCCTCGTCCAGTGGACCCCGCTCGGCCTGGGCCGGGGCGCGGACTCCCTCGCCGCGCTCTCCCGCGCCACCGGCGTCCACGTCGTCGCCGCCACCGGCGCGCACCAGGCGGTCCACTACGCGCCGGGCTTCTTCCCGGACGTCGACGGCGACCCGGCCGAGCGCCCCGGCGCGTACGCCGACCTCGCGGAACGCTTCGTCGCCGAACTCACCACCGGTCTGCCCGGCGCGCCCGAGGGCGTCCGGGCCGGGCTGATCAAGGTCGCGGGCGATCCGGGGCCCGTGAGCCGGCACACCCGGTGGACGATGGCCGCGGCGGCCGAGGCCCACCACGCCACCGGCGCCCCGATCGCCGTCCACCTCGAAGCCGACGGCGCTCCGCTCCGGGTCCTGCACCTGCTGCACGACCGGCACGGGGTCCGGCCCGACCGGATCGTCCTCGGCCACCTCACCCGGCTCTCCGACCGCGCGCTGCACCGTGCCCTGGCCGCCGAGGGGGTCCGGCTCGCCCTGGACAGCCCCTCCCGGTCCGGCCGGTCCGGCGACCACCAGGCCTTCGACGTGATCGCCGACCTGGTCGAGGCGGGCCACGCCGACCAACTGCTGCTCGGCGCCGACACCACCACCCGGACCGCCCGCGCGGCCGCCGGCCCGGTCGCTCTGCTCGCCGACCTCGCCCCGCGCCTCGCCCGCAGCTACGGCCCGGAACTGCCCGAGCTGCTCCTCGTCACCAACCCGGCCGCCGCCTTCGCCGCCGACTGGCGCACGCCGTAGGCGGGGCCTCGTCGCCTGCGAGTCCCATCGGCCGCGGCCGCGGTCGCGGCTGCCGGAGCGGGCATTCGGCAGACGGCCGCCGGGCGGATCTTCTACGGTGCCGGGCATGGTGATGCCGACACTCCGAACCCTCACGACCGCCGACTGGCCGCTCTGGCGGGATCTCCGTCTCGCCGCCCTGACCGGTGCGCCGGACGCCTTCAAGGCCGGCCTGGCCGACTGGGACCAGGGCGGTGAGGACCGTTGGCACGACCGGCTCCGCCTCCCGGACGCCCTCCACGTCGCGGCCCACCTGGACGACGACCCGGTCGGACTGGTCGGCGGAATGCCCGGATCACCGGACGGCGTGCGGGAGTTGCGCTCTCTCTGGGTCGCCCCGCGGGCGCGCGGCGGGGGCGTCGCGGACCGTCTCGTCGAGGAGGTCGAGCGCTGGGCCCGGGCCACCGGCGGCACCACGCTGCGCCTCGCCGTACTCCCCGGCAACCGGGCGGCGCTCGCCCTCTACCGCCGCCACGGCTTCACCCCGCTCGCGGAACCCGGGGACCTGCTCGCCGACGGGGTCGGCCGCGAACTCCTCCTGGCGAAGCCTCTGCGGTGACCGCCGCCGCACCCGGCTCGGTACCGGGGCCGCGGCCGGCCCGGCTTCCCGAGGCCGACGGGACGGCCTCGGGACCGCGGGAAGGCGGGGCCTGTGCCGCACGGGGGACGGCACAGGCCCCGCCTTCCCGCGGTCGAGCGGTCTGGCAGGTCGGCGGGTCGACCGGCGTCACATGTGCGTGCCGCCATCGATGCGGAGCTCGGTGCCGGTGACGAAGGCGCCGTCGTCGGAGGCGAGCATGGCGATCACGCCGGCCACCGTCTCCGGGCCCGCGAAGCCCTGGCCGAGCGCGGGGGAGAGCTTGGCCAGCAGGCTGAGATCGGCGTCGGCGGGCAGGCCCGGGTTGTGGGTCATGCCGCTGTCGATGCTGCCCGGTGCGACGCAGACCGCGCGCAGGCCCTGCTTCGAGTACTCCGAGGCGATCGCGTGGGTGAAGGACTGGATGCCGCCCTTGGTCGCGGCGTACGCGGCCATGTAGGGGTGGGCGAAGCTCGCGGAGGTGGAGCTGAAGTTGACCACCACGCCCTTGCCGCCGGCGAGCAGCGCGGGGAGCGCCTCGCGGGTCATCAGGAAGGTGCCGGTCAGGTTCACCGCGAGGAGCCTGTTCCAGAACTCCAGGCTGGTCTCGTGGGTGTGCGAGGAGCGGAGGATGCCGGCCGCGTTGACCAGCACGTCCAGGCCGCCCAGGCCGGCGATCGCCTCGGCCACGCCCGCGACGACGGCCGCCTCGTCCGCGATGTCCAGCACCTGGACGGTGAGGCGGTCCGCGGTTCCCTCGGCGGTGGCGCGGTCCAGGGTCTTCTTCAGGCCGTCCTCGTTGACGTCGACGGCGACGACCTTCCCGCCCTCGGCGAGGATCCGGTGCACGGTGGCCTGGCCGATGCCCGAGCCGCCGCCGGTGATCAGGACGTTCCGTCCGCTGAAGCGCTCCATGGTGGTACTCCGTTCGTTCGTGGTCTCTCGACCTCAATAGGCACGTTACGCCTAAGTGGCATGTTGTGCCAAGAAGTCCATTCATGCCGATCCGTCGTGACGTGCCGCCTTGGCATCCGCCCGCGTAGGCTGACCCCGTGACCGGACGCCCGACCCTGACCCAGCGCCGCCGTGAGGCCACCCGGCTGGAGATCGCCCGTACCGCCGCCGCGCTCTTCGCCGAGCGGGGCACGGACGCGACCACCGCCGAGGAGATCGCCCTCGCCGCGGGCATCTCGCTGCGCACCTTCTACCGGTACTTCTCGGTCAAGGAGGACGCCGTCGCTCCGCTGCTCGCGGCGGGCGGGCAGGAGTGGGTGGAGCTCTTCGCGGCCAGCCCCGCGGACCTGCCGCTGCGCGAGGCGCTGGAGCGTGCGGCGGTCGCGTCGCTGACCCCGGCCGACGAGGCGCGGGTCGAGATGATGCAGTGGGCCCGCGGTCTGCTGCGCGACCCGAAGCTGAACGCCACCTGGCAGCGCGTCCACGCCGACTCGGAGGAGCGGCTGCGGGCCGCCCTCGCCGAGCGCTGCCCGGACGGCACCGACCCGCTGGAGATCCGGCTGGCGGCCGCCGCCGCGACCGCGGCGATCCGGGTGGCCCTGGAGCAGTGGGCCGCCTCCGAGGCGCCCCTCGCCGGACCGGGCTCCCCGCAGGACCTCGGCGCCCGCTGCATGCGCGAGCTCACGGAGGGGCTGCGGCTGTGGGGGCGGGTCGGCTGAGCTTCGGGCCCGGCGGTCGACCGGCCGGTGACAGCCGACAGCGGACAGCCGACAGCCGACAGATTTCAGATGACAACTTTCGAAATCTGTTATCTGAAAGTTGTCATCCGTCCGCCCGGCTCCCCGTAACCTCCCAGCCGCGGTCGGCTTTCTCCCAGCTGGCGTTAGGGTTGGTCCTCGCGCCCCGGCAGGGGGAACCGGGGTGACCTCCTCGGATGTCCCCAGCGGAGGGGACTGGAGTTCGAGGCGTGGGAGCAAGCAGGACATGGGTCTGACGAGCCACAAGGTGCTGGCGCTGACCGCACTGATCGCGGTCGTGATGATGGTCGGCACGGTCTGGCTGTGGCCCAGACTCGCGAAGAAGACCTGGCAGGCGGTGCTCGGCCGGATCGGCGCACTGCTCGCCACCCAGCTCACGGTGCTCGCCGCGCTCGGCCTGGTCGCCAACAACTACTTCGCCTTCTACAGCAGTTGGGACGACCTGCTGGGCATCGGCGACACCGGCCCGGTGGTCATCCACAACAAGGCGGACGCCTCCGGCCGGCTGATGGTGGAGACGATGGGCCAGGCCGCGGTCAAGGGCGGCGGCGCGATGGGCCGCGAGCCCGGCCAGTCCGGCGAGATCCGCAAGATCAGGATCGACGGCGCGGTCAGCCGGCTGTCCACCGAGGGCTACGTCTACCTGCCGCCGCAGTACTTCCAGCCGGAGTACGCCCAGAAGCAGTTCCCGGCCGTGATCGTCAGCACCGGATTCCCAGGAATCGCCGAGAATCTGATCACCCGCTTCAACTACCCGGGTGCGGCGCTCAAGCTGCTGCAGGAAGGGCGGATGCAGCCGACCGTCATGGTCCTGGTGCGCCCCTCGCCCGCGCTGCCCCAGGACACCGAGTGCGAGGACGTCCCGAACGGCCCGCAGTCCGACACCTACTTCACCAAGGATGTGCCCTCGGCGATCCAGGCCAGCTACCGGGTCTCCTCCGACCCGCAGGCCTGGGCCTTCATGGGCAACTCGACCGGCGGCTACTGCGCGCTCAAGCTGGCCATGCGTCACCCGGACGTCTTTCCGACCGCCGTCGCCCTCTCCGCCTACTACGACGCGGCCGACGACCCCACCACGGGCGACCTCTTCGGCGGCAGCAAGCAGCGCCGCGACGAGGCCAACCTGATGTGGCGGCTGAAGAACCTGCCGCAGCCGAAGGTGTCCGTGCTGCTGGCCGGCACCAAGAAGGGCGACGGCAGCTACCGGCAGGAGACCGAGGCCTTCGTCGACGCGGTGCAGAGCCCGATGAAGGTCTCGTACAGCATGCTGGAGAACGGCGGCCACAACTTCGAGACCTGGAGCGCTCTGCTGCCCTCCTCGCTGGAGTGGCTGTCCCAGCACCTCAAGGTGCCGAACCAGACCGTATGAAGCGACCCGGCCGAGCTTGACCGGCCGCACCTGAACGCCCGAACGCCTGAACGCCTGAACCTGAACGACCGAACCCCCGGGGCTGCGGCCCCGGGGGTTCGGTTCTGGAATTCGGGTCGGCCGGGCCGTTCAGGAACCGTACGGCTCCCGCCCGGCGGTCCTGCGGCTCAGGCCACCCGCTCCAGCGTCCCGGTGTGCAGCTGGCCGACCCGGCCGCCCTCGCCCTCGAAGGTCCAGAAGGCCCGCACGGTCAGCTTGCCGAGGTCCATCACGTGGCTGACGGTGATCCCGCTCTGCTCCGTCCAGCTGATGAAGTAGATCTCCGGCGCGACCTCGGCGACGTGCAGCCGCACGTCCTCCCACTGGCCCGCGGACTCGCCGAGGCCCTCCCAGCGCAGCCGCGTGCCGTCGGCCGAGTAGGTGTTGCGGAAGGCCGCACCGTTGTCGACCCGGAAGAGGTAGGTGCGGCCGGCGAAGGCGGGCAGGGGCGCGGTCATGGTGGGGCGGGTCCTCGTCTCTGTCAGGTCGTGGCGAGCGTCCGGTCGGGCTCGCCGCTCTTGTGCACGGCGGATGATGTCAGGCTTCCAATTTATCCGACCGGGCGCACTCGGTCAGGCACTCGCCACGGTACGGTCCGCCACGGCGTGGCCGCGCGTGTGCGGCCGGGGCCGGGCCCGGCTCGGGACCTCCCCGGTCGACGTGGCGGCTCCCGGCGTCGGAGATCGATCAACTCGACTGCCACGCGGTGTCGTTGATCGACATCACGGTGAGCTGCGCGACAAGCGGCCCGGCCGAGCTGTCCGTTCAGGTACCAGTTGCCCGGCCTGCAGCCGTCGTCCGCCGGCCGGCCCGGCCCCGCCGGCGGAACCGCGCGGCTCAGGAATCGGCAGCCGCCTCGACCACCCTGATGTCGAACAGCTGCCGGTTGTTGCCCTCGTTCCGGTCGTCCGCGCTGCGCACCGTGACCGAGCCGCCGCTCAGTCTGCCCACCGGCAGTTCCGGGTCGAGCCGGACCGGGATGAGGGCGGTCGCGCTGCGTCCCTCCCGCAGCCCGGCTCCGAAGACGCACCGCACGACGCGGCCGTGGCCCGTCACCCGGCAGTCGGACGGGAAGTACGGGCCCTCCGGGCTCACGCCCTCCGGCAGGGTGATCACGACCGTGAAGGGGGAGGAGGTGGTGTCCGGGCCCCCGTTGCCGACGAAGGCGTGGATGGTGGTGGTGCCGCCGGGCGTGGCCGGGTCCGGGTCGATCCGGATCACCTCCAGGTCGGAGTCGGAGGGTCGGGCGGCGGCGGCGGGTGCGGGCAGGGTGGAGGCTCCGGCCGCTTCCGAGCCGGAGCCGGTACCGGTACCAGTACCGGTACCGGAAGCGGCCGTCCCCGCCCCGGGCTTGGCCGGTGCCGGCAGGGTGGAGGCGCCGGTCGTCACCGGCGCGGGCAGGATGGACGCCTCGGGCGTGCCCGTCGCGACGACCTCCACCGCGGGCCGGGGCTCGGGCCGTAGCAGCGCCCAGGACGGGTCGGTGGCCAGTACCGTCACCGCGCACCCCGCCGCCACGGCCGCGACCAGCCCGGCCCCGCCGAACCCCCTGCCTCCCGCGGCACGCCGGCCGCCGACCAACAGGCCGGCACTCCGCAGGCCACGTCCCCGCAGGCCACGTCCCCGCAGGCGACGGCCCCGCAGGCCACCGCCCGCCGCGACGTCATCTGCCGCGCCCCCGTCCGCCGCGCCCCCGTCCGGCACGTCGCCACCCCGCACCCCACCGCCACCGCCCTGAACGGCGCTCCGCACGTCCCGGTGCTGCTGCTCCATCCCCGCTCACCCTGTCCTCGCGTCCCGGCCGCCCGCGCCGTTGCGGGCCGCGTCGGCACCAGGGTGGCGGAGCCGCCGCCGGAGCCCGGCGGCAACCCGCCCGGTGTCCGCTCGAACGGATGACGCGGCACGCCGCTGCGACCGGGTCGGCCGGCAACGGCGGTTGACGTGCCGTCAGGGTGCGAGGACCTGCCCCAGCCGGGTCGCGATCTGGTGCATCACCGGTACCAGCGAGGCGGCCCCGGCCGGCTCCTCCAGGGCCCGGATGCGGGCCTCCGGTCCGGAGACGGAGAGAGCGGTGGGCGTCGGCGCGCCGGGGACGGCGAGTGCGATGCACCGGACGCCGATCTCCTGCTCCTGGTCGTCGACCACGTAGCCGCGCTCGCGCGCCTCGGCGAGCTGGCGCATCAGCTCCTGCGGGTCGGTGACCGTGTACTCGGTGTGGGCGGGCAGGGGGTTGGGGCCGAGGACGGCGCGGGCCTCGTCCTCGGGCAACTGGGCGAGCAGCGCCTTGCCGACGCCGGTGCAGTGCGGCTGCACCCGTCGGCCGACCTCGGTGAACATCCGCATCGAGCGGCGCGACTGCACCTGTCCGACGTACACCACCTCGCCGCCCTCCAGTACCGCCAGGTTGGCGGTCTCGCCGGTGGCCTCCATGAGCTCGGCCAGGTACGGGCGGGCCCAGCTGCCGAGCAGCCGGCCGGCGGTCTCGCCCAGGCGGATCAGCCGGGGGCCGAGGGTGTAGCGGCGCGCGGTGTCCTGGCGGACATAGCCCTGCTGGACGAGGGTACGAACCAGTCGGTGGATCGTCGGCATCGGGAGGCCGGAACTGGTGGAGAGTTCGCTGAGTGTGGCCACGCCCCCGGAGTCGGCCAGCGCCTCCAGGAGTTGGAAGGCGCGCTCGACGGACTGCACGCCGCCGCTCGCGCGCTCGGTGCCTGTCGTCGATGCTGGGTCGGGGGTCGCAACCACCGGCGTTCCCTTCACTGTCGGGGAGGAGTGGAGTCCCGGCGATCTCTTCAACAAACCGTTGAAATTCTGTATCGCGGAAACTAGTCTCCACTTTACAGAATCGAACTCGCCGACAGGCGAGTTCCGATCGAGGAAGTTCCCCGGGGAAGTTCCTGCCGGAGCTCCCTTCGCCAGGCTCAACCGTCTTAGGAGTGTCCTGCTCATGGCCGCAGATCAAGGGCCCCTCGGCGCCTCCCCCGCCGCTCCGGTCGTCACTGTCGCCGGTCCGCGCGTCCACCGGGCGGAGGAGGTGCTCACTCCGGAGGCGATCGCCTTCGTCGCCGGGCTCCATCGCGCCTTCGAGGGGCGCCGGCAGGAGCTGCTGGCCGGGCGCAAGACCCGCCGTGCCGGGATCGCCGCCGCAGGCACGCTGGACTTCCTCCCCGGGACCGCCGGGATCCGGGCCGCGGACTGGAAGGTCGCCGAGGCGCCGCGCGCCCTCCAGGACCGCCGGGTCGAGATCACCGGCCCGACCGACCGCAAGATGGTCGTCAACGCGCTCAACTCCGGGGCGCGGATCTGGCTCGCGGACTTCGAGGACGCCACCTCCCCGACCTGGGAGAACGTGGTCGGCGGCCAGGTCAACCTGATCGACGCCTTCGAGGGCCGGATCGACTTCACCAGCATGGCCGGCAAGGCCTACACCCTCAAGCCCGCCGCCGAGCTCGCCACCGTCGTCGTCCGCCCGCGCGGCTGGCACCTGGACGAGAACCACCTGCTGGTCGACGGCACCCCGGTGGCCGGCGCGTTCGTCGACTTCGGCCTCTACTTCTTCCACAACGCCGCCCGGCTGCTGGCCAGGGGCGCCGAGGACCCCAACTCCGGCCCGTACTTCTACCTGCCGAAGACCGAGAGCCACCTCGAAGCCCGCCTGTGGAACGACGTGTTCACCCATGCCCAGGCCGAACTCGGCATCCCGTACGGCACGATCCG
Organism: Kitasatospora sp. NPDC058063; assembly: GCF_042885395.1. NCBI lineage: Bacteria > Bacillati > Actinomycetota > Actinomycetes > Kitasatosporales > Streptomycetaceae > Kitasatospora > Kitasatospora sp. NPDC058063. The sequence continues at coordinate 444,407 of NZ_JBHVSD010000002.1, forward strand.
GGCGACCGTGCTGATCGAGACCATCACGGCCGCGTTCGAGATGGACGAGATCCTCTACGAGCTGCGCGACCACGCGGCCGGCCTCAACGCCGGGCGCTGGGACTACCTGTTCTCGATCGTCAAGAACTTCCGCGACGCCGGCGAGCACTACATCCTGCCGGACCGCAACAGCGTCACCATGGCCTCGCCCTTCATGGCCGCCTACACCCGGCTGCTGGTGCAGACCTGCCACCGGCGCGGTGCCCACGCGATCGGGGGCATGGCCGCGTTCATCCCGAGCCGCCGCGACCCGGAGGTCAACGCCTCCGCACTCGAGAAGGTCAAGGCCGACAAGGACCGCGAGGCCGGCAACGGCTTCGACGGCTCCTGGGTCGCCCACCCCGACCTGGTGCCGGTCGCCCGGGCCTCCTTCGACGCGGTGCTCGGCGAGCGGCCCCACCAGAAGGACAATCCCGGCCCGGCCGAGCCGGTGACCGCCGCCCAGCTGCTCGACATCGCCGGCGCCGGCGGCACCTGCACCCGTGCGGGGCTGCACAACGCCGTCCAGGTCGGGATCCGCTACATCGAGGCCTGGCTGCGCGGCCTCGGGGCCGTCGGCATCTTCAACATGATGGAGGACGCCGCCACCGCCGAGATCTCCCGCTCGCAGATCTGGCAGTGGATCCACAACGGGGTCGTGCTGTCCGACACCGGCGAGAAGACCACCGCCGAGCTGGTCCGCGCCCTGGTCGCCGCGGAGCTGGCCGAACTCCTCGCCGAGCTGGGCGAGGAGGCCTACGGCGCCGGCCGCTGGCGCGAGGCCGCCGAGCTCTTCGAGCAGGTCGCCCTGGCCGAGGAGTTCGTGGACTTCCTGACCCTCCCCGCGCTGCCCCTGCTGGGCTGATCCCCACCCACCCGCCGGTGCCACCGCTGCCGTCCGCCGGGACGCGGCACTCCGGCGGTCCACTGCTCCGTTCCGTACGGCGACGAATCCACCTGTCCTCTCGTCGCCGTACGGAACGGTCCGTTCCACGCAAGGAGTTCACCCATGGCGCGCATGTTCTTCAACGGCCAGGCGATGACCGGCGGCCCCTTCCACGGCAAGGTCGCCGACTCGCTGATCGGGCCGGCCAGGACCGCCCCCGGCTACCGATTCTTCTCCATCGACCACAGCGGCGGGACGGACGTCTGTCCGGGTCTGCTGGCGGACCCGGAGGCGGGCACCGCGATCGAGGGCGAGCTGTACGACATCCCGCTGGAGCGACTGCGCGACGTCATCCTGCCGGGCGAGCCGCGCGAACTGGAGCTCGGCGTGATCGAGTTGGAGGACGGCTCGGCCTGCCTGTCGATGCTGCTGGCCCGCGGCGAGGTCGAGCGCGGGGTGCACCGCGAGATCACCCACCACGGCGGCTGGCGCGCCTATCTCAGGACGATCGGGCGCGAGGCCTGACGGGCGGACGGCCCGTGCCGGCCGGGACGGATGAAGGGTGACAGCTGACAACTTTCATCATCTGTCATCTGTCATCCGTTCGCTGAAAGCTGTTCGCTGAAATCCGTCCGCCGAAAGCTGCCCGCCGAAAGCCGTCAGCCCCCCGCCGCGAGGTGCGGGCGCCCCGCCACCATCGCGTCGCCCAGCCGGCTGCGCCGGTACAGCACGCTGCGGCCGAGCCGGTTGCGCTCCAGCAGCCCGGCCGCCGCGAGCGCGCCCAGGTGGCGGCTGACCGCACCCGGGGTGACCCCGAGCCGGTGCGCCAGCTCCGTCGTGCTGGCCGGGGTCTCCAGCAGTGCCAGCAGCCTGGCCCTGGGGGCGCCGATCAGTCCGGCCAGCGGCCCGTCGGCCACCGCCCCTGCCTCGGCGCCGCCGGGTCCCAGGCCCTCGGCCATCGTCGCCTTGCCGCGCGCCGGGTAGCAGACCAGCGGCGGGCCCGCCTGGGTGACATCGGTCTGCGCCCCGAGCCCGAACAGCGTCGGGATCAGCACCAATCCGCGCCCGGCGACCTTCACGGTGGTGCCCACCGCCTTCACCGCCGGGTGCGGGTCGACGAGCCGCAGCACCCCGGCGTGCCAGCTCAGCCTGGCGTCGAGGTCCGCGAACAGTCCGTCCGCCCCGTGCTCCGAGAGCATCCGCCCCCGGTAGGCGATGTCCGCCTCCAGCACCGAGCGGGCGCGCGGCCACCAGGCGGGGGCGAGGCAGCGCGTCCAGTACGTGTCCAGGGCCTCGGCCGTCCGGGCGGCCAGCGCCGCCGGGTCGTCGATCAGCCCGGCCAGCACCGGCGGCAGCGGGCTGGGCTTCCCGCCGCCCCGGTAGGCCTCCAGCACGTCGGCCCGCACCACCTCCGGCGGGGTGGCCGCCAGCCGCGCCAACTCGGCCGGAAAGTCCGGACGGGGGCCGAGCGGACGCGGCGTGAGGAAGTCCGGCACGAAGCCGACCGGCGCGATCATCGACTCCAGCAGTGCGGTGTCCAGCGTCTCGTAGCGGTCCTGCCAGCCGGCGATCCACGGCTGCTGCTCCGGGTAGCGCAGGGGCCAGTGGCGGGCGCGCAGGCTCAACACCGCCTCCTGCAGGGCGGAGTAGCCGAACCAGGTCGCGGCGAGGTCGTCGACGCCCAGATGGAACTCGAACATTGACCGTAACGGTAAAAGAGTTCCGCCGTCGGGGGAAGCCCGCTGTCCTACTGCCATGACCTCTGCCGCGGTGCTTCCCTCCGCCGTCCGACGGCTGCTGCCGGCCGACCCCCTGCTGCGCAGGCTCGCCCTGATGAGCCTGGTGAACACCGTCGGCAACGGCCTGTTCGTGACGGTCGGCGTGCTGTTCCTGACCCGCTCCGTCGGCCTGACCCCGGGCCGGATCGCGCTCGGGCTGAGCGCGGCCGGCGTCTGCGGGGTGTTCGCCGGGCTGCCGATGGGCCGGCTCGCCGACCGGGTCGGCAGCAAGCGGCTGCTGATGGTGGTCGGGCCGCTGGAGGCGCTCGCCGTGCTCGGCTACGCCTTCGTGCACTCCTTCGCCGCCTTCGTCGCCCTGGCCTGTGCGGCCACCGTGCTGGAGCGCGGCGCGGCGGCGGTGCGCAGCGCCCTGATCGCCCGGACGCTGCCGGCCGAGAGCCAGGTGCGTTCACGGTCGCTGCTGCGCTCGGTGATGAACGCGGGGCTGGTGGTCGGGTCCGGCGGCGCGGCGCTGGCGCTGCAGTCCGACAGCTACGCCGGGTACGTCACCGTGATGGTCCTGGACGCCGCGAGCTTCCTGGGGGCGACGGCACTGCTGGCCGGCCTTCCCGTCCGTGACCTGACGGTCGGCCGGGACGGTGCCCCGGAGGCCGCCGCGGGACGGCGGTCGGTGCTGCGCGACCGCCGCTACCTGCTGGTCACCGTGCTGCACGCGCTGCTGGAGCTCCAACTCCCGGTGCTCACCGTGGGGATCCCGCTGTGGGTCGTGCTCGCGACGGACGCGCCGGCGGCGGTGGTCGCGGCGGTCGGCGTGGTCAACTGCCTGCTGGTGGTGGTGTTCCAGGTCCGGGCGAGCCGGGGCGTGGACGACGTTCCGTCGGCGGCCCTGGCCTGCGCCCGGGGCGGCCTGCTGCTGGCGGGCGGCTGCCTCCTCTACGCGGCGGCGCAGTCGGGCCCGGCCGCGGTCGCCACCGCGGCGATCCTGGTCGGCGCCCTGGTGCACAGCCTCGGCGAGCTGCTCACCTCGGCGGGCGGTTGGACGCTGAGTCTGGACCTGGCCGATCCGCGTTCCCATGGCGAGTACCAGGGCGTGTTCATGAGCGGCCAGGCGGCGGCCCACGTGATCGGCCCGCTGGTGATCAGCCTGACCGTGGTCGACCACGGCGTGGTCGGCTGGGCCGTCCTGGCCGGTGTGTTCGCCCTCGCGGGCGCCGCTCTGCCGGCCGCCGTCCGGCACGCGGAGCAACCGGCCGCCGCCCGCTGACCACGAGCCCCGGTCCACGAGCTCCGATCCACGAGCCCCAGTCAACGGGCCCCGATTCGCGGCCCCCCGATCGTCCGGCCCGCTTCCCACGGGGGTGGGAGCGGGCCGGAGGCACGCCGCGGCCCCGGATCCTCGCCGTGGATCCGGGGCCGGGGTCCGCACACCCGTCGGGGTGTGCGGAGTCCGGGGGCGCACCGTCCCTGGGCGCCCCCGGAGTCGGGGGTGGGAGTCAGAGCGGACGCGCCGCCAGCTCGCGGGCGGCGCGGGCGCAGTCGCGCGCGATCCGGTCCTCGTCGACGGTGGCCAGCCGCCCCTTCTCGACCACCGCGTTGCCGTTGACGAACAGCACCGACAGTGGCGGGAGCGCCCCGAAGGTGAGCGCGGCGACCGGGTCGGCGATGGACGAGTGCATGATCCCGTCGATCTTCCACAGCGCCAGGTCGGCGAGCTTGCCGGCCTCGATCGAGCCGATCTCGTCCTGCCGGCCGAGCACCCGGGCGCCGCCCATGGTGCCCAGGCGCAGCGCCTGCCGCCCGGTCAGCGCGGTGGGGGAGCCGTGCAGGCGGTTGATCAGCAGCGCGTTGCGCAGCTCGGTGCCCAGCTCGCCGGATTCGTTGGAGGCGGTGCCGTCGACGCCGAGCCCGACCGGGACGCCGGCCCGGAGCATGTCGGGCACCCGGGCGATGCCGGCCGCCAGGCGGGCGTTGGAGGACGGGCAGTGGGCGACGCCGGTGCCGGTCTCGGCGAACTTGGCGATGTCGGAGTCGTTCATGTGCACGCAGTGCGCCATCCAGACGTCCTCGCCGAGCCAGCCCACCGACTCGAAGTAGTCGGTCGGCCCCATGCCGAACAGTTCCTTGCAGAACTGTTCCTCCTCGGCCGTCTCCGAGCCGTGGGTGTGCAGCCGGACGCCCTTGCGGCGGGCGAGTTCGGCGGACTTCCGGAGCAGGTCGGTGGAGACGGAGAAGGGGGAGCAGGGCGCGATGGCGATGTGCAGCATCGAGCCGAAGGAGGAGTCGTGGTAGCGGTCCACGGCGGCCTCGGAGGCGGTCAGGATGTCGTCCAGTTCCTCGACGGCGTGGTCCGGCGGCAGTCCGCCGTCCTTCTGGGAGCGGTCCATCGAGCCGCGCAGCGCGGTGAAGCGCAGGCCGAGTTCCCGGACGGCCTCGATGGAGGCGCCGAGGACGTCGCCGCCGCCCTTCGGGAAGACGTAGTGGTGGTCGGAGGCCGTGGTGCAGCCGGACTTGAGCAGTGCGGCGGCGGAGCCCTGGGCGGCGGCGTGCACGAGCCTGTCGTCGATCCGGGCCCAGGTCGGGTAGAGGGCGACCAGCCAGTCGAACAGGATGTGGTCCTGGGCCAGGCCGCGGGTGATCCACTGGTAGAAGTGGTGGTGGGTGTTGACCAGGCCGGGGGTGATCAGGTGGCCCTCGCCGTTGATCCGGCGCACCACGTTGTCCAGCCACGCGGGGGCGGGGCCGTCGCCCACCGTCTCGATGGTGTTGCCGAGGACGACCACGTGGCCGCGGGCGTACTCGGTGTCGTTCGCGTCCACGGTGGCGATCGCGGCGTTCTCGATCACGATCCGCTGGTCGGCGGGCGGGGGCTGGACTGCCATGGTGTGACTCCTTGGGGGATGGCCGGGGAGGGCCGGGGGAGGGCGCGCACCGCATGGTGCACGCCCCTCCCGGGCCGGTCAGGACGGTGTCGCCGTCGGTACGGTCGGTACCGTCGCGCCGGGGGCCTGGCCGGACCCGGACCGGCGGGCGGCTCCGACGTGGTGGAAGAGCAGGTTGAGCAGGACGGCCATCACGCAGCCGGCCGAGATCCCCGAGTGCATCAGGGTCCGGACGGCCTCCGGGAAGGAGTCGTAGAACGTCGGCACGGCGATCGGGATGATGCCGACACCGAGCGAGACCGACACCAGGATGGTGTGCGAGCCGGACTCCATGCCCGCCTCCGCGAGGGTGCGGATGCCGCTGGCCGCGACCGTGCCGAAGAGCACGATCCCGGCGCCGCCGAGGACGGGCTGCGGAACCAGGGAGACGACCGAGCCCAGCACGGGGAACAGCCCCAGCAGGACCAGGATGCCTCCGCCGGCCGCGACCACGAAGCGGCTGCGGATCTTCGTCAGCGCCACCAGTCCGATGTTCTGGGCGAAGGCGCTGGCGGCGAAGCCGTTGAGGACGGGACTGAGCGCGGTGGCCAGACCGTCGGCCCGCAGGCCGGCGGCGAGGGTGGGTTCGTCGGCCTCGCGATCGACGATCCTGCCGAGGGCGAGCATGTCGGCGGTGGACTCGGTCATCGCGACCACCATGACGATGCACATCGAGACGATCGCGGCGGCGTCGAACAGGGGCGCGCCGAAGTGGAACGGCGAGGGGAGCGCGAAGACCTTCGCGTCCCGGACCGCGCCGAAGTCGGCCAGCCCCAGCGGGAAGGCGATCAGGGTGCCGAGCGCCAGACCGATGAGCAGGGACAGCTGCTGCCAGAAACCGCGCAGCAGCCGGTTGCAGAGCACCACCGCGACGAGGGTGATCGCGGCGAGGCCGACGGCCCGGGTGGAGCCGTACCCGGGGGCGCCCGGCGAGCCGCCGCGCGCCCAGTTGACCGCCACCGGAAGCAGGGACACCCCGATGAGGGTGATCACGGTGCCCTGGACGACCGGGGGGAAGAACCGGATGAGCTTGCAGAAGTACGGCGCCGCGAGGAAGCACAGCAGCCCCGCGACGATCACCGCTCCGAAGATCACCGGGAGGGCGTCCTTCGGTCCCCCCGTCTTCTCGATGGAGCCCTTCGCTATGGCGATCATGGGCGCGACCCCGGCGAAGGAGACGCCGTTCACGAACGGCAGCCGCGCGCCGATCCGCCAGATGCCGAGCGTCTGGAGGAGGGTGGCCAGTCCGGCGGTGAACAGGCTGGCCGAGATGAGCAGGGCGAGTTCGGCGGGGGAGAGCCCGACGCCGGCGCCGACGATGAGCGGGGGTGCGACGACTCCCGCGTACATCGCGGCGACGTGCTGCAGTCCGGTGGAGAACAGCTTCACCGGGGGCAGCATCTCGTCCACGGGGTGGATCCCGGGCCGGGGCGGCCCGCCGGGGAGGTGGTCCGCCGCGCCGTCCGGGCCGTGCGTTCCCGCCGAGGTGGAACCGCCGTCTGTACTGCTGGTGCTGCTGGGTGCCATGTCGAGCCCCTCTTGTGCCCGTGGCTCCCGGCGCGCCCGTGGCGCTGGAGTGCGGCTGGTGCTGATGTGACCGAGGACGGGACGGCGGTGCAAGGATTCCTCGGCCGGCCTCTCCAGTGCCCCGGGCCGGCCGCCGCGAGGCAGGCACGAACTCCGGTGGGTGGGGGTGGGGGTGGAGAAACCGCTGGTGCGGACGGAACCGCTGGTGCGGACAGAACCGCTGGAGCGGCTGGTGCGGGTCGAACGGCTGGTGCGGGTGGAACCGCGGGAGCGGTTGCCGTGGATGGAGCGGTCCGCCCGCACCCGACCGGTCCGTGGGGGCCGGAGGGTGCGGCGATTTCCGGGCGGCGTCCACCGGGTGGGGGAGGTCAGGCGACCGGGATGACCGGGACGACGCCCTCGCGGTGCACGGTGCCCTCGATCAGGCCGTACATGCGGTCCGCGGCGAAGTAGACCTCGTTGTCGTTCTTGAGGCCGAACGGTTCCAGGTCGACCAGGAAGTGGTGCTTGTTCGGCAGTTCGAGGCGGACCTCGTCCACCTCGGCGCGGTTGTTGAGGACCCGGGTGCCCATCGCGTGCAGGGTCTGCTGCAGCGAGTAGGAGTAGGTCTCGGCGAAGGCCTCCAGCAGGTGCCGCCTCACCTGGGTGTAGGAGCGGTTCCAGTGGGGCTGGGCCTCGCCGTCCTTCCCGCTGTAGCCGAACTTCCAGCGGGCGGTGACCTGGGTGGCGAGGATGCGGTCGTACGCCTCCTGGAGGGTGGTGTAGTCGTCCTTGATGTAGCCCCAGAACTCGGAGTTGGTGGAGTTCATGACGACGAGGTCCTTCAGGCCGGAGACGACCTGGACGGACTCCCCGTCGTAGACGATCTCGCTGGTGCGGACCTCCTGGCCGCTGCGGACGAAGGAGTGGCCCACCTCCGCCGAGCCGATGAAGCGGGCCGAGCTGTCCGGCGTTCTGATCCGGTCCCAGGCGTACTCCTCGATCCGGATCCGGGCGCTGTGCACGACGCCGCGCTCGGTGTCGTCGACGAAGTGGCGTGCCAGGAGGACGCCGAACGCCTCGGCCGACTCGATGCCGTGCTCCTTGGCGAAGGCGTAGACGGTGTTCTTGGTGGTGTCGGTGGGGAGGCAGTTGGCGTTGGACCCGGTGAGGTGGACGTCCTCGAACTCGCCGCGGAGCGAGACCGAGACGTTCAGGTCCTTGATCTCGTGCCGGGAGGAGTCGCGGTGGATCCGGACGATGCGGTTCTCCGCCTTGCCGTACTGGTTCTGGCCGAGCACGTGGGCCATGACGTGGCTCCTAAGCTTTTCAAGGTCGGTCCACTAGCTTCCGCGGTAGACCGAGTATCCGAACGGGTTGAGCAGCAGCGGCACGTGGTAGTGGTGCTGTTCGGGCGCGACCGTGAAGACGATCGAGACCTCGGGGAAGAACGGCGGTTCGGCGGACTTGAGCGCGTGGTACGCGCCGGTGCCGAAGAGCAGCCGGACGACCGAGCCCGCCTCCACGGCCGGCAGGTCGGCGACCCGGCCGTCGGAGTCCGTGGCGGAGGTGCCGAGCACCTGCCAGCCACCCTCGGTGTGCAGTGCGAGCTCGACCGGGACGCCTTCGGCCGGTCGGCCGAGGCTGGTGTCGAGCACGTGGGTGGAGATGCCGGTCATGGGTGAAGTGGCCTTACTGATGGCAGAGGTGATGATGCGTCAGATTCCCGCTGGGATTCCCCGGAGGGTTCGGTGCGACAGCATGTGACGGTACGTCAGAAAGTTTCGAGCAGGCGGTCGAGCCGGATGTCGTTGATCTTGCGCAGCTCCTCGCGGACGGTCTCCGCCTCGGCGGCGGCGTCGCTGGGGAGGCGCTCGCGCAGGGCGGCGAGCATGCCGACCGCGGTGCGGCCGGTCGCGCAGATCAGGAACACGTGGCCGAACTTGGCCTCGTAGGCGGCGTTGGCCTCGCGCAGTTCGTCGAGGACCGCCCGGTCCGCGCCCCGGATCCCGGCCTGTTCGCGCTCGGAGGTGGCGTCGCCCGCCACGGGCGTGCCGATCCGGGCGTGTCCGGCCATCGCGTCGCGCAGGTCCTCGGTCGTCAGTGACGCCATGGCCGCCGCGTTGGCGGCGAGCAGGGCCTCGCGGTCGGACCACGGCCCGGCCGCGGCGACCGCGGCGGCCCAGCGGGGGCTGGAGCACACCTCCAGCAGGATCTCTTCCAGTTCCGCGGCATCGGCCGCGGCCAGGGCGTCAAGGGCGTGGGGGTGGTTGGTCACGGGTGGACCTCCTGAAGAGTGGTGCCACCCGGAAAAGCTAGATCGGCCCCACCCGGCCGTCAACACTTTGTTGAACTGTTGGTGGTTACGTTTTGAACCGGGCCGCGATGCCGGGCCCTTTCGTGTGCGATTCGCCAAGTGTGCCCCGCCGCAGGCCGATCCACTCCTGCCGTGCCGGCGGGGTCACCCGTTCGGAAGCCCCCGGGGCGGGGGCCCGCACATGCCCCGGAGGGCGTCGAACCGGGGCGTCGATCCGGGCCGTCGATCCGGGCCGTCAGGAGGGCTTCGCGCCGTCCTGGCGGTTCAGGTAGTTGTACACGGTGAAGCGGCTGACGCCCAGGGCGGAGGCGACGGTCTCCACGCCGTGGCGGACGGTGAAGGCGCCGCGCTCCTCCAGCAGGGCGACGACCCGCTGCTTCTCCAGCCGGTCGAGCTCGGCCAGCGGGCGGCCGTCGAACTGGCGGGTCATCTCGGTGAGCAGCCGGTCCAGGGCGCTGCCCAGGTGGGGCAGTCGGACGGCCAGGGCCGGGATGCCCTCCCACTCCAGGACCACGTCGTCGGGCTTCGCCTCGTCCAGGGGGACGGGCGTCGCGCCGACCGCGGCCAGCAGCGGCTTCACCGCCGCGGCGAGCGGGTGTTCCACGTTCTCGGTCACGGCGTACCGTCCTCCTCGCCCAGCACGCTGACCTGGACCGAGATCCGGGTCGCCCCGGCGTCCAGGGTCTCCCTGAGCAGCTTGGTCACCGCCGCGAGGACCTGATCGGCCCCGCCCTCGGCGCCGGTGCCGAAGGGGCCGACCGACACGGCCAGGCCGGCCTCGTCGACGACCTTGCGGGCCGCCGCGGCGTGCTCCGGGAACGTGTCCAGTTCGAACGGTTCTGTCGTGAACTCCACCATCAATCGCACGGGGTCACTGTAGCGAGCGGGGGTGCGGGCGGGCAGGGCCCGGGTGATCGAACAGTCCGGCCCCGGGGGCGGCACGGCCGCGAGGCGGCTTCAACAAAGTGTTGCGACTCCCTTGACACTCGCTCGGCGGGCCGGAGATGCTTCCACCACACAGAATCCCTCTTCCGTATCGTGGAAGTTGTGGATGAAGGAAGAGAGAAGCGAGGTGAGCGACGTGACGGCGGCAGCCCAGCACGGCTTCACGGTCAACCTGTCGATCCTGTTCGGCGAACTGCCGCTCCTGGAACGCCCCGCCGCGGCCGCCGCGGCCGGCTTCACGGCCGCCGAACTGTGGTGGCCCTTCGGGGCGGAACACGACCCCTCACAGGCCGAACTGGACGCGCTGCGCAAGGCGTTCACCGACGCCGGCGTACGGCTCACCGGCCTGAACCTCCTGGACGACCTGAGCCTGGGCGCCCGCGGCACCGTCTCGGTGCCGTCCGAGCGGGACCGCTTCCGCGCCAACCTCCCGGTCGCCGCGGAGCTCGCCGCCTCGCTCGGCGCCACCGCGCTCAACGCGCTGTACGGCAACCGGGCCGAGGGCGTCGACCCGGCCGAGCAGGACGCGCTCGCACTGGAGCACCTGGTGCTCGCCGCGCGGGCCGCGCACGGGATCGGCGCGATCCTGCTCGTCGAGGCCCTGAACAAGGACGAGTCGCCGCACTACCCGCTGGTCTCGGCCGCCGCCGCCGTCGAGGTCGTCGACAAGGTCAACACCGCCACCGGCCTCGGGAACGCCAGGTTCCTCTGCGACCTGTACCACCTGGCCAGGAACGGCGAGGACCTGCCGGCGGTCATCGACGCGTACGCCGACCGGATCGGCCACGTGCAGATCGCCGACCACCCGGGCCGCAACGAGCCCGGCACCGGCGACCTGGACTTCGAGGACCTCTTCGCCAGGCTCACGGCCGCGGGCTACCGCGGTTCGATCGGCCTGGAGTACCGCCCCTCCACCGGCGTCAGCGCCGACAGCTTCGGGTGGCTGCCGCGCGAGCTGCGCGCCGTCAGGTAGCCGAAGCCGCGCGGCGGAGCCGATGAGCGCCGCCGCGCCGTGTGCCGCCGACGTGCGCGCCGCCGAGCCGTGTGCCGCCGACCCACGCGGCGTCGCCGGGCCTCGCCGGGCCTCGCCGCCGACCCACCCGACCTCCCACCCGCACACGTAAGGAACTCGACGCGATGAGCCGCAAGATCGCCTTCATCGGCCTCGGCATCATGGGCAGCCCGATGGCCGCCAACCTGGTCAGGGCCGGCCACCACGTCACCGGCTTCAACCTCACCCGGCCGCCGATCGACGCCCTGGTCGCGGCCGGCGGCCACGGTGCCACCAGCATCGCGGACGCGGTGAAGGGCGCCGAGGTGGTCATCACCATGGTCCCGGCCGACCCGCAGGTCGAGCAGGTCGTCCTGGGCGAGGGCGGGGTGCTGGAGAACGCCGCGCCCGGCACCCTGGTGATCGACATGTCCTCGATCACCCCGCAGACCTCGATCAAGGTCGAGGCCGCCGCCAGGGAGAAGGGCGTCCGCACCCTGGACGCCCCCGTCTCCGGCGGCGAGGCGGGCGCCGTCGAGGCCGTCCTGTCGATCATGGTCGGCGGTGCCGCCGAGGACTTCGCCGAGGCCAGGCCGCTGTTCGACGCGTTGGGCACCACGGTTGTCCACGTCGGCCCGGCCGGCGCCGGCCAGACCGTCAAGGCCGCCAACCAGCTGATCGTCGCGGTCAACATCCAGGTGCTCGCCGAGGCCGTCGTGTTCCTGGAGAACGCCGGCGTCGACCTGGCGGCCGCGCTGGACGTGCTCGGCGGCGGCCTGGCCGGCTCCACGGTGCTCAACCGGAAGAAGGCGAACATGCTGAACCGCGAGTTCGCCCCCGGTTTCCGGATCGACCTGCACCACAAGGACATGGGCATCGTCACCGACGCCGCCCGCGCCGTGGGCGCCGCGCTGCCGGTCGGCGCCGTGGTGGCCCAGCTGGTCGCCTCCGCCCGGGCCAACGGCGACGGCTCGCTCGACCACTCGGCGCTCCTGCGCGGCGTCGAGCGGCTCTCCGGGCGCGGGGCCGCACAGGGCGGGTCCGACCGGCCCTGATCCCCGGGGGCTCCCTCGCGGAGCCCCCGGCCCGAGCTCCTCCTGGCGGCGTGTACCCATTCCGGTCGTGCCCGCGCCGCCAGGAGGCCAGGCCCGGCCGGCGTGCGGGCCGGGGCTCATCCGCCCGCCCGCCGGTCGCTCCGAGCCGGTGACGCGTACGTCCCCCTGGGGGCACTTCGGTCGTGCCCGGTACGCGCCGCCAGGCCTCCTCCCCGCCGAGGGGAGCCCCCGAACGTCGGAAGCGGGACGGGGGAGACGGCGGGGAGGGGGCGCACCCCTCAGGACCGCCCCTTCCGGACCCCCCTCCGGACGGCCCCTCCGGACGGCCCCTCCGGACCGCCCCTCCGGGCTGGTGCCCCCGGATCGCCCCGGTCGGACCCCCGCCGGGTGGACCCCCGCCGGGTGGCCCGCCGGCCGCCCCGGCCCGGCCACTGGCCCCCCGGGATTCTCCGGGCCCATGCTGGACGCACACCGCAGAGCCACCGCCAGACCGTACGGAAGCGAGGACCGCGCCATGCCCGCCATCCCCCACCAGGGCCATGTGGTCGTCGCCCCCGACAAGTTCAAGGGCAGCCTGGAGGGCGCCGAGGCGGCGGCCCGGATCGCCGCGGGCATCCGGCGTGCCGCGCCCGGCACCGAGGTGCGCGAACTGCCCGTCGCCGACGGCGGCGAGGGCACCCTGGCCGCCGCGCTCGCGGCCGGGTTCAGCCGGGTCCCGGCCAAGGTGGCCGGCCCGACCGGCCTGCCGGTGGACGCCGCGCTGGCTGTCCGGGACGACACCGCCGTGGTCGAGCTGGCGCAGGCCTCCGGCCTCGCCCGGCTGCCCGGCGGCCGCGCCGCGCCGCTCACGGCCGGGTCCTACGGGGTCGGCCAGTTGATCGCCAGGGCGGTGTCGCTCGGCGTCGAGCGGATCGTGCTGGGCCTGGGCGGCAGTGCCGGTACGGATGGCGGCGCCGGCATGGTGCAGGCGCTCGGGGTGCGGCTGCTCGACGCCGCCGGCGTCGAACTGCCGCCCGGCGGCGCCGCGTTGCGCCGGCTCGCGGAGATCGACCTCGGCCCGCTGGCCGAGGCCCTGGGCGGGGTCGAGGTTGTGGTGGCCTGCGACGTGGACAACCCGCTGCTCGGCCCGCGCGGCGCCCCGGCCGTCTACGGCCCGCAGAAGGGCGCCGACGGCGAGGACCTGGTGGTGCTGGAGGAGGGGCTGACCCGGTTCGCCGACCTGGTGGCCGAGGCCACCGGGCGGGACCTCCGGGAGGCGCCCGGTGCCGGCGCCGCGGGCGGGGTGGGCTTCGCCGCCCTGGCCCTGCTCGGCGCCACCATGCGCCCGGGCATCGAGCTGCTGCTCGACCTGCTGGGTTTCGACGGGGCCGTGCGTGGGGCACGCCTCGTCGTGACCGGTGAGGGCTGCCTGGACGCGCAGACGCTCCACGGCAAGGCCCCCGCCGGAGTCGCCGCCGCGGCCGCCCGGGCGGGGGTTCGGGTGGCCGCCGTGGCGGGCCGGCTGGAGCTCTCCGAGCCCGAGTGGCGGGCCGCCGGTTTCACCGCCGCGATCGCCCTGACCGACCTGGCCGAGCGGCCGGGGGAGAGCATGACCAGGGCCGGCGAGCTGGCCGAACTCGCGGGGGAGAGGCTGGCCGGCGCGCTGCTGCCGGGCTGAACCCCGGCACGTACCGGACCGTCCCGCGGGCCCGGGCCCCGTACGTCCGACCATTGACGTTTTGTTGAAGGCGGGCCTAGGCTCCCGGCAATCCTTCGCCTCCACCCTGCTCCACCACCCTCGACTCCCAGGTTTCGGAGGTCCCCCATGCCTTTCGGCCAGCCCACGGTGATCCGCTCCCGCCGGGCGGTCCTGCCCGACGGCGAGCGCCCCGCGGACGTGCTGATCCAGGGCGGGACGATCGCCCGCACGGCCCCGCACGGTTCGCTGGTGGCCGACGGGGGCGAGCTCGTCGACCTCGGCGACACCGCCCTGCTGCCCGGCCTGGTCGACACCCACGTGCACGTCAACGAGCCCGGCCGCACCGAGTGGGAGGGCTTCGCCACCGCCACCCGGGCCGCCGCGGCCGGCGGCGTCACCACGATCATCGACATGCCGCTCAACTCGATCCCGCCCACCACCACGGTGGCGGGGCTGGCGCTCAAGCGGAAGACCGCCGAAGGCCAGGCCTGGGTCGACCTCGGCTTCTGGGGCGGCGCCGTCCCCGGCAACGTCGCCGACCTCGAACCGCTGCACCGGGAGGGCGTGTTCGGCTTCAAGAGCTTCCTCGCCCCCTCCGGAGTGGACGAGTTCCCGCACGTCGAGGCCGCGGACCTGGAGGCGGCGCTGGCGGAGCAGGCCCGGATCGGGGCACTGGCGATCATCCACGCCGAGGACCCGGCCGTGCTCGCCGCCGCCCCGCAGCAACCCGGCGTCCACTACCGGGACTTCCTGGCCTCCCGGCCCGCCGCCGCGGAGACCGCGGCCGTCGCCCGGCTGCTCGACGCGGCCCGGCGCACCGGCGCCCGGGTGCACGTCCTGCACGTCTCCTCCGCCGCCGTCCTGCCGCTGCTGCGGCAGGCCCGCGAGGACGGCGTACGGGTGACCGCCGAGACCTGTCCGCACTACCTGACGCTCGCGGCCGAGCAGGTGCCGGACGGCGACACCGCCTTCAAGTGCTGTCCGCCGATCCGCGACGAGTCCAACCGGGACGCGCTCTGGGAGGCCCTGGCGAACGGCGAGTTCATCGCCGTCGTCTCCGACCACTCGCCGTCCACCCCCGACCTCAAGCTGCTGCCCGAGTACGGCGGCAGCGGCGACTTCGCGGCCGCCTGGGGCGGCATCGCCTCGCTCCAGCTCGGCCTGCCGGCCGTCTGGACCGAGGCCCGCCGCCGCGGCCGCACCCTGTCCGACGTGGTGCGCTGGATGTCCGCCGGACCGGCCGAACTGGTCGGCCTCACCGGCACCAAGGGCGCCATCGCCGCCGGTCACGACGCGGACCTGGTCGCCTTCGACCCCGAGGGCGGGTTCGCCGTCCGGGCGAGCGGGCTGCACCACCGCAACCCGGTGACCCCCTACGCCGGCCGGAGCCTCACCGGCGCGGTGCGCACCACCTGGCTGCGCGGCCGCGAGGTGGACCCCGCGGCCCGCCCCTTCGGCCGGCAGCTCGCCCGGCCCCGATCCCGTCCCACCACCACCCCGTCCGTACGCGCCTAAAGGAGAGTCAGTGACCACTGCCGACACCCCGAGTGCTCCCTTCGCCGAGCTGGTCAACCTGGCCTCCCGACTGCTCGGCGCGGGCGTCGTCGCCACCAACGAGGACACCTTCGCGGACGCCGAGAACCTGCTGGTCGCCAAGCCGGCCGAGTTCCGCCCGCACACCTTCGGCCACAAGGGCCAGATCATGGACGGCTGGGAGTCCAAGCGCCGTCGCGGGGTCTCCGCCGAGCAGCCGCACCCCACCGACGAGGACCACGACTGGACGATCGTGCGGCTCGGCGTCGCCGGGGTGGTCCACGGCGTGATCGTGGACACCGCCCACTTCACCGGCAACTACCCGGAGTCCGCCTCGGTCGAGGCCGCGTCCGTCCCCGGCCACCCCTCGCCCGAGGAACTCCGGGGCGCCGAGTGGACCACGATCGTGCCGCGCACCGCGCTGAGCGGCGACACCGCCCACGAGTTCGCCGTCGCGGACGGCACCCGCTTCACCCATGTGCGGCTGAACATCTTCCCGGACGGCGGCGTCGCCCGGCTGCGGGTGCACGGCGAGGTGCTGCCCGACCCGCGCGAACTGGACGGCCTCACCTTCGACCTGGCCGCCCAGGAGTACGGCGGTGTGGCCGAGGCGGCGTCCGACCGCTACTTCTCCTCCCCGCACAACCTGAACGCTCCCGGCCGCGCCTCCGTCATGGGCGACGGCTGGGAGACCCGGCGTCGGCGCGACAAGGCCAACGACTGGGTGCAGATCGCCCTGGCCGGGGGCGGTGAGGTCCTGGCCGCCGAAGTGGACACCTCCTGCTTCGTCGCCAATGCCCCCGGCTGGGCCGACCTGATCGGCTTCGATGCCTCGACCGGGGCGGACCCGGCCGACGGCGAGTGGTTCGAACTCCTGCCCCGCACAAGGCTCCAGCCCGACACCCGGCACCGCTTCCGGCTCGACACCGGCCGCCCGGTGACCCACGTGCGCATCAACGTCCACCCGGACGGCGGCCTGGCCCGCCTCCGGCTCACCGGCCGCCTCACCGGGGCCGGCCGCGCGGCCCTCGCGCTGCGCTGGTTCAACGCCCTCCCGGCCGCCGAGGCCGTCGCGGCCCTCACCGGGGCCGGTGTCGCCGCCGAGGAGGCCGCCGCGCTGACCGCCGCCCGTCCCGCGGCCGACCCGGTGACGGCCGCGACCGTCGTCCGGAGCCTGTTCGGCGGCTGACGATCCGTCGGACCTCTCGCCCCGGAACCCGTGGAACCCGTCCGGGGCGGGATCTGACGATACGTCATCCATCCCTGCGCGCACCGCCCTTATCGACACCCGAAGGACCCTCCATGCCCAAGATCCTGACCACGGAGTCCGGCGCCCCGGTCGCCGACAACCAGAACTCGGCCTCGGCCGGCGCGTACGGCCCGCTGCTGATCCAGGACCAGCAACTGCTGGAGAAACTGGCCCGGTTCAACCGCGAACGGATCCCGGAGCGGGTCGTGCACGCCCGCGGCTCCGGCGCGTACGGCTACTTCGAGGTCACCGACGAGGTCGCGCGGTACACCCGGGCGGGCTTCCTCTCCGAGGTCGGCAGGCGCACCGAGGTCTTCCTGCGCTTCTCCACCGTGGCCGGCAACCTGGGCTCCGGCGACGCGGTGCGCGACCCGCGCGGCTTCGCGGTGAAGTTCTATACCGAGGAGGGCAATTACGACCTCGTCGGCAACAACACGCCGGTGTTCTTCATCAAGGACCCGGTCAAGTTCCCGGACTTCATCCACTCGCAGAAGCGCGACCCGTACACCGGCGTGCAGGAGGCGGACAACGTCTGGGACTTCTGGGCCCACTCGCCGGCCTCGACCCACCAGATCACCTGGCTGTTCGGCGACCGCGGCATTCCGGCCTCGTACCGCCACATGAACGGCTACGGCTCCCACACCTACCAGTGGGTCAACGCCGACGGTGACGCCTACTGGGTGAAGTACCACTTCAGGACCAACCAGGGCATCCGCTGCCTGGACGGCGGCCAGGCCGCCGAGGTCGTCGGCGGCGACGCCGACTCGCACCAGCGCGACCTCCACCAGGCCATCGAGCGCGGGGTGTTCCCGTCCTGGACCCTCCACGTCCAGCTGATGCCGGTCGCCGACGCCGCGGACTACCGCTTCAACCCCTTCGACCTCACCAAGGTCTGGCCGCACGCCGACTACCCGCTGGTCAAGGTCGGCCGCCTGGTCCTCAACAGGAACCCGGAGAACGTCTTCGCCGAGGTCGAGCAGGCCGCGTTCTCGCCGAACAACTTCGTGCCCGGCATCGGCCCGTCCCCGGACAGGATGCTCCAGGGCCGCCTGTTCGCCTATGCGGACGCCCAGCGCTACCGCCTCGGCGTCAACCACACCCAGCTGCCGGTGAACGCCCCGCGCGCCACCGAGGCCGCCAACTACGGCCGGGACGGCCTGATGGCGGTCAACGGCGCCGGTCGCGGCAGGAACTACGAGCCCAACTCGTACGGCGGGCCGGCCCAGACCGGCGACGCGCTGTCCGCGCCGGTCGAGGTGGCGGGGCACACCGGCAGCTGGGCCACCCCGGCGCACGCCAAGGACGACGACTTCTTCCAGGCCGGCGAGCTGTACCGGCTGATGTCGGCCGGCGAGAAGTCCCGTCTGATCGACAACCTCGCGGGCTCCCTGGCGCAGGTCTCGCGGGACGACGTGGTGGAGCGCAACCTCGCCCACTTCCGCGCCGCGGACGAGGAGTTCGGCGCCCGGCTGGCCGCCGCCGTCACCACCCTGCGGGCGGGCGACGAGGGCTGAGCGCCGGCGGCGGGCCGGCCCACCATCCGCACCACCGTCCCCACGGCCGCCGGGCCCGCACCCGGCGGCCCCGCGGGCGGGCCCCTCCCCCCTGGGCCGTGGGGGCGGGGCCCGCTGCGGCGTCCCAGGTCGGGCGGTGGGGCGCCACGGATTGTCCGCGGATATGCACGGACGGCAGCCGTCGGAGCCGCCGGGTCGATAGGCTGGTGGGTGCCCGCGGTCGCTCCGTGGGGGGACATCGGAAGGGGACGACATGTCGACACCAGCCCCGGGTCGTCACGCCGCTTTGGACCAGGGCCCTGCGGGCTCGTTCACCTCCCTCCAGCACGCCCTCAGACTGCTGGAGGCGGTGGACCGCCACCCCGACGGTGCCACCCTGGTGGCCCTCGCCCGGGAGACCTCGCTCGGGCTGCCCACCGTGCGTCGGCTCGCAGAGATCCTGGAGGTCGAGGGCTATCTCCAGTGCCAGGACGGCGGTTGGCTGCTGGGCGGCACCTTCGCCCTGCTCGGCCAGCACAACCGGGAGCAGCTGGTGAAGGCCCGGCTCAACCGCAAGCTCGCCGAACTCCGGGACGAGTTGGGCGCCGCCGTGTACTTCAGCCGTTACCACGACGGCGAGTTGTCGGTGGAGGCGGTCTCGGCCGCCGACTACGCGCCGGCCGTGCAGGAGTGGGTGGACTTCCGGGCCACCGCGCACGCCAGCGCGATCGGCAAGTGCCTGCTCGGCCAGCTGGACGCGGACGCCCGGCGGGACCACCTCTCCCGGCACCCGGTCGCCCGGCTCACCTCCCGCACCGTCACCGACGCCGACCAGCTGATGCACCGCTTGGAGCGGCAGCCGGCCACGGTGCCGGTGCTGGACATCCAGGAGTACGCGCTGGGCACGGTGTGCGCGGCGGTGCCGATCACGGCGGGCAGTACGGTCGGCTGCCTGGCCACCTCGATGCCGGCGGACAGCGTCCACAAGCTGAAGGCGGCCGCCGAGCTGCTGGCGGCCCGGGCGGCGCCGCTGATGCTGGCGATGGCGGTCTGACGTCAAGCCGGCGCCCGCGCGGACGAGTTCGAGGAGGCCCCGCCGGGAGACCGGTGGGGCCTCCCGCGTTTCCCGTGGTGGCCGCCGGTGCGCGGCACTTATTAGACTCGATGTCGATAAGGGTCGCCGAACCCCTTGTCCTGACGGCTACCCGCGAGTACGTTTCCCTGGAGCCGAGCCGCCGCCCCCAGGTCAGGAGGGCCTGCCATGCCCCGTTCCACCCCCGTCCCCGCCCTCGCCGCCCCCGCCGCGCGCGTGCACGACAGCCTCGTGCTGGAACCCCGGGACGTCCGCTTCGACTGGGCCCAGCTGCCGCTGCACTGGATCCCCGACGAGCCGATGGCCACCCACGTCATCAACGTGCTGCACCTGCTGCTGCCCGAAGGGGAGCGGTGGTTCGTCAAGGTGTTCAAGGAGGCGCTGCCGCTCGTCCGGGACGAGCAACTGCGCGAGGAGGTCCTCGGATTCATCGGACAGGAGGCCATCCATGCCGAGGCGCACCAGGAGGTCCTGGACCACCTGCTCGGCCAGGGGCTCGACCCGCGGCCGTACGTCCGGCAGATCTCCTGGCTGTTCCAGCGCGTCCTCGGCGACAAGCCGGGCCTGACGCCGGACCGGCGGCGGGAGAACGTCATCGAGCGGGTCGCCTTCATCGCGGCGATCGAGCACTTCACCGCCTTCCTCGGCAACTGGGCGCTCAACTCCCCGGGCCTGGACCGGGCCAAGGCCGACCCGACGATGCTCGACCTGCTGCGCTGGCACGGCGCGGAGGAGGTCGAGCACCGCAGCGTCGCCTACGACCTGATGGTCCACCTGGACCCGGGCTACCTGCGCCGGGTGCGCGGAATGGCGGTCTCCGGGCCGCTGCTCGTCCACCTCTGGGTGCGCGGCGCCCGCTTCCTGCTCGCCGCCGACCCCTCCCTCGAAGGCCGGCTCAAGCCCACCTGGCGCGAGGCGGGCCGGATCGCCAGGCGCGGACTGCTGCCGGACCCGGTCAAGTCGATCCGCTCCGGACTGCGCTACCTGCGACCGGGCTACCACCCCACCCAGGAGGGCTCGTCCAGCCAGGCGCTGGGCTACCTCGCCACCTCCCCGGCCGCCCGCGCGGCCGCCGGGCGCTGAGCCCGGTCCCGCTCCCACCCACCCCGAGGACCCCGCCGGATGGACCAGCTCACCCCGCCCCCCGACCTCTACGGCCGCCCCCGCCCCGACGGCTTCATGCGCCGGCTCACCGCCTTCGGCGACCGCTACTCCCCGGCCCTCGGCGGCCCGCTGCTGCGCCGCAACCCCCGCCGGCCGCTCAGCCGCCCCACCCCGCCGCTCCAACTGGTCGTCGCCGAGCGCCGCCGACCGGCCGTCGACGTCGTGGAACTGCTCCTCGCCGACCCCTCCGGCGGCCCGCTGCCCGGCTGGCAGCCCGGCGCCCACCTGCGTCTCGTCCTGCCCTCCGGCCGCGAACGCCACTACTCCCTCAGCGGCGACCCGGCCGACCGCACCGGCTACCGCATCGCCGTCCGGCGGCTGCCCGAGGGCGGCGGCGGATCCGTCGAGGTCCACGACGCCCTGCACCCCGGCACTCGGCTCACCGCCCGCCGCCCGCGCAACGGCTTCGCCTTCTGTGCCGAGCCCGCCGTCCTCCTGCTGGCCGGCGGCATCGGCATCACCCCGCTGCTCCCGATGGCCCGCGAGGCGCAGCGGCACGGCCTGGACTGGCACCTGGTGCACGTCGGCCGCAGCGCCGACACCCTGCCGTACACGGACGAGCTGCGCGCCCTCGACCCGCGCCGGGTGGTGCTGCGCACCGACGACGAGCACGGCGGCGTCCCCACCGGAGCCGAACTGCTCGCCCACGCCCCGCGCGGCGCCGCCGTCTACTGCTGCGGCCCGGCGCCGATGCTCACCGCCGTGCAGCGCGCCCTGGACGCCTCCCCGGCCGCCTCCCTGCACTTCGAGCGCTTCGGCGCCGCCCCGGTCACCGACGGCGAGCCGTTCGCCGTCCGCCTCGGCACCGACGGTCCGGACCTCGACGTCCCCGCCGACCGCTCCGCCCTCGACGTGCTGCGCGAGGCCCGCCCGGACCTCCCGTACTCCTGCCACCAGGGCTTCTGCGGCACCTGCGAGGTCCGGGTGCTGGCCGGCACGCCCGACCACCGGGACCGCCGCCTCACCCCCGAGCAGCGTGCCGCCGGCGCCCTGCTGCCCTGCGTCTCCCGGGCCGCCGCGGGCGAGACCCTCGTGCTCGACCTCTAGCTCGACCTCCAGAAGGAGCACCGCCATGGCGAAAGCGACCCCCGCCTTCCGCTACACCGAGCGCGACCTCGCCCGCTTCCGCGAGACCCAGCAGCTCGCCTACGCCTGCGCCGAACAGGTCGCCGCCTGGATCGAGCCCGGCGTCACCGAGCGGCAGGCCACCGCCGAGCTGCGCCGCCGCCTGGTCGCCGCCGGGGTGCAGGACTTCTTCCACGTCCCCTTCGCCTGGTTCGGCGACCGGACGGCGTTCCGGCACTTCCACACCCCGCTGCAGTTCTTCGCCGGCAACCGCCGCCTGGAGGAGGGCATGCCGTACGTGCTGGACTGCGCGCCCGTGGTGGACGGCTACACCGCCGACATCGGCTACGGCGGCAAGGTCGGCGAGAACCGGGTCTGGGACCGCCTGGCCGCCGACCTGGAGGTGTACCGGAAGCTGATCCTCGACGAGGTGCGGGCCCGCAGGCCGCTCGCCGAGGTGTACGCGGCGGTGGACGCCCAGATCGCCGCGCACGGCTACGACAACCGCCACCAGGTCTACCCGGGCCGGGTGATCGGCCACCAGGTCGCCCGCAACACCGCGCGCGGCCCGGCCGGGGTGAACGTCCTCGGCTTCGGCGTGCGCACCCTCCAGACCCTCGGCCGCGAGCTGATCTCCGAGCGGCTGCACGGCCGTTCACCGCTCTGGGCGGACGGCCGGTCGTCCCGGCACGCGCCCACCCCGGGCCTGTGGGCGGTGGAGCCGCACATCGGCTTCCGGGGCGTGGGCATCAAGTTCGAGGAACTGCTGGTGGTCACCGAGGACGACGCCTACTGGCTCGACGACGACCTGCCGCACGTCCGCCGCTGGACCGCCGGGACCGGGCAGACTGCCACCGGGCGGGCGGCCGCCCCGACCGCCGCCGAGCAGACCGCCGCCGAGCCGACCGCGGCCGCCCCGACCGCGACCGCCCCGACCACCCTGGAGGCCACCCGATGACGAGCCCGACGAAGCGTCCGGCGCAGCCCCCGGCGGCGCCCCCGGTCCGCCGCCGGACCGTCCGCTCCGGCGGCCTCCCGCTCGCCGTCTTCGAGCAGGGCGACCCGGACGCCCCCACCGTCCTGCTCGTGCACGGCTACCCCGACACCCACGCCGTCTGGGACGACATCGCCGCCGACCTCGCCCGCGACCACCACGTGGTCCGCTACGACGTGCGCGGCGCCGGGGAGTCCGCCGCCCCCGCCGACCGGTCCGGCTACCGCCTGGAGCACCTCGCCGAGGACCTGTTCGCCGTCGCCGACGCCGTCAGCCCGGACCGCCCGGTGCACCTGGTCGCCCACGACTGGGGCTCGATCCAGTCCTGGGAGGCCGTCACCGAACCCGGCGCCGGGCGCCGGATCGCCTCGTACACCACCCTGTCCGGCCCCAGCCTGGACCACATGGGCCACTGGCTGCGCCACCGGGTGCGCCGCCCCACCCCCCGCCACCTCGGGCAACTGCTGCACCAGGGCCTGCACTCCTGGTACATCACCGCCTTCCACCTGCCCTACCTCGCCCCCGGCATCTGGCGGCTCGGCCTGGCCCGGGCCTGGCCGCGGGTGCTGCGCGACCTGGAGCACGTCACACCGCGCGCCGACCACCCGCAGCCCACCCTGCGCCGCGACGCGGTCCGCGGCATCGAGCTGTACCGGGCCAACTTCCGCCCCACCCTGGGCAGTCCGCGCGAGCGGCCGACCGAGGTGCCGGTCCAGCTGATCACCCTCACCCGGGACCGGTACGTCGGCACCTACCTCTCCGAGGGGCTGGAGCGCTGGGTGCCCGACCTGACCCGCAGGACGCTGCACGCCGGCCACTGGTCGGCGCTGCTGGAGAAGGGAGCCATCGTGGCCGGGATGGTCCGCGAGTTCACCGCCCGCGTCGACGCGGGGCGGGCCCGACCGGCCGGGGACGACGGCCGGCTGGTCGTGGTGACCGGCGGCGGCAGCGGCATCGGCCGGGCCACCGCGCTCGCCTTCGCCGAGGACGGCGCCCGGGTGGTGGTCTGCGACCTCGACCTCGCGGCCGCCGAGCGCACCGCCGAACTCGCCTCGCTGATCGGCCCGAAGGCGCACGCCTACCGGGTGGACGTCTCCGACGGCGCCGCGATGGACGCCTTCGCGCAGACCGTCGCCGCCGAGCACGGGGCGCCCGACGTCATGGTCAACAACGCCGGCATCGGCCACTCCGGGACGTTCCTGCAGACCACCGAGAAGGAGTGGCAGCGGGTCCTGGACGTCAACCTCTGGGGCGTGATCCACGGCTGCCGCGCCTTCGGCACCCTGATGGCCGACCGCGGCCAGGGCGGCCACATCGTCAACGTCTCCTCCGCCGCCGCCTACCTGCCGTCCAAGGCGCTCACCGCCTACGCCACCAGCAAGGCCGCGGTGTTCATGCTCTCCGACTGCCTGCGGGCCGAGTTCGTCGGCCACGGCATCGGCGTCTCCACCATCTGCCCGGGCATCGTCAACACCAACATCACCCGCACCTCCACGTTCTCCGCCACCACCTCCACCGAGCAGGCCGCCAAGCAGGCCCGCGCCGCGAAGCTCTACGCCCGCCGCGGCTTCCCCCCGGAGAAGGTCGCGAGCGCCATCCTCACCGCCGTCCGCACCGGCAGGCCCGTCGTCCCCGTCACCCCGGAGGCCAAGGCCGCCCGCTTCCTCTCCCGCCTCAGCCCCGGCCTGCTGCGCCTCGCCGCCCGCCTCAACATCACCTGACCGGGTGAATATCGGCTGATCGGGGCATATGGGCCTGCGATATCAAGTATTTTCGATATTGATATCGCAGGCCCGCTCCGCTTGGGAGGCCGACCATGGCCCGTACCGTGATAGACGTCAACGACGAGCTGCTGGCCGAGGCCGCCGAGATCCTTGGTACGACGACCAAGGTGGCCACCGTCAACGCCGCCCTTGAAGATCTCGTGAAGCGCCGCAAGCGCGAGACTTTCATGGACTGGCTCGCCGAGGGCGGACTGCCTGACCTCACCGGACCGGTGGAAAAGGAATGAGTGAGCGCTTCCTGATCGACAAGTCGGCTTTCGCTCGCTTCTCCAAGCCGACGGTCAGGTCGGTCCTCAGGCCGAGGATCGTCAGAGGGCTCGTTGCCATCTGCGGCGCTGTCGAGCTGGAGATCATGCACAGCGCCCGTTCCAAGGCCGACGCCCTTCGGATCCGGGAGGGCCTGAGCGGCTTCGACTGGTTGTCCACGCCCGACGAGGTGTGGGACCGGGCCATCGAGGTGCAGGCCCTCCTGACCTCGTCGGGCAACTGGCGGGCGCTGTCGGTGCCGGACCTCGTCGTCGCGGCCACCGCCGAGCGTCACGGGGCCACGGTGCTCCACTACGACGGTGACTTCGACATGATCGCCGCCGTCACCGGCCAGCCCACCGAGTGGGTCGTGCCTCCGGGGTCGGCGGACTGACGGATCGGTCGGCCGGGTGGCCCCCGCCCCGGCGGGCGGGGGCCGGCCGGGGCTGTGAGAGCATCGAGGTCCATGGAGATGACAACGGCTCTGTGGTCCTTCGCCCTCGTCGTGGGGCTGCTCACCCTCACCCCCGGTCTCGACACCGCGCTGATCCTGCGGACCTCCGCCCTGGGACGGCGCCGGCAGGCGTGGGGGGTCGTGCTGGGGATCCAGACCGGGACGCTGCTCTGGGGGACGCTGACCTCGGCCGGGGTGACGGCGCTGCTGACCGCCTCGCAGGTCGGGTACGAGATCCTGCGCTGGGCGGGCGCGGCGTACCTGGTGTGGATGGGAATCGGGATGCTGCGCAACCGGGGCGGCGAGGCGGCGGCCGAGGAGGAGCCGGAGGACGGCGGGTTCGCGCACGGCTGGCGACGGGGCACGCTGACCAACCTGCTGAACCCCAAGGTCGGGGTCTTCTACGTGGCCGTGCTGCCGCAGTTCATTCCGGCCGGGGCCCCGCACTTTGCCGCCGGTGTGGCGCTGACCTGCGTGCACGTCGTGGAGGGCCTGCTCTGGTCGACGGTCCTGGTGGGCTTCGCCCAGGTGCTGCGCGGCTGGCTGCGCCGCCCGGCCGCCCGGCGGCTGATGGACCGGGTGACCGGCGCGGTTGTGGTGGGCTTCGGCGTGAAGCTGGCGCTGAGCGACTGACGTCCCTCCGTGCCCTGCCGCTCAGCCGCCGAGCCGCTTGAGCCCCTCCATGAGTTCGTCGGCGTTCATGCAGGGGCGGATGTCGACGGTGGCGTTGAGTTGCAGCCAGAAGGGCTCGGCGAGGGACGGGATCGAGGCCTCGTCCGCGATGTCGACGACGAAGATCATGGCCCGGTGCCCGTTGCGGCTGAGGAAGTAGGCCGCCTCCGGCTTGAGTTGGGCGAGGGTCTGCTGGATTCCCTCGCCGATCGTTCCATCGGTGATGAGCTTGTTCGAGGTCGCGGTGTCGATTTCGACCTCCAGCAGGGCACGCATGATCCCTGCTCCTTCCCCGGGCTCGGGGCGAGTCCGCAAGTCCAGCCTCCCGCCGTGCCGGTGGCCACGCAACGTGAGTGGTGCCGGAGCCGCTGCCGGTTCAGGCCGCGTGGGGGCGGGGTGCCGGGCCGTCGGCCGCGCGGCCCTCGTCACCCTCCGTTCCCGTCCGCGACAGGTCGTGGTGGATCGGCCCGTCCGAGGCGCTCAGCGGCAGGCAGCTGCCGCCGCGCCGGTGGGCGACGATCTCGGCGGCGACCGAGACGGCCGTCTCCTCCGGGGTGCGCGAGCCGAGGTCGAGGCCGATCGGGGAGCGCAGCCGGGCGAGTTCGGCCTCGGTGATCCCGGTCTCGCGCAGCTTGGCCACGCGGTCGCGGTGGGTGCGGCGCGAGCCCATCGCGCCGACGTAGCCGACCGGCAGTCGCAGGGCGCGCTCCAGCAGCGGGATGTCGAACTTGGCGTCGTGGGTGAGTACGCAGAGCACGGTGCGTCCGTCGATCCGGCCGAGCTGGGAGTCCAGGTAGCGGTGCGGCCAGTCGACGACCACCTCGTCGGCGTCGGGGAAGCGACGGGCGGTGGCGAAGACCGGCCGGGCGTCGCAGACGGTCACGTGGTAGCCGAGGAACTTGCCGATCCGCACGACCGCGGCCGCGAAGTCGATCGCCCCGAACACCAGCATCCGCGGCGCCGGTACGTACGACTCGACGAAGCAGGTGACGGTGCCCCGCCCGTGTTCGTCGCAGGGGCGTCCGTCGAGGCCGAGCACGAGCCGGCCGGTGCGTCCGGCCTCCAGCATCGCCCGGGCCCGGGCGACGATCGCCCGCTCCAGCCCGCCGACCGTGGAGGGCGTCGGGGAGAGCGCGCCGGTGACGTCGCCGGCGGTGACCGCCAGCACGGCCCCGACCAGGCCGCCCGGCCCGGCGATCACCCGGACCAGCGCCACCGGGGTGCCGGCCGCGATGCCGGCGATTCCGGCGTCCAGCCCGGCGTCGGCCCCCGGCACCACCGGCTGGACGAACACATCCAGGACGCCGCCGCAGGTCAGACCCACCGCGAAGGCGTCCTCGTCGCTGTACCCGAAGCGTTCCAGCACCGGCTCGCCGCTCGCGATCGCGGCCTGGCACAGCTCGTACACCGCGCCCTCGACGCATCCGCCGGAGACGCTGCCGACCGCCTCGCCGTCCGCGTCCACGGCCAGCGCCGCCCCGAGGTCGCGCGGTGCGCTGCCGGAGACGCCGACGACGGTGGCCACGGCGAAGGAGCGGCCGGCCGCGTGCCAGGCCCGCAACTGCTCGGCGATGTCCTGCATGGGGGCTCCTTACACGGTTTCGACAGTAGCGGGAGACGCCGCCGTACGGGAAACGATCCCGGACGGCGGCGGTGGTGCCCAAGATGGTGCACGGCAGTGGAAGGCGGTGGAAGGCGGTGGGTGCCCGGGTGGTGGCCGGTGCCGACTAGTGCACGCCCAGCCAGGACTTGACCGGGGTGATCGCGAAGTACACCACGAACACCGCGGTGAGGATCCACATCAGCGGCCCGGGCTCGCGCCACCGTCCCAGCCCGGCCTTGATGACGGTGTACGAGATGACGCCGGCCGCGACGCCCGCGGTGATGCTGTACGTGAACGGCATCAGCACGCAGGTGAGGAAGGCCGGGATCGCCACCTCGCGGTCGGACCAGTCGATGTGCCGGGCCTGGCTCATCATCATCGAGCCGATCACGACCAGGGCGGCCGAGGCCACCTCGACCGGGACGATCCCGGCGATCGGTGAGAAGAACAGCATCAGCGCGAACAGGGCGCCGGTGACGGTGGAGGCGAGTCCGGTGCGGGCGCCGTCGCCGACGCCGGTGGCGGACTCGACGAAGACGGTCTGCCCGGAGGCGCCCGCCAGGCCGCCGACCGCGCCGCCCGCGCCGTCGATGAACAGCGCCTTGGACAGCCCGGGCATCCGGCCCTGCCGGTCGGCCAGTCCGGCCTCGGTACCCACGCCGATGATGGTGGCCATCGCGTCGAAGAAGCCGGCCAGCACCAGGGTGAACACCGCGACCGAGGCGCTGATGGCGCCCATGCCGTGACCGCCGAAGGCGCCGAACAGGTCGACGTGGCCGAACAGGCCGAAGTCGGGTGCCGAGACCGGGCTGCCGGGCCAGACCGGCACCGAGTTCTTCCAGGCCTCGTCCGGTACGTGCGCGGCCCGGTTGACGATCATCGCGAGCACGGTGCCGCCGCCGACGCCGATCAGGATCGCGCCGCGGACGCCGCGCGCCATCAGGACGAAGATCGCCAGCAGGGTGACGCAGAAGACGAGCACCGGCCAGCCGGCCAGCTCGCCGGTGGGGCCGAGCGAGAGCGGGGTGGGGCCGCCGGTGTGCATGAACCCGGCCTTGTAGAGGCCGATCACGGTGACGAACAGGCCGATGCCGATGGTGATGGCGTGCTTGAGCGGCAGCGGGATGCCGTTCATGATCCTCTCGCGCAGCCCGGAGACGACCAGCAGCACGATCAGCAGGCCGTAGATCACGCACAGGCCCATGGCCTGGGCCCAGGTGGTGTGCGGGACGACCAGCGCGGAGACCGCGCCGGAGACGGAGAGGCCGGCGGCGAGGGCGAGCGGGACGTTGCCGACCAGGCCCATCAGGACGGTGGTGACGGCGGCGGCCAGCGCGGTGGCGGTGGTCAGCGCGGCGTGGTCCAGCTTGGCGCCGGTGGCGTCCGCGCCGCTCAGGATGAGCGGGTTGAGGAGGATGATGTAGGCCATCGCCATGAAGGTGGTGAGTCCACCGCGCAGTTCGTTGGCGAGGGTCGAGCCGCGGGCCGAGATCTTGAAGTAGGCGTCCAGCGCGCCGGTGGGGCGCGGTGCCGGGGTCGACGGGTGGGGGCCGTCCGCGGCGGGTCCGCCGTCGGCGGGTCTGTCTTCGGTGGTGCCGGGTTCCGTGGGGATCCTGGTCATGTCCACTCCCAAGTGTCACAGGGGGTTGGGGTGGGCGAGCCGACCTGACTGCCGGTCAACGAGGCGGCGCAGGGGGACGTATCGACTCACGGGGGCACTCGCGGGAAGGGTGGAGTGCGGGCGGTGCGGGCGAGGGTGGTGCTGGTGCGCACCGCTGCGGACCCCGGCGTGGGCAGGGCAGCGGGTGTGGGGGTGCCCCGGGGCGGCGCGGCGGCGGGGATGACGGTCACCGCCCCGGGGAGGGCGAACTCCGGCCGTCGGCCCGGCGACAGGGTGCCCGGCCGGGCCCGGCGGCGAGGCGTTCGGCCGGGCCTCAGCCGGGCTGTTCGGTGGTCAGGTGCTCCGGCCGGACCGGGATCCGGTTGAGCGCCAGCCCGGTGGCGTTGCGGATGGCGGCCACGATGGACGGCGTCGCGGAGACGGTCGGCGCCTCGCCGACCCCGCGCAGCCCGTACGGCGCGTTGGGGTCGGGCAGTTCGAGCATCTCCACCGGGATCGGCGGGGTGTCCAGGATGGTGGGGATCAGGTAGTCGGTGAAGGAGGCGTTGCGCACCTTGCCGTCCCGCACGATGATCTCCTCCATCACCGCGAGGCCCAGCGCCTGGGTGCAGCCGCCCTGGATCTGGCCGACCACGGAGAGCGGGTTGAGCGCCTTGCCGACGTCCTGGACGGCGGTGAGCTCGACCACCTTGACCAGGCCCAGTTCCACGTCCACGTCCACCACCGCGCGGTTGGCGCAGAAGGTGTACTGGACGTGGCCGAAGCCCTGGCCGGTCTCCTTGTCGAAGGGCTGGGTGGGCCGGTGATGGTGCTCGCGGGTCTGCTCGATGACGTCGTCGCCGAGCAGGTCGACGATGGAGACCAGCGTGCCGGCCCCGGCCGAGACGACCTTGCCGCCGGTCAGCACCAGGTCGTCGTGGGTCCAGCCGTAGCGCCGGCGTCCCCGGTCGAGCAGTTCCCGGCGCACCGCCTCGGCGGCCAGCTTCACCGCGCCGCCCGTCATGTACGTCTGGCGCGAGGCGGAGGTCGAACCGGCCGACCCCACCTCGGTGTTGGCCGGGTGGATGGTGACCTGCTCGACGCCCAGCTCGGTGCGGGCGATCTGGGCGTGCACGGTGACGCCGCCCTGGCCGACCTCGGCCATCGCGGTGTGCACCATGGCGACCGGCTCGCCGCCGATCACCTCCAGCCGCACCCGGGCGGTGGAGTAGTCGTCGAAGCCCTCGGAGAAGCCGACGTTCTTGATGCCGACCGAGTAGCCGACGCCGCGCACGATCCCCTCGCCGTGCGAGGTGTTGGACAGGGCGCCGGGCAGCCGGCGGATGTCCGGGTGCTCGGTGTCCAGCGGCGGCGGCAGCGGCATCTCCTTGGCCCGCCGGAGCAGTTCGGCCACCGGCGCGGGCGCGTCGATCTCCTGCCCGGTGGGCATGAAGTCGCCCTGCGAGACGGCGTTGAGCTGCCGCAACTCCACCGGGTCCATGCCCAGTTCGACGGCCAGCTTGTCCATCTGCGACTCGTAGCCGAACGCCGCCTGCACCGCCCCGAAGCCGCGCATCGCCCCGCAGGACGGGTTGTTGCTGTACAGGGCGATGGCGTGCATCCGCACGTTCGGGATGACGTACGGGCCGTGGCCGAGCGAGGCCGCGTTGCCGACCACGGCGGGGGAGGCGGAGGCGTAGGCGCCGCCGTCCAGCACGATCCGGCAGTCGGCGAAGACCAGCCTGCCGTCCCGGGTGGCGCCGTGCTCGTAGTGCATCCGCGCCGGGTGGCGGTGGACGTGGCCGAAGAAGGACTCGTCCCTCGAGTAGACGATCTTGACCGGCTTGCCGGTGTGCTGGGCCAGCAGGCAGGCGTGGATCTGCATCGACAGGTCCTCGCGGCCGCCGAACGCGCCGCCGACGCCGGCCAGCGTGAGCCGGACCTTCTCCTCCGGGAGGTCGAGCACCGGGGCCATCTGCTGGCGGTCGACGTGCAGCCACTGGGTGGCGATGTAGAGGTCGATGCCGCCGTCCTCGGCGGGCACCGCGAGGCCGGACTCCGGGCCGAGGAAGGCCTGGTCCTGCATGCCGACCTCGTAGTCGCCGCTGACGATCACGTCCGCCAGCGCCCGCACCTCGTCGGTCACGCCGCGGCCGGAGACCAGCCGCTGCTCGTGGCAGATGTTGCCGTACGCATGGGACTTGTACTCGTGCGGCTCGTGCACGTACCCGTGGGTCTCCGGGTCGAGGCACTGCTCCTCGGTGACGATCGGGGTGAGCACCTCGTACTCGACCGCGATCCTCTTCACCGCGCGGCGGGCCGTCTCCGGGTGGTCGGCGGCGACCAGGGCGATCGCCTCGCCGTGGTACCGGATCCTGTCGATGGCGAGGGCCGGCTGGTCCTGGATCTCCAGGCCGTAGTACTTCGAGCCGGGGATGTCCTCGTGCGTCAGCACCGCGTACACCCCGGGCACCTTGAGCGCCTCGGAGATGTCCACCGAGAGGATGTTCGCCCGGGGGTGCGGCGAGCGCAGCGCCGTTCCCCAGAGCATGTCCTCGTGCCACAGGTCGGAGGAGTAGGCGAACTCGCCCCGGACCTTCAGGTTGCCGTCCGGGCGCAGCGGGGAGCCGCCGATGCCGTCCTTGGAGGCCTGGTTGATGTTCTGGAGGTTCTTCTGTCCCTGGATCGTCCGCTGGACCGTCCGCCCGCTCATTCCGCAGCCCCCGCTCCCGCGCAGGTGCGGGCCGAGGCCAGCCGCACCGCGTCCATGATCTTCTCGTAGCCGGTGCAACGGCACAGGTTGCCGGACAGCGCCTCGCGGATGTCGTCGTCGCTCGGCTGCGGATCGGCGGCCAGCAGCGCGTCGGTCTGCACCAGCAGGCCGGGGGTGCAGAAGCCGCACTGGACGGCGCCGGCGTCGACGAACGCCTGCTGGACCAGGCCCAGTTCGCCGTCCTCCGCGCCCAGACCCTCGACCGTGCGCACCTCGCGGTCCTGCACCTGGCCGGCCGCGACCAGGCAGGAGCAGACCGGGACGCCGTCCAGGTAGACCGTGCAGGAGCCGCACTCGCCCTGCTCACAGGCGTTCTTCGAGCCCGGCAGGCCGACCCGCTCGCGCAGCACGTACAGCAGGCTCTCGCCCTCCCACACGTCGTCGGCCTCGACCGGCTTGCCGTTGGCGGTGAAAGTGACCCTCATGCCGCGCTCCTGATCTGCTTGCCGTAGTCGTTCCAGGTCCAGGTGAGGGTGCGGCGGGCCATCACGGCGAGCGCGTGCCGGCGGTAGTCGGCGGTGCCCCGCACGTCGTCGATCGGCGAGGCCGCGGCCTTGACCAGCTCGCCGAAGCGCTGGACCACCTCGGTGCCCAGCAGTTCCCCGGACTCCCACAGGCCGCGCTCGGCGAGCACGCCCCGGAGGTACTCCTCGGCCTCGACGGCGCGGCGCGGCGTGGGGGCGGCCGAACCGATGCCGGTGCCGACGGTTCCGTTCCTCGGGTGCAGGGCGAAGCCGAACGCGCAGACCGCGATCACCATGGCGTTGCGGGTGCCGATCTTCGAGAACTGCTGCGGCCCGTCCGCCGCCGGGATCCGCACGGCCCGGATCAGCTCGTCGGCCTCCAGGCAGTTGCGCTTCACCCCGACGTAGAAGTCGTCGATCGGGATCAGCCGGGTGCCGCGCACCGAGGCCGCCTCGACGAACACGTCCCGTCCGGCCGCCAGCAGCGCCGGGTGCGCGTCGCCGGCCGGGGAGGCCGCGCCGAGGTTGCCGCCGACGCTGCCGCGGTTGCGGATCTGGGGGGATCCGACGGTGCGGGACGCCAGCGCCAGCCCGGGCAGCGGACCGGACAGCTCCGCGATGATCCGGGCGTACGGGACCGCGGCGCCGAGCCGCACGACGCCGTCGTCGTTCGACCATTCGGTGAGCTCGGTGATGCGGTTCAGGTCGAGAATCGCGGATGGCCGGTGCACGTCGAAGTTCAGCTCGACCATGACGTCCGTGCCGCCCGAAAGGGGCAGCGCGGTCGGGTACTCGGCCTTCGCCGCGAGTGCCTCGTCCCAGCTGGCGGGCCGAAGGAACTCCATGCGGGTGTCTCCTCAAGTCTTCGCCCGCCGGGTGTCCGGCGGCGTGTCGCCCAGTGAACCGCTGTGACGCGGCCCACTGGCAGTCACCGATGGCATGAAGCCCCGGCTGTGAGCCCGCCCGGCATCCTGTACGTTCCTCTAAGGAGGGGAATCTCGCAGCCCGGGTGTTCGCCGGGTGCTACCTACGACCGTAGTCCGGCCGGGATCCGCGGGCTACGGACCCGCGCGCACGCCCGCTCGGCCAGGCCCTATCGTTACCCCTTCACCCCTCCCCCCAAGCCCCGTTAAGGAGTCCGCGGATGCGCGTCCGTGACCTGCTCGCCCCCGGAGCCCCGCGACTGCGCCTGCTCGCGGCCGAGGAAGAGCTGGACCGGCAGGTCAGCGGCGTGATGACGACGGACCTCCAGGACCCGGGCCGCTACCTGCACGGCGGCGAACTGGTGCTCACCGGCATGCTCTGGCGCACCGTCCCGGCCGACTCCGAGCGTTTCGTCCGCACCCTGGCGGCCGGCGGCGCGGTGGCCCTGGCGGCCGGCGAGGCCGAGGTCGGCCCGGTGCCCGAGGACCTGGTCGAGGCCTGCCGGCGGCACCGGATGCCGCTGCTCGCCGTCCCCGACGACATCGCCTTCGGCACCGTCACCGAGTTCATCGGCCGCCAGGTCTCCGCGGACCGCGCG
Source organism: Kitasatospora sp. NPDC058063 (assembly GCF_042885395.1). Taxonomy (NCBI): domain Bacteria; kingdom Bacillati; phylum Actinomycetota; class Actinomycetes; order Kitasatosporales; family Streptomycetaceae; genus Kitasatospora; species Kitasatospora sp. NPDC058063. Next base: position 478,169 of record NZ_JBHVSD010000002.1, read on the forward strand.
GCCGACCTCGCCGCCCTGGTCGACCGGCACCGCCTGCTGGTCTCGGCGGCCGGCGGCGGCGGACTGGACGCGGTGCTGGACCTGCTCGGCGGCGACCTCGACCTGGACTGCTGGGTGCTCACCCCGACCGGCGCGGTGATCGCCGGCCCCGCCGACCGGCTCTCCGCCCAGGACCGCGACCAGCTGGTCCGCGCCCACCTCGCCGCCCAGCGCCAGCGCCGCCGCCCCCCGCACCGGGCCCGGCTGGCGGCCGGCTCCTACTCGCTGCTGCCCGCCCCGGTCTCCGCCGAGCACGACGCGCCGCTCGTCGACTGGGTGCTCGCGGTGGCCGGCGACGTCACCGAGTGGACCGCCAAGCGCCAGCAGCTCGCCGAGAACCTGGCCCGGCTGGTGGCCGCCGAGCGCCACCGCCGCGACGAGGGCCGCCGGCTGCGCCGCCGCCTCGCCGACGAGGTGCTCGCCCTGCTGCGCCGCGACGCCGACCCGGCGGAGATCAGCCGCACCCTGTACGCCTCCTCGGCGATGGCCGTCGGCTACGAGATCCCCGATCCCAAGTCCCGGGCGCGGGAAGGCTCCTGGCTGGTGCTCAGTGCCGAGGGCACCGGCCTGCCGGAGGGCACCGTACGGGCGGTGCTGGAGGAGGCGCTCGGCGGCGCCACCGACCGCGCCCTGGTCGCCGGGACGGGCACCGGCGCCGTGGTGGTGCTGCCCGCCCTGGAGGGCCCGGTGCCCGCCGACGCCCTGCGCGAGCTGCTCGCCCCGCTGGAGGCCGGGCTCGGCTCGGAGGGCCGGATCACCCTCGGGGTCTCCGCCCCCGCCTCCGGGGCCGGCGGTCTGCGCGGCGCCCTGGAGGAGGCCCGGCACGCCCGCCGGATCGCCGCCTCCCGGGTCGGCCGGGTCTGCGTCGCGGGCCCCGAGGAGCTCGCCTCGCACGTGCTGCTGCTGGCCGCCGTCCCGGACGAGGTGCGCCGCGCCTTCCGCGGCCGGCTGCTGGACAAGGTGATCGCGTACGACATCGAGCACCAGGCGGACCTGGTCCGCACCCTGGAGGCCTTCCTGCGCTCGGACGGTTCCTGGACCCGCTGCGCCGCGCAGCTGCACGTCCACGTGAACACCCTGCGGTACCGGATCGGCCGGATCGAGGAGCTGACGGGGCGTGACCTCTCCCGGCTGGAGGACCGGGTGGACTTCTACCTGGCGCTGGAGCTGGCCTGACGCCGCGCCCGGACATGCGGCAGGGCCCGCCGCGACCTCGGTCGCGGCGGGCCCTGCCCGTACGGTTCGCTGCTGCCGGCCGGCCTACTGGACCGGGATGACCGAGGTCAGCCACTGGAAGGCGGCCGGGACCATCTTCTTCCACTGCTCGGTGGTGTGCGGGCCGGTGCCCTCCTCGACCTGGACGGTGGTCGGGGCCTTGGCGGCGGCGCGGATCGCCTCGCCGTCCTCGTAGCCGTCGCCCTTGGAGCCGCTGACCAGCAGCGCGACCTTCGGCGGCTGCGGGGCGGTCTTCAGGATGTTGACCGGGTTGTTGGCCTCGCGCAGCTTGGCGTCCTTGCCGACCAGGGAGTCCGGCTCCTGGGCCGGGTCGTTGTAGCCGGACATCGCGATGGCGGCGCGGTACCGGTTGGGGTGGGACAGCGACAGCTTGGCGGCGCAGTGCGCGCCGGCCGAGTAGCCGGCGATCGCCCAGCGGTCCGCGGACGGGTCCGCCCGGAAGTTGTCCAGCACCATCTGCGGGACGTCGCGGGTGACCCAGGCGTCGGCGTTGATCTTGCCGGGGATGTCGGTGCAGCCCGCGTCCTGGTTGTTCAGCAGCTTCGTGCGGGGCGACACCAGGATGAACGGGGCGACCTTGCCCTGCTGCATCAGCGGCTTGAGCTGCTCGGAGACCTTGAGGGTGCCGTACCAGGTGGAGGAGGAGCCGGGGTAGCCCGGGATCAGCTCGACCACGGGGAACTTCTTGTCCTTGAACGCCGGGTCGTTGTACTGCGGCGGCAGCCAGACCAGCACCTCGCCGTCGACCCCGGACACCTGGCCCTTGAGCTCGGTCCGCTGCACGTCGTTCGGGACGAGCGGGTCGTTCACGCCGCCGAAGCTCTGCTTGACCTTCGGCGGCTCCTTGGCGGCCTCACCGCCCGGGCCCGCCGTGGCGGCCGGGTCGACCGGCGGCAGGACGGGCACCGCGCGGACGTGGTTCCCGGTGCCGAGCAGGTCGTCCCAGTTGCCGTAGATCAGGTTGGCGTTGTTGACCATCACGAACACCATCAGGACGGCCGTGACCTGGCAGAACATGATCATGACGATCCGGGTGAGGTAGCGCACCGGCTGCGGGCCGCCGACCTTCCCCCAGAACAGCAGCGCCACTGTGATGGACACCGGCACCAGGATGACGGTGAGGAGGAAGAATGGCGTACCTGTCAGTTCCATCGAGTTCTCGTATCGGGTCGCACGCCGCCCGGGCCCCACTCGCCCGGACGCACGTCAATGGCATCAGACGGTGATGGACCGATGATCGGTTGCCGTCCGAATCTGTGCGGAACCTGAGAGGAACATCACGTTCTCGCGATGAACCCGTTCGGATCGGCGCCTAAGTCTGCCACCCGGACAGACGTCGTCCGGACCAGATGTTCAGCGAACTACCAGGAAAGGTCCCCCGGGGCACCTTACCTCCCAGGCCATCGGGCCTGCCGGGCGAGGCGGTGCGATCCCGCGCGACCGGGGAAGGGAGACTATGGGGATGAGCATCACCCGCTTTCGCCCGTCCCGCCGCTTCTGGCCCGCGTGCGCCGTCCTGGCACTCGCGGTCACCGCGGCCGGTTGCAGCAGTACCGGAGGCAGACGCGCCGAGGAGGCCCGCGCCAAGGCCGCGGCCACCGGCGGCAGCGCCGTCACCACCCCGCGTTGGAAGGTCGCCATGGTGACCCACGCCGGAGCCGGCGACGCCTTCTGGGACACTGTGCGCAAGGGTGCCGAGCAGGCCGCCGCCAAGGACAACATCACCTTCCTGTACTCCAACGACGCGCAGACCCAGAACCAGGTCCAGCTCGTCCAGGCCGCCATCGACCAGAAGGTCGACGGCCTGCTGGTCACCCTCGCCAAGGGCGACGCCATGGCCGACGTCCTCGGCAAGGCCAAGGCCGCGGGCATCCCCGTGATCACCATCAACTCCGGCCAGGAGTTCTCGCAGAAGTTCGGCGCGCTGACCCACATCGGCCAGGACGAGTCCACCGCCGGCCAGGCGGCCGGTGCCGAGTTGGCCTCGCGCGGCCGCAAGAACGTGCTCTGCGTGATCCACGAGCAGGGCAACGTCGGCCAGGAGCAGCGCTGCTCCGGAGCCCGGTCCAAGGCCGGCGGCGACTTCCAGGTGCTCTACGTGAACGGCGTCGACATGCCCGACGCCCGCGCCGCGATCTCCGCCAAGCTCCAGGCCGACCCGGCCATCGACACCGTGCTCACCCTCTCCGGCCCGATGGCCGCCACCGGTCTCCAGGCCGTCCAGGACGCCCGCCGCAGCGTCGAGCTGGACACCTTCGACCTGGGCACCCAGGTGGTGTCCGGGCTCAAGTCCGGCAGTGTCGGCTTCGCCGTCGACCAGCAGCCCTACCTCCAGGGCTACACGGGCGTCGACCTGATCTGGCTGTACAAGTACAACCTGAACATGCTCGGGGGCGGCAAGCCCGTCGAGACCGGTCCGCAGATCCTGACCAAGGACAACGCCGACGCGCTCGCCGAGTACGTCGCGAGGGGGACCAGGTGAGCAGCCCCGACGTCCTCGCCCACGACGGCCTGGCCGACGGCCGCCCGCCGGCCCTGCGGCGGCTCCTCGCCCGCCCCGAGCTGGGCGCGCTGATCGCCGCCGTCGCGGTCTTCGTGGTCTTCGCCGCCGTCGCCGAACCCTTCCTGCGGGTCTCCTCGCTGGGCACTGTGCTGTACGCGGCCTCCACCATCGGGATCATGGCGGTGCCGGTCTCGCTGCTGATGATCGGCGGCGAGTTCGACCTCTCGGCCGGCGTGCTGGTCACCACCGCGGCGCTGACCTCCTCGATGGTCTCGTACCAGTTCACCGCGGTGACCTGGGTCGGCGTGCTGGTCTCGCTGGCGACCACGCTGGCCGTCGGCTGGTTCAACGGGTGGATGCTCGGCCGCACCAGGCTGCCCAGCTTCATCGTCACGCTCGGCACCTTCCTGATGCTGACCGGCGCCAACCTGGGCGTCACCAAGGCGATCTCCGGCACCGTCTCCACCAAGTCGATCTCCGACATGGAGGGCTTCGCCTCCTGCCGCTGGCTGTTCGCCTCCGAGGTGACCGTCGGCGGGCTGACGATCAAGGCCACCGTCTGGTGGTGGCTCGGCCTGCTCGCGGTCGGCAGCTGGGTGCTGCTGCGCACCCGCTTCGGCAACTGGATCTTCGCGGTCGGCGGCGACGCGGAGGCGGCCCGCGCGGTCGGCGTGCCGGTCGCCCGGACGAAGACCCTGCTCTACCTGGGCGTCGGCTTCGGCGCCTGGGTGCTCGGCCAGCACCTGCTGTTCTCCTTCGACACCGTGCAGTCCGGCGAGGGTGTCGGCAACGAGCTGATCTACATCGTCGCGGCCGTCATCGGCGGCTGCCTGATCACCGGCGGCTACGGCTCGGTGGTCGGCTCCGCGCTCGGCGCGCTGATCTTCGGCATGGTCAGCAAGGGGATCATCTACGCCCAGTGGAACCCGGACTGGTTCAAGTTCTTCCTCGGTGCGATGCTGCTGCTGGCCGCGCTGCTGAACGCCTACGTCAAGCGCCGGGCCGAGCGGGGGCCGCGATGAGCACGGACATGACGAGCGCGGCCGCGGCGGGCACCGAACTGCTCTCCCTGGAGGGCGTCGGCAAGAGCTACGGCACCGTCCGCGCGCTGCAGGACGTCTCGCTGACCCTGCGGGCCGGCGAGATCAGCTGCGTGCTCGGCGACAACGGGGCCGGCAAGTCCACCCTGATCAAGATCATCGCGGGGCTGCACCAGCACGACGAGGGCACCTTCACCGTCGGCGGCGAGGAGGTCCGCCTGGACTCCCCGCGCCAGGCCCTGGAGCGCGGCATCGCCACCGTCTACCAGGACCTCGCGGTCGTCCCGCTGATGCCGGTCTGGCGCAACTTCTTCCTCGGCTCCGAGCAGGGCACGCGCCGCTGGGGCGGCCTGCGGCTGGACGCCGACGGGATGCGCGCCACCACCCGCGAGGCGCTCGCCAGGATGGGCATCGACCTGTACGACGTCGACCGGCCGATCGGCACCCTCTCCGGCGGGCAGCGCCAGTGCGTGGCCATCGCCCGCGCGGTGCACTTCGGCGCCAGGGTGCTGATCCTGGACGAGCCCACCGCCGCGCTCGGCGTCAAGCAGTCCGGAGTGGTGCTCAAGTACGTCACCGCCGCCCGCGACGCCGGGCTCGGGGTCGTGCTGATCACCCACAACCCGCACCACGCGTACCTGGTCGGCGACCACTTCACGCTGCTCAAGCGGGGCCGGATGGCGGGCAGCCACCCGCGGGCCGAGATCGGCCTCGAACAGCTCACCACCGAGATGGCCGGGGGCTCCGACCTGGCCGAGCTCTCGCACGAGCTGGCCCGGCCCTCCGTTTCCGACCCCCGCGACCCCGACCCCCGCGACCCCGACCCAGGCGAGGAGCGTCCGCAGCCGTGACCAGCTCCCAAGGCAGCACCCGGCCACCCGTCCTGCCCACCCTGCTCGGCCTCGGCCCGCGCGCCGAGCGCCGCCGCCGCGCCCTGCCCGCCGGGATACTGCGGCTGCCCACCATCGGCGTCGACATCGGCGGCACCAAGGTGGTCGCCGGGGTGGTGGACGGCGAGGGCAAGGTGCTGGAGAAGCTGCGCACGGACACGCCGCACAAGAGCAAGAGCCCCAAGGTGGTCGAGGACGTCATCGTCGAGCTGGTGCTCCAGCTCGCCGACCGGCACGACGTCCACGCCGTCGGCATCGGTGCGGCCGGCTGGGTCGACGCCGACCGCTCCAAGGTGCTGTTCGCCCCGCACCTCAACTGGCGCAACGAGCCGCTCCGGGAGGCGCTCAGCGAGCGGCTGCGCTTCCCGGTGATCGTGGAGAACGACGCCAACGCGGCCGCCTGGGCCGAGTGGCGCTTCGGCGCCGGTCGCGGCGAGGACCACATGGTGATGCTCACCCTGGGCACCGGCATCGGCGGCGCGGTGGTCCGGGACGGCTACGTGGACCGCGGCAAGTACGGCCTGGCGGGCGAGTTCGGGCACATGCAGGTGCTGCCCGGCGGCCACCGCTGCCCGTGCGGCAACCGGGGCTGCTGGGAGCAGTACTCCTCCGGCAACGCGCTGGTGCGCGACGCGCGCGAGCTGGTCGCCGAGGAGTCGCCGGTGGTGCAGCCGCTGCTGGCCCGGGCGGGCGGCACGGTCGAGGGCATCACCGGCCCGCTGGTCACCGAGGCCGCCCAGGACGGCGACCCGACCGCGACCGAGCTGCTCTACGAGGTCGGCACCTGGCTCGGCGTCGGCATCGCCAACCTGGCCGCCGCGCTGGACCCCGGCCGCTTCGTCATCGGCGGCGGGGTCTCCGAGGCGGGCGACCTGCTGCTCGGCCCGGCCCGGGACACCTTCCGCCGCACCCTCACCGGGCGCGGGTTCCGCCCGGAGGCCGCCATCGTGCACGCCGCCCTCGGCAACGAGGCGGGCCTGGTCGGCGCGGCCGACCTGGCCCGGCAGGTGGCGCGGCGCTTCCGCACGATCAAGCGGCGGCGGGTGGAGCGCAGCGCGCTGTAGGCGGGGGGCGGGGCGGTGCGGTTGTCGGATCATTCCTCCTGTGGAACAACTGATGAGTTGACGTCGACTCAGGAGGACTCGCATGAGAGCTCTGACCCGCCTCGCGCCGTCTCTGTTACTCACCACCGCACTGGTCTGGTCCGGCGTCGGGCCGGCCGGCGCCGCGGCCCCGCCGTCGAAGGCGCCGGAGGCGGTGGGCTGGGGCGGTGCGGTGGCCACCGTCGACGCCGACGCCACCGCCGCCGGCATCGAGGTGCTGCGCAAGGGCGGCAACGCGGTCGACGCGGCCGTCGCCGCCGCCGCGGCCCTCGGGGTCACCGAGCCCTACTCCTCCGGCATCGGCGGCGGCGGGTACTTCGTCTACTACGACCACGCCACCGGACGGGTGCACACCATCGACGGCCGCGAGACGGCCGGCCGCACCGCCGACAGCGGCCTGTTCCTGGAGGACGGCAAACCGCTGGCCTTCACCGACGCCGTCACCAGCGGACTGTCCGTCGGAGTGCCCGGCACCCCCGCCACCTGGGACGCCGCGCTGCGCCACTGGGGCACCCGCTCGCTCGCCCAGAACCTCGAACCGGCCGAGCGGATCGCCGACAACGGCTTCGTCGTGGACGACACCTTCCGCAACCAGACCGCCGACAACTACGCCCGGTTCAAGGACTTCCCGGCCACCGCCAAGCTCTACCTGCCGAACGGCAAGCCCCCCGAGACCGGCAGCCTGCTGCGCAACCCCGACCTCGCCGCCACCTACCGGCTGCTCGCCAAGGACGGCGTCAAGGCCTTCTACCAGGGCGAGTTGGCCGGGGACATCGTCAACACCGTGCAGCACCCGCCGGTCGACCCGGCCTCCGGCCGCAACGCCCGCCCCGGCCGGGTCGACACCACCGACCTCGCCGACTACCGGGTCCGCGACCAGGCGCCCACCCACGTCTCCCACGGCGCCTACGACGTCTACGCGATGGCCCCCTCCAGCTCCGGCGGCACCACCGTCGGCGAGGCGCTCAACATCCTGGAGGACGGCGGCGACGTCTCCGCGTACAGCAGCACCCAGTACTACCACCACTTCCTGGAGGCCTCCCGGATCGCCTTCGCCGACCGCAACCGCTGGGTCGGCGACCCGGCCTTCAACGACGTCCCCACCAAGCAGCTGCTCTCCGAGCGCTACGCCGCCTCCCGGGCCTGCCTGATCAGCCCGGACCACGCGCTCACCAGCCCGCTCGCCCCCGGCGACCCGCGCCACCCGGCCCCCTGCGCCGACACCGGCCAGGCCGTCGCCGAGCCGTACGAGGGCCCCAACACCACCCACCTGACGGTCGCCGACCGCTGGGGCGACATCGTCTCCTACACGCTCACCATCGAGCAGACCGGCGGCAGCGGCATCACCGTCCCCGGCCGGGGCTTCCTGCTCAACAACGAGCTGACCGACTTCGACTTCACCCCGCTCGCGCCCGGCGTCCCCGACCCCAACCTGCCGGGCCCGGGCAAGCGGCCGCGCTCCTCGATGTCCCCGACGATCGTGCTGCGCGACGGCGAGCCGGTGCTCGCGACCGGCAGCCCCGGCGGCGCGACCATCATCACCACCACCCTCCAGGTGCTGCTCGGGCGGCTCGACCGCGGCCTGAGCCTGGAACAGGCCATCGCCGCGCCGCGCGCCAGCCAGCGCAACGGCGCCACGACCCAGGCCGAGCCCGGCTTCCTGGCGCTGCCCGAACGGGCCGCGCTGGAGGGCCTCGGACAGAGCTTCGTCAACGGCGGCGAGATCGGCGCCGCCACCGGCGTGGAACGGCTGCCGGACGGCCGCTGGGTGGCCGCCGCCGAACCCGTGCGGCGCGGTGGCGGCTCGGCCGCGGTGGTCCGGCCCGCGCGCTGATCGGGCCGGACTGTCGGTGCCGGACGGTATGTTCGGGGTGGGCCTCCCACGCGAGGGGCGGCCCACCCCGTCCGCATGCCCGTCCGCACCGAACCACCGGGAAGGCCGCCCGCCGTGACCGTCCGCATCGCCACCTGGAACATCAACTCCGTCACCGCGCGGCTGCCCAAGCTCCTGGAGTGGCTGGAGAGCGCCAAGCCCGACGTGCTCTGCCTCCAGGAGCTCAAGTGCGCGGCCGACGCCTTCCCGTACGAGGCGGTCCGCGAGCTCGGCTACGAGACGGCCGCGCACGGCAACGGCCGCTGGAACGGCGTCGCGATCGTCTCCCGGATCGGCCTGGACGACGTCGTGCGCGGCCTGCCCGACCAGCCCGGCTACCTCGCCGACGGCGCCCTGCTGCCCGAGGTCGAGCCGCGCGCCGTCGCCGCCACCTGCGGCCCGGTCCGGGTCTGGTCGGTCTACGTGCCCAACGGCCGCGAGGTCGGCCACCCGCACTACGAGTACAAGCTGGAGTGGCTGGAGGCGCTGCGCAAGGCCGCCACCGAGGACGCCGCGGGCTCCCGCCCGTTCGCCGTCCTCGGGGACTTCAACATCGCCCCCACCGACGAGGACGTCTTCGACGCCGCCGCCTTCGAGGGCCTCACCCACGTCACCCCGGTCGAGCGCGCCGCGCTGACGTCCCTCGGCGAGATCGGCCTCCAGGACGTGCTGCCCCGCCCGCTCAAGTACGACCGCCCCTACACCTACTGGGACTACCGCCAGCTGGCCTTCCCGAAGAACCGGGGCATGCGGATCGACCTCACCTACGCCAACAAGCCCTTCGCCGACGCCGTCACCGACAGCTACGTGGACCGCGAGGCCCGCAAGGGCAAGGGAACCTCGGACCACGCGCCGGTCGTGGTGGACCTGGACCTCGACGTCTGAGCCGCGCCACGGGCGTCACGCCGGGTCACGGGCCGTAACCCGAACGGTCGTGAGCGCTGGCCGAGCGCGGGGCGGGTGCCTACCGTCGGTGAATGACCGGGTGCAGTCGCTCGACCACGTGGACATGGGAGTCCCCGGCTGCGCCCGAGAATCCCGGAGGTTCCGGCATGCGCCCCACGCGTACGGCCGCCGCCGTCCTGATCGGCGCGACGGCGCTGACCGGCCTGACGGCCCCCCTCGCATCCGCCAGGGACGGCTCGGCCTCGGTCAGCCCGTCCCAGGCCGCACCGGGCCAGACCGTGACGGTCACGGTCTCCTGCGAGAAGTCGGACAAGCCCGACGCCAAGACCATCACCGCCCGCTCCGCCGCCTTCGAGGGCGGTCCGGCGACCCTCACCCTGGGCCCCGACGGCAAGCACAGCGGCTCCGCCCGACTGGCCGGCCAGCACGCCGGGGACAGCAAGGTCGACGGCACCTGCCCGGACGGCGGCGCCTTCGCGACCACCGTCACGGTCGCCACCGCGGCCTCCACCACCCCGGACAGGAGCACCGACAAGGACCTCCGGACGAATCCCGACAAGAGCCTCGGCGAATGGGGCGAGGCCGCGGGGGAGTGGGCCGGTTCGCTCGGGCAGTCCGGCGCCGGCAGCCAGCAGGTCGCCCCGCACGGCGCGGTGCAGACCGGCCTCGGCGGCTCGGTCGCGGCGGACCCGGCGGAGCTGGCCGGCGGCCTCGCGCTGGTCGCCGGCGGCGTCGGCGGCTTCTGGCTGCTGCGGAGGCGCGGTGCCTGACGGCCCCGCCGCCGCGTGCCCGCGCGCCCCTGCGCCGCGCCGCCGGACCTGACGGGACCGGCGGCGCGGCGGCGGGTCAGACGGTCAGCGGCTCGGCGCCGCCGTTGCGCCTGTCGGCCCCGGTGCCCTCGACGCCCTCGCGGTGCAGCCGGTCCTGGTGCCGGAGGGTGCCGTCGGCCAGCAGGTACTGGGCCAGCACATAGGTCGCCATGATCCAGAACTGATGGCCCGGCAGCTCCCGCCACTTCGCCAGCTGGGTGGCGATCAACGTGTCGGAGAGCAGGAACAGCGCCCCGCCCAGCCCGGTCCGCCAGCCCAGCCCGGCCGAGGTGACGGCCGTCGAGGCGAGCAGCAGGCTGTAGCCCGCCACCGGGACGCGCAGGTCCCCGAGGTCCGGCCAGAGCTGCCCGACCAGGGTCACCCAGGCCGTCGCGTACGCGGCCGCGACCATCAGCGCCCGGCGGCGGTCGGTGAGCGCGCCGCGCTTGACGAACATCGTCACGTAGCAGACGTGCGCCGCCGCGAACGAGCCCATGCCCGCGAGGAACGCGGGATCGTTCTTCAGCTGGAGCAGCACGTCCCCGCCCGCGCTCAGCAGCAGGGCCGGCGCCAGCAGCTTCGGCGCCTCCTGCCCGGCCTTCCTGGCCGCCGCCACGCTCTGGGCCGCCAGCAGCGGCATCAGGGCCGGCTTGGTGGCGTTCTGGAGCACCGAGGCACCGGAGACGATCGCGCCCAGGTGCGCCGCCGAGGTGGCCGCGAAGCCGCCCAGCAGGCCGGTGGCCGAGCGCAGGCGTGCCCCGAGGCCGGCGCGGTCGGTGGTACGGACAGTCATGCGTGCGCCTCTCGGTGATCCGCTGCTTCGGACCGACCCTAGAGGAGCCGGACCGGCGGCGGAAGGGCGGGTTACCGGCGCGTAACCCCGGTAGGCGGAGCCGGATGACGGGGCGGCCGGCAGGCGGAGCGCGGGCGACCGCTTCGAGGGCTCCTGCGGAGAGTTCCTCAGGAGGGCGGTTGCTGCCGACGGGTGGCCCGGGCACCGTCTAGTCTGGACCCCGACATGGATCAGCAGGACTACGCGGTCGGCGCCACCCGGGTGGCCGGCAGGCCGGACGGACGCGCGGGCGGGGCAGGACGGGGAACCGCCCACGCCGTCCTCGCCGTACGCGAAGCCGGTCCTGACGGCGGTCCCGCTGCCGGCTCCGCCACCGGTGCCGCCGGCGGCCCTGGAACCGGTCCCACTGACAGGGGAGCCGGAACCGGCCCCACTGACAGGGGACCTGGGACGGGCGCGGCGAGCGGTACCGACGACGTGCGGGTGACCGACCCCCCGGCCGCCGACGTGACGCTCTCGCCCGATCCGGGGCTGCTGCGCCTGGCCCACTGGTTCGCCGCCGCCGCCCCCGGTACCGCCGACGACCTCTGCGCGGCCTCCTTCGGCCTCTACCCCGCCCGCCACCTCGGCGCCGCCGCCGAGCCCGCCGCCGATCCCGGCGTCAGCTGGTGGCACGGCCCCACCGCGCACTCCGCCACGCCGGCGCGCCTCCGGGAGGACCGCACCGAGGGCGGCCTGCGCCGCGCCCGGCGCGACGACGCCGCGCTGCCCGTCGTCCGGTCAGGTGCCAAGCCGGGCAGGCCGGGCCGGCACCGCAGGCCCGAGCCCACGCGGGTGATGCCGCCCACCGTCGTGGCCCAGGACCGCTCCGGCGAGGAGCTCCCCTCGGCCGAACGCCGGATCGCCGCCCGGCTGTTGCTCGCCCATCCGCTGGTCACCGCCTCCGGCCCGCACGCCGACGGCTTCCCGCTGATCCGCCGTCACCGGGACTGGCTGGCCGAGCGCTTCGACACCCTGCTCGGCTACCGCCTCGTCGTCGGCCCCTGGCACGCCCGGCTCTGCAAGGCCGGCCTCGGCCCCGACGCCGCCCGCCGCCTCGAACACCCCGTCACCGGGGCGCCGTTCACCCCGGCCGGGTACGCCCAACTCGCCCTCGCGCTGGCCCTGTTGGTCGACGCCCCGGAGGAGCTGGACTACCGGCGGTTGCTCGACGCGATGGGCGCCGCCGCCCCCGAACTCACCGCCGAACCGACCGACCTCGCCATGGCGCTGGCCGCGCTGGCCGGCTGGCAGGTGCTCGGCGAGCTGCCGCCCGACCCGGCCGACGGCTCCTTCGTGCTGACCGTGGACCGCGAACTCGCCCGTGCCGTCCCGGCCGGCCCGCCCGCCCTCGCCGACGACGCCGCCGACCTGATCCGCCGCGCCGCCGACGCCGAGCCCGCCACCGCCGTCCGCCGGCTGCTCGCCGAGACACCCGCCGTCCTGGCCGCCGACCTCCCGGAGGACCACCGGGCCTGGCTGCAGGACCACCGGCTCAGCGGCCCGGCGGCGCTCGCCGAGTTCCTCGGCCTGGAGGCCGAGCTGCGGGCCGAGGGCGTCGCCCTGCTCGACCCGGCCGCCGAACTCACCGACCTCGCCCTCCCGGGTGCCGACACCGTCGCCCAGGCCGCCCTGCTGCTGGTCGAGCGCCTGGTCGAGGAGGTCCGCCCGCTGCCCGGCGAGGCGGTGGCCGGAGACGTCCCGATCCCGGACGCGCTGATAGACGGCGTCCTCGGCGACATCGCCGACGAGTACGGGCTGCCCGCCCGGTACCTCGCCGACCGCACCGCCCTGCGGCGCGACGCCCTCGACCTGCTCCACCGCCTCGCCCTGATGGCCCCCACCCCCCACCCGACCCGGCCCCCGGCCTGGCGCCTGCGCCCCCCGGCCGCTCGCTACGCCCCGGCTCCCGACCTCCAGCCCACCCCCGGCACCGGCCGCCACTCGCGCCCGGGCCCGCTGGTCCCGCCCCCGGCCGGCCCCCGCGCCGAGCAGCGGGCGTAGCGGGGGCGCCGCTCTCCGGCGGCGGGGCCCGGCTCGGGCGGACGACACGACGGGCTCGGGCCGGGAGGCGCTGCGCGTTCGGGCGGACGACACGACGGGCTCGGGCCGGGAAGCATGGCGGCTCCGGGCCGGGGAACGTGGTGGTTCCGGGCCGGGGAACGTGGTGGTTCCGGGCCGGGAGAGCAAGAAGCACCGGGTCCGGGGCGGGACCGCGGTGCCGGGCGGGGCGGTTGCTACTTGCTGGCGGAGGCGCTGGCCAAGGGGCCGTGTTCGACGGTTTCCACGGTGGCGCCGACGCCCAGGGTGCCGAGGGCGATGGAGACGAGGACGGCGGTGGCGGCGAGCAGCCGGCGGTGCCGTTGGGGCAGGGGGAAGCGCGGTTCCTGTTGGGGCGCCTGAGGGTTGGCGTTCATGACAGGGAGGTTTCCAGGGCGGCGTGAACGGTCGGTACGCGCGGGTGAAGTCCCGACGGGGGTTGGGCGTCGGTTGGCCGCACACGCCCCAACCGTCGCCGGCCGGGGCGTATGCACAGGTCAGCGGCGTGTGCCGGACTCGCCGACAGCTTCCCGGACGGCGTCCCGCAGGCCGTGCGGCGGGCGGAAGCGGGAGGGTGCGGCGGCCGGGTCCTCGCGGAGCTCCTTCACCAGCGAGACGCACAGCAGCAGCATCACCACCACGAACGGCAGCGCGACCAGGATCGTCGCGTTCTGCAGCGCGGTCAGCCCGCCGGCCAGCAGCAGGGCCGCCGCGACCCCGCCCATCAGCACGCCCCAGACCACCACCAGCCAGGTCCGCGGATGCAGCGAGCCCCGGCTGGAGAGCGAGCCGAGCACCAGCGAGGCCGAGTCGGCGCTGGTGATGAAGAAGGTCATCACCAGCAGCACCGCGACCACGCTGGTCACCGAGCCGAGCGGCAGCGAGCGCAGCATCTCGAACAGGGAGGCCTCCGGGCCCTGCGGGATGGTCGCGACCAGGTCGGCCGCACCGGTGGTGACCAGCCGGATCGCGGTGCCGCCCATCACGCAGAACCAGATGACCGTCGCCCCGCTGGGCACCAGCAGCACGCCGAGCAGGAACTGCCGGACGGTGCGGCCGCGCGAGATCCGGGCGATGAAGGTGCCGACGAAGGGCGCCCAGGAGAGCCACCAGGCCCAGTAGAAGATCGTCCAGGAGCCGAGCCAGCCCTCGTCGGTGAAGGCGCCGGTCTGGGTGGACATGGCGAGCAGGTCGGAGAGGTAGCCGCCGACCGAGGACGGAATCGCGTCCAGCACGAACACGGTCGGACCGACCACGAAGACGAAGACCATGATCAGCGAGGCGAGCACGACGTTCGCGGTGGAGAGCCACTTCACGCCCTTGTGCACCCCGGAGAACGCGGAGACCACGAACGCGGCGCTCAGCGAGGCGATGATGATCAGCTGGGCGTTCTGGGTGTTGCGGACGGACGAGATGTAGCCGAGCCCGTCGGCGACCTGGAGCGCGCCGAGACCGAGGCTGGTCGCGGAGCCGAAGACGGTGGCGAACACGGCCAGCAGGTCGATCGTCCGCCCGGCCCAGCCGTCCGCGCCGCGCTGTCCGATCAGCGGGACGAAGGCGGCGGAGATCCGGTTGCCCCGGCCCTTGCGGAAGGTGGTGTAGGCGAGGGCCAGGCCGCCGACCGCGTAGATCGCCCACGGGTGCAGGGTCCAGTGGAAGAGCGAGAACTCCAGGGCCTGCTGGGCGGCGGCCGAGCTCTGCGGCTCCAGGCCGGAGCCGGGCTGCGGGGTGGCGAAGAGCTGGAGCGGCTCGCCGACGCCGTAGAACATCAGGCCGATGCCCATGCCGGCGCTGAACATCATGGCGATCCAGGCGACGGTGGAGAACTCGGGCTCGTCGTCGTCGCGGCCGAGCCGGATCCGGCCGAAGCGGCTGAACGCGAGCAGCAGGGCGACGACGAGGAAGACGTCGGCGGCCACCACGAACAGCCAGCCGAAGTTGTGCAGCACCCAGTCGAGCGCCGTGCCGGAGGTGCGGCCGAGCGAGTCCTCGGCGAAGACGCCCCACGCGACCACCGCCAGGACCAGGACGGCGCCGATGCCGAACACCGCCCGGTCGACCGGAAGGGTCGCGGCGGGTTCGTCGGGCTCCTCCACGGGCTGGTCGGGCTGGGGCGGCTGGCTGCTCATCGGATGGACCTCTCGACATACTCGGCGCGCCCGGAACGCTCGGACCGTTTCGGAACGCTCGGAACGCTCGGGATCAAGCTGTATGTCGCACTATGTCCAGTTCGCTCCGCCGGTGGCGGGACGCCGCGCCGGGGGAGCGCCGGGTCGGGACCTGTGTCCCGTCAGGCCGCCCGCCCCTCGCCGTAGTCGTGCCCGTGCCCGGAGTCGCGCGCGGTGGCGAGGTAGTGGGAGAGCGCCCGGCGGCTGCGGGAGAGGTCCTCGATCCGCGCGTCCAGGCCGGCGAGCTCGTCGCGCAGGGTGGCCAGCAGCTCCGGGCAGGCCTCCAAGACCGGGACGGGACCGGTGGCGCAGGGCAGCAGCTCGGCGATGATCCGGGTGCTCAGACCGGCCGCGAGCAGACTGCGGATCTGCCACACCCGGACGGTGTCCTGCTCGCCGTACTCGCGATGGCCGGCCGCCGTCCGGTCCGGCTTGAGCAGGCGCTGCTCCTCGTAGTAGCGGAGCAGGCGGGTGGACACCCCGGTCAGGCGGGCGAGTTCTCCGATGCGCATGACCCGGCGAACGACGCCGCTCGCCGGGGTGTTCCCCGGGGGGCGGCCAGCCCATGAGGAACTCCAGTGCCACGTCGCGCAGTTCGCCCGTCGGCGTGGGCGGCCGGCCAGGGGATCCGGGTGAGCGGGGTGGCTGACATCGGGTGCTCCTTCGCGGGCCGGGGTTTCGCCGACAGCGGGAACGGTAGGTGTTCACACCAGTGAGAAGGTCAAGCCGGAGAGCGGGAGCCCGCCCGGGACAGCCTTCGGGTCCCGGCTCTGGTCGCGCGCACCGGCGAACCGTCCACGCCGACACGGAAGGAACGCCGTTCATGGACGACGAGGTCCGTACCCCGGACGAAGCAGCCCCGACGCAGGACGCCGGGACCGCGGCCACCCCGACGCGGGACGCCCCGGAGCAGGCCGGCCCGGAGCCGGTCGGCCCGGCGCAGCCCGTCCGCGACGACGGGGTGGACCGCCGGACGGTGCTGCGGATGGTCTCCGCCGCCGGGGCGCTCGTCGCGCCCGCCCCGGCCGTCCCGCTGCTCGCCGCGGGCCGGGCGGCCGCCGAGGAGGTGCCCGCGTCCGGTCCCCTGCCCGGCCCCCTGCGCGGGGCGGCGCCCGGGCCCGTGCCCGGGATCGTCAAACCGCTGCCCGCCGAGTGGTTCGTGCCGCGCGGCACCAACGCCGAGACGCGCTGGGACGCCTTCCGCGACGCCGACGGCCGTGCCGTCGTCCACCGGCACGTGCCGGTGGAGCGGTTCTTCGTCCGCAACCACACCAGCACCCCGCTGATCGACCCCGACACCTGGCGCCTCAGGCTTTTCGGCAGCGGCCTGCGCGGTGCCCCGACGTCCGGGCGCCCGGTCGAGTTCGGCCTGGACGACCTGCGGGAGCTGCCGTCCACCCGGATCAGCGCGCTGATCGAGTGCGCCGGCAACGCCCGCAGCTACTACTCCGGCCAGCAGAACCAGCCCGTCCCGGGTACGCCGTGGACCCTCGGCGGCGTCGGCTCGGCGAGCTGGCGCGGCGTCAGGCTGGCCGAGGTGCTGCGGGCCGCCGGGCTGACCGGGGCGGCGGTGGACGTGCTGCCCACCGGCCTGGACCCGGACTTCGTCGC
The DNA here is from genome assembly GCF_042885395.1 of Kitasatospora sp. NPDC058063. Classification (NCBI taxonomy): domain Bacteria; kingdom Bacillati; phylum Actinomycetota; class Actinomycetes; order Kitasatosporales; family Streptomycetaceae; genus Kitasatospora; species Kitasatospora sp. NPDC058063. Next base: position 495,219 of record NZ_JBHVSD010000002.1, read on the forward strand.
CGGCGGCACCAACTACGGACCGGTGCGCCGCCCGCTGCCGATCGCCAAGGCGCTGGACGACGTGCTGCTCGCGTACGAGATGAACGGCGAGCCGCTGGCCCCGGACCACGGCGCCCCGGTCCGGCTGGTGGTGCCCGGCTGGGTGGGCATCGCCTCGATCAAGTGGGTGGGCAGCGTGGAGGTGGCCGACCACCGGCTGTACTCGCCGTGGAACACCGACTTCTACCGGATGTTCGGCCCGGAGTACCCGCCGGGCGGCGGCGACCCGCTCACCGAGCAGGTGGTCAAGAGCGCCTTCGAGCTGGCCGCCGGTGCGCGGCTGGCGGCGGGGCGCGAGCACCGGCTGCACGGGCGTTCGTGGTCCGGGGCGGCGGCGGTGCGCCGGGTCGAGGTGAGCGCCGACGGCGGCCGGACCTGGCGGCGCGCCGAACTGCGCGACGAGCCGCGGGCCGACGGCTGGACGCGCTGGAGCGTCGACTGGCGCCCCGAGCGGCCCGGTCCGTACGAGCTGCGCGCCCGCGCGACGGACCGCCGGGGCAACACCCAGCCCGAGCGGGCGGTGTTCAACCGGGAGGGCTACCTGTTCGGTGCGGTGGTGGCCCACCCGGTGACGGTGGTCTGAGCCGCGGCAGTGGTCCGCGCCGCGCCGGTGGTCCGCGTCCGTCGGCCCACCGGTCGGCGGGCGCGGACCACCGGCGGGCGCTCAGCCGGTGGACTGGACCTCGTACGGGGCCGGATACCGCGTCTCGTACGGGGTCAGCACCAGCCGCACCACGTCCTCCAGGCGCCGCCGGGCGTCCCCGAGGGTGGTGCGGCCGGTCACCCAGGCGGTCAGCTCGCCCTGCCAGGCGTGGGCGACGATGTGCCGCACCAGATCGCTCGCGGCGGCCGGCACCTCGGTCGTCACGGCTTGCAGGGCGGTGCTGTCGGCCCGGGCCATGCCCTGCAGGGCCTCGCTGGCGAACGGATCGGTGGAGGCGGCCACGGCCACCCTCAGCCGGGCGAGTTCGGGCTGCCGCTGGTAGGCCCGCATCCCGCCCCGGACGAACCGGACCGCCCGGTCGGTGGCCCCCGGCCCGGCTCTCGGCCCGCGCAGCTCGGCCACCAGGTCGGCCAGCAGGAGGCGATGCCACTCGGCGATCGCCGCCGCCAGGAGGTGGTCCTTGGAGGAGAAGTAGCGGTACGCCGTCCCCAGGGCGACTCCGGACCGCTCGCAGACCTGCTTCATCTGCATCCGCTCGACGCCGATCTCGTTCACCAGGGTGAGCGCGGCCGCGATCAGGCTTTCGCGGCGTTCGAGTTGACGCGGAGACATCGCCTCCACCGGCCGTGGTGACAGGTCAACCTTGGTCACCCGCACCATGATACGGGCCGGGGCCGCTCAGGAGTATGACGCCGTCCGGCCGCCTTCCGTTCGTCCTGGGGTCACCGGGGTACCGGGAGTGCCGGGTGTCACGAGGGGTCGCGGATCAGCGCCTCCTGGACGGCGGAGGCGACCAGTCGGCCGTCCAGGTCGTAGAACTCGCCGAGCGCCAGGCCCCGGCCGTCCGAGGAGGACGGGCTGCGCTGGGCGAACAGCAGCCACTGGTCGGCCCGGAACGGGCGGTGGAACCACATCGCGTGGTCCAGCGAGGCCATCAGCAGCCGGGGCGGTTCGGTGCGCTGGAAGAAGTTCGGCTGCATGTTCAGTCCGGCGGTGGAGGCCAGGGTGAGGTCGGACAGGTAGGTCAGCGCGCCGGCGTGCAGCAGCGGGTCCCCGTCCGGCAGCGGCGAGGCGGTGCGCATCCAGACGAACTGCTGAAGCAGTCCGGGGACGGCCGCCGGCAGCCCCAGGGCGTCCGCCGGGACGAAGCGCACGTCGAGGTCGCGGAAGCCGCCGTCCGCGGCGAGCGCCCGGCGGACCTGCTCGGGCAGCCCGGCGACGGAGTTCGGCAGCGACTCCGGGTGGGGCAGCGTCGGGATCTCGCGCTGGCGGTCGGCGGCCGGCTCGGGGTGCTTGAAGGAGACCGAGAGGGTGAAGAGCTCGTGCTCCTGCTGGAGCGCCGTCACCCGGCGGGTGGTGTAGGACGTGCCCTCGCGGACCCGCTCGACCAGGTAGTCGATCGGCCGGGCGGGGGAGCCCGGCCGCAGGAAGTAGCCGTGCAGCGAGTGCACCGGGCGCCGGTCCGCGCAGGTGCGGCCGGCGGCGACGAGCGCCTGCGCGGCGACGTGGCCGCCGAAGGCGCGCATCGGGGCGCCGGCGTGGCAGCGGCCCCGGAACGTGTTCTCGTTCAGCTGCTCGATCTCCAGCAGCCCGGCGAACGAGGTGGCCGGGCTGGGCCCCTGTTCGGCCGGGATGCGCTGTTCAGTCAGGTCTGTCACGGGCCAATAGTGGCAGAAGCCAACCGTGCGGCGATGTGACCCGGGTAACGTCCGGGTGCTCGGAAATCGGATAGAACACGTTTCACTTCAGCCAGTGGCCCACAGATCTGTCAGTGCCCTCACCTAGCGTGCTCGGCATGACGCAATCCGCACACGCGTACGCCTATCTGCGTCCTTCGGCCGTCCTGGACGGTGCCGGTGGACGCAGCCTCGACCTGGCCACCTCCGGCGGCGCCACCCCGCTCGGATCCGCCGCCAACCCGCGCTTCTTCGCGGGCTTCCTGGCCGATCCGGCGCCGGCCGCCGCCGCGCTGCTCGCGGTCGCGGACGTCGCCGCCGCGCGCTACTACCAGCCGCAGCTGCGCGCCTCGCTCGACCCGGTGGTCACCGCCAACGGGGACCGGCTGCGCTTCGAGTCCTTCTCGGGCTGCTGCGGCGTCTACGCCCGGCTCGACGTGCTCCGGGCCGGGCTCGACGGGGACGAGATCGGCCACGGCACCACCAACGTGGACGTCAACAACCCGCTGCGGGAGGCGCTGACCAGGATCGGCCCCGCCGACCCGCTGCACCTCGCGGTCGGGCCGGACGCGCTGGAGGTCACCAGCTTCGACGGGCCGCTGGTCGAGAAGAAGGTCCCGCTGCCGGAGCGCTGGCTGCGCGGCTTCGCCGAGACCCAGGTCGTCGCCGCCGGCTTCGAGCCGCGCGCCGAGCTGCCCGCCGCCGAGGCGGTCCGGTTCCTGCGCTCGCTGCCGCGCGCCGGGCGCGGCGGGCGGGCCGGCGCCGGCTGGGTCGTCCCGGCCGGAACGACGCTGCGGCCGACCACCCGGCCGGTGCCCGGCGCGGTCTGCCTGCCCGGGCCCGAGCGGCTGGTGGCGCTCCAGCGGGTGCTGCGGCACGCGCTCGCCCTGCGGGTGTACGGGCCGGTCGCGGCCGGGGAGCCGACCGCCTCCGCCTGGGAGGCGGTGCTGCCCGGCATGCGGCTGACCCTGACGCTCTCGCCCGACGCCTCCCGGGGCTTCTCCGGCGAGGGCGGGGTGCTCGACTCGCTCGCCACCGGGACGGCCGAGCGGGACGCCGAACTGATCGCGGTGCTGCTCGCCTGGGAGCCCCGGATCGAGGTCGGGGACCTCGCGGCCCAGTCCGGGCTGAGCCCCGAGCGGGTCCGCGCCGCGCTCACCCGGCTGGGCACCGCCGGGCAGATCGGCTACGACACCGCCGAGGCCGCCTACTTCCACCGGCAGCTCCCGTACGCCGCCGGGCGGGCCGAGGCGGCCAACCCCCGGCTGCGGGCCGCCCGGGCCCTGGTCGAGGCGGGCGCCGTCCGGCTGAAGGAGGGCGGGGCGACGGCCGTCGTCACGGTGGACGACCACATCCAGCGGGTGCGGACGGACCCGTCGGGGCGGCTGAGCTGCACCTGCCTGTGGTGGGGCAAGTACCGGGGCGGACGCGGGCCGTGCAAGCACGCACTGGCGGTCGGGATGGTGCGGGAGTCGGCCGCGGGGGCGAAGGGGGCCGGAGCGTGAGCACGACGGCGGATGCCGGCCGGCAGGGGCCGGTCGACGAACTTCTGACGGCCGTCCGGTCCGGACGGCTCGCGCGGATACCGGAGCTGCTGGCCGCCCTGGATCCGGCCCAGCGGCGGTCCGGCCTGGCCGCCCTCAAGGAACTGCGCAAGGAGCTGCGGCAGGACTGGTCGCGGGAGGCGGCCGAGGCCAGGGGGCGACTGCTGGTGGCCGGGGTCGGCTGCCACGCCGGCCCGGCCGGGGCCGCCGTCTGGCTGGCCGGCAGCGACTTCGCCGACCGCCCGTGGGCCCGCAACTCCGTGCTGCACCAGGTCATCGAGGCGCAGCCGGTGGAGTGGCAGGTCGAGGTGGTCACCCGGCTCGCCGCCCGGCCGGCGCGCAACCAGGGCTGGTCGATGTACCCGGTGATGGAGGCCGTGGTCCGGCGCACCGGCTGCGAGGTGCCGCGCGGCGAGACCTTCGTCCGGGGCTGGATGGACCGCACCGGCGACCTGGGCGGCGCGCGTCCCACGCTGGCCGAGAAGCTGCGCGAGGACGCCTTCACCCCGGTGCTGCTGCCCGAGCTGTTCGAACTCGCGGACGTCGGTTGGCCGCTGACGCTCCGGCTCGGCCCGCGCTCCGGCGACGTCTGGACGGAGGCGATCGGCGAACTGGCCGCGGCCGGCGTGGTGGACCGGGCCGAGGTGCTCGACCGCTGCCTGGCCCGGCTGCTGCGCGGCGGCAGGACGACCGACCAGCGGGCCTTCCTGGAGGTGCTGCGGGAGCTCGAACCGACGCCCGGGGAGTACGCGGCCCGGGTGCGCGACCTGGTGGCGCTGCTGGACGGCCCGTCGGTGCTCGCCGGGCACGCCCAGGAGGTGCTCGCCGGGCTGGACGAGGCCGGGCTGATCGAGCCCGAGGTGCTCACCGAGGCCTCGGCGGTGGTGCTCTTCCGGACCGAGAAGAAGCTGGTCCGAGCCCAGCTGGCCTGGCTGGACAAGGCGGCCCGGCGCGCGCCCGACCGCTCCGGCCCGGTGGTGCTGGCCGCGGCCGAGGCCTTCGGGCACCCCGACGCGGCCCTCCAGGAACGGGCGCTGAACGTGGTGGCCCGGCACCTGAAGGCGGCGGGGGAGGCGGTGGTGGCGGAGCTGCGGACCGCCGCCGAGGCCCTGAACCCGGCCCACCACCGGCGCGCGGGCGACCTGCTCGGCGCACCGGTCGGCGACGGTGACGGCGACGGCGACCCGGAAACCGGGTGGAACGACGTCCTCCCGCCGGTCCCCGAGCCGCGCCGGCTCGGCGCTCCGATCGGTTCGGTGGGCGAACTCGCGGAGGAGCTGTCCGCCCTGCTGGCCGGGCGCGAGCCCGGTGTGGCGGACTTCGAGCGGGTGCTGGACGGGCTGGTCCGGCTGAGCCGCCTGGACCGCAAGGCGCTGGCCGAGGCGGTGGAGCCGGTCCGCCGGGTGCACCGCTGGAACGGCACCGGCAGTTGGGGGGACTGCACGCCCGGGGAGATCCTCCACGTGGTGGCCGCGGTGGCCGGCGAGACGCCGCCGCGAACGTTCTGGGACCACTTCCGCGGCAAGGGCCGCTCCCCGCTGCGCGGCGCGCGCACCACCGTGCACGGCGCCGTCCTGGCCTCCCGGCTGGAGGAGGCCGCCTGGCAGGTCGTCCAGGCCCGGGTGCCGTACCTGCTCGCCACCCCGACCGACGCCACCGGCGCCCTGGACGCGGCCGTGCTGGTCGAGCGGCTCGCCGGGTACGAGGCGGCGGGCGTCACGCCGGGAAAGGCCGACCTGTCCCAGGCCCTGCTGCGGGTCGACGTGCGGGTGGAGGAGGCGGTGCTGAAGGCCGCCGAGGCGCTCGGCTCCCCGGCCGGGCGGTGGCTGGCGCACTGGCTGCGCACCGGCGGCCTGCCCGGGCAGCCCTCCGAGCGGGTGCTGTTCGCGCCCGGCAAGGGGGTGCGGCGCGCCAACGCGTACGGGGACCGCTGGTGGGAGGAGATCGAGCGGATCGCCGTCGCCCAGCCGGGCATCGGCGCCGGGCCGAAGGGGCCGGGCGGCGAGCGGCTCACGGCCGAGCTGCGGGCGCTGCTGGACGGCACCGAGCCCAGCGTGGCCCGCGCCCGCAAGGTGTACGACTGGAGCTGGCGGGCCATCGACCACTGGTTCGCGATGCTCCCCCGGCACCGGGAGGAGCTGGCCGCGCGCTGGCTCGACCCCTTCGCCGAGTGCGCCGACCGGGACGAGCGCGGTGCCGCCCGCTACCTCCCGCTGCTCGCGGAGGCCGGCGGTCCGGCCGGGCTCGCGCTGCACCTGGCGCTGGCGTACGGCCTGGGCGCCCGGCACGCCGAGGACCGGACGGCGGCGGTGGACGCCCTGCTGGTGCTCGCCGCGCGTGGCGACCTGGACGGCACGCTGCTGGGCCGCGAGCTGGGTGCCCTGGTGGCCTGCGGCACGGTGCTGGCCGGCCGGCTGGGGGCGGCGCTCGCGCTGGCGGCGGAGACCGGGGCCCGGGCGACGGTCTGGTCGGTGCTCGGGGCGGCGCTGCCGGGCCTGCTGGGGGAGGCCGACCCGTCGACGCGCGGGCTGGGCGACCTGATCGCGCTGGCCGCCGACTGCGCCCGGCGCACCGGGGCCCGCGGGCCGGTCGCCGAGGTGACGGCGGCGGCCGAGCGCGGGGGGTCGGGCCGGGTGGTCAAGGAGGCCCGGGCGCTGCGGGACGTGCTCGCGGGCTGAGGGGGCGGATGCCGGTCGGTGGCGGACGGGTGTCGGTCGGTGGCGGACGGGTGTCGGTCGGCGGCGGACAGATGTCGGCTGACGGCGGACAGATGTCGACTGACAACTTTCAGCGAACAGATTTTGAAATCTGTTCGCTGAAAGTTGTCGTCTGTTCGCGCGCCTCGGCCGCCCCCGTGGCCGCCTCCTCCTGCGGCCGCTCGCCGGCCAGGGGCGGGATGGCGCGCGGGGCGGCGACGGCCCGCCACCACAGGCGCAGGGCGGGCGGGGCGGCGGGCTCGAAGGGCTTGCCGGGACGGGGCACCGCGAGCCGGGCGCCGAGCGTCTGGGCCGCGGTGACCACCCGCTCGGCCGGCTCGTCCCAGGGGTGCAGCGCGAGGTTGAAGGTGCACCAGTGGATCGGCAGCAGCAGTTCGCCGCCCACGTCCAGGTGCGCCCGCACGCCCTCCTCGGGGGTCATGTGCACCTCGGGCCAGAACTCGCTGTACGCGCCGACCTGCATCATCGTCGCGTCGAACGGGCCGAGCCGGCGGCCGATCTCGGCGAAGCCGGGGAAGTAGCCGGTGTCCCCGCTGTGGAAGATCCGCCGCCCGCCACCGGCGACCACCCAGGACGCCCACAGGAACAGCGTGCTGGTGCGCGGTCCCCGGCTGCAGTAGTGCCGGGCCGGCGTGGCGGTCAGCGTCAGCCCGGCAACCTCGGCCGACTCCCACCAGTCCAGTTCGACGATCCGCGCGGCCGGTACGCCCCAGTGCTCCAGGTGGGCCCCGACCCCGAGCGGGACGGCGAACACCGCGCCCGTCCCGATCAGCGCCCGGACGGTGCCCATGTCGAGGTGGTCGTAGTGGTCGTGGGAGACCACCACCACGTCCACCGGCCCGAGTTCGGACAGCGGCAGCGGAACCGGGTGCAGCCGCTTGGGGCCGGTCCAGGAGAAGGGGGAGCAGCGCTCGCCCCAGACCGGGTCGAGCAGGACCCGCCGTCCGCCGATCTCGGCCAGGACCGTGGCGTGCCCCAGCCAGGTCAGCCGCAGCCCGGACTCCGGCGGCGCGGCGAGGTCGCCCGGGAGCAGCCGGTGCACCGGCACGGCGGCGGTCGGCGCGCGGCGGGTCTTGTCCCCGGCCAGCTGGGCGCGGGTGATCTCCAGCGGGCTGCGCTCGTACACCAGGCGGCGGGTGGGCACCGGGTTGCGGAAGGCGCCGTCGGCGAACTGCGGGGAGCGGCGGATGCGGGCCAGCCGCTCGCCCCGGGGCTCGGCGCCGAAGGCGTCGGTCCGGATCCGGTGCCAGGCGGCCCGGGGCAGTCCGGCCAGCCCGGGTACGGCGCGCTCGGCGGTGGGGTCGGCGGAGGGCGGGGCGAACAGCGCGGACAGACCGGCGAGGCGGGAGAACCACGGGGCGGGGCGGGGCACGGCTCCTCCAGGGACGGTCACGGCTACCGGGCGTGCCCGGGGCGCGCAGCGCAGTGGCGAATGGGGCTGCTGCGATACGACAACCATCTCGTCGGAGATTACTCGCCATGGGCCGTCCGGACCTGGTGGAGAGCCCGGCGCGGTCCAATCGGCGTACCCGGGAAGGCGGTGCCGGCCGGTGCCCGGGCGCCGCCCCGCTCTCTCCCCCGGGGGGACTTCCCCGGCCCCGGCCCTGGCTCTGGCCTGGCCCCGGCCCGGTCAGGCGTAGAAGCGGGTGATCGTCTCCGCGACGCAGTGCGGCTTGGCGCTCCGCTCGCTGGTCACGGTGAACCGCACCACCGCCTGGATCCCGCCCGGCACCTCGGTGGCCGAGAGCAGCTCGGCGGTGGCCCGGATCGCCGTGCCCACCGGCACCGGCGCCGGGAACCGCACCTTGTCGGAGCCGTAGTTCAGCGCCATCCGCACGCCCTCGACGGCGTAGCACTCCTTCGCCAGCACCGGGATCATCGACTGGGTCAGGTAGCCGTGCGCGATGGTCGAGCCGAACTGGCTCTCCTTGGCCCGCTCCGGGTCCACGTGGATCCACTGGTGGTCACCGGTCGCCTCGGCGAACAGGTCGATCCGCCGCTGCTCGATGGTGTGCCACTGACTGGTGCCCAGCTCGGTGCCGACGGCGGCGGTCAGCTCGGCGAGGGAGGCGAAGGTCGTCACGGTGCGCTCCTGGTGGGGACGGGCCCGGGGAGGGGTCAGGACGCCGGAAGCGTATGCCTACCCACCGGTATCTGTCAGGAGCCGAACGGAAAACCGGTGTTCACGGGCCCGGCGCTCACCGGCCCGGTGCTCGGCTGCCGGCGCGTCCGGCGGCCCGGGACGCCCGGCCCGGTCGGGAACAGCCGGCGGCCGCTGACCAGCTCCGGGACCAGCGCGACGAACAGCGGCTCCGGATCGCCCACCCACGGCCGCAGACCGGACCGCAGCACCCGTCTGACCTGCTCGGGATCGCTCACCACGTCGGCCCGCCCGTGCACCAGGACGCTCCACCCGGTGCGGGTGACCGGGTCCAGCAGATCCGCCTGGAAGGCCACCACCGTGCCGTCAAGCCCGCGCGCGGTGGCACTTCCCCGGCGTACGGCGAGCACCAGCCGCCCGTCCAGGACCTCGAAGGAGACCGGCAGGACGGCCGGCAGCGCGTGCTCGGTGTACACCACGCGCCCGACGGGCACGGTGCTGAGCAGCCGCAGGCACTCGGCCTCGCTCAGGGTCTCCACACGGTCCTCACGCTCCATGCGTCCGATCGTCCTCGGTCGGTGCGCGCACCGATAGGGCCCATGGTCCCTGAGCGGACGGGCCGGGAGCCCCGTCGGCGACCGTTCGGGGCGGTAGCCTGCCCGGCGGGTGGAGAAATGGTGCAGGAGGGGGACGGCCGGATGGCGGGCGGGGTCGATCTGGTGGTGATCGGGGCGGACGGCGGGCCCGACCGGGCCTTCGGGGGTGCGGCGCTCGCGGCGGACGGCGCCCGGCTGCTCGCCGACGTGCTGCCCGGGATGTGCTTCGACACCGGCGCGGCCGGCTGCCGGGTCACCACGGTGGCGCCGGACGCGGACGCCAACGCGATGCTCACCGCCGTCCGGGACGCCGCCCAGCACCCCGGCCGCTGGCTGCTGGTCTGCCTGGTCGGCCAGCTGGTGGTCGATCCGCGCGGGCGCCGGCTGGCCCTGGTCACCGCCGGCAGCACCGCCGACAACGCCTACCGCCGGGGCCTGGCCTGGGACTGGGTGGTCAGTGCGATGGTGCACGGGGACCAGGAGGAGGCGCTGCTGCTGGTCGACGCGGTGGTCGACCGCGACGCCTGGGCGGCGCTGGAGCGCGGCGAGGACGGCGCGGGCGAACTGCTGAGCTACTCAAGGGTTCCGCTGTGGGGCCGGATCGGCCGCCACTCCCCGGGCAGCCGCTACGCCCCGGGCAGACGCGGCCGGGACGCCGTCCTGCCGGGCGGGGAGGGCTCGTTCAGCCGGGCCCTGACCACCGTCCTGCGCCAGGGCGTCCCGGGTGCCCCCGCGGCCGTCGCCCCGCTCGATCTCCAGCCGGCCGTGGCCGCGCTGACGGACGGTGGGGAAGCGTCCGGTAGTTCGGGTGCGCCTGGCGCGCGCCTGCTCGTTCCGCCGCACGCCGGGCGGCTCCTGATGCGCAATCGGGCCGCGGTTCGGGGCGCATTGGCCGGATTGTCGCTTTCCGAGGAACTGTTGGCCGTTCTGTGGCGGGAAAGCGCCCCGACAGAACCTCCTTCCGCGTAAGGTCAGGGGGCCTGAGGTGTTGCCGTGATGGGGTGGGTTGGCGAAGAATCGATCCCCAGCGGAAACACCGGCGGGACGGCGGAATTCTCCTGGCGGCCGTGGATCACGGATCAGGTCGGTCGCAACGAGGTGGGGCCATGCGGCAGCGCGGAAATGTGTTGCGCCCTGGGGCGGTTGGAGTCGGTGGGGCGGTTCTGGTGTTGCTGCTCGGTGCTTGTGCGAGCAGTGGTGCGGGCGGTTCCGTCGATCGCATCGGGTCGGCCGCGCCCACTGTCGCGGGAGTGGACCCGCTAACTCCTTCGGGTGGTTCGGTAAACGGCTCGATCGCGCCGACCAGCGGTCCGGAAGGGGCCATGGGACGGCTGGCCCTGAAGGCCTATCAGGACTGGTGGCAGGTCCAGGCCCAGGTCTTCGGACGTTCGGATTCGGACGGTTACGCACTTGAGCAGTACTCTTCCGGGCGCGCCCTGTCCGACAGCCTGGTCGGCCTCCGGCAACTGCGCGACGCCAAAGTGGTGATGACCGGGACGCCGCGCAATTCCGCGGTGGTCAAGGCCATTGATCTGAAAGCCGATCCGCAGACCGCCGTGATCGAGGACTGCGTCGACCTGTCCGGCTGGCACCGCGTCGACGCCGTCACCGGGGCCGCCAAGGATCCCGGAGCACGTCTGAACCGGTACGTCGGAACCGCTTCCCTGCGCTGGTTCCAGGCACATTGGTTGATCTACGACTTCAAACGGGAGGTGGACCGGACATGCTGAACGCGCGGAAACCGGCCCGGCGAATCGCGATCGCCGCGTCGATGTCGGCCGGGTTGCTGCTGACCTCGGCGGTCAACGCGACCGCGGACGAACCGCCGAACGGCGGCGCCGAGCAGTGCTACCCGAACGTCATCTGCATAGACGTCAATTCCGGCGGATCGACCACGTCGCCCGGCGGACCGAAGCCCGGCGGTGGCGGCGGTTCGGACACCGGCCCGCAGCTGTGCAGCTACCACGAGGTCGCGTGGGCCTGCCACGACCCCCAGCTGGGCTGGTTCAACAGCGACAAGGGGTGCTACTTCCGCGCCCTGGACAACCCGCCGCCCGCGGGCGACCCGGCCTGGGACGGCCACGACCCGAAGGACGGCTCCCTCTACACCAAGGTCTGTCCGCAGACCGACGGCGGCCAGGGCGGCGCCGAGATCGTCTTCGAGGCCACCGCGCCGGGCGGGCAGAACGTCAACGCGGAGGCCATGGCCATCCAGCGGGCCTACGACCAGGTCCGCTTCCGGCCGCCGGTGGGCCGCGCCGCTCCGCAGACCACGGCGGTGGTCAACGCCCCGGTCTGGCTCTGGGCGGACGACGCCGCGCTGCCCGCCCCGGGCAGCGCGGCGGTCGGGGGCATCTCGGTCACCGTCACGCCCCGGCTGCTGAAGGCGGACTGGAGCTTCGGCGCGCACCTCCAGACCTCCTGCACCACGACCGGAACGCCGTACGACCCCAAGTACGGCGACGCGAAGTCCCCGGACTGCGGCTACGAGTTCAGGACCAGCTCGGCCGGTGAGAAGAACAGCGTCTTCAGCGCCACGGTGACGATGCACTGGGAGGCCGCCGTGGTGGTCACCGGAGGGCCGAACCCGCGGAAGTTCACGATCCCGGGCATCAACCAGAGCAGCAAGCCCTTCGAGCTCAGGGTCGCCGAGATGCAGGTGCTCAACTGAGCGCGGTCCGGTGACCGAGCTCCGGTGATCACCCACAGGTGATCGCCCGCAAGTGATCGCCGGCAAGTGACCGCACACAAGTGACCGTGCCGGTACGGCGATTCGCACACCGACCAGCCGTACGAGCCAGAGACGAACGAGGGAAGGGCGGAACCCGGTGGAGAACCGTACGTTCGCGACGCCGGGATCCGGCACCTCCGCGGGCGCGGCGGCGTCCGTGGCGCTCCCGGAGCAGCCGGAGCAGGCAGGTCCGGGCAAGGGCCGGGGCCGGGCGGCGCCGCACGCGCCCGGGCGGACCATGGGGGCGCGCCGGCGGCGCCCGGCGGTGCTGGCGATGGCGGTCGCGCTGATCGCGGCCGGCGGGCTGGGCGGGGCCGTGCTCTACAACAGCACCGGCCAGCGGGTCGCGGTGCTGGCGCTGGCCCGGGACGTGCCGTGGGGGCAGGTGATCACCGAGGACGACCTGGTGGTCGCCCGGATCGCGGGGGACCCGGCGCTGCGCCCGGTGTCGGCCCAGGACCGCGCGAAGGCGGTCGGCATGCGGGCCGCGACCGACCTCAAGCGCGGTGCGATGCTCACCGGTTCCGACCTCGCGCAGGGCCTGTCGGTGCAGCCCGGGCAGATCGTGGTCGGGGTGTCGGCCAAGCGCACCCAGCTGCCCGCCAGCCGGCTCCAGCCCGGTGTGCAGCTGGTCGTCGTCTTCACTCCCGACAACGGCCGGGCCGACTCGCTGCCGGCCACGGTGATCACCGTCGGCCGGGTGGACACCGACGGCAGCCAGGTGATCGACGTGGCGGTCGGTACCGCGGACGGGCCCCGGCTGGCGCAGTGGGTGGCGAGCGGGCGGATCCAGGTGCTGCTCGCGCCGCGGGGTGCGGCGGGCGCCCCCGGCGGCGGCACCGCGCCGGTCCCGGCACCGAGCGGTGCGCCCTCGGCCGCCGCCACCGCACCCGGGGGCGCGGCGCCCGGGGCCACCACGCCGGGCCCCGGCGCCGCCTCCGGGGCCCCGGCCGCGACGGGCGGCGCCTGATGGCCGTGATCGCGGTGGTCGGCGGCCCGGGCGCACCGGGAGCGACCACCACCGCCCTGGCACTGCTGCTGTCGTGGCCGCTGTCGCCCGGCCGGCGGATCCTGCTGGTCGAGGCCGACCCGGACGGCGGCGCGGTGCTCGCCGGCGCCCTGGAGGGCCGGGTCGAGGCGGTGTACGGGCTGCGCAACCTGGCCGTCGCCGACCGGCGCGGACTGCTCACGCAGACCATCTGGGAGCAGCTGATCGACCTCTCGCCCGAGGGCAACGCCGAACGGCTGCTGCTGCCCGGGCTGACCGACCCCACCCAGGCGCCCGGCCTCGCCTACACCTGGGAACCGCTCGCCGAACTGCTGCACGGCGTGGAACGGCAGGGCTACGACGTCATCGTGGACCTCGGCCGCTCCGGGGCCACCGGCCACAGCGCGGTGCTCGCCCGCCGCGCCGACGCGGTGGTGGCGACGGTGCGCACCACGCTGCGCGGGCTGAGCTCGGTCCGGCCCCGGCTCGCCGCCCTGACCGAGGACCTGGCCACCGCCGGTACCGGGGCGGACGCGCTCGGGCTGCTGCTGGTCGCCGAGGGGCCGTACACGAGGGCGGAAGTGACCCGCGAGCTCGGGCTTCCGGTGCTCGGGGTGCTGCCGCACGCCACCCGGACGGCGAAGGTGCTCTCCGACGGCGGGGACACCGGCGACCGGCGGTTCATCCGCTCGGAGCTGATGCGCACGGCGCGGTCGGCAGCGGACGAGGTGCAGCTGCTGATCCGCCGTCGGCGCCAGCGGCTCGCGCCGGGCGCGGCGCAGGACGCGGCGCCGGCCAGGCTGACGGCGGGCGGCCCGGCGGCGGCCCCGGTCGCGGCGGCGGTGCCGATGCCGCCGGTCCCGGCGGCTCCGGTGCCGGCCCCGCCGATACCGACCCCGCCCGTGCCGATGGCGCCGCAGCCGTCGATGCCCGCGCCCGCGCCCGCGCCCGTTCCCGGGGCCGGGCCCGTGCCGTCGTCCGGGACGGGGCCGGTTCCTCCGTCCACGTCCGCGCCGGGCCCGTACGGGCAGTCGGCGTACGGGCAGTCGGCGTACGGGACGGGCGGCCAGTCCGACCACGGGCAGCCGGGGTACGCCCAGCCGGGGTACGCCCAGCCGGGATACGGGACGGGCGGCCACGGCCCGTCGCCGTACCCGCCGGGAGGGTACGGCACGGCGGCCCACGGCCGGTCCGTGCACGGCCGGTCCGGCTACGGGACGGCGGAGGGCGAGCAGCCCTCGTACGCCCCGCCGCAGCCCGTCCCGCCGGTGATCACCACCGGCCCGGTGGCGCCGCTGGCCGGGCTGGCCCCGCAGCCGGCCGCGCCCGCACCGTTCCCGGCGCACGTCCAGTCCGCCCCGTACGGCGACCCGGAAGACCAGTACCCGCTCCAGCAGCCTGCGGTGACGAACCGTCAGGACGACACGGGCGGGCCGTACCCGAACAACCCCGGGGAGGTGCTCCGTGCGCGGTAGCCCCCTGCACCAGCGTCCCGCCTCCGATCCGGCCGCGCTGCCCTGGGCCGCGCCGCCGCCCGGACCGGTCGTCCCGCCGCACGGGTACCGGCCGGGGCCGGTCGCGCCCCAGCCCGCCCCGGCGCAGCCCGTCGTGCCCCAGCCCGTTCCGCCCGGCGCGGCCGGGCCTGCCGCCGTGCCCTCCCAGCTGCCCTCGCTGGACCTGCGCGGCTCCGCCACCCGGCCCGCCGTCGACCCGCAGGTCGCCCGGGAGCTCAAGCGCCAGGTCGCGGCCGAACTGCACCAGCAGATCACCCGGTTGACCGCCGCCTCCGGTTCCGATCCGGACCGCGCCACCCGCCGCCAGCGCGGCCGGGCGCTGATCGAGGAGGCCGTCGCCCGGTGGTCCGACGCCTACGCGCAGACCCACGGCATCCCGCCCACCCGCGAGCAGGACCGCGCCCTCGCCGAGGCCGTCTTCGACCTGCTGTTCCGGGCCGGCCGGCTCCAGCCGTACCTGGACGACCCGGAGATCGAGAACATCCTGATCAACGGCTGCGACGACGTCTGGATCTCCAAGGTGCACCAACCCCTGCGCCAGGTACCGCCGGTGGCCGAGAACGACGCCGAACTCATCGAACTGCTCCAGGACCTGGCCCGCCAGCACGGCGGCGGCGAGCGCAGCCTCTCCACCGCCAGCCCGACCCTCGCGCTGCGCCTGGAGGGCGGCATGCGCCTCCAGGCGCTCACCGAGGTGACGCCCCGCCCGTACATCGCGATCCGGCGCCACCGGGTGGCCTCGGCGACGCTGCCCGAGATGGTCGAACTCGGCACCCTGGACGCCACCCTGGCTGCCTTCCTGGCCTCCGCGATCCGGGCCCGGAAGAACGTGATGATCACCGGTACCCAGGGCGTCGGCAAGACCAGCCTGCTGCGCGCGATGGCCGCCGAGATCCCGCCGGACGAGCGGATCGGCACCCTGGAGTCGGAGTTCGAACTCTGGCTGCACACCCTCGGCCACCTGCGCCAGGTCGTCCCGATGGAGGCCCGCGAGGGCAACGGCGAGCGCGTCGAGGGGCGCCTGGCCGGGGAGTTGACCATCGGCGACCTCATTCCGGCCGCGCTGCGCATGACGCTCTCCCGGATCATCGTCGGGGAGGTCCGCTCCGGCGAGGTCGTCCCGATGCTGCGGGTGATGACCAACGGCGAGGGCGGTTCGATGTGCACCCTGCACGCCCGCGGCCCGCACATGGTCGTCGACCGCATCGCCGAACTCTGCCTGGAGTACGGCTCGCACATGACCGACTCGCTCGCCTACCGGCTCACCGCCAACGCCCTGGACCTCATCGTGCACGTCACCATGGTCGACGAGACCGCCGTCGGCGGCCGCCGGCACCGCTTCGTCTCCCACGTCCTGGAGGTCACCGGCCTCGGGGAGAGCGGCCGGCCCGCACTGAACACCGTCTTCGGGCCCCGGCCGGACCTCGGCGAGCCGCGGGCCGTCCCGCACACCCCGCCGCAGTGCCTGGACGACCTGCGCCGGGCCGGCTTCGACGCCTCGCTGCTCGGCTCCCGGTACGGGAGTTGGGCCACCCCGCTCCAGCTGCGGATCGGCGGTGGCGCGCGGTGATGCTGCTCTTCGCCCTCTGCGGGCTGGCGGTCGCGGGCGGCCTGGTCGCCCTGGTGGCCTGGGCCCGCGGCAGCGAGCCCGGCGCCGAGGACGAGGCCGAGCGGGAGCCCAACCCGCTGGCCGGCCGGATCCACGTGTTCTGGTACGGCGCCCCCGGGACGGCCGCGCACCGGATGGTGCGGCTGCGCCGCGTCCAGCTGCCGCTCGCGCTCGCCGGCGCGCCGCTGGCCTGGCTGTTCACCGGAATCCCGCTGACCGCGCTGCTGGTGCCGCTGGCCGTCTTCGGCCTGCCCTGGCTGTTCGACACCACCCGCCCGGACACCCACCGGATCGAGCGGCTGGAGGCGCTCTCCGAGTGGACCCAGCGGATCGCCGACGTGCTGCTGCTCGGCGTCGGCCTCAACCAGGCCATCGTCACCAGCCGCCGCACCGCCCCGGCCGCCCTGGAGGACGAGATCGGCGAGCTGGCCGCCCGGCTGCAGGCCCGCTGGCGGCCCGAGGAGGCGCTGCGCGCCTTCGCCGACAGCCTCGCCGACGCCACCGCCGACAAGGTGCTCGCCGCGCTCGTGCTGCGCGCCGGGGACAGCGGCCCCGGCCTGGCCCGCACGCTCTCCGACATGGCCGACTCGGTGCGCGAGGAGGTCCGCCAGCGCCGCGCCATCGAGGCGGACCGGGCCAAGCACCGGACCACCATCCGCTGGCTGGTCGGCATCATCGTGCTGGTCGTCACCGTCGGCTCCTTCAACACCGAGTACACCCGGCCGTACGGGAGCTTCCTCGGTCAGGTGGTGCTCGCCGTGGTCGCCGCCCTGTTCGTGGCGATCATCGCCTGGATGCGGGCTCTGGCCTCCCACCCGCCGGTGCCCCGGCTGCTGACGCCGGACCGGCGCAGCAGGAGCGGGCGCCGGTCCGCCGCACCGGCGGCCGCGCCGGAGCCGGCCGAGCAGCTCGGGGAGGTCCGGTGATCTCGCCCTGGTCCGTGCTGGCCGGCGCCTTCGCGGCCGGCGGCCTCGCCCTGCTGGTCGCCGAACTGCGGCCGGCGCCGCCGGACCTGCGCCAGGCGCTGGACCGGCTGCACGCCACCCCCGCCGACCGCGAGCAGGACCCGGACGAGCGGCCCCGCTGGTACGACCGGATCGGCGAGCGATCCGTCCACCTGCGCGGGGTCTCCGTACCGCGCCGTGAACTCGCCCTGATCGGCCGCACCCCGGCCCGGTTCATGGTGCACAAGCTGCTGTTCGCCGCGCTCGGCCTGCTGCTGCCCGCCTACCTGGGGGCGATGGCCGTGCTGATGGACACCGGCCTGCCGTTCGCGCTGCCGCTGGTCGCCGGGCCGCTGCTGGCCGGGCTGCTCTGGTTCGTCCCGGACGCCGTGGTGCGTGGCGAGGCCAAGGAGGCGCGCACCGAGTACCTGCACGGCATCGCCGCCTACCTGGAACTCGTCGCGATGGAGCGGGCCGCCGACTGCGGCCCCGCCGAGGCGCTGCGCCGGGCCGCCGCGGTCGGGCAGGGCACGGTGTTCCGGCGGATCCGCGACGCCCTGGAGCGCGCTGCCACCGACCGGCTCCCGCCGTGGGCCGGACTCGACGCGCTGGCCGAGGAACTGGGACTCAGCCCGCTCCAGGACGTGGCCGACATCATGCGGCTGTCCGGCACCGACGGCGCCGCCGTCTACGACACCCTGCGGGCCCGCGCCAAGGGCCTGCGCGGGGAACTGCTCGCCGAGGACCTCGCCCGGGCGAACGCCGACAGCGAACGGATGGTCGCGCCCGGGGCCGCGCTGACCCTGCTGATGACCGTCCTGATCGTCTTCCCCGCCCTGCACCAGATGCTCAACTGACCCTGCTCCAGGGCCGCGTACCGTCCCCGACCAGACCTCGCCAGCCCCACCCGCCAGTTCAGAGCAGCCGGCACCACCACACCACACCGCCACATCCCCGGGAGAACCCGATGACCGCACGACTCGCCCACCTGGCAGACCGGGTGCTGCGACCCGCCCTGCTACCGGTCCAGTTCGCACTGATGCTGTTCACCCTGCGGCTCGGCCGGCTGCGGGCCGCCCGGGCGCGCGGCGACCGCGGTGCGATCAGCATCGAACTCGCCCTCGCCATCATCGCGTTGGTCTTCGTCGCCGGTGCCGTGGCGACGGCGCTTTACCTGCTGAAGGACAAGGTCGTCAAGAAGGTCGAGCAGGACCCGAACATGCCGGGCGGCGCGGGCGCGGGCGGCGCCACCCAGTGATGCGTCCTGCTCTCCGCCGCAGGGGCGACCGGGGGTCGATGAGCGTGAGTCTCGCCATCGTCTTCCCGGTCGTCCTGCTGCTCCTGCTGCTCGTCGTCCAGGCCGCGCTGCTCTGGTACGACCGGCAGGTCGCGCTCACCGCGGCCCGCGAGGGTGTGGACGCCGGACGGGTGCAGAGCAGCGCGACGGACGGCGAGAAGAACGAGGCGGCCCAGCGGCAGGCCCGCGACTTCCTCGACCGGCAGGGCGTGCGCGGGTACGTGGTGCGGACCGACGGCAGCACGGCCCAGACCGTCCGGGTCACCGTGGAGCTGACCCCGCCGCTGCTGATACCCGGGCTCCGGGCGCCCACCGTCACCCAGTTCGCCGAGGCGCCGCGCGAGCGCTTCGTGGCGCCGGTGGTGAAGCCGTGAGGAGTGAACTGCGGGCACCTGGCGGGTGGCGGCGGCCGTCGCGGCCGCCGCGGCGGCGGTTCTGGTCGCGGCCGCGCAGGCGGGACCGCGGCGGGATCGCGATCGAGGCGGCGATCGTCGTGCCGGGGGTCGTCGGACTGGTCCTGCTGGCCATCGCCGCCGGTCGGGTGCAGACCACGGCCGGCACCGTGGAGGCCGCCGCCCGGGCCGGGGCCCGGACCGCCTCCCTGCAGCGCAGCGTGGACGGGATGGACCAGCCGGCCAGGGAGTCCGCCCTCGCCACCCTGCGCCAGCAGGGCGTGTCCTGCCGCAACGGGGACGTGCGGGTCGGCAAGGGGGAGTTGAACCTGCCGGGCGGACCGGCCACGACCGTCACCGTCACGGTGATCTGCGACGTGGAACTGGCCGACCTGCTCGGCGGACCGTCCGGGGTACCCGTGACGAAGCACCTCGTCGGCGAGTTCACCTCGGTGGTGGACCGTTACCGGGGCACATGACGGCGCGCGGCGCCGCCTCCGGGAAGACGGGGGATTGGAGACGGCCCGTGCGGGGGAGACGCAAGCGGAGAGCGCCCGGGGGATGACACAGCGGTACCGAGTGGCGCCCGGTGGGGGCCGGTGGGGAGAGCAGCGTGCGAAGTGGGGGGAGGGGACGGGAGTGGTGAGCCGTCTGCGGCGACGGCTGTCGGCGCGCCGGTCCGACCGGGGCGCGGTGGCCCTCTTCGTGGCGATCTGCGCGGCCTACGTCGTGCTCGTCATCGCCCTGGTGATCGACGCCGGCGGCCGGCTGCGGGTCGCCGAGCGGACCGACGCCTACGCCCTGGAGGCCGCGCGGGTCGGCGGCCAGCAGCTCGACCGGGCGGCCGTCCTGCAGGGCAAGGGCTTCAAGGTCCAGGAGAATTACGTCCGGGACGCCGCCGACGCCTATCTGCGCCTGTACGGCCTGCACGCGGGCGACATCGAGTTCTCCGGTGACGGCAAAGTCGTCACCGTCACCGTGCAGGCCGACTACCACCCGGTCCTGCTGGGCGCCCTCGGGCAACGGAAGGTAACGGGCAAGGGCAGTGCGACCCTCGTCCACGGAGTCGAGAAAGCGGAGACCGACTGATGGCCGCGCCACGTGCCAAGGACCAGGCCCGTACCGCCCAGGCCCGCAACGGCCGGGCCGGGACGTCCCATCGCGCCGGCGGCGCCCGAAGGCCCGCCGACCCGGCGCCCCGACCACCCCGCGGGCGCGGCCGTGCCGTGATCACCGCGCTCGGCGCGCTGGTCACCCTGCTCGCCCTGCTGCTGGGCGTTCCCGCACTGCTGCTGTACGGCACCCAGGCGGTCGCCGGGATGGGAGAGGTCGCCTCGGGCGGGGTAGGCGAGGCGCTCACCAGCCCGGACGACGGAAGCCTGTTCCTGTGGGCGCTGGTGGTGGTCGGCTGGCTCGGCTGGGCCTGCTTCGCGCTCTCCGTCCTGCTGGAGATCCCCGCCCAGCTGCGCGGCCGGATCGCCCGCCGGATCCCGGCTTTCGGCTGGAGCCAGCGGATCGCGGCCGGACTGGTCGGCTCGGTGCTCGCCCTGCTGCCGGTGGCCGGCTCGGCCTTCGCGGCCGTCCCCGACGCCGCCCACGGCCCGGTCGTCCAGGCGCAGTTGACGCCGGGCGTGCAGCGCGCCGCACTGCCCGCCGCGCAGGCCGCACCGGCCCCGACCCCGGCCGCCGAACAGCAGAGCACCTACACGGTGCGCGACGCCCGGCCGGCCGACAGCCTGTGGTCCATCGCCGAGCGCCAACTGGGCTCGGGCGAGCGGTGGATGGAGATCGCCAAGCTCAACGAGGGCCGGGTGATGGGCGATTCGGGCGTCCGCTTCGACGCCGAACGGCCGATCCAGCCCGGCTGGGAACTGCTGATGCCGGCGGACGCCAAGCCGGACGAGGCGAGGACACCGGCTCCGGCCCCCGCGCCGGCTCCCGCCGACCAGGCCCCGGCGCAGGGTGCCCCGCAGAACGTTCCGCAGTCCGGGACGGAGGCCGGGGGGCCCGGTGGCGCCGGTGGCGCGGGCGGATCCGGCGGGCAGCGGACCGTCACTGTCCAGGCCGGGGACAGCCTGTCGGCCATCGCCCAGCGGGAGCTGGGGGACGGGGAACAGTGGCCGAAGCTGTTCGAGGCGAACAAGGGGGCGCAGGCCCCGGACGGGGCGCAGCTGACGGACCCGGACGTGGTCGTGCCGGGAATGGTGCTCACGGTGCCGGGGGCGGGCGGAGCCGCACCGGCGCCGGCGCCCGCACCGGCTCCTGCCGACCAGGCCCCAGCACCCGCTCCGGCACAGGGCGTTCCCTCGCAGGGCGCTCCGGCGCAGGGCACGCCGCAGTCGGCCCCCGCGCCCACGCACGCACCGGCCCACGCGCCGGCCCCCGCCGCGCACGCCGACCCGGCCCCCAGCGACGACTACACCGTCGCGCTCTCGGCCTCCACCGTCGGCGTCCTGCTCGCCGCCATCATGGTCGGCGCCGTCGCCCACAAGCGCGGCGGCCAGCAGCGCGCCCGCCGCCCCCGGCACCGCATCGCGATGCCCGACGCCGAGGCCGCCGCCTTCGAGAACGAGCTGATGGCCCGGCAGGACCAGGCCGGACTGGAACTGCTGGACCGCGCCCTGCGCACCATGGCCCGCAACACCGTGCGCGGCGGCAAGCGGCTGCCCGCCATCGTCGCCGCCCGGATCACCCAGGGCCAGACCATCGAGCTGCACCTGTCCGGCCCGGCCACCCCGATCGCGCCGTTCCGCGCCGCGCACGCCGCCAACGTATGGTGGTGCAGCGCCGACTCGGGCGACCTGCTCAGCCCCGGCCAGGCCCGGCGGACCGCCGCGCCGTACCCCGCGCTGGTCACCCTCGGCACCTCGCCGGACGGCTCGGTGGTCCTCGCCGACCTGGAGGCCGTCCGGCTGCTCCACCTGTCCGGCCACCCGGACGACGCCCGGGACGTGCTGCGCACCCTCGCCGTCGAACTGGCCCACAGTCCGCTGGCCGACCGGCTCCACCTGCACCTGGTGGACCTCGCCGAGGAGCTGCCGATCAGCGGACCGGCCGCCGAACGGGTGCACCGCCACCCCACCCTGGAGGCCGCGCTCGCCGCCCTCGGCCCGCGCACCGCCAAGGCCCGCGCCACCCTGGTCGCCGCCGAGGCCACCAGCCCGCGCGAGGCCCGCAGCCGGGGCCAGGCCGACGAGTCCTGGACGCCCGAGATCGTGCTCTGCGCCCACCAGCCCGGCGGGGACGTCCCGGCCGAGCTCGGACGCCTGCTCGACGCCCGCCCGCGCACCTGCGTCGCCGTCATCACCCGCGCCCCCGAGCGCGGCACCGGCCCGGTCGCCCGCTGGACCCTGCCGACCTCCGGGCAGGCCGCGATCCCGGGCCTGCACCTCACGGTCGAGCTCCAGCGGCTCAGCGGCCACCAGTACGACCAGGTCGCCGAGCTGCTCCGGGCCGCCGACGACACCACCCAGCACCCGGCCCCGGCCTGGACCCTGGACGGGCCGGAGGAGGACCCCGACACCGCCGAACTGCCGGCCGCCGTACCGGTGCTGGCCGCCGTCGGGGCCTCGGCCGGCGGGGCTTCGGCCGGTGGGTTGCCGGTCGGTGGGGCCTCGGTCGGTGGGGCTTCGGCCGGCGGGGCGGAGGAGGGTGCGGACGCGGCCGCCGGTCCGCGGCTGCTCGCCCGGGTCATCGGCACCGGGGCCAGCCCGTTCGCGGGCACCGATCCGGTGACGCCCGCTCCGGGGCCCGCCGCCCTGCCGCCCGCGGCTTCGGCCGCGGTCCCGGCTCCGGCCCCAGCGCCGGTTCCGGTCGGTCCGGCGCGGTTCGTCGTCAACGGGCAGGGGAGGCAGGCGGCCACCGACGAGACCACCCGGGACCTGCGGCGCCCGGGCCTGCCGGACGGCGAGGGGGCGGACGAGCCGGGGGACACTTCCTCGGAGTCCACGGCGACGGTCGTGCTCGCCGTCCAGCCGGTCGTCCCGAAGCCCGTCGTTCCGCAGTCCGTGGTGTCGCCTCCCGTGGTGGCGGAGCCGGGGACGGCGGAGCCGACCGCGCCGACGGGGGCCGAGGAGTCGGCGCCGTCCGCCGCGGTGCCCGCCGTCGGCGCCGGGACCGGTCCGGCCGGGACCGCCGAGACGGTCGGGACCGCGGACCCCGCCGGTACGGGGGAGTTCGAGCCCGCCGTCGAACCGGGCCCCGCCGCCGTCGCCCCGGTCGCCCGGACCACCCCCGGGCGCAGCGACAGCGACGACCTGCTCGCCATCCTCCGCTCCCCGGAGGCGCACGCCGCCCGCAACGCTCCCAGGATCCGGCTGCTCGGCCCGGTGGACGTCGCGGGGGTCCTCGGCACCGCCGTCCCCGGCGCGCTGCCCCGGCTCACCGAGCTGGCCGTCTACCTGGCGCTGCGTCCGGGGTCGGACCGCCACGCGCTCGACCACGATCTGCACCCCGGCGCGGCGCACCTCGACCCGCACCCCACCGCGGGCGACGCCAAGAGCCCGGTGGTGGCCAAACTCGGCGACCTGGCCGCCTGGTTCGGCACCTCGCCGGAGGGCCGCGCCTTCCTGCCCACCGAGAGCACCGAGGGGTACTCCTTCGCCCCGGCGGTCACCTGCGACTGGGACGAGTTCCGAGGCCTCTACCGGCGCGGCATGCGCAGCACCAGTGCCACCGCCGACGCGGCCCTCGCCCACGCCCTGGCCCTGGTCCGCGGGGCGCCGTTCGCCGAGGCCCCGCCGGCCTCGTACGGCTGGGCCGAGGCCGAGCGGCAGGACATGATCGCGGCGATCGTCGACACGGCCCACGAACTGGCCGCCCGGCGTCTGCA
Organism: Kitasatospora sp. NPDC058063; assembly: GCF_042885395.1. NCBI lineage: Bacteria > Bacillati > Actinomycetota > Actinomycetes > Kitasatosporales > Streptomycetaceae > Kitasatospora > Kitasatospora sp. NPDC058063. Next base: position 518,862 of record NZ_JBHVSD010000002.1, read on the forward strand.
GTACGGCGACCACCGCAGCGCCGAGGCCGCCGTGTTCCGCGGCCTCGCCGTCGCCCCGGACGTCGAACTGCTGCACCGGGACCTCTTCTACGCCTACGCCTCGGCCGGCGCCCGCGACCAACTCCTGCGCGCCGTCAACCGGTTGGACGCGCTCAGCCGCCGGACCGGCCGGGACCTGGACGCCGACACCGTCGCCCTGCTGCGGGACCTGCTCGCGGGTTCCTGAGGTGGATCGCCGACTGCCCGGCCACTCCCACGGGGGTGGCCGGGCAGTCGTGTTGACGGGCCGACGACGGATGTGGCGGCCGTGTGGACATTCGGTACGGGTGCGGTCGGCGGATCAATCGGCGGATCAATCGGCGGGCCGATCGGTGGAGCGGCGGCCCGGCGGCCCGGCGGCCCGGCGGATCGGCGGGCCGGTGGCCGGTCAGACCGCCCGCAGCCAGGCGTCCAGGGCGGTGAAGTCCGCCTCGGTGAGCCCGCGTCGGGGATCCACCCGGTGGAGCAGGGCGCGGGCGGGGGAGTGGGCGGCGACCCAGCGGCGGTCGGGTTCGGTGATCTCGTCGTCCACCCAGGCGAACGGCCGCCCGTCCGCCCATGCGACCAGCGCACGGGTCTTCCAGTGCAGGCCGTCCGGCCCGTCCGGCCAGTTCGTGATGTCCGGCCGGTCCGTCGTCGCAGGGGCGTCCAAGGCGTCCGGGGCGCCCGGGGCGTCCATGCCACCCGTGTCGTCCACCGGCCAGTCCACGACGGGGAGTCGGGGCAGGCCGAGCCAGGGCGCGAGGCACTCGTTGGCGTCCTCCAGCCAGGTGGTGGCCCACACCGGCTCGCCCGGCAGACTCAGCAGCCGCGGCCCCAACTCCGGGTTCACGCGGGCGATCAGCGGATTCCCGCCCATCGCCGTGCCGGGCGGGGCGTACGGGCTGCGGTAGGTGGGGTAGCCGCCGGGGGGAGGGTCGCCGAAGGGGATCAGCGGGCCGTCCACGTCGAGGAAGAGCAAGGGGCGATCGGCATCGACCATGACGGCACCTTAGCGGGGCGGCGCGGGTGGTGCGGTGCGCCGATCGGCCACCCGGCCTGGAACGGGTGAGCCGGGATCTCGTAGGGTGGCGCGCACGGAGTGTGGTGGCAGGCACCACACAGGCGAGGGCATCAGCGCCGCGGGAGCGGCGGGGCGGGGCGGTGACCAGGAGATGGCGGAGACGACAGCGGTTTCCGGAGGTCCCGACCCGGCCGGCGGCTCGGGGCCCTGGGGCGCCGTACCGCCGCCCCCGCGCCTCCCGGCCGAGGAGCATCCGCCCGGCCCCGCAGCGCTGTACGAGCCGCCGCCGCCCCCGGTCGCCCCTGCCCCCGTTCCGGCCGCCGCTTCCGTACCGGGTGTTCCTCCGGGGGCCGTACCTGCTTCCGGGGCGGGCGCACAGGGGGGCGTGCAGCCGGTCGGACAGGCGCCGATGCCGCCGCCCGCGCCCCCGGCCGCACCGCCCGTTCCGCCCACCGGGTGGACCCTCACCGGCCTGCCCACCGCCGGGTTCGCCTCCTCGGCGACCCCGCCGCCGTTCCCGGTCCAGAGCGCGACGCCGGCCACCGTCGGCGATGCGGGCGGGCTCGGCGCCGGCGGCATCGGTGCGGGTGGCCTCGGTGCCGCCCCGCGCGGGCGGATCCTGGTGATCGAGGGCGGGTACGGCAACTCCGGTCGCCGCACCTGGGGCCGTGGCGGACCGGCCCAGGCCCCGGTGCTCTCGGCGATGCTCGCCGCCGTCTCGCCGCAGGTGCTGCTCGCGGCGGACGCGGTGGACGCCGTCCACCTCCCCGGCGCCGGTGACCCGCACACCGTCCTCGCCCACCTGCGCGCCGCCTCCCGTCACCCGGGACCGCTGCTGGTCCACCTGGGCGGCCACATCGTCGCCGACAAGCGCGGCGGGCAGCTCCAGCTGACCCTGCGCGACGCCAAGCAGGACGGCCTCCCCTGGCAGTCCGTCGCCGCCGAGCTGAGCCACCGTCCGGCGGAGTGGCAGACCCTCGTCATCGCCGACCTGAGTGCCGACCAGAACGCCTGGCCGTACCTCCAGGGCACCGTCTCCCCGCTCAGCGAGGGCATCCCGCTGTGGGCGGTGGTCAGCCCGGACCCGGAGCAGATCGGCACCTTCACCCGCGCGCTGATCGAGGCGCTGCACGGCGGACGGCCCGGTGCGGGCGAGGTGCTCGCGCCCGAGCAACTGCGGCAGCAGGTGTACTCGGTGCTGCGGCCGGACGTGATCGTCCTGGCCACCCACGCCCCCGACCGGCCGTTCTTCCGCAACACCGCCCGTCGCGGCGAGGGCCTGCCGGCCGACGTGCCGCCGGTGCCGGCCGCCGGAGTGGCGCTCTCCGACCTGCCGCCGCCCCCGGCACCGCCGCTGCCGCGTCCGACGGAACCGCGGGACGCCGTCCCGGGGTGGCCGTCGCCGGTACCGGCCGCGATGCCCGAGCCGTCGACCGCGGCCGTCGGCTCCCCGGCGACCGCGGGTGGTCCGGTCAGCCTGGTCAAGCCGGGCGTCCCGCCCACTCCGCCGCGGCCGGCCCGCCCGGTGAGCCTGCTGAAGGAGGGCGGAACGGCCGAGGCGCCGGGCGTGACCCTGCGCAAGCCCGCCCCGGCCGACGCCGTGCCCGAGGACGGCACGCCCCCGGCGGGCGTCACGCTCCTCAAGCCCCGGCCGGAGCCCGCGGACGTCGCGGTCGCCGAGCCCGAACTCCCGCAGGAGGAAGCCGTGGTGGCCTTCGAGGCCGCGGCGGAGGCGGTCGAGGGGACGGCTGCGGGGGCGACGGCGGAGACAACAGGGGAGACGGCCGGAGTGGCGGGCGGGGATCCGACCGGCGAGGCCGTCGCGGAGGAGTCCGAGGCTGCGGAGGGGCCCGGGGCCGAAGAGGCCCCCGCGGTCACGGAGCAGCCCGGGGACGCCGTCCCGGAGGCGCCCGCGGGGGCGGAGGAGGCGCCCGCCGAGGAGACTCCCGCCGACGCCGTTCCGGCCGACGAGGCGCCGACGGAGGAGGAGCCTGCTGACGCCGTTCCGGCCGACGAGCAGCCCGCTGACGAGGCACCGGTCGACGCCGTGCCGCAGGGCGATGGACCGGGCGTCGAGGGACCGGCAGACGAGGGACCAGGTGTCGAGGGACCGGCCGGCGAAGCTCCCGCCGACGCGCCGCCCGTCCAGGCCGACGCCCCGGCCGACAGCCCGACCGACAGCCCGGCCGACAGCCCGGCCGGTACCGCTGCCGAAGCGTCGGCCGACGAGGCCGCTGCGGCCAGGCCGCCCCGGGCGGACTACCGCGAGGTCATCGGACGGATCGTCCGCAGTGCCGACACCGGGGACCACGCCGCCGCCACCGACCTGGCCTTCGCCCTCGAACTGGAGGCGATCGCCGAGCACGGTGCCGTCTCCGAGCCGGTGCTGCAGGTCCGGCAGGTCCGGGCGCACGTCTGCCGGCTCGCGGGTCGGTCGGCCGAGGCCGCGGAGATCTACCGCGAGGTGGCCCTGACGCTGCTCCGTTCCCAGGGGCCGGACCATCCGGAGACCCAGCGGGCGGCCACCAACGCCGAGGCCTGCTGGCGTGCGATCACGGACCGCGCGGAGGCCATCCGGATCGCCCCGGAGATCATCGAACTGCGCGCCCACCTCCCGGGCCCCGACGGCCGCAAGCTCCGTGCCGCCGAGCGCTACCTCGCCCAACTGGCCGCTGCCGCCACCGGCTGACAGCCGGCGTCCGCCGGGACCGCCGTCCGCCGTCTGCTGTCCGCCGCCCGGAGGGGAACGGCGGACGGACGACAGCAGACGGAAAACAGCGAACAGCTGACAGATTTCGAAATCTGTCAGCTGTTCGCTGTCATCTGTTACCGGTCGCCTGTTACCGGTCACCTGTCACTCGCGACCCGGCGACCGGGCGGCTCACCGACCGGCGATCGCGTGCACGAACTTCGCGCCGTCGATGGTGCCCAGGCCGCTGGCGAGGTCGTAGCCCTCGGTGGCGTTGTAACCGGTGACGCCGTTCCAGCCGTTGTCGCCCTGCTTGACGTCCACGATGCCGCTCCACTTGCTCGGCAGCAGGTTCATGCCGTAGAGGCGCCAGTTGAGCTGGCCGAGGCGGTGGCCGGCGAGCTGGTCGGCGAGCGCGACGACGCCCGAGAACAGCGGGGTGGCCTCGCTGGTGCCGCCGGTGAGGTGCCAGCCGACCGAGGTCGGGTCGTAGGACTCGTAGGTCCAGGCGGCGCCGTCCACGGCCGCGCTCATGCTGATGTCCGGGGTGCCGCGGTGGTTGCCGGTGACGCCGGCGACGCCGGCCTGGTACCACGGGCGCTCGAAGATGCCCGAGACGCCACCGCCGCCGGCGCCGGACTTGTCGTGCCACACCTTGTCGGGCGCGGTGCGGTTGCCGGAGTCGTCCAGGGTGAGCTGGGTGCCGCCGATGGAGGTGACCAGCGGGTCCGAGGACGGCCAGGAGTTGACCTTGTACGGGTACAGGTCGCTGCCGTTCTCCTGGGCGTCGGTGGCGCCGTTGTCGCCGGAGGCGGCGAGCACGGTCACGTTGTGGTCGGCGGCGGCCTGGAAGGCGTACCGCAGATCGGTGAGCGACTTGAAGTCGCCCTTGTCGTAGCCCGGGAAGGTGTTCTCGGTGGCGCCGAAGCTCTGCGAGATGACGTCGGCGCGGCCGGCCTTGATGAGGGCCTTCTCGGCGTCCATCATCTCGGGCAGGCCGGTGGTGCCCTCGGTCTCGGCGACGCCGGTCTCGACCAGGATGATGTGGGCGTCGGGGGCGATCGCGTGGGCGTACTCGACGTCCAGGGTGGTCTCGCCGGCCCACCCGGTGTGGTCGGGGTTCTTCGGGTCCCAGGTGGGGACGTTGCCCCACTTGACCACCTCGACGTTGGTGTCCGGGATGCCCCACTGCTTGTCGAAGACCTCCAGGTCGTGCTGGATGGTCGGCGAGCCGAAGGAGTCGACGATGACGATCGTGCGGCCCTTGCCGGTGATGCCCTCCTGGTACAGCGGGTTCAGGTTGTAGGCGGCCCGGTACTGGAGCGGCGAGTAGCAGTGGATGCCGACCTGGCTGACGCACTGGGTGGTGCTCAGCGGGGCGGGGCGGCCCTGGGCGCTGTGCTGCCCGAAGGAGGCGGGGCGGACGTGGACGCCCGTGAGGTCGTGGGCGGGGGAGGCGATCGCGGTACCGGCGGCCGGTACGGCGACGGTGCCGGCCGTGAGGGCGGTGGCCCCCACGGCGAGAAGGGCCAGGGCGCGGCGGAGGGTGGCGGGGCTGCCCATGGGGCTCCTTGGGGCGCAGGGCCTGACCTGGTTCGGTCGGGTCGGTCCGGCCATCCCATCGAGAGCCGCATGATCATGCCATAGTCAATTGGTGGGGTCGTATGATCAAGGGCATGGTCATGCTCGGCCACGCGAAAAGGTAAAGGCCGCCCCAGGGGAAAGTAACTCCCCACCTGGGACGACCTGGTGACGATGCGTCAGGACATCGGCTAGCGCGCCCCGCCGTTGACGTACAGCGTCTGCCCGCTGACGTAGGAGGCCTCCTCGCTGGCCAGGAAGGCGACGACCGAGGCGATCTCCTCCGGCTGTCCGACCCGGCGCAGCGGCGTCCGGGCGGCGACCTCGCCCTGGTGGTCCTCGGCGCTGCTGCCGACCCGTTCGGCGGTGGCCGCGGTCATCGCGGTGGCGATGTACCCGGGCGCGACGGCGTTGACGTTGATGTTGAACGGGCCCAGCTCGATCGCCAGGGTCGCGGTGAGGCCCTGGATGCCGGCCTTGGCGGCCGCGTAGTTGGCCTGGCCCCGGTTGCCGAGGGCGGAGCGCGAGCTGAGCGAGACGATCTTCCCGTACTTCTGCGCCACCATGTACTTCTGGGCCACGTGGCTGCAGTTGTACGCGCTGGTCAGGTTGACCGTCAGCACCGCGTCCCAGTCGGCCTTGGGCATCCGGAAGAACAGGTTGTCCCGGGTGATCCCGGCGTTGTTGACCAGGATGTGCAGTCCGCCGAGGTCCGCCGCGACCTGGGCGAACACCGCCTCCACGGCGTCGTAGTCGGCCACGTCGCAGCCGTACGCCCGTGCGGTGCCGCCCTTGGCGGTGATCTCGGCGACCGTCCCGGCCGCCCGCTCGGCGGTGAGGTCGACGACGGCGACCGCCGCGCCCTCCTCCGCCAGCCGGCGGGCGGTGGCCGCCCCGATGCCCTGCGCCGCGCCGGTCACCACGGCGACCTTGCCCGCGAACCGCGTCATGTGAACTCCTCGGTGGTTAGGATCGACGGTCGACAAGTTGACGGTCGACAAGTTGACGGTCGACAAGCGGTGGACCACGGATGGTCAGACGTTTTCGACCAGCACGGCCGTTCCCTGCCCCACGCCCACGCACATGGTGGCCAGGCCGCGCCGGGCACCGGTGCGGCGCATCCGGTGCAGCAGGGTGGTGAGGATGCGGGCGCCGGAGCCGCCCAGGGGGTGGCCGAGCGCGATCGCCCCGCCGCTGGGGTTGACCACCTCCTCGGCCTGCTCCGGGCCGAAACCGATGCCGTCGGCGGAGGCCAGCGCCTGGGCGGCGAAGGCCTCGTTCAGTTCGGCGGTGTCCAGATCGGCGAGCGACCAGCCGGCCCGCGCGAGCACCTTCGCCGTGGCCGGCACCGGACCGATGCCCATGATGTCCGGGTGCACCCCGGCCGAGGCGCCGGCCACGTACCGGCCGAGCGGCTGGAGCCCGAGGTCGCGCAGCGCCTCCTCGCCGACCAGGACGAGCCCGGCCGCGCCGTCGTTCATCGGCGAGGCGTTCCCGGCGGTGACCGTGCCCCCGGCGCGGAACACCGGTTTGAGGCCGGCGAGCTTCGCCAGGCTGGTGTCCTCGCGGATGCCCTCGTCCCGGCTCACCGTCACCCCGTCCGGCCGCTCGACCGGGACCAGTTCGGCGTCGAAGTGCCCGTCCTTGCGGGCGGCGCCGGCCCGCTGGTGGCTGCGCAGCGCGAAGGCGTCCTGGCGCTCCCGGCCGATGCCGTACCGGGCGGCCACCTCCTCGGCGGTCTCGCCCATGCTGAGCACGCCGTGCAGTTCGGCCATCCGCGGGTTGGTGAGCCGCCAGCCGAGCCGGGTGTCGAAGGTCTCCATCCGGTGCGGCAGCGCCTCGTCCGGGCGGGGCAGGACGAAGGGCGCACGGGTCATCGACTCGCAGCCTCCGGCCAGCACCACGTCCGCCTCGCCGGAGCCAATGGCCCGGGCGGCGAGGGTGACGGCCTCCAGGCCGGAGGCGCAGAGCCGGTTGACGGTGGCTCCGGGGACGGTCTCCGGCAGGCCGGCCAGCAGGACGGCCATCCGGGCGGCGTTGCGGTTGTCCTCGCCGGCCTGGTTGGCGGCGCCCCAGTAGACGTCGTCGATCCGGGCAGGGTCGAGCGCGGGGACGTCGGCGAGCAGGGCGCGCAGCACGGTGGCCGAGAGGTCGTCCGGGCGGACCGTGGCGAGCGCGCCGCGCAGCCGGCCGATGGGTGTGCGGCGGGCGGCGGCGAAGTAGACGGGACGCACGTCGTCGGGCTCCTTGTCGGGTGGCGGGGCGGTGGTGTCCGTGGGCGGGTTCAGAAGGCGTTGACGCCGGTCAGGGCGCGTCCGATGAGCAACTGGTGGATCTGGCTGGTGCCCTCGTAGAGCGTCATCACCCGCGCGTCGCGCAGGTACTTGCCGACCGGGTACTCGTCGATGAAGCCGTAGCCGCCGAAGACCTGGAGCGCGTTGTTGGCGGCCCGCACGGCGGCCTCGCTGGCGTACAGCTTGGCGACGGAGGACTCGGTGGCGAACGGCAGGCCGCGCTCGATGTGGTCGGCGACCTTCCAGGTGAGCAGCCGGGCCGCCTCGACGTCCACGGCGATTCCGGCCAGCAGTTCCTGGACGAGCTGGTGCGCGGCGATCGGCTTGCCGAACTGCTCGCGCTCGCCCGCGTAGCGGACGGCGGCCTCCAGGCAGGCCCGGGCGATGCCGACGCAGCCGGCCGCCACCGACATCCGGCCCTTGGCCAGCGCGGCCATCGCCACCGTGAAGCCCTTGCCGACCTCGCCGAGCCGGGCGGTGTCCGGCACCCGGACGTCCTCGAAGGAGAGCCCGGCGGTGGCCTGGCCGCGCAGGCCGAGCTTGCCGTGGATCTCGGTGCGGGTGAAGCCGGGCACGTCGGTGGGGACCAGGAAGGCGGTGATGCCCCGGTGGCCGCGCTCCTGCGGTCCGTCGCCGCCGGTGCGGGCGAAGACCAGCGCGACGTCGGCCCAGGTGCCGTTGGTGATGAAGGTCTTGGCGCCGCTGATCAGCCAGTGGTCGCCGTCCCGGACGGCCCGGGTGGTGAGGTTGGCGGCGTCCGATCCGGTGCCCGGCTCGGTGAGCGCGAAGCAGGCGAGGGACTCGCCGGAGGTGAGCCGGGGCAGCCAGTGCCGCTTCTGCTCCTCGGTGCCGAAGGCGTTGACGGACTTGCCGACCAGGCCGAGTGAGACCGAGACGATCCCGCGCACGGCCGAGTCGCCGCGCCCGAGCTCCTCCAGCACGAGGCAGTACGCGAGGTGGTCGCCGCCGCTGCCGCCGTACTCCTCCGGGATGGTCAGCCCGAGGAAGCCGACCTTCGCCAGCTTGCCGACGATCGCCCGGTCGACGGACTCGGCGCGGTCCCACTCGGCGGCGTACGGGACGATCTCGCGGTCGGTGAAGGAGGCGGCGAGGTCACGGACGGCGCTCTGCTCCTCGGACAGCTCCAGGTTCACGGCGGCTCCCGAATCCGGTGTCCTGGGCCCGGTACGGGGTCCGGGCCGATTAAACTAGCGCTGCAAGTTTTATGAGGGCGACTGTAGCCCCGCCCGGCCCGCGCTGGGAAGGGGCACCTGCCAGAATCGGTCCCCGACACACCCGACCGGAGGAACCGGAGGAACCCGCCGCGATGGCCCGTCCACGCACCCCGCTGCTCAGCCGCGAGCGCATCGTCGCCGCCGCACTGCGGCTGATCGACGACGAGGGGCTGGACGCCCTCTCCACCCGCCGACTCGCCACCGAGCTGTCCGTCAGCGGGCCCTCGCTCTACAACCACTTCGCCACCAAGGACGACCTGCTGGACGCGGTGGTGGACAGCGTCATCGGAGAGGTCGACCTGTCGATGTTCGGGGCCGCCGCCGGGGCCGCGGGGGATGCAGGGGTCGCAGGGGTCGCGGGGGCCGCAGGAACGGCGGGAGCCGCTGGGGGCACCGGGATCGCCTGGCCGCAGGCGCTGCGCGACTGGGCGCGCTCCTACCGCGCCGCGCTGGCCGCCCACCCCAACATCGTCCCGGTCCTGGCCCAGGGCCCCGGGCGCCGGCCGAACGCGCTGCGGCTGGCCGACGCGGTCTTCGGCCACCTGGTCGAGTCCGGGTGGCCCCGCGGACAGGCCACCAGGATCGGCGCGCTGATGCGCTACTTCGTCACGGGCTCGGCGCTCGCCTCCTTCGCGGCCGGCTTCCCGGCGGACGCCGAGGTCTACGACGCGGCCGACTACCCGCACCTCGGTGAGGCGCACCGACTGGCCGGGCACCGGGGGACGGTGGACGAGGGCGCCTTCGAGACCGGGCTGGAGGCGCTGCTCGACGGGCTCGCCCTGCGCTACGCCCGGCTCGCCGAGCGGCCCTGACCCGTCGGCGGGCCAGACCCGTCGAAAGGCCCCGCCGCGCGACGCCTCGCCGGACTTCCCCCTTCGCGGGGCCGGGCTCGCTTCGCCGTGCGGGCCCGGCCCCGCGGAAACGACGCGGCCCCCGCGCCTCCGCGCCGATCGCGCGGGGACGCGGGGGCCGGGAGGCCGAGGGGCGGCGGATCAGCCCATGTCCTCCAGCCGGACACCCTTGGTCTCCTTCATGAACTTCGCCACGAAGAGGACTGACAGCGCCGCGAAGGCGGCGTAGACCAGATAGGTCGCCGACAGGTTCCAGCGCGACATGGACGGGAACGAGACGGTGATCACCCAGTTCGCGATCCACTGCGCGGAGGCGGCGACGGAGAGGGCGGCGGCGCGGATCCGGTTCGGGAACATCTCGCCGAGCATCACCCAGACGACCACGCCCCAGGACATCGCGAAGAACAGCACGAAGGCGTTGGCGGCGACCAGCGCGACGGTGCCCTGGAGGTCGGGCAGGGTGAGGTTGTCCCCGCTGCCGGTGGCCGAGGAGAAGGCCCAGCCGGCGGTGCCCAGCGCGACCGCCATGCCGACCGAGCCGATCAGGGCGAGCGGCTTGCGGCCGATCCGGTCGACGAGCACGATCGCGATCACGGTGCCGAGGATGTTGATCACCGAGCCGACGAAGCTGATCAGCAGCGAGTTGCTCTGGTCGATGCCGACCGACTGCCACAGGATCGACGAGTAGTAGAAGATCACGTTGATGCCGACCAGCTGCTGGAAGACCGACAGGCCGATGCCGACCCAGACGACGGGGAGCAGACCGAACCGGCCGCCGAGCAGGTCGCGGAAGCGCGGGCGGTGGTCGGAGGCGATCAGCGACTGGATCTCGGCGATCCGGGCGTCGGTGTCCGTTCGCTCGCCCTCGACCTCGGCGAGCACCTTGCGGGCGTCGTCCAGGCGCTCGGCCTGGATCAGGTAGCGCGGGGACTCGGGGATGACCGAGGAGAGCACGAAGTAGACCGCGGCCGGGACGACGCAGATGCCGAGCATCCACTGCCAGGCCTCCAGTCCGAGCAGCTGGCCGCGGGTGTCGCCGCCGGCCGCCTGCGCCAGCACCCAGTTGACCAGCTGGGATATCGCGATGCCGAGCACGATGGCGGCCTGCTGGAAGGAGGCCAGCCGGCCCCGGTACTTGGTCGGCGCGACCTCGGCGATGTAGGTCGGGGCGATCACCGAGGCGATGCCGATCGCCGCGCCGCCGAGGACGCGCCAGAGGGCGAGGTCCCAGGCGGAGAACGGCAGCATCGAGCCGACCGCGCTGATCGCGAAGAGCAGCGCGCCCGCCTTCATGACCTTGATGCGGCCGTACCGGTCGGCGAACCGTCCGGCGAACGCGGCGCCGACCGCCGAGCCCAGCAGCGCGGAGGAGACGATCAGGCCGGTCACTCCGCTGCCGACGCCGAACTTCTCCTGGATCCCGGAGACGGCGCCGTTGATCACGGAGCTGTCGTAGCCGAAGAGGAAGCCGCCGAGGGCCGCTGCCGCGGTGATGAAGACGACGAAGCCGAGGCGGCCGGGCGCGGGGGCCTCGACCGCCCCGGAGGGCTTCTGGGTGACGCTCACGATCTGACTCCTGGTACTCAACGCTGAGCTCGGTAGCCGAGATCGTAACCCCTATTCGTTTAAGTCTTGTACACCTGGACCCTCAAGTTTCGCTCTGAGAATTCGTAAGGTGAACAAGCAAATTGGGCCGCCGGGCGCGTCGGTCAGGCCGGCGAGGCGAGGGAGAGTCCGAACCGGCCCCGGGGGTCGGTCCACCAGTGGCTCAGTCGCAGCCCGGCCGCCGACAGCTCCCGGGCCACCCGTTCCCGGCGGAACTTGGCCGAGACCTCGGTGCGCAGCTCCTCGCCCCGGGCGAAGTGCACCGGCAGGTCCAGGGTCGGGATCTTCACGGTCTGCGAGCGCAGCGAGCGCAGCCGCATCTCGATCCACTCCTGCTCGGCGTCCCAGAGCGCGACGTGCTCGAAGGCCTCCGGGTCGAAGTCGGCGCCCAGCTCGCGGTTGAGCACGTTCAGCACGTTCCGGTTGAACTCGGCGGTCACCCCGGCGGCGTCGTCGTAGGCGGCGACCAGCACCGCCGGGTCCTTGACCAGGTCGGTGCCGAGCAGCAGGAAGTCGCCCGGGTCGAGGGCGGCGCGCAGGCCGCGCAGGAACGCGGCGCGCTCCTGGGGCAGCAGGTTGCCGAGGGTGCCGCCGAGGAAGGCGACCAGGCGCGGGCCGCCCTCCGGCGGCAGCCCGAGCCGGGTGGTGAAGTCGGCGAGCACGCCGTGCACCGCGAGTCCGGGGTACTCGGCGGCGAGCGCGGCGCCGGCCGCGGTCAGGGCGCTCTCGCTGACGTCCACCGGGACGTACGTCTCCAGGGTGCCGAGCGCGCGCAGGGCGTCCAGCAGCAGCCGGGTCTTCTCGGAGGAGCCGGAGCCCAGTTCGACCAGGGTGCGGGCCCCGGTGGCGGCCGCGATCTCGCCGGCCCGGGCGGTCAGGATGGCCCGCTCCGCACGGGTCGGGTAGTACTCGGGCAGTCGGGTGATCTCCTCGAACAGCTCGCTGCCCCGCGCGTCGTAGAACCACTTCGGCGGCAGCCACTTGGGCTGCGAGGTCAGCCCGTGCCGCACGTCATGGCGCAGCGCGGTGCTGAAGTGGTCGGAGGGCAGCAGTCGGACGAGATCGAAGGTGTCCATGACAGGGTGGTTCCTCTGTTCAGAAGATGAAGGGAGAGTGGGGGTCAGTCGCGGCCGGGGAGGCGGTTCACGGCGATGCCGCGCGCGTCCACCAGCAGCAGCGAACCGTCCGGGACGGGCGTCCAGCCGGGCGCGTCGTCGTACGGCTCGGAGGCCACCACCGTGCCGAGGCCCGGCAGCGTGCGGTGGTACAGGGTGTCGCCCCAGGTGGTCGCGGCGATCGCGGTGCCGTCGGTGAGCAGCAGGTTGAGCCGGCCGGTGGTGTGCGCGGCGACGTCCGCCACGGTGCCCGCCAGCGCCTCGCCGAGCCCCGCGCCGGCCCGCAGCCGGTGCAGGGCGAGTGCCCACAGCAGCGCCGAGTCGGTGCGCGCCTGCAGGTCCAGCAGCTCGGCCGGGGGCAGCAGGGCGGCCAGGGCGTCCAGCTTGCCGGGCCAGCCGGCCACCGCGCCGTTGTGGCTGAACAGCCAGCGCTCGGCGGCGAACGGCGCGGCCGCGCCCTCGCCCGGCGCGCAGCCCTCGGTGGCGGAGCGGACGGCGGCCAGCAGCGCCCGGGTGCGGACCACCCGGGCGAGGTCGGCGAAGGTCTCGTCCGCCCAGATCGGACCGGTCCGGCGGTAGCGGGCGGGTACTTCGTCGCCGTCCGCGTACCAGCCGAGGCCGAAGCCGTCCGCGTTGACCGTGCCGTACTGCTGGACCCGGGGGGCCCAGGACTGCCGGTACAGGCCGTACGGCGGGTGCACCAGCAGTTCCCTGGGGGTCAACGGCTCGCCCAGATAGGCGATGTGACGGCACATCAGGCCGACTCCAGGTCGCGCGCGGTGCGGAACCCGGCGAAGATCTGCCGCCGGATCGGGTAGTCCCAGTTGCGGAAGGTGCCCCGGCAGGCCACCGGCGCCACCGCGAAGCAGCCGCCGCGCAGCACCTTGTACTCGGGGCCGAAGAACACCTCCGAGTACTCCTGGTACGGCCAGGCCCGGAACCCCGGGTAGGAGCGGAAGTCGCTGGCCGTCCACTCCCACACGTCGCCGATCAACTGGCGCACCCCGTACGGGGACTGCCCCTTCGGGTAGCTGCCCGCACCGGCCGGGCGCAGATGGCGCTGGCCGAGGTTGGCGTGCTCGGGGCCGGGCGGCCCGTCGCCCCAGGGGTAGCGGCGGGAGCGGCCGGTGGCCGGATCGTGCCGGGCCGCCTTCTCCCACTCGGCCTCGGTCGGCAGCCGCCGTCCGGCCCACCGGGCGTACGCGTCCGCCTCGTACCAGCTGACGTGCAGGACCGGCTCGTCCGGCTCGACCGGCGCGACCGTTCCGAAGCGCCGGCGCAGCCACTGGCCGTCCAGGTGGCGCCAGAAGAGCGGGGCGGTCAGGTCGGCGCGCCGGCGGTGCTCCCAGCCCTCCGGCGTCCACCAGCGCGGGTCGTCGTAGCCGCCGTCCGCGATGAACCGCTGGTAGGCCGCGTTGGTGACCGGGGCGGTGTCCAGCAGGAAGGCCGGCAGGTCGACGGTGTGCGCCGGGCGCTCGTTGTCCAGCGCCCACGGCTCGGTGTCCGTTCCCATGGTGAACGGCCCTGCGGGGATGAGCACTTCGGCGGGCAGGGTGGCCGCGTCGGCGGGCGCGGGCGGCGGCGGGGGAGCGGCCAGGGCCGGCTCGCCGGTGCGCAGCTGGTGGGTGATCAGCATGGTCTCGTCGTGCTGCTGCTCGTGCTGGGCGATCATCCCGAACGCGAACCCGGCCTCCAGCAGCGGCGCGCCCTCCAGCGGGCTGGCGGCCAGCAGGTCCAGCACCCGGCCGCGCACCTCGTGGGCGTAGGCGCGGGCCTCGGCCGGCGGCAGCAGCGGCAGGGCGGGGCGCTCGGCGCGGGGGTGCTGGAAGGCGTCGTAGAGCGGATCGATCTCCGGGTGCATCGGATCGCGGCCGCCGACGTTGCGCAGCAGCCAGAGCTCCTCCTGGTTGCCGATGTGCGCGAGGTCCCAGACCAGCGGGGACATCAGCGGGGAGTGCTGGGCGGTGAGATCGCCGTCCTCGACGCAGTCGGTCAGGGCGGCGGTGCGGGCGCGGGCGGCCAGCAGCTCGGTGGCGATGCTCTCGCGCAGTGCCTCGGTACCGGCGGTGCCGGCGGTGCCGAGGCCGTCGAGGCCGCCGGTGCTGCCGGTGGGGCCGGTGGAGCCGGTTCCACCCGTGGCGTCGGTGCGGTCCGTGCTGCCTGCCCCGGCGTCCCCGTGGGGTCGGACGTCGGTCATGATGCGGCCTCCTCCGGGGGAGTGCGTCGGGTGCCGGAGCGCAGGGCGTCCAGCTGGTCGTCGGCCGGGCAGCGGCCGCGCGCGGGGTAGCGCTCGGCGAACTCGGCGACGGCGGTGCGCAGCCGCCCGGCACCGGGCAGACGGCCCAGTGCGGCGTCGGCGGCGGCGAAGCAGGCGAGGGCGGCGCGGCGCAGCTCGGGGTCGGCCGTCGCCAGGGTGGCGGCGCGGCGCCAGACCCCGCTGCGCGGCGGTCGCGGACCCCCCTCCCGCCGGTCGACGGCGTCCAGCGGCTCCAGCGCGGCCAGTGCGGCATCGGCGGCCAGCGCGTCCTCCAGCAGTGCGGTGACCAGCGCGGTGACCACCACCCAGCCGTCCCCGGGCTGGGCGTCGATCATCCGCAGCTCCAGGTGGCCGCGCGGGCGCACCGGCGGGAAGAGGGTGGTGCGGTGGTAGTCCAAGTCGTCGAGGGTGGGCGGGCGTTCGCCCGCGCCGCGGATCCAGTCGCGGAACGTCAGACCGGCCGGGGCCGTCCAGGGCAGGCCCTCGGGCCGTCGCACGCACAGCACCCGGGCGTCCAGCACGTACTGCGCCCACGCCTCGCGCGGATCGCCGTGGTCCGGCTCGGGGGCCAGCGTGCGGGTCGGGTCCATCCTGGACCAGACGGTCTGCCGGGTGGACCGGTGACCGGTCGGACTGCCGTCCAGGATCGGCGAGTTGGCGAAGGCGGCGACCAGCACCGGGCCCAGCAGATGGGCCAGTCGCCAGCGGCGCTCCACCGCGTGCGGGCCGTCCGTGTCGCCGGCGTCCAGGCACACCTGCACCGACGCGGTACCGGTCATCATGATCCGGCCCCAGGGCCCCGCGGAGTCGAAGAAGCGCTCCATCGCGAGGTAGCGGGGGTGGTCCAGCACCATCGGTCGGGGACGGGCCAGCGGGTCCGTTCCGGTGCCGGTGAGTCGAAGGCCCTGCGCCGCGAAGGCGGCCCGCAGGGCGGTCAGATCACGTCGGGTGTCCTCGACGCAGGCCAGGAGGCCGGTGGCGGGCGGGGAGCTGAGCTCGACCTGTCCGCCGGGTTCGAGCGTGAGGCGCGAACCGGAGGGGAGGGAGTCGCCGTCCGGGCCGCCGAGGGGCAGCGAATCCAGTGCGGCGTGGAGCAGTTCCGGCCGTACGGGCCGGGTGGGACATTGATCGTCATGGACGAACCACTCGACCTCCACCCCCACCAGGCGGGGCGGTCCGATCTTGAAGCAGACGCCCGACACGTGGCTGCGCGCCCCCGATTCGGTCAACGGGGTCACCCCCGACGGGGGTAGTGGCGTGCTCTGCCGTTCGGGCGGAGTGGTGCGGGATACCGGTATCACCGGACTCACCATCCTCGGGATCACGATTGCGGCCCGGTCTACCCTGCCCAGTCTGCTACGGAGCATGCGGGGGCGCCCCGCAAAATTCGCGTGAACGTTCGTTTCTGCAGGTCAGAGGTGTGGCGAACGGGTGAGGGCGGGATTTCCGGCTGACCGGAGGGCGGGGCCCGGGCCCGATCCGGCCGGGGCATGTGCCGGGGTCACAGGCGCTCCAGCCGCTCCAGGACGGTCGTCAGGACCGGCCCCGGCAGGGCGTAGTTCAGCCGCAGCGAACCCCGGCCGCCGGAGCCGAACTCGGCGCCGTCGGAGGCCTCCAGGCCGCAGCGCTCCAGCAGGGCCCGGCGGGCGTCGGCGGGCGGCAGGCCGAGCGCGGCGGCGTCCAGCCAGAGCAGGTAGGAGGCGTGCGGGGCGGAGCGGACGGCGGGCCCGAGCCGGTCGGTCAGCCGGGTGCGGGCCGCGGCCAGGTGGCAGAGCAGCGCGTCCAGCCAGGGGCCGCCCTCGCGCAGTGCCGCCTGCTGCACGGTCTGCTCCAGCAGGCCGCCCTCCCAGAGGCCGTAGCCGGCCAGCGCCTCGGCGAACCGGGTGCGCAGCCCGGCATCGGGGACGAGGGCGAAACCGCTGGGGATGCCGGAGCAGTTGAAGGTCTTGCCGACGGAGTTGAGGGTGACGACGTGGCGCAGGTGCGCCGGGTCGGCGGTGGCGACGGCGACGGGGTGGGCGCGGCCGGGGTGGGTGAGGTCGCCGTGCACCTCGTCCGAGACCAGCAGCGCGCCGCTCTCGGCCGCCCACGCGGCGAGACCGCGCACCGCGCCGAGGGGCCACACGGTGCCGGAGGGGTTGTGCGGGTTGCTCAGCAGTACGGCGCCGGCGGGGCGGGGGAGCGGGCCGTGCGGGAGCCGGTAGCCGTCCGGGCCCAGGTGCAGCGGCAGCGCGTGGTGGGGGAGGCCGGCCGCGCGGCAGAGCTGGGCGAAACCGCCCCACTCGGGGGTGGGGAAGAGGACGGGGGCCTGCGGCCGTACGGTCTCCAGCAGAATGCGCAGCGCGGTGCGCGGACCGCAGGGCAGCAGCAGGACCCAGTCCGGGTCCACCGCGGCGCCGTGCCGGGCGCGGTACCAGTCGGCCACCAGGGTGCGGCCGGCCGGGTCGCACACCGTGTAGCCGTACGCGCGGTGGCGGGCGCGCCGTTCCAGCGCCTCGGCGACGGCGGGCGGGCCGGGCAGGTCCATGTCGGCGAGGCTCATCGGGATCACCCCGGGGGCGTCCGCGCGGGCCCACTTGCTGCTGCCGGTGCCGGTCCGGTCGAAGGGGGCGTCGAACCCGAAGTCGAACCCGAAGTCGAAGTCGGGGGCGGCGCCGGGGTCTGGGGCGGAGCGGGGGTCGGAGGCGGGAGCGCCGCGAACAGATGACAGATTTCGAAATCTGTCATCTGTTCGCTGAAAGCTGTCGTCCGTCATCTGTTCGCCGTCACCCGCCGCTCGTCGTCCGTCGTCCCGCCGCCCGCCAGATGGGCGGCGAGCCCCCGCCGCCCCCGGCGCATCATCACCGCGTGGTTGGCCCGGAACAGCGGGTGCAGCGGCAGGGCGAGCCGGCGCAGCAAGGGCTTGCCGGGCCGGGTGTCCTCCTCGAACAGCACCCGGCTGCCCGCGCTGTCCGCGCTGCCCGCGCCGCCGGTGGCGTCCGGCGTCACCGTGAACCGCGTCCACCCGGTCAGGTCGCCCCGCATGATCACCTCCAGCACCCCGGCGTCCGGGTCGCGCCGGGTCGCCACCAGGCCGATCACCAGCCGGTACGGCAGCAGCGCGCGCACCACTACGTCCCCGCGGCCCTCGCCGGTCGGCCGGACCTCGCGGATCTCCGGCCACCACAGCGGGTAGCTCCGCACGTCCTCCAGTGCCGCGTACACGGCGGGCGCCGGAGCCGCGAGCCGCCAGACGCCCCGGAATCGGTAGTGGTTGGGGTCCACCACCCCACCCTAGTGCGGCCCGGCCGGCCCGAGGGGCGAACGCCGGTGGACCGTTGTCGAGTTGGTCCCCGGTGCGGACCCGCGCCGGAGGGCGGGCGTTCCGGAGGTGTCAGTCCTTCGGGAGGGATGCATTCCGCTTGCACCCGTTCGGGGTGCGGGGGAGGATCTTGTGTGCTTGTAGTCTCAACAGTCACAGCGGCATCCCCAGGGTGCTGCCACCCCAGAAACCGGAGTGAAGGAGTCACAGGCATGCGGCGACCGAGCTGGGTACCGGAGGGTACGGACCTGGACAAACCGAACGCCGCGCGGGTCTACGACTACTACCTGGGGGGCTCCCACAACTTCGAGGTCGACCGGGAGATGGCCCGCAAGGCGATGGCCCTGTGGCCGGAGCTGCCGCAGATCATGCGCTCCAACCGCGCCTTCCTGCGGCGCGCCGTGACCTTCCTCGCCGAGCAGGGCGTCAGCCGCTTCCTGGACATCGGCTCCGGCATCCCGACCTTCAGCGCGGTGCACGAGATCGCCCGCGAGATCCGCCCCGGGGCGAAGGTCGTCTACGTGGACCGCGACCCGGTCGCCGTCGCGCACAGCCGTCTGCTGCTGGAGGACGACCCGGACAGCGCCGTCGTCCAGGCCGACCTGCGCGACGTGGCCGACCTGCTGGCCCGCCCCGAGGTCGCCGAGCTGCTGGCGGCCGGCGAGCCGGTGGCCGTGCTGCTGGTCGCCGTCGCCCACTTCGTCAGCGACGAGGAGGACCCGTGGAAGCTGATCGGCGTGATCCGCGACGCCCTCCCGCCCGGCAGCGCGCTGGTGCTCTCGCACGCCTCACTGGAGGGCCGCCCGGACCAGGCGGAGGACCACCAGAAGCTGTACCGGATGACGCCGACCCCGCTGACCATGCGCACCCACGAGCAGATCACCGCGATGTTCTCCGGCTTCGAGCTGGTCGAGCCGGGTGTGGTCTACCTGCCGCAGTGGCGCCCGGACCAGCCCGGTACGGTCGGTGAGCACCCCGAGCGGATGACCGGGGTGGCGGGCGTGGGGTTCCGCCCTTGATCGGACGCGACGGACGAGGCACCGACGGCCGTGCGCCCCGCGCGGCGGCCGCCGGAAGCGCGGTGCCGGGCCCGGGCGGCAGCACGACCCGGGGCAACGGGAGCGGCCGAGCGGCCGTCGCCGGGCCCGCCGCGACCGGCGCGCACAGCAGAGGAACCAGGTTCAGCAGATGAGTACCACCCCGGTGCGCGGCAACGCGGAGCGGTTCCACGAGGACTGGGCCCGGCTGCTCTCCGCCGACCACGGCATCGCCGTCCACCCCGGCCTGCTCGGCCGGCTGGTCGCGCGCACCGCCGCGCTGCTGCACCGCGCCCAGGAGGACGACCCGTTCGAGCCGCGGCTGGCCGCGCAGGCCGGCGCCGAACTGGTCGACGCGCACTTCACCGACCCGGTGCTGCTGGCCCGGGCGGTCGAGCTGCTCCAGGCGCAGCCCGTCCACGACGACCGCGGCCCGGCCCTGACCGGCGCCTTCGCGGCCGGCTGGGCGGGCGCCCTGCGCGAGCGCACGCTGATCGAGCAGGAGGCGATCCGCACCGCCGCCGACGCCGCCCGCAAGGAGGCCGAGCGGGCGCTGCGCGCGTCCGAGGCCCGGTTCCGGGCGCTGTTCGAGAGCGCCGCGATCGGCATCGGCATCGGCGACACCGACGGCAACATCATGGCGGTCAACAAGGCCCTCCAGGACCTGTTCGGCGCGGGCCCGGAGGACATGATCGGGCGCCGGGTCGGCGACCTCGTGCACCCCGAGGACACCCCGGGCGTGTGGGAGGCGTACGAGGAGCTGATCAGCGGCAAGCGGGACTACTTCCAGTTCGACAAGCCGTACTACCGCCAGGACGGCGAGGTGATCTGGACCCACCTGACCGTCTCGCTGATCCGCGACGACGACGGCATCCCGCAGTACCAGGTCGCGATGCTGGAGGACGTCACCGACCGCTACCGGCTCCAGGAGCGGCTGCGCCACCAGGCCACCCACGACCCGCTGACCGGCCTGCCCAACCGCGCGGCCTTCTTCGAGCGGCTGGAGAAGCTGTTCGAGGAGCCCGAGCCGGGTGCCCGCTTCGGCCTCTGCTACGTCGACCTCGACGGCTTCAAGGTGGTCAACGACAGCCTCGGCCACGACATGGGCGACCAGCTGCTGGCCGCCGTCGGCGCCCGGCTGAAGGCCGCCCTCAGCCCGCTGGGCCACCTGGTCGCCCGGCTCGGCGGCGACGAGTTCGTCGTCCTGCTGGAGCGCTGCCGGGGCGAGCAGGAGGCGGTGGCCGCCGCGAAGACCGTGCTCAAGGCGCTCGCCGGGCCGGTGCTGATCGGCGACCACAAGCTCGCCGTCGGTGCCAGCGTCGGCGTGCTGGAGCGGCGGGTGTCCACCACCACCCCGGGCGCGGCCGTCCGCGCCGCCGACCTCACGCTGTACCGCGCCAAGGAGGCCGGCCGCGGCCGCTGGACGCTGTTCGACCCCAAGGAGAACGCCCGCGCGGTCAGCCGCTACGCGGTGTCGGTGCGGATGCCCGCGGCCCTCGACCGCGGCGAGTTCTTCATCGACTACCAGCCGCTCTACCGCCTCGCGGACGGCCGGCTGGCCGCCGTGGAGGCACTGGTGCGCTGGCGCCACCCGCAGCTCGGCGTGCTCGGCCCGGACGAGTTCGTCACCACCGCCGAGGAGACCGGGCTGATCATGCCGCTCGGCCGCTGGGTGCTGGAGCAGGCCTGCGGTCAGGCCGCGGACTGGATCAAGCAGTACGGCGACGCCGCCCCGCAGCTGAACGTCAACCTGGCGGTCCGGCAGGCCCGCAGCGCCGCCCTGGTCACCGACCTCGGCCGGATCCTCGACGGCACCGGACTGGACCCGGCCCGGCTGCAGCTGGAGATCACCGAGTCGACCGTGGTCGGGCCCGAGGACGAGGCGCTGCGCACCCTGCACGGGCTGGTCGACCTCGGGGTGTCGCTGGCCGTGGACGACTTCGGCACCGGCTGGTCCAACCTCGCCTACCTGCGCGACCTGCCGGTCTCCGGGCTGAAGATCGCCGGTTCCTTCGTCGGCGACCTGCACGAACCGGGAAAGGACGAGTCCACCGGGTGGCGCATCGTCAGCGGACTGGTGTCGATGGCGCACGCGCTCGGGCTGAACGTCACCGCCGAGGGCGTGGAGACCCACCGGGACGCGGAGCGGCTGCGGACCATGGGCTGCGACTGGGCGCAGGGGTGGCACTTCGGGCGCCCGGTGCGGCCCGACGAGATCGCCCGGCGGATCGTGGAGGAGCCGACGGGGCGCCCGGTCGGGGAGCGCTGAGGGCCGACGGCGCCCGGTTGCGCGTCGCGGGAGGCGCTTGCGTACCGGTCCTGCGACGGGTCGGTCCTGATCCGGAAAAGCGCCCGACACCCGCGCCCGCCGTGCGGGATGATGACGCGTCACAATCCACCCCGGCACCGGTGCGCCCGCGGTCACGACCCCGCGCCGGTCCGGGCTGCGGGGGAGGGAAACGTCGCATGGGCACGACGGAGGACGCGGATTCGGCCGAGGGTGAACGGCGCGGGCCGAGGCCCCGGTCGGCCGCCGGAGCCGAGCCGGGGAATCCGCCGGGGAGCAGGGTGGAGCGGTGGTCGCGGGGGCGTTGGCGCTCCGAAGCCTCCTCTGACCGGCCCTCCCGGCTCGGGTCGGTCCCGCCCGGGTCGGTGCCTTCAGAGTCGGTGCCTTCAGGGTCGGTGCCGCCCGGGGTGGATCCGCCGACCCGGGTGGACCCGCGCGCCGCGACCCGTCGGGCGCCCGCCGTCCCGCCGCGCTTCGACCCGGAGGCGGCGACGCGTCGGACCTCCCGCGCCGAGCCGCGCTTCGACCCGGAGGCGGCCACCCGCCGCAGGCCGGATGCCGGGCGGGGGTCCGACCCGGACGCCCTGACGGAGGTCCGGCCGGGGAGGCCGGGGAGTCCTGGGAGTCCGGGCCGGCCGGGGCATCCGACGCACCCGGGGCGTTCGGTCGGCGCCGACCCGGAGGCGGTCACCGAGGTCGTCCGGCCCAGGTCCGGGGCGGGAGGCGGAGGCGGCTCGCCCTCCTGGCAGGACGGCATCGGGCCCGGCGGTCCCGCTCCGGCCGGAGGCCCCGGCGGACGCCCGGGCTCCGACGGCCCGTTCGAGGGCGCCTTCCCGGACGCCCTGCGCGGCCGCTTCATCCCGCTGGGCCGGGCCGGGGCCGGTTCCGAGGGCACCGTCTGGTACGTCCGGCGCACCGACGGAGGCGGTGACGCGGCCGTCAAGGTGGCCGTCGCCGGCCACCCGATGGACCACGACCTGCTCGCCCACCTGCGCAACGACGGATTCCGCCGGCACGTCCCGCACCTGATCGACTTCGGCCGGGTCGGCCACCACGGCGCCCAGGTGGACTGGGTGGCCATGGAGTACCTGCCGGTCACCCTCGCCGCGCACGTCGCCGGGCTGTGGCGGGAGGGCGGTCACGGCGACCCGCGGACCACCGAGCAGATCGTCTACGAGCTCGTCGCCCTGCTCGACTTCTGGCAGCAGCGGATCAAGCGCAACCCACTGGACTTCAAGCCCGCCAACATCCTGGTGCGCCCCGGCAGCGGGTCCGGGGAGTTCGTGATCGCCGACTTCGGCGGCGTCGACCGGCTCACCGACAGCCGCCGGTTCACCTCCGCGATGATGGTCACCGTCGCCTACATGGCCCCCGAGCAACTGGCCGGCAAGAACCACCAGGCCGGGCCCTGGTGGGGGCTCGGCAATGTGCTGTACGAGCTGTTCGTCGGCCGCCCGCGCTTCATCGGCGCGGACGGCGAGCGCCCGGCCGACCAGGAGCTGGAACTGGAACTGGTCATGGGCGAGGAGGTGGACCTCGCAGCAGTCCGTGACCCGCGCCAACTGCTGCTCCTCCAGGGGCTGTTCACCAAGAAGCCGGAGGACCGCTGGACCGCGCCGCAGGTCCGCGGCTGGCTGGCCGGCGGCACCCCCGAGGTGATCCGCCGCCGGCCGCAGGCGCAGGCCCGGGCGCACCGGCCGGTCACCTTCCTCGGCAACCCGTTCACCGACCCGGTCCGGCTCACCGAGGCGCTGCTCAAGAACTCCGGCGCGGCGGCCCGCTGGCTCGCCACCGGGGGAGCGGAACGAGTGCGCGACTGGCTGCGGGACGAGGTCGAGGACACCGTCTTCGACCTGCACTACCTCTCCGACGTGGCCCGGGCGCCCGGCTCCCGGCGCGAGTCCGTGGCGGCGGTCGCGGTACTCGCCCTGGGCGCCGCCTTCGCCCCGGGCACCGTCCCGCACTACCGCGACCGCCCGATCGACACCACCGGCCTGGAACGCGTCGTCACCGAACCGGACGGCGCCGAGTTCATCGACGAACTGGTCCGGGGCGGGGCGCCGACCGTGGTCGCCCGCTACGACTGCTTCCACCCCGAGTGCGCGGGCGAGCACTGCTCGCGGCAGCTCGCGCTGGCCGGACTGCCGGAGGTGCTGGCCGAGGTGGACCGGCTGGCGCGCACCGTCGGCGGCGGCCGGCGCGGCGGCCACGGGCTCAGCCCGGAGGAACGCGAGGAGGCGCACCGGCAGGCGGTCTGGCTGAGCATCCGGCCCGAGGAGCGCGCACGGCTGCTCGGCCGGCTCTCGCCGCTGCCCGCCGCCCTGCACCGGCTGCCGCTGCCCGAGCGGGTGTCCGAACTCGCGGCCGTGGTGGCCGCCACGGTGGTGGACGGCGCGCTGGCGGTGGACGCGGGCGCCCGCACCGCCGTACGGGCAGCGGCCCGCAGGCCGGCGCCGGACCCGGCGGCGGCCACCGCCCGGGACGTGGTGCGGCGCCGCTGGTCCGCGCTGCGGCGCCGGGCGGTGGGCGCCGACCCGGCGCAGCCGGGCGGACGGGCGGTCCTGATCGCGGCGGAGGCACTGCGGCGGCGCGGCCGGGGACGGTCCGAGCAGTCCGAGCGGCCCGATCGGCCCGAGCCGGAGGCCGGGGTACGACAGGAAGGGCGAGTGGCCCGGCTGTGGCGCAACCGGCGCCGGCGGCCCCCGGTGGACCGGCGGGCCCGACTGGCGGCCTGGTGGCCCTACGCCCGCACCGCGCTGCCGCGCCGGGCCGGGGCGGTCCTGGTGCTGCTCCTCGCCTTCGGACTGCTGCTGTGGGCGGGAGCGGTGCTCCGCTACCCGGTCGAGGCGGGCGACAAGCTCGACCTCTCGCCCGCCGGCGCCTTCGGCGGTCACCTGCGCGACGCCGGCGACCACGCGGCCCGGCAGGTGGTCGGACAGCTCGGTGCGGGGCTCGTGGCGGCCGCCGTGATCGCCTTCTTCCCCGCCCGGGTGGGCATCGGCACGGCGCTGCTGACCGGGGCCGGGGCCCTCGCCATCGGCTACCTGCGGCTCGGGCCGCCGGTGACAGTGCCGGCGACGCCGCAGTCGGTGGCCGACCGGGTGGTCGTGTTCGAGGGCGGGATGGGGAGCTGGGCCGGCATCGCGGCGGTGGTGGCGATCGTGGTCTCGCTCGTCCTGGTGGAACGGGCCTCCAACCGGCTGCTGAAGCCCGCTCAGGAGGCGCGCAGCCGGGTCCGGGCGGCCTGGCGGCGGCTGGACGAGCGGAGCGCTGAGCACTCGCCCGGGGCCGCCGGCGGCGAACGGATGTGGAGCGCGCCGTCCGCGCGGTGGCGGACGGGCGGCGCGGGGACCCGCGACCGGGTGCGGTTCGCGCTCGGGACGACGGCGGTGCTGGTACTGCTGCTGTGGGCGGCGGTCGAGGTCAGACTCGCGGCCACCGGGGTGCACCGGACGCCCGGTTCCTGGGGGACGGGACAGAGCGGCGCGGCCTACCAGGCCGGGTTCGTCCTGCTGCTGGCGGTGGTGTCGCTGGTGAGCGCCCTCGGGACTCCGGCCACCGCCCGGGGGCTGTTCGCGCTCTGGATCCCGGCCACCCTGTTCCTGGGGGCCTGGCCCGGGCCGCTGGGACCGGTCGAGGCACTGCGGATACCGGTGTTCGAAGGGCCGTTCAGGTCGATCGCCGGGCTGTGGGGGCACGGGGCCTTCTGGGCCGCCCTGCTGGTGATGCTGCCACTGGCGGCGTACGGGGGGCTGTGGACGGTCCGGGGACGGGCGGGGCGCAGGTGAGGGGCGACGACTGACAGCTGGCAGCGGACAGATGACAGATGACGACTGACGGATGACAGCTGACAGATTTCGAAATCTGTCAGCTGTCATCCGTCATCTGTTCGCTGTTCTCTGTTCGCTGCGGCCCGTTCTCTGTCGGCGCTCAGCCGACCAGTCGGGAGAGCTCGATCGAGTGTCCCGTCCGCTCCACCTTCGCCCGCAGGTAGCGGACGTTGCTCGCCGACAGGTGCACGCCCGTCGGCACCCGGTGCCGCACGACGATCCCCAGCTCGGCCAGCTGCGCCGCCTTGTCCGGGTTGTTGCTCAGCAGGTCGATGCCCGTGGCGCCGAGCGCGGCGAGCATCTGGGCGGCCGCGGTGTAGTCCCGGCCGTCCTCGGGCAGGCCGAGGGCGGTGTTGGCGTCGTACGTGTCCAGGCCGGAGTCCTGGAGGGC
The DNA here is from genome assembly GCF_042885395.1 of Kitasatospora sp. NPDC058063. Lineage (NCBI taxonomy): Bacteria > Bacillati > Actinomycetota > Actinomycetes > Kitasatosporales > Streptomycetaceae > Kitasatospora > Kitasatospora sp. NPDC058063. The sequence continues at coordinate 544,377 of NZ_JBHVSD010000002.1, forward strand.
GTACGCGTCCAGCTTGTTGTAGAGCCCGATGCCGCGGCCCTCCTGCCGCAGGTAGAGCAGGTACCCGCCGGCCTCGCTGATCCGCTCCACCGACTCGCGCAGCTGCGGCCCGCAGTCGCAGCGGTCGGAGCCGAAGACGTCGCCGGTCAGGCACTCGGAGTGCAGCCGCACCAGCGGCGTCCCGCCCTCGGGGACCGTGCCGAGCGCGAGCGCCAGGTGCTCGGCACCGTCGGCGAGGCCGTGGAAGGTGAAGGTCTCCGCCTCGGCGCGGTAGCCGTCGGGGAAGGTCAGCGGGATGCGCACACGCGAGCGCACCGTGGCGGAGCCGGGCTGCGGCATGGGTGGGCCTCCGTGGATCGGGGGTGGACCGGAACGAATCAGGGGTGGACCGGGACGAACCGGGTGGGTTCGACCGGTCCGGACGGATCGCGGTGGATCGGAGGTCGACCGTACTAGGTAGTTCCAATTTGAACAACTACCGGGCCGATGGGACGGGGCTCGACCGCGGAGGCGCACAACACCCCACCGGTCCCGACTGTTCCCACCAGGCCTTCCAGCATGTGGATGGTGCGGGACCCGCGGTGTGGACACTGCGACACTTGCCGCGTTTCCTGGGCACGTCCCTCAGGCCCGCCGGGACACCGCGCACGCCAATCGACGACCACGGAAGGGTCCTGACCAGATGCCGCTGACCCCCGCCACCCCCCACTCCTCCCTCGACTCCTCCCTCGACGCCGAGCGGCGCGCGATAGAGGCGCTCTACGCGGACGTGGTCCGCCGCAACCGGGGCGAGGACGAGTTCCACCAGGCCGTCCACGAGGTGCTGGAGACCCTCGCGCCGGTGCTGGCCCACCGCCCCGAGCTCCTCGACGCCCGGATCATCGAGCGGATCTGCGAGCCCGAGCGGCAGCTGATGTTCCGGGTGCCGTGGACGGACGACTCCGGCGACATCCACGTCAACCGCGGCTTCCGGGTGGAGTTCAGCAGCGCCCTCGGGCCGTACAAGGGCGGGCTGCGCTTCCACCCCTCGGTGAACCTCGGGATCGTCAAGTTCCTGGGCTTCGAGCAGATCTTCAAGAACGCGCTCACCGGTCTGCCCATCGGCGGGGGCAAGGGCGGCTCCGACTTCGACCCCAAGGGCCGGTCGGATGCCGAGATCATGCGGTTCTGCCAGTCCTTCATGACCGAGCTCTACCGCCACCTCGGCGAGTACACCGACGTGCCGGCCGGGGACATCGGCGTCGGCGGCCGGGAGATCGGCTACCTCTTCGGCCAGTACAAGCGGATCACCAACCGGTACGAGAGCGGCGTGCTCACCGGAAAGGGCCTCGGCTGGGGCGGCGCGCAGGTCCGTACCGAAGCCACCGGCTACGGCTGCGTCATGTTCACCTCCGAGATGCTGCACAGTCGCGGCGAGAGCCTGGACGGGCGCCGGGTGGTCGTCTCCGGGGCCGGAAACGTCGCGGTCTACGCGATCGAGAAGGCCCAGCAGCTCGGCGCGACCGTGCTCACCTGCTCCGACTCCTCCGGTTACGTGGTGGACGAGAAGGGCATCGACCTCGACCTGCTCAAGGAGGTCAAGGAGGTCCGGCGAGGCCGGGTCTCCGACTACGCCCGACTGCGCGGTGGCCACGTCCGGTTCGTCGAGGGCCCGGGGGTGTGGAGCGTTCCCTGCGACGTCGCGCTGCCCTGCGCCACCCAGAACGAGCTGGCGGAGACCGACGCGCTGGCCCTGGTGCGCAACGGGGTGCTGGCCGTCGCCGAGGGCGCGAACATGCCCACCACCCCGGAGGCGGTGCGGGTGTTCCAGGAGGCCGGGGTGGCCTTCGGTCCGGGCAAGGCGGCGAACGCCGGCGGCGTCGCGACCAGCGCCCTGGAGATGCAGCAGAACGCCTCGCGCGACTCCTGGACCTTCGAGCACACCGAGGAGCGGCTGGCCGGGATCATGAAGCACGTCCATGACTCCTGCTTCACCACCGCCGAGCGCTACGGCCACCCGGGCAACTACGTGGTCGGTGCGAACATCGCCGGCTTCGAGCTGGTCGCCGACGCGATGCTGGCCCAGGGCCTGATCTGAGCCGCTGACGCGAGGCCCGCCGGCGCAAGGCCGCTGCCTCGGCGCCGCCGAGGCGGCACCGCCGAATCCGGGCCGCCGACGGCCGTCACCCGACGGCCGTCACCCGGCGATCGGTAGCCGGCGATCGGTACCCGACCGGAGCGGGCACCGATTGTCGGGTGCGGCAGGGTGGGTCCTTCCTACGGTGAGTGTCACAAGGGAAGGACGGGGTTGGCGTGCTGGAGCACCTGAACCGGGCGATGGACCGGATCGAACGAGACCTGGACCGCGAGGTCGACGTGGCCGAGCTGGCGCGGATCGCGATGACGTCGGAGTACCACTTCCGGCGGCTGTTCTCGATGCTCGCCGGGATGCCGTTGTCGGAGTACGTCCGGCGTCGGCGGCTCACCGTCGCCGGGGCCGAAGTCCTCGACGGTGAGCAGACGTTGCTCGACATCGCGGTCCGGTACGGGTACTCCTCGGGAGAGGCGTTCGCCCGGGCGTTCCGGGCCATGCACGGAGTCGGGCCGGGCGAGGTCCGGCGCGACGGTGCGGTGCTCGTCTCCCAGCCCCGGATGTCCTTCCGACTCGTCGTGGAGGGGAGCAGCAGCATGGAATACCGGATCGTGGAGAAGCCGGACTTCCGGATCGTCGGCAAGAAGGCCCGGGTCACCCTGATCTACGTGGGGATCAACCCGGGGATCGCCGAGTTCATCAAGGGGCTCGACAAGGACACGGTCGCTCGGATCGCGGCCCTGTCCGGGGACGACCCGGCCGGGATCCTCTCGGTGAGCGACGACTTCTCGCCGAACCGCGAGGAGGGGTCCGAACTCGACTACTGGCACGCGGTGGTGGCGCGCGACGGTGTCGCCGTCCCGGCGGATCTGGACGTGCTCGACGTCCCGGCCGGCACCTGGGCGGTGTTCACCAACACCGGGCCGTTCCCGCAGGCCCTGCAGGAGATGTGGGGGGACGTGGCGAGCCAGTGGTTCCCGTCCAACCCGTACGAGGCCCGGCCGGGTCCGGAGATCCTCCGGGTCCGCCCCGTGCCGGGGACGGGCGACGCCGAGGCGGAGCTGTGGATCCCGGTGGCACGGCCCGTGCGCAGCTGATGGATGGCGGGCGGCAGCCGGCGGGCTCCTGCTGTCGGACGCCCGTCGCCGGACGCCCGTCGCCGGACGCCCGCCGTCGGACAAAGCCGACAGATAACAGATGACGAATAACAGATGACAGCTGACAGATTTCGAAATCTGTCAGCTGTCATCTGTTCGTCCACCCCGTTCGGCCCACCACCGCCCGCCAAGCTCCGCCCCCGCCCCGCATGCTGGGGCGGGAGGTGCGGGGGCCGAGGCGCCGAAAAACCCGGGAGTTCCCGAGCAAGCTGCGAGGACAGACGCCATGAAGCAGACCTCCGTGACCACCAACGCCCCCTGCTGGACGGAGCTGGGCACCTCCGACCCGCCCGCCGCCCTGGCCTTCTACACCGAGCTCTTCGGCTGGCAGGTGGACGACACGGCCCGCCCCGGGCACGGCGACTACACCCAGGTGCTGGTCGGGGGCGCCCCGGCCGCCGCCATCACCCCGCGCTACGCCCCGCAGCAGCCGATCGCCTGGACGGTCTGCATCGCGGTCGCCGATGCCGACGCCACCGCCGCGAGGGTCAAGGAGTCCGGCGGGCGGGTCCTGAAGGACCCCACCGACGTCTCCGACTTCGGCCGCTTCTCGGTGGCCGCCGACCCCTCCGGCGCGGTGCTCATCGTCTGGCAGGCCCGCGCCTTCCGGGGCGCCGGGGTGTTCAACGAGCCCGGCTCGCTCGGCTGGGTGGAGCTGCTCACCCGTGACCCGGCCGGCGCGCTCGCCTTCTACCCGAAGGTCTTCGGCTGGTCCGTCGCCCCGTCCGAGCACTACCCCCAATGGGGCCTGGACGGACGGGACTTCGGCGGCATGCTGACGATGGACGACCGCTTCCCGCCCCAGGTGCCGCCGCACTGGCTGCCGTACTTCGCGGTCGCCGACGTCGACAACACCGTCGGGCGGGCGACGGCGCTCGGCGGGGACGTCCTGATGCCCGCCACCGGACTGCCGGGGGGACGGCGGATCGCCGTGCTGCGCGACCCCCAGGGCGCCGCGTTCGGGGTCTACACCGCCGGCGCCGAGGGCTGACCGGCCCGCCGGGCGCCGCGCGAGCGCCGCCACCCGGCCACGGCCACCAGCGTCGCCCCCGCCGTGACCAGCAGTGCCCCGAGCGGCACCACGTCGCCGATCCGGTCGTACCAGGTCAGGGTTCCGGGCGCGGTGAGCGGCAGCCGGACGCTCAGCGCGCCGGTGCCGCCGGTACCGAGCCGGGCGAGCTCCCGGCCCTGGGCGTCGAAGGCGGCCGAGACCCCGGTCAGCGAACCCTGCACGGCCGGCCGCCCGGTCTCGGCGGCCCGGATCGCCGCCAGCGAGACGTGCTGCTCGGGCGCCCAGGTGCGCTGGAAGGTCGAGGTCGAGGACTGGTAGACCAGCACCCGGGCGCCGTCCCGGGCGGCGGTGCGGGCCATGTCGGGGAAGGCCGACTCGAAGCAGATCAGCGCCCCGACGGGCAGCGGCGCGCCCGCCCGGTCGGTGGCGGGCAGGACGTGGAAGGACGTGCCGGGCGCCCGGTTCTCGCCCGCCGCCCGGCTGACCCCGGCGATCCAGCCGAGCGCCGGCCGCAGCGGGATGTACTCGCCGAACGGCACCAGCCGGATCTTGCGGTAGCGGTCCACCACGCCGGCGGGGGAGACCAGTACCGCGTCCTTGGAGATCCGCCCGTCCGCCTTGCGCGCGTCCTCCCCGGCGACGACCTCGGCGCCGGTGGTCGCGGCGAGCCCGCGCAGAGTGTCCAGCGCGGCCGGGTCGCGGTCCAGGTCGGCGGTGGTGCTGCTCTCGCCCCACACGACCAGGTCCACCGGCTGCCCGACGAGTCCGGCCGTGATCCGCGCGCTCGCCTCGAACCGGGCCCCGGGGTCCTCCACGATGCCGGGCTGGACCAGTGCCACGGTGGCGGCCCCGTCCCTGGCGGGTGCCTCGCGCAGTGCGAACAGCAGCGGGCCGGAGGCCAGCACCAGCACGACGGAGCCGGCGGCGACGGCCCGCGGCCGCCGGTGCACCGCGGTCAGCGCGATCAGCACCCCGGTGTTCACCGCCGCCACCGCCGCGCTGACCAGCCAGATCCCGCCGGCCGAGGCCAGGGCGAGGATCGCCGGGTGCCGCCACTGGGTGGCACCGAGCAGTGCCCACGGGCCGCCGAGCGCGGGCCAGGACCGCGCGTACTCGGTGGTCACCCAGACCGCCGGGACGACCAGGAGCGCCAGGAGCGCCCGCCGGGCGGAGAGCGGGGGGTGCAGCAGCCGGTGCACGGTGTACCCGACGCCGCTCTGGAGCGCCCCGAGCAGCACCGCGAGCACCGGCAGCCCCGGCCCGATGGACGGGACCAGCCAGGACATCGCCGCGAGGATGAACCCCGCCCCGAACCACCAGCCGCGCACCGCCGCCTCCCGGCCCGACGGCGCCCGCTGCATCAGCAGCAGCCCGGGCACCAGCGCGATCCACGCCAGCCACGCCTGCCCGGGTTCGGGGAAGGCGAGCACCGGAACCGCTCCGGCCGCCAGCGCTCCGACCCGCCCCCGGTACCGGTGTGGCGCGTGCGGCTCCCGCCCCTCGGTGGGGGGCGTGGTCGTCGTGGTCGTCGTGGTCGGAGCAGGGCCGGTGGGAGCGGTGCGGCGCGACATGCCCCGTATTGTCCGCTCGGACCGCCCTCGGTGCCAGAGGGCCGCACGCGAGGCCGACGCGGATCGGCGGACAGGCGAATCATCGGAACAGCTGGATCACCCCCGAAATCACCTGCGTGAGGAGATTGGCCGCGGAAAGGAGGCCGACCGTGACCTTGATGCGCTCGAGGAGTTTCCCGTTCCCGGCCGTGCTGGTTTCGGTGTTCGTCGTCATGCTTCAAATCTGGTGTACCGGGACGTGTCGAATACGGGGCCGGGCAAAGCGTTACCGAGTGATACGTGGCGGGACCCGGCGGGACGGGAGTGGTGTAACGTTTTACGAGGGATTACGGAAAAAGGGGGCAATACGTGCAAAATGGTGGAGCGCTCGCCGACCTGACCATGCGACTTCGTGAGCTGCACCTCAACGCCGGCGAGCCCAGCACCCGCCGGATCGCCGCCGGGACCGCCGGCGCGGTGAGCCACAGCACCGTCCACCAGGCGCTGACCGGCAGGCGCCTGCCCAGGTGGGGTGCGCTGGAGCTGATCGTGGAGGCGCTCGGGGGAGATCCGGAGGAGTTCCGCGCCGCCTGGAAGTCCGCTCGGCTTCAGGAGGACCGCCCGGAGGAACCCGCCGACCGGGCGATGCCCGCAGGCAGTCGCCGCTATCGGCTGTCGGAAGGGACGGAAACGGGTCTGGGGAGGCAGCGCATTGCGTACCGCATCGCCGAGAGAATGCTCGACTCCGGAAATCATCAAGAAGCTGCGGAATTCCTGAAGAAGGAATTCGAAGGGAGCCCTCGGAGCTCGTTGACGGTGTTGTACCTGCGCGCTCTGGCCAAGTCGAACGACAGCGGGATCACAGCTGTTCTGAAGATGCTCCGGGGCGTGGACATGGAGTCGGCGGACGCGGCCGAAGCGGTCGCCGATTACCTGGAGGACCACCTCGGGGACGTCGAGGCGTCGCTCGGACACATGCTGAACGCCCTTCGGCTCGACCCCGGCAACGGGCTCTACGCCTGGTCCGTGGCGGGCTATCTCGACTACCTGAACCGTCCGGAGGAGGCTCTGCCGTACTACCGGCGGGGCGCCGAGCTCTTCCCGACCGACAACCTCTGCGTGGCCGGCTGTGCCAGGGCGTTGGTCAAGGCCGGCCAGTTCGCCGAGGCCGAGCGGGTCGCCCGGTCGTCGGGCAGCGACGACATCGAGGTCAAGGAGTGGCTTGCCCAGGCCCTGGCACTCCAAGGGAAGTTCGACGAGGCGGAGCAGGAGCTGCGCCCGTTGACGGACCGGGCGTACATCGCGCAGATCCTGGCCCGGATTCTGCTGACCGCCGAGAGGTACGACGACGCGCTGAAGCTGGTGGAACGACGCGTCGACGACGACCACGTCGGTCTCGCCTTCCAGGCCACCTACCTGGACGTCCTGATCGCCGCCGGCCGGACCGAGGAGGCCGAACGCCGGCGGGCCCGCCTCGAAGCGCAGTGGTGGGAACGCGAAGGCCGCCGGTCCTGACACCGGCGGCCTCCGCTCAGCGGGGCGTCACTCCTCGCCGCCCTCCAGGTCACCCTCGGTCTCCAGGAACGCGGCCTGCAGCTGCTCGATCAGCTGCGGGTCCGGCTGCTCCCACAGCCCGCGGCTCGCCGCCTCCAGCAGCCGCTCGCTGATCCCGTGCAGCGCCCACGGGTTGGCGCCCGTGAGGAACTCCCGGTTGACCGGGTCGAGGACGTACTCCTGGGTCAGCTTCTCGTACATCCAGTCCGCGACCACGCCCGTGGTGGCGTCGTAGCCGAACAGGTAGTCCACCGTCGCGGCCATCTCGAAGGCGCCCTTGTAGCCGTGGCGGCGCATCGCCTCGATCCAGCGCGGGTTGACCACCCGGGCGCGGAAGACGCGGGCGGCCTCCTCGGTCAGGGTGCGGGTGCGGACCGTCTCCGGGCGGGTCGAGTCGCCGATGTAGGCGGTCGGCGCCTTGCCGGTGAGGGCGCGCACGGTGGCCACCATGCCGCCGTGGTACTGGAAGTAGTCGTCCGAGTCGGCGATGTCGTGCTCGCGGGTGTCGGTGTTCTTCGCGGCGACGGTGATCCGCTTGTACGCGGTCTCCATCTCCTCGCGCGCCGGGCGCCCGTCCAGCCCGCGGCCGTACGCGTAGCCGCCCCAGACCGTGTACACCTCGGCCAGGTCGGCGTCGGTGCGCCAGTCCCGGCTGTCGATCAGCTGCAGCAGGCCCGCCCCGTACGTGCCCGGGCGGGAGCCGAAGACCCGGACGGTGGCCTTGCGCTCGTCGCCGTGGACGGCGAGGTCGGCCTGGACGTGGGCGCGCACGTAGTTCGACTCGGGAGACTCCTCCTGGGCGGCGGCCAGGCGCACCGCGTCGTCCAGCAGGGCGACGACGTGCGGGAAGGCGTCCCGGAAGAAGCCGGAGATGCGCAGCGTGACATCGATGCGCGGGCGGCCCAGCTCCTCCAGCGGGATCGGCTCCAGGCCGGTGACCCGGCGCGAGGCGTCGTCCCAGACCGGGCGCACGCCGAGCAGGGCGAAGGCCTCGGCGATGTCGTCGCCGGCCGTGCGCATCGCGCTGGTGCCCCAGAGCGAGAGCCCGACCGAGGGCGGGTAGGCGCCGTCGTTGTCGGCGGTGTACCGCTCGACCAGCGAGGTGGCGAGGGCCTGGCCGGTCTCCCAGGCGAGCTTGCTGGGGACGGCCTTCGGGTCGACGGAGTAGAAGTTGCGGCCGGTCGGCAGCACGTTGACCAGGCCGCGCAGCGGCGAGCCGGACGGGCCGGCCGGGACGAAGCCGCCCTGGAGCGCGTGCAGCACGGCGTCCAGCTCGTCGGTGGTGGCGGACAGCCGCGGCACCACCTGGGTGGCGGCGAAGTCCAGCACCTGGCGGACGGCGTCCTGGACGGTCTCCGGCAGCTCGGCGGTGACCTTCTCGACCGCCTCGGGCGCCCAGTCCTCCGCCTCCATGGCCTCGACCAGGGCGCGCGCCTTGGCCTCGGCCGCGTCGGTGGCGCCGAGGGTGAGCGCCGCCTCGTCCAGGCCGAGCGCCTCGCGCAGGCCGGGCAGGGCACTGACGCCGCCCCAGATCTGCCGGGCGCGCAGGATGGCGAGCACGATGTTGACCCGGTCGGTGCCGGCCGGAGCCTGGCCGAGGACGTGCAGACCGTCGCGGATCTGGGCGTCCTTGACCTCGCAGAGCCAGCCGTCGACGTGCAGCAGGAAGTCGTCGAAGCCGTCGTCCTCGGGGCGCTCGTCCAGGCCGAGGTCGTGGTCGAGCTTGGCGGCCTGGATCAGGGTCCAGATCTGGGCGCGGATCGCCGGCAGCTTGGCCGGGTCCATCGCGGCGATGTTGGAGTGCTCGTCCAGCAGCTGCTCCAGGCGCGCGATGTCGCCGTAGGAGTCGGCGCGGGCCATCGGCGGGACGAGGTGGTCGACGAGCGTGGCGTGGGCGCGGCGCTTGGCCTGGGTGCCCTCGCCCGGGTCGTTGACCAGGAAGGGGTAGACCAGCGGCAGGTCGCCGAGGACGGCGTCCGGGCCGCACTCGGCGGACAGCGCGGCGGTCTTGCCGGGCAGCCACTCCAGGTTGCCGTGCTTGCCGAGGTGGATCACCGCGTGGGCGCCGAAGCCGCCGTCCTCCTGGGCGGCCTCGATCCAGCGGTAGGCGGCCAGGTAGTGGTGGCTCGGCGGCAGGTCGGGGTCGTGGTAGATGGCGACCGGGTTCTCGCCGAAGCCGCGCGGCGGCTGGATCAGCACGAGCAGGTTCCCGGAGCGGATCGCGGCCAGCACGATGTCGCCGTCCGGGTTCTGCGAGCGGTCGACGTACAGCTCGCCGGGGGCCGGGCCCCAGTGCTCCTCGACGTGCTCGCGCAGGCCCTGCGGCAGGGTGGCGTACCAGCGGCGGTAGTCGGCCGCGGGGATGCGCACCGGGTTGCGGGCCAGCTGGTCCTCGGTGAGCCAGTCCTGGTCGTAGCCGCCGGCCGCGATCAGGGCGTGGATCAGCGCGTCGCCCTCGTGGCCGCCCTCGCCGCCGTCGAACGAGGGGAGGTCGTTCCCGAGGTCCATGCCCTCCGCGCGCAGCCGCTCCAGCAGCCGCACCGCACTGGCCGGGGTGTCCAGGCCGACGGCGTTGCCGACCCGGGCGTGCTTGGTCGGGTACGCGGACAGCACCAGGGCGAGGCGGCGCTCGGCGGCCGGAACGTGCCGCAGCCGGGCGTGCTTGACGGCGGTGCCGGCGACGCGGGCGGCGCGCTCCGGGTCGGCGGCGTAGACGGTGAGGCCGTCCTCGTCCAGTTCCTTGAAGGAGAACGGGACGCTGATCAGGCGGCCGTCGAACTCCGGCACGGCGATCTGGGTGGCGGTGTCCAGCGGGGACAGGCCGTCGTCGCTGGCCTCCCACTGGGCGCGCGACCAGGTGAGGCAGAGCGCCTGGAGGATCGGGCGGTCGAGGGCGGCCAGCGCGCCCGCGTCCCAGGCCTCCTCGTCCCCGCCGGCCTGGGCGTCGGCCGGGCGGGTGCCGCCGGCGGCGAGCACGGTGGTGACGATCGCGTCGGCCTCGCCGAGCGCGGCCAGCAGCTCGGGCTCGGCGCCGCGCAGCGAGGCGCAGTAGTAGGCCTTGGCCCGGGCTCCCTGGTCCTCGACGGCCCGGCAGAGCGTCTCCACGAAGGCGGTGTTGCCGCTCATGTGGTGGGCGCGGTAGTAGAGCACCGCGACGGTCGGGCCCTCGGTCGTACGGGCTTCGCGCTCCAGCGGGCCCCAGGCCGGGGCGGAGGCGGGCGGGGCGAAGCCGTGGCCGGTCAGCAGCACGGTGTCGGAGAGGAAGGCGCCCAGCTCGGCCAGGTTGGCCGCGCCGCCGTGGGCCAGGTAGGCGTGCGCCTCGGCGGCGATGCCGGCCGGGACGGTGGACAGCTCCATCAGCTGGGCGTCGGGGGCCTGCTCACCCGTCAGCACGATGACCGGGCGGGGGCCGGCCAGCAGCGTGTCCAGGCCCTCCTGCCAGGCGCGGCGCCCGCCGAGCAGGCGGACCACGACGAGTTCGGTGCCCTCCAGCAGCGCGGGCAGGTCCTCGGGGGTGAGTCGGGCCGGGTTGCCGAGCCGGTAGCGCACCGGGCCCTCGGAAGCGCGGGCGCTGAGCAGGTCGGTGTCGGACGTCGACAGCAGCAGGATCATGTGAAGGCCCTCCCGGCCTTGTCGGTGGCCAGGGCGGCCGGGATCTGGGCCGGGTCGGCCGCTGAGGTGGCCGGAACGGCCGCGCGGTCGACCGGGGTGGTCGTGGCGGCGGCCGGAACGGCCGTAATGGCGGCCGGGGACGCGGGCGCGGGCATGCGACAGCGCTGGAACATGTCTGCCTTCCTCGGGGTCCGCGCCCCGGGCCGGTGGAGGACGGCAGGAGTTCCTGGCTCCCGCGGCCGACCGGTCTACCGGTGAACCGCGGTCACAGTGGCGGGACCGCACCGGGTTCGCACCGGTTTCCTCCCCTGCGCCGTCGCTGGCGTGTGGGCGGCCCGCTGGGACCGCCCGTCAGCATCGTACGGGGTACGGCTGACCTGGGGGAGAGTGAGCTTTCGGACGTTCGGGCATGCGAGGCGACGACGAGGCGGCGGTGAAGCGGGGGCGAAGCGGGGCCGAAGCGGGGCCGAAGTGCGACGAAGCGGGGCCGAGGCGGGGGCACAGCGGGGCCGAAGCGGGGGGCGGGGCCGGTGGTGAAGCCGACGAGGTGGTCGGGGTGCGGCCGGGGTGCGGCCCGGGTGTGATGCAGCGGACGGAGGCAAGCGATCGGATCATCTGTATGCTCGCCGCCATGCCACCGACACCCGACGCCACCGCGCCGGGCGCCGCAGGACCCGACCGGGAGGTGCCCGACCGGGGGCGTGCGGACGCCTGCCCCGGAGCGCTTCGTCTGCATACGGCTGACGACGGCGCCCTCGCCCGGATCCGCCTGCCCGGCGGGCTGCTGACGGACCGTCAGGCCCTCGCCCTCGCCGAGGCGGCCGAGGCCCTCGGCGACGGCGAGCTGGAGACCACCTCGCGCGGCAACGTCCAGCTGCGCGGCCTGGCCCCGCACTGCGCGGCCGAGCTCGCCGACCGGCTGCGCGCCGTCGGACTGCTGCCCTCGGACACCCACGAGCGGGTCCGCAACATCGTCGCCTCACCGGCGGCCGGACTGGACGCCGCGGGCGGCCCCGGCAGAGCCGATGTACAGGCCTGGGTGCGGGAGTTGGACGCACGACTGTGCGCGAGCGACTGGGCGGCCGGGCTCTCCGGCAAGTTCCTGTTCGCGCTGGACGACGGGCGGGGCGACGTCGCCGCGCTCGACGCCGATGTGACATTGATCGCAGGCCCGGACGGCACCCGGCTGCTGCGCCTCGGGCGAGCCGACCGCGGACACCCGGTCGAGGCCGGGCAGGAGGTGACGGCCGTGCTGGACGCGGCCCGCTCCTTCCTGGCGGCGCTGCGGACCAATGGGCGCAAGGCCTGGCACCTGCGCGAGGTCCCCGACCTGCTGCCGGCCGGCCCGGTGCCGCTGCCCGCCTTCGCCGGTGCCGCGCCCGCCGTCGGCGCGCTGCCCGGCGGGCTCTCGGTGGGACTGCGCTTCGGCCGGGCGGGCGCCGGGCAGTGGCGGGCGCTGGTCGCCGCCTCGGCCGGCGAACTGCGACTGACCCCCTGGCGCGGGGCGGTGCTGCCCGGTGCTCCGGCCGACCGGCTGCCGGCGCTCGCCGCGGCCGGCTTCCGTACCGAGCCCGGCTCGGCCTGGGAGCGGGCCACCGCCTGCACCGGGCTGCCGGGCTGCGCCAAGTCGCTGGCCGACGTCCGCTCGGACGCGGCCCGGGCGTTGGACTCCGGTGCCGGGCCCACAGGTGTGCTGCCCGTCCACTGGTCGGGCTGTGAACGGCGCTGCGGCCACCCGGCCGGGCGCTGGGTGGACGTGCTCGCCACAGGGCGCGGCTACCGGGTGACGGTGAACGCCGCGGGAGCCGGTGCGACGGCTGCCGATGCGGTGGACGTCAAGGACGCGACGGGCGTCGACGTGACGAACGAGGAGATGGCCGAGGCGGTCGCCGAGGCCAGGAGGACCACGAAGTGATCGAGTACGAGAAGGACGGCGCGTCCATCTACCGCCAGTCCTTTGCCACCATCCGCGCGGAGGCCGATCTGGCCGCCCTCCCGGCGGACGTCTCCCAGGTCGCGGTGCGGATGATCCACGCCTGCGGGATGGTCGACCTGGTCGAGGACCTGGTGTACTCGCCCGGTGTGGTCGCCTCCGCGCGCGCCGCGCTGCATGCCGGTGCGCCCATCCTCTGCGACGTCAACATGGTCGCGAGCGGCGTCACCCGCAAGCGGCTGCCCGCCGACAACGAGGTGATCTGCACCCTCACCGACCCGTCGGTGCCCGAACTCGCCCGGAAGATGGGCAACACCCGCAGCGCCGCGGCCATGGAGCTGTGGCTGCCCCGGCTGGAGGGCGCGGTGGTCGCCGTCGGCAACGCGCCGACCTCGCTGTTCCGGCTGCTGGAGATGATCGAGGCGGGCGCACCGCGACCGGCCGCGGTGATCGGCGTTCCGGTCGGCTTCATCGGCGCCGCCGAGTCCAAGCAGGCCCTGGCCGAGCACCCGTCCGGCCTGGAGCACCTGGTGGTGCGCGGCCGGCGAGGCGGCAGCGCGATGGCCGCCGCCGCCGTCAACGCGATTGCGAGTGAAGAAGAGTGACGGAGCATCAGAACCCCACGGGCCGACTGTACGGTGTCGGACTCGGCCCGGGCGACCCGTCGCTGGTGACAGTCCGGGCCGCCGAACTCATCGGCAAGGCCGACGTGGTGGCGTACCACAGCGCCCGGCACGGGCGGTCCATCGCGCGCTCGATCGCCGAGCGGTACCTGACGGGCGGTCAGGTCGAGGAGAAGCTGGTCTACCCGCTCACCGTCGAGACCACCGACCACCCGGGCGGCTACCGCGGCGCGCTGGACGACTTCTACGAGGAGGCCGCCGCCCGGCTGGCCGCCCACCTGGACGCCGGCCGCGACGTGGTGGTCCTCGCCGAGGGCGACCCGCTCTTCTACGGCTCCTACCAGCACATGCACAAGCGGCTCGCGCACCGCTACCCGACCGAGGTGGTGCCGGGCGTGACCTCGCTCAGCGCGGCCGCCGCCCGGCTCGGACAGCCGCTGACCGAGGCGGAGGAGACGCTCACCGTCATCCCCGGCACGCTGCCCGAGGAGGAGCTGACGGCGCGGATCGCGGCCGCCGACTCGGCCGTGATCATGAAGCTGGGGCGCACCTTCCCGACCGTCCGCCGGGCCCTGGAGCGGGCCGGGCGGCTGGCGGACGCGCAGTACGTGGAGCGGGCCTTCATGGCGGGGGAGCGGGTCGCGCCGCTCGCCGAGGTCGAGGACGAAACGGTCCCGTACTTCTCGGTCGCGGTGCTGCCGAGCAAGGTCGCGCCGCTGGAGCCGGAGATCCGGCTGTCGGACGGCGTCGGCAGTGTGACTGTGGTCGGCACCGGGCCGGCCGGACCGCTCTGGCTGACCGCCGAGGCTCGCGGCGCGCTGTCCGAGGCCACCGACCTGGTCGGCTACACCACGTACCTGGACCGGGTGCCGGAGCGGCCGGGGCAGCGGCGGCACGGCTCGGACAACAAGGTGGAGTCGGAGCGCGCCGAGTACGCCCTGGACCTCGCCCGGCGCGGGCACCGCGTCGCGGTGGTCTCCTCGGGCGACCCGGGGGTGTTCGCGATGGCCACCGCGGTGCTGGAGGTCGCCTGCGAGGAGGTGTACCGGGACGTCCCGGTGCGGGTGCTCCCGGGGATGACCGCCGCCCATGCGGCCGCCTCCCGGGTCGGCGCCCCGCTCGGGCACGACTACGCGACGATCTCGCTCTCGGACCGGCTCAAGCCCTGGGACGTGGTGGCGAAGCGGCTGCGCGCCGCCGCCGGGGCGGACCTGGTGCTCGCGCTGTACAACCCGGGCTCGAAGTCCCGGACCACCCAGGTCGGGCTCGCCCGGGACCTGCTGCTGGAGTACCGGGCGCCGGAGACCCCGGTGGTGATGGCCCGCGACGTCGGCGGCCCGACCGAGCGGGTGCGGATCGTCCGGCTGGGCGAGCTGGACCCGGCGCTGGTCGACATGCGGACCGTCCTGCTGATCGGCTCCTCGCAGACCCGGGCGGTCGAGCGGGGCGGCGGCGTGGAGGTCGTCTGGACGCCGCGTCGGTACCCGGAGGAGTGACGGGCGACGGATGACAGCGAACAGATTTCATCATCTGTTCGCTGTCATCCGTTATTTGTCATTCGTCAGCTGTCAGTCGTCGGCTGTCGGCCGTCACCCGTTGGCCGTCACCCGCCGGACCCCGGCCGCTGCTACCGGGTCGGCTTGGTGAGCAGCAGCTCCGTGTTGTGGTCCCCGTCCGTGCCCAGCAGCGCCGTCGGCCGGCCGTTCGGGTCGTTGTACGACAGCTCGCGGTAGAGCGCCGCGAGGTTGGCGTCCGAGGTGCCGCCGAAGTCCGTCCCGTACGGCGCGGAGGACTCGATCAGCGTGGTGAACAGCGAGAGCGTGCCGTCCCCGTTGTCCGCGATCTCGATGATCCGCCCGTGCTGCGGGTAGTCGATGTGCGAGGCGGTGTTGATCTCCCAGAACGCCCGCTCCGGCACCGCGTGGCCGTGCGGCGTGATCTTGTTCATGTGGGTGTGCCCGTTCACCCACGCGACCACGTTCGGGTAGCGCTGGAGCAGCGCCACCAGCTCGTTGCCGTCGTGCCGCCCCTCGAAGATGTTGCGCGGGTCCGGCAGCAGGTTGCCCATCGTGCCGCTGGTGTGGTGGCTGAAGACGAGGATCAGCTCGTCCGTGCTCCCACCGGTCACCTTGCGTCCGTCGGCGTCGTACCAGTGTCCGCTGTGCGCCTTCAACTGCTGCTCCAGCCAGCGCAGTTGCGCGGTGCCCAGCGAACCGTCGGCGAACCCGGCCTGGTTGGTGCTGTCCAGGCTGATGCCGACCACCTTCTCCGAGATGCGGAAGGTGTAGTAGAGCTTGCCGCTGTTGGCCATGTCCGAGGTGAAGCCGTGCCCGTAGGGGCCGGCGCCGGTGACCGCCGGGTTCAGGTGGGCCTTGGCGAACTCCTTGAGCGTGAACGGCCGGCGGCGCTCGTCCGGGGTGACCTTGCGCACCAGGTCGCCGCTGGCGATCAGCTTCGCCAGCAGCAGCACGGCGCCCGCCGGGTCGCGGCGCAGCGAGTCCGTCAGCTGGGCTGCCGTGGCGTCGTCGCAGCCCTCCAGCTTGTACTGGCCGGTGTACAGGTCGTTCAGCAGTCCGAGGTCCGGCAGCGAGCCCTCGATGCTGTCGTCGTGGTTGCCGACCGTGGTGTACCAGGGCGTGCGCAGGCCCGGCGCGTCGAAGGGGCGGCCGGCGGCGGACAGGAAGCCGGGTATCTGCGGGAAGCCCTTCGCCTTGTAGCCGTCGCTGTAGGAGAGTTCGGGGTTCCAGTAGGCCGCGTTGCCGGAGTTCTGCACCCCTTCGTAGCGGCTCGGGTCACCGGTGTTCTGGGCCAGCCGGCCGCCGCCCATGACCTTGAGGTACCAGTCGAGTTCGGCGAGCTCGTGGTTGTCGGTGTTGTCGCCGGTGGCCATCACCATGCTGAACGGCATCCCGGTGTAGGGGCCGCCGGCGAGCGAGTTGACCCGCTCGACGAGGGCCGAGACACCGCGGGCGTTCAGGGCCTCCTGCGGCCGGTAGGCGCTGCCGTTGAGCTTGGCCAGGTACTCGAAGCGCACCGGGGACTCGGTGTCCACCAGGTGCAGGTCGCTGAACTGGACGAAGCTGGCGAGGCCGGTCCGGCGGTCGTCCCGTCCGGTGGTCGCCGACGCCAGGTCGCCGCGCACCATCAGCGGCCAGCCCGGTCCGGCCGTCAGCCGCTTGTAGCCACCGGTGCCGACCGGGGTGGCCACCTGCTCCAGCGTGGTCCCGGTGATCCTGACGGCCCGCTCGGCCGTCGTCGCCAGCGCCCGGTCGCGCGCCGCGGCCGAGGCGAACTGCGCGCCGCCCAGCGACAAGGCCGACCAGGCGGCGGCCACCGACGTACCGGTGAGGAACGTACGCCGACTCATCCCTGCCACAAAAACCCCCACATGCTGATGGCCCGGCGGGGCGCTTCGACCCCGGCCGGGCCCACGTCTGTCATGAACCCGCTTCTGGCGGACCGCCAGATTACTCACTGGTAGGCACGGTGGGCGAGGCCCGTGCAGAGAACTCTTCGGGAACGCGGGGCAGCGGCCCCGTGCAGCTCGTGCGCGGGATTCCTCCGCACCGCGCGGGACGCGGGTGCCCCCACCCCGGTCGGGTCCCACCCGGCCCGGTGGGGGAAAATCGGCGGCGGCGGCCGGTGTGGCCGCCGGAGCGGAGCAGGACGGCGCGGGCGCCGTCGGAAACGGGGCGCAGGTGGCCGCAGCGGGAGCCGAGGCGGGAACCGGGGCAGGAGGCCGGGCCGGCCAGCTGAAGAGCAGCGGCCTGCGGCCCGGCTGGACGACGGGGGCCTGCGCCACCGCGGCCACCAAGGCCGCGTACACCGCGCTGCTCACCGGCGAGTTCCCGGACCCGGTGGTCATCACCCTGCCCAAGGGTCAGCAGCCCGCCTTCGCCCTCGCCGCCGAGGAACTGACCGCCGCCCATGCGCCGGCCACCGTCGGAGAGCCGGCCACCACCGAGGAGCCGGCCACCGTCGCGAACCCCACCGCCGGAGAGCCGGCTGGTACGCCCGGTGCGCCCGGTACGACTGGTGTGCCCGGTGCGCCCGGCCCCGACCGGCGCATCGCCGCCATGGCCGGGGTGGTCAAGGACGCGGGCGACGACCCCGACGTCACCCACGGCGCGCTGATCCGCTCGACCGTACGGCCCGGCGCGCCCGGCACCGGGGTGGTGTTCCGGGCCGGTCCCGGAGTGGGGACGGTCACCAAGGCCGGCCTGCCGCTGCCGGTCGGCGAGCCCGCCATCAACCCGGTGCCCCGGCAGATGATCCGGGACGCGGTCGCCGAGGTGGCCGCCGCCTGCGGCGGCAGCGGGGACGTGGTGGTGGAGATCTCGGTCGACCACGGCGAGGAGATCGCCCGTTCCACCTGGAACCCCCGACTCGGCATCCTCGGGGGTCTGTCCATCCTCGGCACGACCGGGGTGGTCGTCCCCTACTCGTGCTCGGCCTGGATCGACTCGATCCGCCGAGGGGTGGACGTGGCCCGGGCGGCGGGGCGCACCCACGTGGCCGGCTGCACCGGGTCGACCTCGGAGAAGGTCGCGGTCGCGGAGCACGGGCTGCCAGAGGACGCGCTGCTGGACATGGGCGATTTCGCCGGCGCCGTGCTCAAGTACCTCAAGCGCCACCCGGTGCCCCGGCTGACCATCGCGGGCGGCTTCGCCAAGCTGTCCAAGCTCGCGGCCGGCCACCTCGACCTCCACTCGGCGCGCTCCCAGGTGGACAAGGGGTACTTGGCCGAACTGGCCCGTCGGGGCGGGGCCGACGAGGCGCTGGCCGGGGCGGTCGCGGGCGCCAACACCGCACTGGAAGCGGTGCAGTTGTGCCGGGCGGCCGGGGTGCCGCTCGGGGATCTGGTCGCCGAGGCGGCCCGGGCGACGGCGCTCGGCGTGCTGCTGGGCTCGCCGGTCGCGGTGGACGTCATCTGCATCGACCGGGCGGGCACCGTCGTCGGCCGGGCGGAGCTGCTCGGGCCGTGACCCTTGCCCGCCCGTCGCACGTCCTGCCCGTGAGGACGTCGGGCCGTGACCTCGCGGGGTCGTGACCTCGTGGGGCCGTGACACTGTCACGAGTGTCACGACGGCGTGACAACCTCACCTGGTGATGTGAAGAACTGACGCCCATACGGGGCGAGAAACGGACAAATGGAGTACCACGCCGGGCCCCGGTTCTGTCGCCATCTCAACCATGAGATATCGTCTGGCGAGTGACAGGCGACTACCTCACCCGTATCGGCACCCTCATCCGTACCGCGCGCCAGCACCGCGGCTGGTCCCAGGCGCAGCTCGGAGAGGCCCTCGGAACCAGCCAGAGCGCGGTCAACCGCATCGAACAGGGCAAGCAGAACGTCAGCCTTGAGATGATCGCCCGCATCGGCGAAGCCCTCGACAGCGAGATCGTCTCCCTCGGCTACTCCGGCCCGATGCACCTGCGCGTCGCCGGCGGCACCCGGCTCTCCGGTGCGATCGACGTCCGCAGCAGCAAGAACGCCTGCGTGGCGATCCTCTGCGCCTCGCTGCTGACCACCGGCCGCACCACGATCCGCAGCGTCGCGCGGATCGAGGAGGTCTACCGCATCCTCGAGGTGCTCACCAGCATCGGCGTCAAGAGCCGCTGGATCAACGAGGGCCGCGACCTCGAACTCACCCCGCCCGCCGAGCTGGACCTCGCGGCGATGGACGTCGAGGCGGCCCGCCGCACCCGCAGCGTGCTGATGTTCCTCGGCCCGCTGATGCACCGCGCCCAGCACTTCGCCATCCCGTACGCGGGCGGCTGCGACCTCGGCACCCGCACCGTGCAGCCGCACCTGACCGCGCTGCGCCGCTTCGGCCTGGAGGTCGCCACCACCGGCGGCGCCTACCACGCCTCGGTCGAGCCGGGCGCCCCGATGGACCGCCCGATCGTGCTGACCGAGCGCGGGGACACCGTCACCGAGAACGCCCTGCTGGCCGCCGCCCGGCACGACGGCGTCAGTGTCATTCGCAACGCTTCGCCCAACTACATGGTCCAGGACCTCTGCTTCTTCCTGGAGAAGCTGGGCGTGAGGATCGAGGGCATCGGCACCACCACCCTCACCGTGCACGGCGTCCCGCAGATCACCTGCGACGTCGACTACACCCCGGCCGAGGACCCGGTGGAGGCGATGAGCCTGCTGGCCGCCGCCGTCGTCACCTCCTCCGAGCTGACCGTCCGCCGGGTACCGATCGAGTTCCTGGAGATCGAGCTCGCCGTGCTGGAGGGCATGGGTCTCGACTACGACCGCACCCCCGAGTACCGGGCCCACAACGGTCACACCCGGCTGGTTGACCTCACCGTGCGCCCGTCCAAGCTGACCGCGCCGATCGACACCATCCACCCGATGCCGTTCCCCGGCATCAACATCGACAACGTGCCGTTCTTCGCCGCCATCGCCGCGGCCGCGCACGGCACCACGATGATCCACGACTGGGTGTACGACAACCGCGCGATCTACCTGACCGAGCTGACCCGCCTCGGCGCCGACGTCAAGCTCCTCGACCCGCACCGGGTGCTGGTCCAGGGGCCCACCCGGTGGCGCGCCGCCGAGATGATGTGCCCGCCGGCCCTGCGCCCCGCCGTGGTCATCCTGCTCGCCATGCTCGCCGCCAAGGGCACCTCGGTGCTGCGCAACGTCTATGTCATCAACCGCGGTTACGAGGACCTCGCCGAGCGCCTCAACTCCATCGGCGCCCAGATCGAGACCTTCCGCGACATCTGAGTAATCTGACGGAACGTCATGCTGCTGACCGGCCTCACCCGTTGAGGCCGGTCAGCAGCACGGCGACCTCCAGCCCGGTGTCCAGGTAGTCCACGAACACCGGGTTGTTCAGTGCCCAGGGCGAGCGCCGTTCCCGGACCAGCCGGACCGCCTCGCCGCTCTCGTGGCCGAGGCCGATCAGCGCCTGCGCCACCACCAGGCCCGAGCGGTTGTACCCCGAGTGGCAGCGCACCAGCGTCCGCCGGCCCCGGCGGACGGCCGCCTCGGTGAGCTCGGCCGCCTCCTGGACGGCGAGCAGCTGACCGGGGGAGAGCGGGGCGTCGGGCACCTCCCGGAGGACGTGCTCCACCCCCGGTGCCGGACCGTGCCCGGAACGGGTGAACAGGCTGACCACCAGGTCGAACTCGGCCCGTACGATCGCGAGTTCCAGCTCGCCGCCGGGCCGGGTGAAGTAGTGCCCGCCCATCCAGAGCCCGGGGACGATCTCGTTCCAGGGCTCGGACGGCCCGGAGGTGTCGCGTTCCTTCTGGCGGGTCCGCATGCTCTGCTCGCTCCCTCGTCGCCCGGCTGCGTCCGGCGCTGCGTCCGGTGCCGGTCCTGGCGTTGCCCGGTTCCGTCCGGTGCCGCCCGGTGGCGTTCGGTGCTACTCGCCGGTGGTGCCGTCGAGGTGCTCGCGGAGCAGATCGGCGTGGCCGTTGTGGCGGGCGTACTCCTCGATCATGTGGGTGAGGATCCAGCGGAGCGAGAAGACCTCGTCGCCGTAGTGGCCCAGGACGTCCAACGACTCGGCGGCGGAGACGAGTTCCCGGGCGTGGTCGCACTCCCGGCGCCAGATCGCGAAGGCCTCGTCGGGGTCGGCGGTGTCGGCGTCGAACTCGGCGAAGGACCCGTCCGGGTGCTTCCAGAAGCCCGGCAGGCCCTCGTCGTCGAGGACGTTGCGGAACCAGCTGCGCTCCACCTCGGCGAGGTGGCGGACCAGCCCGAGCAGGGAGAGCCCGGACGGCTCCAGCACGCGGGCGCGGAGCTGCTCCGCGGTGAGGCCCGCGCACTTCATCGCGAGGGTGTCGCGCTGGTAGTCCAGGAAGCCCGCCAGGGTGGCGCGTTCGTCGGCGGTGCGGGGAGTCTGCGTACGCTGGTCATCGGTCATCGGGCCATCCTTCCCGACGTCCACCGGGGCCGCCCCGCAATTTCCGCGGGACGACCGGGCGAGCGGGCTCCAGCACGACGGTGAGCAGCCGCAGCGCCGACGCCGGCCGGTGCCCACGCCGGCCGGTGCCCGGACCGTCCGGCGCCCGAACCGGCTAGCCCAGGTGCTCCAGCCAGCGCAGTGCGCCGGGGACGTCCGGTGCGACCGGGACGCCTTCCGTGACCGGCGGGCGTTCCACGATGATGACGGGCAGGCCGAGTCCGCGCGCGGCGGTCAGCTTGGGGGCGGTCGCGGCGCCGCCGCTGTCCTTGGTGACCAGGACGTCGATGTCGTGTCCGCGCAGCAGTGCCTCTTCGCCGTGGATCGTGAACGGCCCCCGGTCCAGCAGGACTTCGAACGAGGGCGGCACCGGGGGCTCGGGCGGGTCCACCGAGCGGGCGAGGAAGTGGACCCCGTCCAGGTGGGCGAAGGCGCCGACGCCCTGTCGTCCGACGGTGAGGAAGACCCGTTCCCCGCGCCGGGGCAGCAGGTCGGCCGCCGCGGCGAGGGAGGGGACGGGGAGCCAGTGGTCGCCGTCGACGCGGGTGAAGCCGGGGCGGCGCAGCACCAGCAGCGGGACCGCGGTGGCGGCGGCCGCGAGGGCGGCGTTCCGGGAGATGCCGGCGGCGAACGGGTGGGTGGCGTCCACCACCGCGTCCACCTGCTCGGTGCGCAGCCAGTCGGCCAGACCCTCCGGTCCGCCGAAGCCGCCGATCCGCACCTCCCCGGCGGGCAGCCGCGGCTGGGCGACCCGGCCGGCCAGCGAACTGGTGACCCGGTGCGCGGTCGGGGCGAGCTCGGCGGCCAGCGCCCGCCCTTCGGTGGTGCCGCCGAGGATCAGGACGTGCCGCATCACGCCCCGCAGGGCTCGTGCGGGCGCTCGCGGTCCGTCGAGTAGAGGTGGCTGTCGCGGAACTGCCCGGCGGCCAGCGTGCGGCCGACGAGGATGACGGCGGTGCGGACCACGCCCGCCGCCTTGACCTGCTCGGCGATGTCGCCGACGGTGCCGCGCAGCACCAGCTCGTCGGGGCGGCTGGCCATCGCGACCACGGCGGCCGGGCAGTCCGCGCCGTAGTGGGGGAGCAGTTGCTCGACCACGTCGTCCACGTAGCCGGCGGCCAGGTGCAGCACCAGCAGGGCGCCGCTGCGGCCGAGGGTGGCGAGATCCTCGCCCTCGGGCATCGGGGTGGCGCGCTTGGCGATCCGGGTGAGGATGACGGTCTGGCCGACGGTCGGGACGGTCAGCTCCCGCTTGAGCGCGGCCGCGGCGGCGGCGAAGGCGGGCACGCCGGGGACCACCTCGTACGGCACGCCGGCCGCGTCCAGGCGGCGCATCTGCTCGGCGACGGCGGAGAAGACGGACGGGTCGCCGGAGTGCAGCCGGGCGACGTCCTGGCCGGCCCGGTGGGCGGCGACCAGCTCGGCGGTGATCTGGTCCAGGTTGAGCTGGGCGGTGTCGATCAGGCGGGCGCCGGGCGGGCACTCGTCCAGCAGCTCGCGCGGGACGAGGCTGCCCGCGTACAGGCAGACCTCGGCGCGGGCCAGGATGCGCTGGCCGCGCAGGGTGATCAGATCGGCGGCGCCCGGGCCGGCTCCGATGAAGTGGACGGTCACGAGGCGTTCTCCTGAGGGGTTTCGGGCTTGATGGCGGACCACTGGGTGACCGGCATGGCCTGGCGCCACCCGGTGAAGCCGCCCACCGGGACGGCGTGGGCGACGGCGAGTTTGACGAGCTCCCCGCCGTGGCGCCGGTACCACTCGGTGAGCAGCGCCTCGGACTCCAGCGTCACGGTGTTGGCGACGATCCGGCCGCCCGGGCGCAGCGCGGCCCAGCAGGCGTCCAGCAGGCCGGGCGCGGTGAGGCCGCCGCCGATGAACACGGCGTCGGGGGTGGGGAGTCCGGCGAGAGCGGCGGGGGCGGGGCCGGTCACCACGCGGAGCCGGGGCACTCCGAGCGCGGCGGCGTTGCGGACGATCCGCTCGGCCCGCGCCGGGTCGCGCTCGATGCCGACGGCCCGGCAGTCGCGGTGGGCGCGCAGCCACTCGACGGCGATCGAGCCGGAGCCGCCGCCGACGTCCCAGAGCAGCTCGCCGGGGGAGGGCGCCAGCGTGGCGAGGGTCGCGGCGCGGACGTGGCGCTTGGTGAGCTGGCCGTCGCTCTCGTACGCGGCGTCGGGCAGGCCGGGGACGAGGGAGGCGCGGGGGCCGTCGCCGAGGTCGACGGCGATGACGTTCAGCGGGTCGCCGGGCGGGTGCGGCCAGCCGTCGGCGGGGCCGTCGAGGTGGCGTTCGGCGGGGGCGCCGAGCTGTTCGAGCACCCGCAGGCGGGCGCCGCCGAAGCCGCGTGCGGTGAGCAGCTCGGCGACGGCGGCCGGGGTGGCGGCGTCGGCGCTGAGCACCAGCAGGCGGCGGCCGGGGTGGAGGGCGAGGGAGAGGGTGTCCAGCGGCCGGCCGACCAGGCTGACTACCTCGGTGGCCTCCAGCGGCCAGCCGAGCCGGGCGCAGGCGTAGGAGACGGAGGAGGGGTGCGGCAGGACGCGCAGGCGCTCGGCGCCGACGGTCTCGGCGAGGGTGCGGCCGATGCCGTAGAACATCGGATCGCCGCTGGCCAGGACGGCGATGCGGCGGCCGGCGTGGGCGGCGAGCAGTCCGGGGACGGCGGGGCGCAGCGGGGACGGCCAGGGGACGCGCTCGGCGGTGACCTCGTCGTGGGGGAGCAGGTCCAGCTGGCGGGGGCCGCCGACGACGGTCCCGGCCTCCCGCAGCGCGGCCCGGGAGCCGGCGGCGAGGCCGGGCCAGCCGTCGGCCCCGATCCCGACGACGGTGATCGGGGGTGGCAGCTCGGGCACCGGGTGGCTCCTCGTCGTTCGATGGGCCGATGAGCGGGAAATCTCATTGGCCGGGGCAGCCTACCTGGCGGTTGTCATCCGCCACCCGTCATCCCACCCTCCCCCCGGTCGCTCCCCAGTCCCCCGATTCGATCAGCGCCGGCCGCTCCCGCAGCCGTGCCTCGGCCCTCGGTCCGGCGAGGTAGACCCAGGCCTCCCGCAGCTCGCCCGCCGCCGTCCGCACCGCCATCCGCCGCCGCACGTACAGCCCGGTCCCGTCCGCCCGGCAGTCCTCCAGCCGGTCCAGGGCGGCCAGGGCTCCGGCGTACGCGCCCGGGCGTACGGTGACGAGCTCGCCCAGGATCCGGCGCCCGGGCGCCGGATCCGGCACCGCGTACGGGAAGCCGGGACCCTCGTGCAGCGCGGCACCCTCCAGGACCGCCGGCCGGATCTCGGCGCAGCGTCCGGCCAGGTGGGCGGCGTGATTGCGGCCGCCGCTGCGCAGGGTGCCGTACACGAAGAACGGCAGGGACTCCTCGGATGCGGGCACGGGTTCGACCTCCTCGTCGGGGATCGCCCACCGTACGTCCCGCGGTCCGGGTTCCGATACGGACTGGCGCACCGGGCCGTCCATGCGCTGTCATGTCGGATGTTCGGCCAGCACCGTCCAAGGGGGACACCCATGACATCGCCCGCTTCACCCTCCCAACCGGCCGCGGATCCCGGCCCGACCCCCGGCGTGGCTCCCGACGTTCCCGTCCCCGCCGACGCCCCTGTCCGCGCCGACGCCGCCGTCCCTGCCGACGCGGCCGTCGCCGCCGACGCCGCCGTCAGGGCCAAGGCGGCCCCCACCCGCGGCCCCCGCCTCGGCGGCGCGGTCTGGGTGGCCCTCCTCGTGGTCTACGTCGTCTGGGGGTCGACGTACCTCGCGATCCGGATCGCCGTGGAGACGATGCCGTCCTTCCTCTCCGCCGCCGCGCGCTTCCTCGTCGCCGGCCTGCTGCTGACCGGCTACCTCCTGGTGCGGCAGGGCCCGGCCGGTCTGAAGGTGACCAAGCGGCAGCTGGCCTCCTCCGCCCTGGTCGGCCTGCTGCTGCTGACCGGCGGCAACGGACTGGTGGTCCTGGGCGAGACCTCCGTCCCCTCCGGGCTGGCCGCCCTGCTGGTGGCCGCGGTCCCGCTGTGGATGGTGGTGCTCACGGCGGTCGGCGGCGAGCGTCCGAGGCCCGCCGAGCTGGCCGGGGTGCTGCTCGGACTGGTCGGCCTCGGCGTCCTGTCGGCGCCCGCGATCGGCGGGTCGATCGAGCCGGCCGGCGTGATCATGATCATCGCTGCCACCCTGCTCTGGGCGACCGGCTCCTTCGCGACCAAGAAGATCCCGATGCCCGACAACGTGCTGGCCGCGAGCGCCTACCAGATGCTGGTCGGCGGAGTCGGCGACCTGGTGATCGGACTGGGCCGTGGTGAGCAGCACGGGCTGGACCTCGGAACGGTCTCCGGGCGGTCCTGGCTGGCCCTCGCCTACCTGGTGATGTTCGGCTCGCTGCTCGCCTTCACCGCGTACGCCTGGCTGCTGCGGTCGGCCCCGCTGACCCTGGTCGCCACCTACGCCTACGTCAACCCGGTGGTCGCGGTGCTGCTGGGCTGGCTAATCCTCGCCGAACCGCTGACCGGCCCGACCCTCGCGGGCGGCGCGATCGTGGTGGCGGGCGTCTGCCTGGTGGTGAGCGTCAGCCGGCGTTCGGGCGGCTCATCGCGCGCCGGGAGTCCGGCCCGTCCGGCGAAGGAGCCGACCGCTCGGAGCTGAGCCCGGCCCACCACCACCGCCCCGGACGACGGCCACGCTGCTCACGGTGTCCACGGCGGCCACGGCGTCAACGGCGGCCCGCCCCCGCGCTTCCGGCTCACGGGGGCGGGTCGTCCGCGGTACGGCTCAGAAGGCGTACGGCGGCTTGCCCGTCCACCAGTTGCCGGGCGCGTCCGGGTCGCGGCTGGTCCAGAACTCGATGATCGCGGTGGTGAACTCGGCGGCGGAGAGCACGCCGTCGCCGTCGGTGTCGAGGTGGCGGAAGGCCTCGTCGGCGTCGTCGCGGGAGAGGCCGGCGAAGTGGCCGCGCTGGAAGACGAAGAACTCACCGGCGTCCACCGTCCCGCTGCGGTCGGCGTCGGCGACGGCGAGGAAGGCCTCGGCGAGCGCGCCGAGGATCTCGCGCGCGGCCTCGGGGTCGTCGGCGAGCGAGCCGGTCGAGGTGACGAACTGCTGACGGGTGATCGCCTCGGTGCCGGCGGGCAGCCGGGCGAGGTGCAGGTCGTGCCAGGTCGTCAGGTAGGCGCGGACTATCACGGCCTCGGCCTCGGAACCCTCCTGATGGCCGAGCGAGCGGGCCACCGAGAGGCCCATCAGGACGTGGTCCCGCTCGGTGAGCAGGCCGTCGCCGTCGGCGTCGAGGTGATCGAAGCCGTGGTTGATCTTTGCGATGAGCAGGTCGTCCGACAAATGTGCCTCCTCGGTTGGTGATTCCTTGCTCGGGTCTCCTACGTCACATCGCCTGCACGCTAGCGTCTTGAGCCGGACCGGCGCAGCCGAACGAACGGCGAACGACCTGCCCGTTCACTCCCACGCCACTCGCCGAGCCGTCCGCCGGGCCGCCGGGCCGCCGGGCCGCAGGGCCGTCCGTCGAGCCGCTCGCCCGGCGGACGGCCCGGCAGCCCGGACCGTCTCAGTGCACCGCCGCCAGCAGTTCCCTCGTGTACGCGGTGTGCGGCGCCTCGAAGAGCTGGTCCCGGTCGGTGGACTCGACCAGCCGGCCCCGGTGCATCACCGCCACCCGGTCGCAGAAGTGCCGCACCACCGCGAGGTCGTGGGAGACGAACAGGAAGGCCACGCCGAGCCGTTCGCGCAGCTCCATCAGCAGGTTGAGCACCTGGGCCTGCACCGACACGTCGAGCGCGGAGACCGGCTCGTCGGCGATGATCAGCCGCGGCTGCGGGGCCAGCGCCCGGGCGATGCCGATCCGCTGGCGCTGCCCGCCGGAGAACTCGTGCGGGTAGCGGTCCAGGTGACCAGCCTCCAGCCCGACCTGCTCCAGCAGTTCGACGGAGCGCTCCCGCCGTTCGGCCGGGCCGAGCGCGGTGTGCAGGCGCAGCGGGGTGTCCAGGGTCCGGCCGATCGTCCGGCGCGGGTTGAGCGAGGCGTACGGGTCCTGGAAGACCAGCTGGATCTCGCGGCTGAGCCGCTTCCGGAGCTCCCGGTCGGGCCGGGTGACGTCCTGGCCGTCGTACAGCACCCTTCCGCCGGTGGGTCGTTGCAGTCCGGCCAGGACCCGCGAGGTGGTGGACTTCCCGGAGCCGGACTCGCCGACCAGCCCGAGTGTCTCGCCCGGGGCGATCCGCAGGCCGACGCCCTCGACGGCCCGGACCGGTTCGGCCCGCAGGCCGGGGAAGCGCCGGCGCCCCGGGAAGTGCACGGACAGGTCGTCCACCTCGACCAGCCAGCGCTCGGGGCGCCCGACGGTCCGCGGCCGGAACGTCCGCGAGGGTGTCGGCTCGTCGACCGTCGGCAGGGCGGTGCCCGGTACCGAGTCCAGCCGGAGCGCCGCGCCCACCAGGGCCCGGGTGTACGGCTCGCGCGGCGCGGCCAGCAGCTCGGCGGTCGGAGCGGACTCGATCCCGGCCCCGCCGCGCATGACCAGCGTGCGGTCCGTCGTCCCGGCGACCACACCCAGGTCGTGGCTGACCAGCAGCACCGCCGTCCCGTGCTCGCGCTGCAACTCGCCGAGCAGGTCGAGGACCTGCCGCTGGACGCGGGCGTCCAGGGCGGTGGTCGGCTCGTCCGCGATGATCAGCCGGGGGTCGTTCATCAGCGCCATCGCGATCATCACCCGCTGGCGCATGCCGCCGGAGAACTGGTGCGGGTAGTCGCGGCTCCGGACCGCCGGGATGCCGACCCGGTCGAGCATCTCGGCTGCCCGCCGGCCCGCCTCGGCGCGGCCCGTGCCCGAGTGGTGCAGCCGGTATATCTCGGCGAGCTGGGCGCCCACGCCGTGGAAGGGGCTGAGCGCGGTGAGCGCGTCCTGGAAGACCAGCGCGGCCCGTCCGCCCCGCACCCCGCGCAGCGCGGACTCCTCGGCACCGACGACCTCCTGTCCGTCCAGCCGGATCGAGCCGGTGACGGTGGTGGTGCGCGGGTCGTGCAGGCCGAGGACGGCGAGCCCGACGGTCGACTTGCCGGAGCCCGACTCGCCGACCAGGCCCAGGACTTCACCCGGCGCGAGGTCGAAGGAGAGGTTCCGGACGGCGGTCACGGGTGCGCCGCCGCGCGGGTCGGCGAAGGCGACGGTCAGGTCGCGGACGCTCAGCACCGGCTCGTCGCTCCCCGCCGCGGTGCCCTTCGCCCCTTCGTGCCGCACGCCGTCCCCGGGAACAGTGGATTTCATCGAAGGACTCCCCATCAGCTCAGCCGCACACGCGGATCGAGCCAGGCGACCGCGAGGTCGGCCAGCGCGACGAACAGCACCATGAAGCAGGCGGCCAGCAGCACTGCGCCGACCACGGCGGGCAGGTCCTGCCCGGCGACGGCCTCCGCGGCGAACCGCCCGACCCCGTTCAGGCCGAACACCGTCTCGGTGATCACGGCTCCGCCGAGCAGCACCCCGGCCTCCAGCCCGATCAGCTGCACCAGCGGCCCGGCGGCGCCGCGCGAGGTGTACTTCAGGTGGGCGCGCAGCCGTCCCAGGCCCTTGCCGCGGGCCGTGCGGACGTACTCCTCGTTCATCGTCTCCAGCAGCTGCGAGCGCGAAAGCCGGGCGAACACGGCCGAGTTGACGAAGCCGAGGACGAACCAGGGGAGCAGCATCCCGCCCGCCCAGGCGGCCGGGTCCTCGGCCGGCGGGGTGTAGGAGGGCAGCGGCAGCAGCCCGGTGGAGTACACCAGCAGCCACTGCGCGACGTACCCGAGGAAGTAGATCTGCACGCTTGCGCCGACCAGGGTGAAGCCGGAGAGCAGCCGGTCGGTCCGCCGCCCGTGCCGCAGCGCGGAGACGAACCCGGTGCCGAGGCCGAACACCAGCAGGACGGCGAGCGCCCCGGCGGTCAGCGAGAGGGTGACGGGCAGGTGGTCGGCCAGTGCCTCGGTGACGGGCTGGTGCAGCCGGTAGGAGTAGCCGAGGCAGGGGGCGTCGCAGTGGATGGTCGAGCCGTCCACGTCGCCGATGTCCCGCCCGGCGACCACGCCGACCAGGTAGTCGGTGTACTGGGTGAGCAGCGGCTGGTCCAGACCCATGCTCTGGCGCACCGCCGCGACCTGCCCGCTGTCGCAGCGCGGGCCGCAGGCGGCGCGGGCCGGGTCGGCGGGCGCGGCGTAGAAGAGGGCGAAGGCGGCGGCGGACACCGCGACCAGGACCGCGAGGGCCTGGGCGGTCCGCCGCAGGACGAAGGAGAGCATGGCCGATCCGGGGTCGACGTGACGGGGGAGGCGCGCGGAGGGCGAGCAGCTGAGCGGGAAGCGGGCGGGAGGGAGCGGGCGAGCGGGGAGCGGGGAAGGGGCCCGCCCCCGTTCCGCCGTGGATTTCGTGGAACCCGTGGAACCCGGGAAACAGGAACGGGAGCGGGAGCGGGCCCCGGCACTCAGGACTTCAGGTACAGCCAGGCCAGCGAGACGGTCCCGTAGATCGGGTGGACGAACGCCCCGCCGACGTTGCTGCCGCGCAGCTGATTGACCGTCGGGTAGGCGAACGGCAGCACCGGCAGGTCCTTCATCACGGTCTGCTCCAGCGCGTACAGCTCCTTGGCCTTGGCGCGGGGTTCGCCGATCTGGTTGATCCGGTCGATCTCCTTGTCGACCTCCGGGTTGCGGTAGCGCGCGGAGTTGATGTCGCTGCCGGCCCGGCCGTCGAAGGAGAACGGGACGAGGGTGGACGGGGTCGGCCAGTCGACCGAGCTGGTCTCCTCGAACAAGTCGTACGGGGAGTCGGTGCGGTGCACCTCGTCCAGGAAGGCCTTGGGGTCGACCGGCTTGGGCACGACGGTGATCCCGGCCTTGCCGAAGCCATCGACCAGCACCTGCGCGACGCGCTGCCCGGTCGGGGTGTTGCGGTACGCGTAGGTCAGGCTCCCGGGCGCCTGCTTGGCCTTGGCGAGCGCGGCCCTGGCGGCCTCCGGGTCGCCCTCGGGCCTGGCCGGGTAGAGGTCGTACTTCTGGTAGTCGATCAGCGCGGGGGAGCTCAGCGTGGTGGCCAGCTCGCCGGTCCGGGCGCCGCCCTGGACCTGGCGGGCCTGCTGGCGCGGGTAGGCCAGGTGCAGCGCCTTGCGGACCTCGACGTCGGGCACCCGCTCGTTGTTGATCATCAGCTGGGTGACGAAGGCGCCCTGCCGTCCGGAGACCACCAGTTCCTTGGCCTTCGGGTCGGTGTCGGTGGTCTGGTACAGCTCGGCGGAGAGGGTGTCGGAGGCGGTGGTGGCGTTGGCGCCGCCGTCCCGTCCGGAGAGGATCTCCTGGTTGAGGTTGAGCGCCTCCTTGCCGTACGTGAAGACGAACTTCTCCGGGTACTGGCTGCGGATCGGGTCCGTCTCGGGCTTCCAGGCCGGGTTGCGCTCCAGCACCATGCGGGTGTTCTGGACGTGCTCGACGATCCGGTACGGCCCGGTCGCGAACGGCAGCCGGTCGTAGTCCGTCCCGGTGTCCTTGTCCCGGCGCACCGGGGAGGAGGAGGACTGCGCGGCCATGTACGGGACGTCGGCCTGCGGCTGCGGGAAGCGGAAGACGATCGTGCGCTCGTCCGGCGTCTCGATCGCGTCCAGGTCGCCGGCCTGCGGGCCCGCGTACTTGGTGCGCGCCGCCTCGTAGCTGGCCTCGCCGGTGAGCCACTGCGGCCAGTACGGCGGGCCGACCTCGTAGCCCTTGCCGAAGGTGCGCTCGATGCCGTACTTGACGTCCTGGGCGGTGATCGGCTGCCCGTCCTCCCAGGCGACGCCCGGCTTGAGGCGGTACGTCCAGGTGCGGCCGCCGTCGGCCGGGGTGCCGGTGTCGGTGGCCAGGTCGCCGACCAGCTTGGCCTTGCCGTCCACGACCTGGTACTGGGTCAGCTGGCGGCCCCAGAGCAGCGAGGCGTTGTAGGTGGCGCCCGCGTAGACCTTCTGCGGGTCGAGGTGGCGGAACTCCACGCTGTTGTACACGTTCACCGTGCCGCCCGCGCGGGCGCCCGGGACGGCCGGGGCCGGGCCGGCGCTCTCCTGCTCGCTGCCGAGCACGGCGGTCAGCGGGGAGGTCTCCTTGGCGGAGGCCCCGGCGGCGCCGCCGGAGCCGGTGGTGCTGCCCGCGCCGGCCGAGCAGGAGGTCGCCAGCAGGGCGGTGGCGATGACGGCGAGGGACGGTCTGGTCCAGCGCATGGCGAATCTCTCCTTGCCCCGGCGGATCGTGCCGGGGCGGGCTCGGGTTGATGGAAGGGAGGAGGCGAGGGGGTCAGCGGGCAGTGCGGGCGCGCGGGTCCAGCGCGTCCCGGACGGCGTCGCCGAGCAGGTTGAAGGCGATGACGAACAGCAGCAGCGCCACGCCGGGGAACACCATGTAGGTGGGGTCGGCCCGGAAGACCTCGGAGCCGCGCGCGATCATCCGCCCCCAGTCCGGGACCGGCTCGGTGATGCCGACACCGAGGAAGGACAGCGCGGCCTCCGAGGCCACGAAGGTCGGCACCGCCATGGTGGCGTGCACCAGCAGCTGCGAGCGCACATTCGGCAGAAGTTCGTGGACGACGACATGGAACCGGCCGGCGCCCTGGGCCCGTGCGGACTGCACGAAATCCCTTTCCCGGAGCGAGCGGACGGTGGCCCGCAGGGAAAGCGCGAGCGGAATCCAGCCGAACGCCGAGAAAACCAGGATCAGCACCAGGAACTGCATCCACTCCGGTTCCGCGGTGCCCGGGTCGACCAAACGGGACTGGATCACCGGGCTGAGCGCGAGCAGCAGGAGCAGCGTGGGAAAGGCCAGCAGCACATTCGCGAGGAATCCGAACAGTCGGTCCGTGATCCCGCCCAGGTAGCCGACCGCGACGCCGGCCAGCACGCCCAGGGTGGTGGTCACCGCGGCGGCCGCGAAGGCGATCAGCAGCGAGGTGCGGATGCCGTACAGCAGCTGGGTGAACACGTCCCGGCCGAGGCCGGGCTCCAGGCCGAACCAGAAGTCGCCGGAGATCCCGCCGTTCGGCAGCATCGGCAGTCCGCTGTCGCTGAGCAGGCCCGGGACGTTCTGGCCGTAGTGGTCGACCGGGTTCTTCCCGTACAGCGCGGCGACCAGCGGGGCGCCGAGGGCGAGCAGCAGGAACAGCACCACCACAGCCAGGGCGGCGGCGCCGACCCGGTCGCGCAGGATCCGGCGGAGCGGGCCGGGGTCGGCGGCGGGCGCGGGCCCGGCCGTGGTGCCTGGGACGGTGTCGACCGCTGCCATGAGGCGTAACCCCCGAATTCTCCGCCGCCCCATGGGTGAGGGTGCGCTGGTGTGCATTTCCGGTACGGCGTCCCGGGGTTTTCCCGGTGGCCGTTCGAGCGCCATTGGATCGGATGCGTCCGAGGTTCCGCAAATCACCTTCGGCGGTCGTTCGGGTCATTCCTGCGGAACTGTTTCGGGATATGTGGCGGCTTCATTTCGCCGAAACACCGGTGTTGCAAAAGAACGGACATAGCGGAACATAGCGGACTGCCCGTTCCGCATTCTGAGACCTCCGCCACAGTCCCTCCGGTGTTGGTACGATCCCGGTGGGCCGCAACTGGCGCGTAGGGATGGAATCAACCATCGGGAAGCGGCCCCGTGAATCCTCACGTGAACTTGCCGAGCGCCTGGGCCCCCGCATCCCCACCAGGAGACCGCCATGGCCCAGCAGCCCCACACCGCCGCCTCCGCCGCGGCCGACACCGCCTTCCGCAGCGCTCTCGACGTGGTCGCCGGCGTCGAACCCCGGATCGCCGCCGCCATCGGCCAGGAGTTGGCGGACCAGCGCGCCTCGCTCAAGCTGATCGCCAGCGAGAACTACGCCTCCCCGGCGGTCCTGCTCACCATGGGCAACTGGCTCAGCGACAAGTACGCCGAGGGCACCGTCGGCCGCCGCTTCTACGCGGGCTGCCGCAACGTCGACACCGTCGAGAGCATCGCCGCCGAGCACGCCCGCGAGCTGTTCGGCGCCGACCACGCCTACGTCCAGCCGCACTCCGGCATCGACGCCAACCTCACCGCCTTCTGGGCCGTCCTCTCCCAGCGGGTCGAGAGCCCGGCCCTGGAGCGCGCCGAGGTGCGCAACGTCAACGACCTCACCGAGGAGGACTGGGCGCGGCTGCGCCAGGAGCTCGGCAACCAGCGGATGCTCGGCATGTCCCTGGACACCGGCGGCCACCTCACCCACGGCTTCCGGCCCAACATCTCGGGCAAGATGTTCGAGCAGCGCAGCTACGGCACCGACCCGGCCACCGGCCTGATCGACTACGACGCGCTGCGCGAGACCGCCCGCGACTTCCGCCCGCTGATCATCGTCGCCGGCTACTCCGCCTACCCGCGCCTGGTGAACTTCCGCAGGATGCGCGAGATCGCGGACGAGGTCGGTGCGACCCTCATGGTCGACATGGCGCACTTCGCCGGCCTGGTCGCGGGCAAGGTGCTGACCGGCGACCACGACCCGGTCCCGCACGCCCACATCGTCACCACCACCACCCACAAGTCCCTGCGCGGCCCGCGCGGCGGCATGGTGCTGTGCCAGTCCGAACTGGCCGAGCACGTCGACCGCGGCTGCCCGCTGGTGCTCGGCGGCCCGCTCTCGCACGTCATGGCCGCCAAGGCGGTCGCCCTCGCCGAGGCCCGCCGCCCCGAGTTCCAGGCCTACGCCCGCGCCGTCGTCGCCAACGCCCAGGCGCTCGCCGAGGGCCTGCTGCGCCGCGGCGGCAAGCTGGTCACCGGCGGTACCGACAACCACCTGGTCCTCGCCGACGTCTCCGGCTACGGCCTGACCGGCCGCCAGGCCGAGGCGGCCCTGCTCGACTCGGGCATCGTCACCAACCGCAACTCCGTCCCGCTGGACCCGAACGGCGCCTGGTACACCTCGGGCGTCCGCCTCGGCACCCCGGCCCTCACCACCCGCGGCCTCGGCACCGCGGAGATGGACGAGATCGCCGACCTGATCCACACCGTCCTGAGCGCCACCGCCCCCACCACCACGGCCAAGGGCTCCCCGTCCAAGGCCGCCTACAGCCTGGACGCCGCCCTCCGCGACGCCACCGCCAAGCGCGCCGCCGACCTGCTCGCCCCGTACCCGCTCTACCCGGGCGTCGACCTGGTCTGACGGCGGACGGCAGACGGCGAACAGATGACAGATTTCGAAATCTGTCATCTGTTCGCTGAAAGTTGTCGGCCGCTGGCGGTCCTCCGCGCACTTCCCTTGCCGGTGACGCGGGCTTCAGGAGCGCCGTAGCCGGACGAGCGAGGCCCAGAGGTCGTCGCCGACCTGGGTGCCATCGGGCAGGAGCAGTCGGCCGACCTGGTGGAACAGGTCGATGCCGGCGTCCCGTGACGACTGCCCGCCCAGCGCGGGCACGACGCGGTTCCGGACGGCGGCGTACGCCGCGGTGTCGGTTGCCGCGGCCTTGAACCACGCGCAGATGGCGGGGACCGCCTGTGGCTCGAACTGCGGGTCCGCCAGGAGGTCCCGCAGGCCTTCGTCGATCTCGGTACGGGCCTTCTCATTGGCCGTGCCGAGCAGCCAGGGCCGCGGGCCGTCGAACTGCGCCATCAGCCCCAGCAAGGCGATCTTCCCGGATCGGCGGGCCTTCTTCTCGCGCCAGCGCAGCACCTCGGAGAGCAGCAGGTTCCGTCCCTCCTCCCGGTGGCCGAGACGGTGGAAGACGGCCAGGACACCGGCGAGGAGGGACTGGTCCTTCGAGGTCGAGGCAACCCGACGCAGCCGCGTCATCGCCTTTCGGTGGTCCCTGCCCCCGGGGTCTTCGGCGGTCAGGACGTGCTCGGCCACGTCGACAACCACGGACTGCGTCCCAAGGCGGCGGTCGTCGGCCCAGTCGTAGAGCCGGGCCCACGCGGCCCGCTCCATCCCCGCGTCTTTGAGCACGCGTGTCATGACGGCCGCGCACATGTCCGATCGTCCGGACTCGTGGGCGGTGTCGCGGATCTCGGTCAGAACCGTCGGCGCCTGGTGTCGGGCAGCCAGCGTGGTCAGCGCGGAGATGCTCTTGTCCGCCTCGGCCCGCTCGGCCGGGGCGGTCGAGATCAGCCACTCCAACAGGACGGATCGCATGTCCTCGTAGTTGTCCCAGACGTACGTGAGGACGGCCTGGGCGTAGCCCGGGCGACTGAACGCGGCGATGTCCTGGGAACTCACCGTCGCATGGAGGGCGGTGAGCCTCTGCCGAAGTCCGCGCCCGGCGAAGACCTGGCCGAGGTTCGTCGGAGCGTGCGTCCGGTCCTTCTTGGCGATCAGGTCCTCCAGGGCACGGGCATCCCGTGAGATCTTGGCGGCCGGCGCGACTCGGTGGAGGGCGAGGGAGAGCAGCAGGCACCGGTCGGGCAGGGACAGCGCACCGCCGGTGTCGCCGCCGTGTGCGAAGACGCCGTCCAACTCGGTGCGCCAGTCACCGAGGGCGTTCTCGATGCTCGTGCGGAGTTCGGGATGGCACGCGTTGTCGCCCGCTTCATCGGGCCGGCCGAGCTTTCCTTCCTCGATCCAGCGGGCCTCCTCCGAGTGGTCGCGCTTGAACTCCAGCCACTGTTCGGCCACGGCGCCGGCGGCGCGTACGGCCTCCACCGCGTTGCGCAGGGACGACAGATGGACCCGGGCGGTGTCCGACCGGAGGTACGGCACGAGCCAGGGCATGCCGGCTGCGGTCAGATGGCGTTCCGCGACGGCGAACGGCTCCGGCGGGGAACGGAGTTCTACCACCCGGACCCCGGGGGCGACGGGCCAGGTTCGCTGTTCGGTCCAGAGATCCGCGGCGATGTTGAGGACCCAGGTCGAGCTGACCTGCTTCAGCTCCGGGACGCTCGCAGCGAGGTCGTCGAGGAACGCCGTCGATGGGTGGTCGGTGAGCGGGTCCTTGAGGTCCAACTGGTAGGCGCGCCCGTGCTCCCGGCGGATCCTCGACACCTTCGGGCGCGGCCCGTCCGGTTCGAGTTCGACGAGCTTCGTCTCGAACGGTGTGTGGTGCGCCAGGACATGGTGGACGAAGGTGGTCGAGCCGTAGCCGCGCGGCGCCACCATGATGATCACCCGGACCTCGGGGTCCGCCAAGGCGTCGGCCAGCTGGGCCCGGACGGCCTTCCAAGCGGAGGGAAGGGCGAACGTCCGGGACTCGAGCAGCTTGGTGCGGTCCAGCCTCCGGGCCTCCAGGAAGTCCTGTCGGATCTCCTGATACATCCTGTCGACCTGGCCGATGGCGACCCCGACGTCCGCCATGAAGGTCAACGAGGGCGCAGTGTGCTCCGGCGTGACGGGCTTCCTGGTGGCACCGGCCGGAGCAGTGCGGACCGGCGCGGGCAGGAAGGCCTGGATCCGCTCCAAGTCGTCCCTGGTCATGCGAGGTTGACGCCCCCCATGTTCAGCGTCGCGACTGTTCCGATGGCCGTGCCGACGCTGCCGTTGAAGGTGAGCTGTGGACCGGGCGCGGGGCTCGGTGCGGGCTCCACGGGCGGTTCCCCCCGGCCGAGGGACGCCTTGATCGTCACGGGCGCGAGTCGCGGCACGTGGACCCAGGAGGTGCGGCGGAACTGCTTCTTCGGCACGACTGCCGAGACCTCCAGGAAGTCCCGCTCGGCCAGCGTGTACGTGCGAGCGGCCGCGACGGCTCGTCGGTAGACCTCGTCCGAGAGGATCGCCGCGACGAACGATTCGTGCTCTGCGGCCACGTCGGCCGCGACGCGGACCTCCTCACTGTCCACCAGGCGGCAGGCGTCATTGATGGCGTCGCCCCGGTGATCGGGGGAGAGCGGGCCGAGGTGGATGCTCAGCCGGGTCCGCAGGACCGGATCGTGAGCGCGTCGCGCCCGGTCATGGCGGCGCAGAGCGTCCTCCAGGAGCGCGATGCCCGGGTCGACCAGCCGTACGACCTTCGCGGCGGGCACGATCCTGATCCAGCCGTCACCTGTGTCGCTGCCCCGGCGCTCGTCGGCCCAGAGCGCGGCCAGGCCGATGTGGGTGAAGGTCTCGGCGACGGCGTTGTCCAGCGCAGCCCGCATGCCGGGCATTGCGGTCTCCGGCACCTTGCTGTAGCCGACGATGTCGACCACGAGGATGGCCAGGTCGGGTGGGAGGTCGTCCATGTCAACGGGGGCGGGGAGCATGCCTGTTTGTCCTCCTGGTGCGGGGGCGAATCCGAGGTCCGTGTGCCAGGCAGCGATCATGCCTCCGACCGGGCGGTCGGTGCTGCCCAACGGAGGGCAGAGCGGAAGTGACCTGCGCCACTCCAAGGAGACGTCGGCGTGCTACTGCTCGGCGGCGTGCGCACACAGCGCCCGTACGTCGGTTACCGTCACACCACCGCTCGGAGCCGTGGTCAGCCAGCCGTGTCGGCTCCACTCCTTCAGGACCTTGCCGACGGCGTTGCGTGAGGCACCGATGAGCCTGGCGAGGTCCTCCTGCGGCAGCCGGATCCGGGACGGGCCGTTGGGCGTTGCCGGGCCGGAGAGCCGCATGAGAAGACCGGACAGCCGGAGCGCGACGGATCCGGTCGCGAGTTCCAGCTTGGTCCGGTCGGCTTCGCGGAGCCGACTGTAGGAATGCCTGAGCAACGGTCGCAACAGGCCCTGCGATTCGATGAAGTCCGTGAAGTCCACAGCCGGGATCACGCGGACCTGGCAGGGCTCAAGGGTCCGTACGGTCGCGCTGCGCACTCCCTCCGCCAACACCGACATCTCACCGAGGAGTTCGCCGTTGCCGCGGACCGCGAGCAGCTGCTCGCTGCCACGAGGGCCGTCGGCGGTCACCATCACGCTGCCGGTCTCCAGGAGCACGACACAGGTGGCGGGTTCGTCCTGCCGCAGCAGGGTGGCGCGGGACGCGCGGTAGCGCACCGGCGCCAGCCGCTGGAGGAGGATCCAATTCTCGTCACTCAGGAACTCTCGGTGTGACTCCTGCATGTGGCGCCTCCGGTGGCCGGGTTCACGGTCGGCGGATCACCGAGTTGCCGGCCGACACCATGATCCGCTCAGTGTGCCGCAAGCATCAGACCGGCGGCCAGTGTGCCCAACACCAGCCCACAGGACAGCAGATCGACCGCACGCCGGAGAAGGCGGTACTTCCGCAGGACGAGCCGGGAAAGCTCCACCAGGCGTTGTGCGTGCGCCGTTGCGAGATCACCGGAATTCCGCTCCGAGAACGATTCGACCAACTGTTCCGGCGTCAAACCGGCGAATTCCAAGTAGGAGAGAGCGCGGTGGCCGTCGTGGCGGAGCTGGGGCCTGGCGGCTGCCAAGGACAGGGCGAGCGAGCCGATCAGGAGGGTGAGGACGCCCAGGAGCGTAGCCTTGGCCAGCGGGGAGAACGGCGGCAGCGCGCTGCTCAGCGCGGTCGCCATGGTGATGCCGCCGACGGCCGCGGCTCCGATGCCGGTGGCCTTGGCGTCGCTCCGTTGCAGCTCTGCCATGACCTCCTGGGTGGACGACGCCATCCGGCGCGGAGTCTGAGGGCCGGCCGGACCGGTGACAAGGGGACGGATCGCTCGCATGACGGGGCCTTCCCTCGGTGTACGGGTCTCTGTGGCCCCAGTTTCCGCGCGATCTTGGTTCCGCACTGCCCAGTGGATTGCCGATCCGCCGAGATGTGCGTCACTTCCCGGCCCGGATGAGCCGGTCGGTGCGAGCCGGCCCGGAGGTGGCGGACCGAACGGCCCGCGCACCGCCATGGCCAGGGATGCCGTCAGTACTGCAGGGACTTGTACTGGAGGAACTCCTCCAGCCCGTGGCGGCCCAGCTCCCGGCCGAGGCCCGAGTTCTTGTAGCCGCCGAAGGGCGCGAGCGGGTTGAAGCGGCCGCCGTTGAGGTCCACCTGGCCGGTGTCGAGGCGGCGGGCGAAGGCGGCGGCGGTGTCGGTGTCGCGGGCCCAGACGCCGCCGCCCAGGCCGTACGGGGTGCCGTTGGCGAGTTCGGCGGCGTGGTCCTCGTCGCGGTAGCGGAGTATCGCCAGGACCGGGCCGAAGACCTCCTCCTGGGCCACCGTCATCTCCGGGGTCACGTCGGCGAGCACGGTCGGGCGGACGTAGTAGCCGGTGGGCAGTTCGGCGACGGGCTCCGAGCCGCCGACGACGAGCCGGGCGCCCTCGGCCAGCGCGCCGTCGATGTAGCCGCGCACCCGGTCCAGCTGCTTGGCGTTGACCAGCGGGCCGATCCGGGTCCGCGGGTCGGTCGGGTCGCCCGGCCGGTACTGGGCGGCGAGCTCCTCGGCCCGGGCGACCGCCTCGTCGTACTGGTCCTCGTGCACCAGCAGCCGGGTCAGCGCGCTGCAGGTCTGGCCCGAGTTGGCGAAGACGTTGGCGACGTTGGCCTTGACCGCGCGGGCCAGGTCGGCACCCGGCAGCACCACGTTGGCGGACTTGCCGCCCAGTTCCAGGGAGACCCGCTTCAGCCCCCGGCCGGCCGTCTCGGCGATCTGCCGGCCGACGGCTGTGGAGCCGGTGAAGGAGACCAGGTCCACTTCCCGGTGCCCGACGAGCGCCGCGCCCGCCACCGCGCCGGTGCCGGTCACCAGGTGGAAGGTGCCGGCCGGGAAGCCGGCCTCGTGCACCAGCCGGGCGAACAGCCGGGCCACCAGCGGGGTGTCCTCGGCCGGTTTGAGGACCACGGGGCAGCCGGCCGCCAGCGCCGGGACGGCCTTGGCCACGATCTGGTGCAGCGGGTAGTTCCAGGGCGTGATCGCCGCGACCACCCCGGCCGGCTCGGCGTGCACCACCGAGTTGCCGATCCGCTCCTCGAAGGGGTGCTCGGCGAGGAGGGTCAGGTAGGAGGTCGCCACGGAGAGCGGCAGCCCGGCGTGCACGGCCCCGGCGAAGCCGACCGGCGAGCCCAGCTCGGCGACGACGGTCTCGGTGATCTCGTTCTGCGCGGCGGCGATCCCGTCCCGCAGCCGGGTCAGCAGGGCCAGCCGCTCCTCGCGGGTGGTGGAGCCCCAGCTCCGGGCCGCCCGGCGGGCCGCCGTCACCGCCGCGTCGATGTCGGCCGGACCGCCGGCCGGCACCGTGGCCAGCACCTGCTCGGTCGCCGGGTTCAGCACGGTGATCGATCCGGTGTCACCGGAGGGCCGCCACTCGCCGTCGATGTACTGGTCGCCGTGCTCCGGGTACTGCGCGTACTGCCGCACCGATCGTCCTCTCGTCCACTCAGCCGACCCTCGACCAGCAGCGCTGGTCGGAGGTCAGTCAATGCGGCGCGGACGGCCGCGCGCAAGAGTCAATCCCGACCGGCGGACGTGACGGTTACTTCGGGGCGAACCGCGCGGTGTACTCGTCGAACGGCTCGATGCCCACCTCGGCCCGCCGCTCGTCCAGCCGCTCGGGCTCCTCGCAGGGCCACGGCACCGGGCGGCCGTCCGTCACCGCGCCGATCTGCGTCCCGTAGCGCTGCTCCCGGCCCTCGTTGACCGCCAGCCGGTCCTGGAGGAAGGCCAGGTCGCGGGCGCTGGCCTCGCCCCTGGCGACGGCCCCGCCCATCAGGGCCACCGCCCGCCGCTGGACGTCGAGCTGCCGGTCCGCGTGCTGCGCCACCAGCCAGGCCGCCCGGGCGGCCTCGGGGCCGACGGTGCGTTCGGTCGGCCAGCCGTGCGCCGCCATGATCTCCGCGAGCCGGTCGCCGTGCCGGGCGGTGAGCCGGCGCCAGGCCGCCTGATCGGCCAGGTCGGGACTGTTCGCCAGCCGGGCGGCCGCGCTGTCCTCGGCCATCATCCCGGTCAGCTCCCGCACGAGGGCCGGATCCTGACCGTACTGCTGCGCTTCCGTCACGTCGACGACGCTCCCTGCCCGGGCCCTCCCGTCGAGGACCGCCCGCGACCACGCTAGGCGCGGAAACCGCGACGAAGATCATCCCCGAAGACGGTGACCCGGGGGTGCCCGCCACGGCAGGATGGACATACACGGGGAACGGAGCGCACCGGGAACGGAGCGCACCGCGAACGGTCCCCGCACACAGTCCCCGCGAACGGTCCCCGCACACAGTCCCCGCGCACGGTCCCCGCGCACGCCGAAGGGCCGGTCGGAGGATTCCGACCGGCCCTTCACCGTGAGTTCACGCGCTCAGGCGCCTCAGACCCGCGAGGGCTCCGTGGCGTCGTCCGGCGCGGCGCTCCGGGCCTCCTCGGCCATCTCCTCGCGGACCGCGGCCAGCGAGGGGTTGGCCCAGGCGCTGGCGACGCCCCAGCGGTAGAACGCCAGCCCGATCGCGGCGACGATCAGCAGGTCCCAGCCCTGCGGCAGGTAGTCGTGCCCGCCGAAGTCGGCGCTGCCCGCCCAGGAGACGCCGGCCATCACGAACAGGTACGCGACCATCCAGGCGCCCGCCTTCAGGTGCGGCTTCAGCTCGGCGAACGGCTTGCGCAGCTCGTACCAGGCCCAGATCGGCAGACCGGCGGCCATCAGCAGGATGACCTTGCCGGTGAGCGGCCAGCGGGCCCAGTAGAGCACCAGCGAGCCGAACACCATCGCGACCGGGGCGATCACCGGCATGGCGCGCAGCCGGACCGGCCGGGGCAGGTCCGGGGCCAGGCGGCGCAGCGCCATCACGGCGACCGGGCCGGTGATGTACGAGATCACGGTGGCCACCGAGACGATCTCGGCCAGCGAGCCCCAGCCGCGGAAGACCGCGAGGAACAGGAAGGCGACCACCAGGTTGAGCACCAGCGCCGGGCGCGGGATGCCGGTCTTGGCGTCGACCTTGCCGAAGATCTTGGGCAGGTGGCCGTTCTCCTGCACGCCGTGGATCATGCGCGAGGTGGTGGCGGCGTAGATCATGCCGGTGCCGGAGGGCGAGATGAAGGCGTCCGCGTACAGCGTGATCGCCAGCCAGTTCAGGCCCCAGGCGATGGCCAGGTCGGCCAGCGGCGAGGTGTAGGAGAGGTTGCTCCAGCCGTTCGCCAGGTCGCCGCCGGGGATGGCGCCGAGGAAGGCGATCTGCAGCGCGACGTAGATCACCAGGGCGATCAGGATCGAGCCGATGACGGCCTTCGGCAGCGACTTGCCGGGGTTGCGGGCCTCGCCGGCCAGGTTGAGCGGGGACTGGAAGCCGTTGAAGGCCCAGACGATGCCGGAGACCGCGACGGCGGTGAACACCGAGCTCCAGCCGTTCGGCGCGAAGCCGCCGT
Organism: Kitasatospora sp. NPDC058063; assembly: GCF_042885395.1. Taxonomy (NCBI): domain Bacteria; kingdom Bacillati; phylum Actinomycetota; class Actinomycetes; order Kitasatosporales; family Streptomycetaceae; genus Kitasatospora; species Kitasatospora sp. NPDC058063. The sequence goes on from NZ_JBHVSD010000002.1 coordinate 586,971, forward strand.
GGTCGGTGAAGTGGGCGGTGTCGAAGTGCGCGAAGAGCAGCGCACCGGCGGTCACCGTCGGGACGACGACCTTGAAGACGGTGATCGCGGTGTTGGTCTTGGCGAACAGCGTGATCGCGAACCAGTTGAGGGCGAAGTAGACGAGCAGCAGCACGCTGGCCAGCGCCACTCCGCTGAGGGTCAGCTCCTTGCCGTCGAACAACCCCTGTGCCCAGCCGAAGTGCCAGGAGCTCATGTACTGCACGGAGGCGGTGGCCTCACCCGGGATGACCGAGACGATGGCGATCCAGTTGGCCCAGGCGGCCAGGTAGCCGGCCAGCGACCCGTGCGAGTACTGGCCGTACCGGACCATGCCGCCGGCCTTGGGGAACATCGAGCCCAGCTCGCTGTAGGTGAGCGCGATGGTCAGCGCCACCGCGGCACCGATCACCCAGGCGAGGATCGAGGCGGGTCCGGCGAGCTTGGCGGCCCGCTCGGCACCGAACAGCCACCCGGAGCCGATGATCGACCCCAGCCCGACCGCGGTCAGGCTGATCGTGCCGAGCGATCGGCGGTAGTTCTGGTGTGATGCCGTCGACGATTCGGGCTCACTCAACGTATCGGTCCTCTCGCTCGTGGTTCATCGGGTGGTGTCGGTGTTTTTGCGATTTTGAGTCGCTATTTCGGACAAACGGAGAGCAGCCTATGTTCCGAAAACGGGCGAATACCTCAGAGGAAGCTCAAACCGTCCGATTGTTGCCATCTCGTGTCCGGCGTCCGGGCCGGTGCGGACCGGCGAGGAGACCGAGGCCACAGTGCCCGGAAGGAGTGGTGGCCGGGGATGGCGACCGGGGCCGGCCCGGGAAAGGGGCGGCCCGAAAAACGAAATTCCCCGTGGGTGCCTTTCGGCTCCCACGGGGAATTCGGCTGTGTCCGAGGGGGGACTTGAACCCCCACGCCCGATAAAGGGCACTAGCACCTCAAGCTAGCGCGTCTGCCATTCCGCCACCCGGACCGGGTGTGTGCTTCGGGGGTTTTTTCCTCGCCCCCTCGGCGACAGAGAGAACATTACCAGGGTTCTGGAGTGCTTCTCACCTGCGCTTCCTCGGGGCGGGGCCACCGGACATCCTGGTCCGAGGCCCGTCCGGCCCCCGCGGGCCGCGGCGCCCGGGCCGTACCGCGCCCGCAGCGGGTCCGCGGCGAGCCCGGAGCGTGCCCGGAACGCGGCCCGTACCGCCCGCACACGGCCCGGAGTGCGGCCCGCACAGGTTGGTACGGCCTGGGAACGCGCTCGAATCCGGCCCGAACCGGTGGCGTCCGCGAAGGAACCGGTCGACTCCCGCACCGGCCGCGGTCGGTTGCGGCCGGAATCGGTCCGACACGGGCAACTTGTCGACGGTGCCACGGCCGCCGCGACGGCTCTCGTAGCGTCTGTGGACCGAGGGCGCCATGAAGCGGATCGCCTGATTCCCGGGTCGCGGACGAAGGGCGGCTGGACGTGGAGCAGATCAGCGGAGCGGCGAAGGCCGAACCGAGACGCGACAGGCGGGTGGAGGGCCGGGGCGGGGCCACGGTCTCCGGAGGTCCCGCCGAGGGCGTGTGGCGCTTCCCGGTGCCCGCCACCGAGGCCTCGGTGCCGCTCACCCGGCACGCGGTGCGGGACCGTCTGCTGGCCCAGGGCATGGCCGGGGTGCGCTACCAGGAGCTGGTGGACGACCTGCTGCTGATCGTTTCGGAGCTGGTGAGCAACGCGGTGACGCACGCCGCCGAGCTGTCCCCCGAGGTGGTCACCGAGCTGTCGGTGCGCCGGGCCTCGGTGCGGGTGTCGGTCGAGGACGGCGATCCGTACCGGCCGAAGGCGCTGGAGAACGACACCGCGAGCACCGGCGGGCGCGGCCTGCTGCTGGTGAAGAGCGTCACCCTGCAGGCCGGCGGGGTGTGCGACGTCGAACACACCGGGGAGGGCGGCAAGGTCATCTGGGCCTCGCTGCCCGTCCCCCCGGAGCCCGGCCACTGACCGGCCGGGCCGACGACCGGGCCGACGGTCGGGTCGACGGTCGGAGCGGCCGGGGCGGTCGGACCAGGACTACCAGTCCCGCCCGGCGATCTCCCGGATGCCCGGCAGCGCGGCCTCGAAGACCGTCTCGAACCAGACCGAGAACGGCCGCTCCGCCCGCAGCTCCCGCAGCTCCTGCGCGGTCACGAAGGCGAAGTCGTCCACCTCCTCCGGGGTCGGCTCGACCGGCGCGGTGACAAGTCCCACGAACAGGTGGTTCCACTCCCGCTCGATCAGCCCGGAGGCCTCGTCCGGCAGGTCGTAGCGGACGGTGCCCGCCTCGCACAGCAGCGCCGGGGCGACGCCCAGCTCCTCGGCGGTGCGCCGGGCGGCGGCGACGAACGGCGGCTCGTCCGGGTACGGGTGGCCGCAGCAGGTGTTCGACCAGACGCCGGGGGAGTGGTACTTGCCGAGCGCCCGGCGCTGGAGCAGCAGCCGGCCCTGGCGGTCGAACAGGAAGACGGAGAACGCCCGGTGCAGGCGGCCCGGCTGCTGGTGGGCCCAGAGCTTCTCGCCCGTGCCGATCGTGACGCCCTCGTCGTCGACCAGTTCCAGCAGGATCTCGGCTCCGGCCGGGGCGGATCCGGTGGCCCGGGGGTCGACCGTGACATCGGTCTCCACGTCGAGACCGGTGTCGATCTCGGCGGCGAAGTGCGTCGGGTCGGTCGGCAGACTCTGGGGCATGGGGCCTCTTTCGGGAGCGGGAGCAACGGGAGCATCGGGTGTCTCCGACGCACCGGGTGGAGTGCGGCGGACACAGCAGGGGCACCGGCGCCGGCGTCGGGCTCCAGTCTGCCGTATGGGTGGCACTCGCCAGGGGTCCCACGCACAACCGGACGGATCATGACCCGGAGGAATCGGAAACCGGCCAGAGAAGGATCCGGGAAGCCCCCGAAAGGGGCACGGAAATCGCAGAACCGTTCGCCGCGCGTTCGGAGCCCGTTCGACCGGCCCGGCGGAGCCGGTGCGGACCCCGGGCCGTTCCACCGTCACCTCGGGCCGCTCCACCGCCGCCGCGGCCGCCGTTCCGCCTGCCGTTCCGGCCGCCGTCCTGCCCGCCCGCCACCCCGCCCGCAGCCCCGGTCCCGCCGCCCCGTCGGCCGCCCCGGGCCCACGGGCGCGTTCTGGCCGGTCGCCCCGGTCGCCTACCATCACATACGACACGGTGCCCGGATCTGTGCCGGCACCGGCGCGCCGCCGCCCGCCCCGGTCGAACGCCGGTCCGGGCGAACCGGTGGCGCCGCCGACCTCCGGCACAGATCCGCGCACAGCACGACGGATCAGGAGACCCGCATGATCGGCCTCGTTCTGGCAGCCGGCGCCGGCCGCCGGCTGCGCCCGTACACCGACACCCTGCCCAAGGCTCTGGTGCCGGTCGACGGGGAACGGACCGTCCTGGACCTCACGCTCGGCAACTTCGCCGAGGTCGGACTGCGCGAGGCCGCGATCGTCGTCGGCTACCGCAAGGAGGCGGTGTACGACCGCAAGGACGCCCTGGAGAACAAGTACGGCGTCAAGCTCCACCTGGTCGAGAACGACAAGGCCGAGGAGTGGAACAACGCCTACTCGCTGTGGTGCGCCCGCGAGCTGTTCGCCGAGGGCCTGCTGCTCGCCAACGGCGACACCGTCCACCCGGTCTCCGTCCAGCGGACCATGCTGGAGGGCAACCGGCGGCTGACCGAGTCCGGCACCGCCCCCGGCATCCTGCTCGCCCTCGACACGGTGAAGAAGCTCGCCGACGAGGAGATGAAGGTGATCGTCGACCCGGCCACGGGCATGCGCCGCATCACCAAGCTGATGGAGCCGGCCGAGGCGACCGGCGAGTACATCGGCGTCACGGTGATCAACCCGTCCGCCGCCGCCGACCTGACCGACGCGCTGCGCGCCACTTACGAGCGCGACCCGCAGCTGTACTACGAGGACGGCTACCAGGAGATGGTGAACCGCGGCCTGCGGATCGACGTGCAGCCGATCGGCGAGGTCTCCTGGGTCGAGGTCGACAACCACGACGACCTGGCGAAGGCGCGGGAGATCGCGTGCCGGTACTGACCCGACTGGTTCCGTCGCCGCTGTTCGTCGAGATCCGCCCGGGCGCGCTGGACGCGCTCGGCGGCATCCTCGCGGACCAGCGGCTGTCGGCCTCGGGCCGGATCGCGGTCGCGATCAGCAACGGCTCCGGCTCGGCCATGCGCCGTCGCCTGGAGCCGGCCCTGCCCGGAGCCGACTGGTACAACGTGGACGACGGCAGCCTGGACAGCGCGGTGCGGCTGGCCGAGGCGATGCGCGGCGGGCACTACGACGCGATCGTGGGCCTTGGCGGCGGCAAGATCATCGACGCCGCCAAGTACGCCGCGGCCCGGGTCGGCCTGCCGCTGGTCGCGGTCGCCACCAACCTGGCCCACGACGGCATCTGCTCGCCGGTCTCCACCCTGGACAACGACGCCGGGCGCGGCTCCTACGGGGTGCCCAGCCCGATCGGCATCGTGGTCGACCTGGACGTGATCCGGCAGGCCCCGCCGCGCTTCGTGGCGGCCGGCGTGGGCGACGTCGTCTCCAACATCTCCGCGTGCGCGGACTGGGAGCTGTCGCACGCGGTGACCGGTGAGCCGGTGGACGGACTGGCCGTGGCGATGGCCCGCTCGGCGGGCGAGAATCTGCTGCGGCACCCGGGCGGTACCCAGGACCAGGACCTCCTGACGGCGCTCGCCGAGGCCCTGGTACTGTCCGGCATCGCGATGAACATCGCGGGCAGCACCCGGCCCTCGTCGGGTGCCTGCCACGAGATCTCGCATGCCCTGGACGTGCTGTATCCCAAGCGGTCCGCCCAGCACGGCGAGCAGGTCGGCCTCGGTGCCGCCTTCGCCAGCTTCCTGCGGGGCGAGCGCGAGCTGACCGGTCTGATCGTGGAGCGCCTGGCGAGCCACGGACTGCCGGTGACCGCCGCTCAGATCGGCTTCACCGAGGCGGAGTTCACCGAAGCGGTGCACTACGCTCCGAACACCCGACCGGGGCGCTTCACCATCCTCGAACACCTCGACCTCTCCCCTTCCGCAATCAGGGACGCGTACGCCGACTATGTCCAAGCCGTCAACAGCTGACCCCTCCACCGCGGGAGCCCAACGGCCCCCGGTGGACCTGAGCCGCAGGCCCTCGATCGAGGAACTGCGCGCGGTGATCCACCCGGAGGGCATGCTCCAGCGCCGCAGCGCCGAGCACTGGGCCGGACGCCTGTACATGCGGAAGATCTCGCTGCGGATCACCCGCGTGCTCTCCACCATGACGGCGATCACGCCCAACGGCCTGACGTACCTGATGATGTTCACCGGCATCCTGGCCGGTGCCGCGCTGGTCGTGCCGGGCATCGCGGGCGCCGTCCTGGGCGCCCTGCTGATCCAGGTCTACCTGTTGCTGGACTGCGTGGACGGCGAGGTGGCCCGCTGGCGCCGGCAGACCTCGCTCACCGGGGTCTACCTGGACCGGGTCGGCCACTACATGTCCGAGGCGGCCCTGCTGACCGGCCTCGGCCTGCGCGCCACCGACCTGCTGCACCGCGAGGGCGCCGGGTCGCACTGGGAGTGGGCCTTCCTCGGCACCCTGGCCGCGCTCGGCGCGATCCTGATCAAGTCCGAGACCGACCTGGTGGACGTGGCCCGGGCGCGCAGCGGCATGACGGCCGTCGAGGACAGCGCCTCGGTGCCGCGGTCGTCCTCCGTCGCCAGGGCCCGCCGGGCGGCCTCCTTCCTGAAGTTCCACCGCCTGGTCGGCGCGGTCGAGGCCTCGCTGTTCGTCCTGGCCGCCGGCGTCGCGGACGCCGTGCACGGCGGACTCCTCTTCACCCGGCTCGCGGTGGTCGTCCTGGCGGCGATCGCGATGCTCCAGACCGTGCTGCACCTGCTGAGCATCGTCCTCTCCAGCAGGCTGCGATGAACGGGACCACCGCGGAGAACTTCCGCCTCGGCGCCGTGATCATCACCATGGGCAACCGGCCGGCCGAGCTGAACGCCCTGATCGAGGCCGTCCGCGCCCAGGAGGGCCCGGCGGTCGAACTGGCCGTGGTCGGCCAGGGCGCGAAGCTGCCCCCGCTGCCGGAGGGCGTGCGCAGCGTCGAGCTGCCGGAGAACCTGGGCATCCCGGGCGGGCGCAACGTCGGCATCGAGCTGTTCGGCCGGGACGGGGCGGACATCGACGCGGTCCTCTTCCTGGACGACGACGGGAACCTGCCGCGCACCGACTCGGCCCGCCTGCTGCGCGAGGCCTTCACCGCCGACCCGGAGCTGGGCATCGTCGCCTTCCGGATCGCGGATCCGGACACCGGGGTCACCCAGCGCCGCCATGTCCCCCGGCTGCGCGCCAGCGACCCGCTGCGCTCGTCCCGGGTGACGACCTTCCTCGGCGGCGCGAGCGCGGTGCGCTGCAAGGTGTTCGAGCAGGCCGGGCAGCTGCCCGCCGAGTTCTTCTACGCCCACGAGGAGACCGACCTCGCGTGGCGCGCGCTGGACGCCGGCTGGGCCATCGACTACCGGGCGGACGTGGTGCTGCACCACCCCACGACCTCGCCGGCCCGCCACGCGACCTACTTCCACAACGTGGCCCGCAACCGGGTCTGGCTCGCGAGGCGGAACCTTCCGGCCCTGTTGGTGCCTCTCTATCCGGGAACCTGGTTCCTGCTGACCCTGGCCCGCCGCCCCTCCCCGGAGGCGCTGAAGGCCTGGTGGGGCGGGTTCCGGGCGGGCTGGCGCGAACCCTGCGGTCCGCGGCGGCCCATGCGGTGGCGTACCGTCTGGCGACTGACCAGGCTGGGCCGACCACCGATCATCTGATCGCATCCGATGGCACCCGCATCGAATGCCCGATCGCTGCGGCCGGTGCCCACACACCGGCCGGCTCCCCCGAGATCCCAGTGGATCCCCATCGGTGCACCGGCGGACCTCGCCGACCGGCCGCCCCGACCGATCCCGCGTGAAGGACGAATGTGTCGACAGTGAGTGAACCCGTCAGCCTCTCGGCCCCCAGAGGGGTGGACGCGGGCCTGACCCCCAAGCAGCTTGCGGACAAGTACGGTCTGGCGGTCAGCGGTGCCCGTCCCGGCCTGTTCGCCTACTCCAAGCAGCTCTGGGCCCGGCGCCACTTCATCTGGGCCTTCGCCACCGCCCGCCTGGTGGCCCAGTACACCAACGCCAAGCTCGGCCAGCTGTGGCAGGTGGTGACCCCGCTGCTCAACTGCGCGGTGTTCTACCTGGTCTTCGGCGTGATCCTGGCGAGCAAGCAGGGCTTCCCGGACAACACCTACATCGCCTGGCTCTGCATCGGCGTCTTCGTCTTCCAGTTCACCCAGAACGCGGTGCAGGCCGGCACCCGGGCGATCTCCGACAACCTCGGGCTGATCCGGGCGCTGCACTTCCCCCGGGCCAGCCTCCCGATCGCCTTCACCGTGATCCAGCTCCAGCAGCTGCTGATCTCCATGGTCGTGCTGGTCGTCACCGTGCTCGCCGCCGGCATCACCCCGGGCCGGACCTGGCTGCTGATCATCCCGGCGCTGCTCCTGCAGACGCTCTTCAACACCGGCATCTCGCTGGTGATGGCCCGGATCGGCTCCCGGACCAGCGACATCTCCCAGCTGATCCCGTTCGTGATGCGCGCCTGGATGTTCCTGTCCGGTGTGATGTTCAGCATCCAGGACAAGATCACCCACTGGCCGCACTACATCCAGACGCTGATGTCGCTCAACCCGGCGTCGATCTACATGGACCTGCTGCGGCACGCCTTCGCGCCGGTCATCTACAACCCGCACCAGCCGGTGCACCAGGCCCTCCCGCCGCACCAGTGGGCGTACGGCCTCGCCTGGGGCGTGGGCATGTTCGTCGTCGGATACGTCTTCTTCTGGAAGGCCGAGGAGGAGTACGGCCGTGGCTGACATCGACCTGAGCAAGAGCGACACCGTCCTGGACACGGACGTGGCCCGCGAGCCCACCGTCGTCGTCGACGACGTGCACATCGTCTACAAGGTGCACGGCGCCGGCTCCGGCAAGGGCAGCGCCACCTCGGCGCTGAGCCGCATCATCAGCCGCAAGCGCGCCTCCGGCGTGCGCGAGGTGCACGCGGTCAAGGGCGTCAGCTTCACCGCGTACAAGGGTGAGGCGATCGGCCTGATCGGCTCCAACGGCTCCGGCAAGTCGACCATGCTGGCGGCCATCGCGGGCCTGCTGCCGACCGAGAAGGGCGGCATCTACACCAACGGCCAGCCCTCGCTGCTGGGCGTCAACGCCGCGCTGATGAACGAGCTCACCGGTGAGCGCAACGTCATCCTCGGCTGCCTGGCGATGGGCATGACCCCGGCCCAGGTGAAGGCGCGCTACCAGGACATCGTCGACTTCTCCGGCATCAACGACAAGGGCGACTTCATCTCCCTGCCGATGCGCACCTACTCCTCCGGCATGGGCGCCCGGCTGCGCTTCTCGATCGCGGCCGCGAAGACCCACGACGTGCTGCTGATCGACGAGGCCCTCGCCACCGGCGACCAGGCCTTCCAGCAGCGCAGCAAGCGCCGGATCGACGAGCTGCGCAAGTCCGCCGGTACGGTCTTCCTGGTCAGCCACGACAACAACTCGATCCGCGAGGTCTGCGAGCGGACCATATGGATCGAGGCCGGCGAGCTGGTCATGGACGGACCCACCGAGGAGGTCGTCAGCCGCTACGAGCGCGGCGACCGACCGTAGTCTCCGTCACACCCCAGGGGCCGGTTCCGGAACTTCCGGAGCCGGCCCTTCACCGTGCCCGCGGCCCGGTCCGTACGCCGCGCGGCCCCGGCCGGCCCACCGCCGCGGGGGTGAGCGCGCGGTGCCCGGGGCGGGGCGCTCTTTTCCGCCGGGCCCCGGCGTGCCAGCCTGGTGGTCCCGGGGGGCGGTGTGCCGTGCGTGGCCCCCGCGCTCGGACGCGTGTCCGAGTCGGGCCGGTCGTGCCACGCGGTGTAGAACGGGGGAGTGACAGCAGTGTCGGCTTCGGCCCAGCCCAGAGATACGCCGGTGAACGGTTCCGCAGGACAGACCCTGGACAAGGCGGGCGCGGAGAACTTCCCCGTAGCCCCCTTCTTCCTGCCCGCGGCCTGGCGCGACGACCTGATGGCGGTGTACGGCTTCGCCCGCCTGGTCGACGACGCCGGCGACGGCGACCTGGCCGACCCGGCCGCCACCGCCCGCCTGCTCGGGGTCGAGCAGCCGCCCCCCGCCACCCCTTCGGCCCAGCCCGGCCCGCCGACCCCGCAGGAGACCGCCTTCCGGCTCGCCCTGCTCGACGGACTGGAGCACGACCTCGACCGGGTCTTCGAGACCGCGCTGCGCACCGCCGGCGGCTCCGGAACCGGCACCGACCAGCCCCGCCACCCGCTGCTGGACGCGCTCGTCCCGCTGGTCGACCGGCACGGCCTGACCCCCGAGCCGTTCCGCCGTCTGATCGAGGCCAACCGGGTGGACCAGACCACCGCCCGCTACGCCACCTTCGACGACCTGCTCGGCTACTGCACCCTCTCCGCCGACCCGGTCGGCCGCCTCGTGCTGGCCATCGCCGGCGTTTCCACCCCCGAGCGGATCGAGCTCTCGGACGCCGTGTGCAGCGGCCTCCAGGTCGCCGAGCACATCCAGGACGTGGCCGAGGACCTCGCCCACGGCCGGATCTACCTGCCCGCCGAGGACCTGGCCCGCTTCGGCGTCACCGAGGCGGACCTCGCCGCCCCCTCCGCCGACGGCGCGGTGCGCGAGCTGATCGCCTTCGAGGTCGAGCGGGCCCGCACCCTGCTCGACCGCGGCGCACCATTGGTAGGTACGGTTCGGGGGAGGCTTCGACTGCTCCTGGCGGGATTCACCGCAGGCGGCTACGCGGCCCTGGCGGCCGTCGAGGACGCCGGGTACGACGTGCTCGCCCAGCAGGCGAAGCCTGACAAGCGCCGCCTCGCAGCGAAGGCGGCGGCCATCTTCGCGAAGGGAAGGTGAACGCCCGAGTGGCGGTATCACCACTGGCGTCGGCCCAGGTCATGGCGGCGTACCGGTACTGCGAGGCAGTCACCGGACTGCAGGCGCGCAACTTCAGCTACGGCATCCGGCTGCTGCCCGAACCCAAGCGGCTGGCCATGTCGGCCCTGTACGCCCTGGCCCGCCGGGTGGACGACATCGGAGACGGCGACCTCCCGGACGACCGCAAGGCCGAGGCACTGCTGCGCACCCGGGAACTGGTGGACGAGGTCCGCTCCGGGGTCGTCGCCGAGGACGACACCGACCCGATCAAGGTCGCCCTGGCCGACGCGGCCCGGCGCTTCCCGATCCCGCTCGGCGGCTTCGACGAGCTGATCGACGGCGTCGAGATGGACCTCAAGGGCGCCGAGTACCAGACCTACGAGGAGCTGAAGGTCTACTGCCGCTGCGTGGCGGGCGCGATCGGGCGGCTCTCGCTGGGCGTCTACGGCTGCGACGACCCGGAGCTCGGGGCGCGCTACGCGGACACCCTGGGCCTGGCGCTGCAGCTCACCAACATCCTGCGCGACCTGCGCGAGGACGCCCTGAACGGCCGCACCTACCTGCCCGCCGAGGACCTGGTCCGGTTCGGCTGCGAGCAGGGCTTCGCCCTGCCGGAGCCGCCGGTCGGCGCGGACTTCACCGGCCTGGTGGCCTTCGAGGCCGCCCGCGCCCAGGCGGCCTTCGAGGAGGGCCTGCGGCTGCTGCCGATGCTCGACCGCCGCAGCCGTGCCTGCACCGCCGCGATGGCCGGGATCTACCACCGGCTGCTCGGCCGGATCGCCACCGACCCGGAGTCGGTGCTGCGCGGCCGGGTCTCCCTGCCGGGCTGGGAGAAGGCGTACGTGGCGCTTTCCGGGCTCGCCGGGGGGCGTTCTTGATTCTCACACCAGTTCTGTCACGCTGTGTCAGCGTGGAATCACGTGCGGGTAGATCCGTGCCGACCGGACGAGTACCGGCTTCGGCGACCGCCTGCGGGCGGTCCACCGACTGCGAGGGGGAGGGCCGATGACCGGGCGAGCCGATGCCGCGCGCCCGGCCGCCGTCGTGGTCGGCGGCGGTCTGGCCGGGATCACCACCGCACTGCGCCTCGCCGAGGCCGGCCACCGGGTCACCCTCGCCGAGGGGCGGCCGCGGCTCGGCGGCCTGGCCTTCTCCTTCCAGCGCGGCGAGCTGACCGTCGACAACGGCCAGCACGTCTACCTGCGCTGCTGCACCGCCTACCGCGGCCTGCTGGAGCGGCTCGGCGCCACCCGGCTGGTCCACCTCCAGGAGCGCCTCGACATCCCGGTGCTCTCCGTCACCGGGCCGCAGGCCGCCCCGGTGCGCACCCTCGGGCGGCTGCGCCGGGCCGGCCTGCCCGTCCCGCTGCACCTGGCCGCCAGCCTGGCCCGCTACCCGCACCTGTCCCCGGCCGACCGCGCCCGGGTGGTCCGCGGCGCGCTCGCCCTGCAGCGGCTGGACCTCGCCGACCCGGAGCTGGACGCGATCTCCTTCGGCGAGTGGCTGCGCCGCAACGGGCAGAACGCCGCCACCCAGGCCGCCCTGTGGGACCTGGTCGGCGTCGCCACCCTGAACGGCCGGGCCGACCAGGTGTCGATGGCTCTCGCCGGGATGGTGTTCAAGACCGGTCTGCTCTCCGACCCGGGTGCCTCGGACATCGGCGTCTCCGCCGTCCCGCTCGGCACGATCCACCACGACCGGGCGCTCGCCGAGCTGGAGCGGGCCGGCGTCCGGGTGCTGCTGCGGTCCCGGGTGGCCGAACTGAAGCCGGCCGCGCCGCAGCACGACGTCCGGCTGGAGAGCGGGGAACTGCTCACCGCCGACACCGTGGTGCTGGCCGGCGCCCAGGACAGCACGGCCGCGCTGCTGCCGCCGAACGCGATCTCCGGGCAGGACCGGCTGGCCGGCTTCGGCACCGCGCCGATCCTCAACGTGCACGTGATCTACGACCGCAAGGTGCTGCGCCGGCCGTTCTTCGCCGCGCTCGGCTCCCCGGTCCAATGGGTCTTCGACCGCACGGCGCACTCCGGCCTGGCCGCCGCCCCGCTGGGCCGGGCCAACCCGGGCGCCCAGTACCTGGCGCTGTCGCAGTCCGCCGCGCAGGACGAGATCGACCTCCCGGTCGCCGAGCTGCGCCGCCGCTACCTGCCGGAGCTGGGGCGGCTGCTGCCGGCCGCGGCCCAGGCGGAGGTGCTGGACTTCTTCGTCACCCGGGAGCGCACCGCCACCTTCGACCCGGCCCCGGGCAACGGGGCGCTGCGCCCGTCGGCCCGTACCGACGTCGTCGGCCTGCTGCTGGCCGGCTCGTGGACGGCCACCGGCTGGCCCGCGACCATGGAAGGGGCCGTGCGCAGCGGCCACGCCGCGGCGGACGCCGCGCTCGCCGCGGCCGGCACCCGGGTGCCGGTGGACCGCGGCGACGGGAGGTGGCCCAGGTGACGGCGGGCCCCGCCGCCGGAGAGCCCGCCAGAGCCGACGGGCGTACCGTCGAGCGCATCGGCGCAACCACCGGCAGCGGCCCGTCCGGCCGCACCGGCGCCACCGACACCGGCACCACTGATATCGGCACCACCGACACCGGCACCATCGGCACCGGCACTCGATTCGACACCTGCCGCACTGCCGGCACCCGGCCGCCCCGTGCGGTCCGGCACCACGAGGGAGAGGGAACGCACGTGGAGTCACGCACCGGCTTCGCCGTCGGAGGCACGGCGCACGCCGAACCGGTCTCGGTGCCGGAGCTGCTCGCCCGCAGCCGTACGCTCTGCACCCCGCCGCTACGGGCCGCCGTCGCCCGTTTGGCCGCACCCATGGACACCGTCGCCGCCTACCACTTCGGCTGGATCGACCGGGACGGCACGCCGGTGACGGGGGACGGCGGCAAGGCCGTGCGCCCGGCGCTGGCGCTGCTGTCCGCCCGGGCCACCGGCGCGGCGGCCGAGGTGGGGGTGCCCGGCGGGGTCGCGGTTGAACTGGTGCACAACTTCTCCCTCCTCCATGATGATCTGATGGACGGTGACGAGACCCGACGGCACCGGGCCACCGCCTGGACGGTCTTCGGGCCGGCCCAGGCGATCCTGGTCGGCGACGCCCTGGCGACGCTCGGCACCGAGGTGCTGCTCGACGCCGCGGTGACCGGCGGCGCCAGCGCCACCGACGCCGCGCGTGCCGTCCGACTGCTCACCACGGCGACCCGCCGGCTGATCGACGGCCAGGCCATGGACGTCGCCTTCGAACAGCGCGACAGCGTCACGGTCGCGGAGTGCCTGGAGATGGAGGGCGGCAAGACGGCGGCACTGCTGGCCGCCGCCTCGGCGATCGGCGCCGTCCTGGCCGGCGCCGACGACAAGGTCTCCGGCGCGCTCCAGCGCTACGGCCACCACCTCGGCCTGGCCTTCCAGGCGGTCGACGACCTGCTCGGCATCTGGGGTGCCACCGAGGTCACCGGCAAGCCGCACTGGGGAGACCTGCGCCAGCGCAAGAAGTCCCTGCCGGTGGCCGCCGCACTGGCCGAGGGCGGAGTGGCCTCGCGCCGGCTCGCCGAGCAACTGGCCGACCCGAAGGGACGCGGGGAGGAGAGCGAGCCCGAGCTCGCCGACCGGGCCGCGCTGATCGAGGAGGCCGGCGGCCGCGCCTGGACCCGGGAGGAGGCCCGCCGCCAGCACACGACTGCCCTCGCCGCCCTGGACGAGGTGCCCATGACCGACGAGGTGCGCGAGCACTTCGTCGCACTCGCCGAATTCGTGGTGGTACGAGAGAGGTGACGTTACGTTGACAGCAACCGCGGACGGCCGGCTCGACCCTGAGTACGATCCCGAGCCGGTCGCGGTGGGCGACCGCCCCCCGGCCCTGCTGGGCACGGGGCGGTGGCAGCCCGAGGACACCGACCAGCTCCGGCCGGCCGGTGGAGCGGACCTGCGGCCGGCCGACGCGCGGGAGGCCCTGGCCCGCGCCACCACCCACCTGCTCTCCCTGCAGTCGTCCGAGGGCTGGTGGAAGGGCGACCTGGAGACCAACGTCACCATGGATGCCGAGGATTTACTGCTCCGCCAGTTCCTTGGAATCCGCACTGAGGAGCTGACCCACGCCACTGCCGAGTGGATCCGCTCCCAGCAGCGCGAGGACGGCACCTGGTCCACCTTCCACGGCGGACCGCCCGAGCTGTCCACCACCGTCGAGGCGTACGTCGCGCTCAAGCTGGCCGGCGACGACCCGGACGCCCCGCACATGCTGGCCGCCGCGCGCTACGTCCGCTCCGCCGGGGGCATCGCGGCCGCCCGGGTGTTCACCCGGATCTGGCTCGCGCTGTTCGGCTGGTGGCCCTGGGACCGGCTGCCCGAGATGCCGCCCGAGATCATCTTCCTGCCCAAGTGGCTGCCGCTGAACATCTACGCCTTCGGTTGCTGGGCCCGCCAGACCATCGTCCCGCTGACCGTCGTCTCGTCCCACCGCCCGGTCCGTCCGGCCCCCTTCGCGCTCACCGAGCTGCACACCGACCCGAACGACCCGTACCCCCACCGGCCGCTCGCCCCCGCCACCACCTGGGACGGCCTCTTCGAACGCCTCGACAAGGCGCTGCACGCCTACCACCGCCGGGCCTTCCGCCCGCTGCGCCGACTGGCCGTCTCCCAGGCCTGCCGCTGGATCGTCGAACGGCAGGAGGCCGACGGCTGCTGGGGCGGCATCCAGCCCCCCGCGGTCTACTCGCTGATCGCCCTGCACCTGGAGGGCTACGAGCTGGAGCACCCGGTGGTGAAGGCCGGGCTCTCCTCCTTCGACCGCTTCACCGTGCACACCGAGGACGGCAAGCGCTGGCTGGAGGCCTGCCAGTCCCCGGTCTGGGACACCTGCCTGGCCACCATCGCCCTGGTCGACGCCGGGGTGCCGGCCGACCACCCGGCGCTGGTCTCCGCCGTCGACTGGATGCTCGGCGAGGAGATCCGCAAACCCGGCGACTGGGCCGTGAAGCGGCCCGGGCTCGCCCCCGGCGGCTGGGCCTTCGAGTTCGAGAACGACACCTACCCCGACATCGACGACACCGCCGAGGTCGTGCTCGCGCTGCGCCGGGTCGCCCACCCCGATCCGGGCAAGGTCGACGCGGCGGTGGACCGGGGCGTGCTGTGGAACCTCGGCATGCAGTCCAAGAACGGCGCCTGGGGCGCCTTCGACGTGGACAACACCGGCACGCTGCCCAACAGGCTGCCGTTCTGCGACTTCGGCGAGGTGGTCGACCCGCCGTCCGCCGACGTCACCGCGCACGTGGTGGAGATGCTCGCCGAGACCGGCCGCTCCCGCGACCCCCGGACCAGGCGCGGCGTCGAATGGCTGCTGCGCAACCAGGAGGCGGACGGCTCCTGGTTCGGCCGCTGGGGCACCAACTACATCTACGGCACGGGCTCGGTGCTGCCCGCCCTGGTGGCGGCCGGCGTCCCGGACGAGCACCCGGCGATCCGCCGGGCGGTGCGGTGGCTGGAGGACCGGCAGAACGCCGACGGCGGCTGGGGCGAGGACATGCGCTCCTACGACGACCCGGCGCGCTGGGCCGGGCGCGGCGACTCCACCGCCTCGCAGACCGCGTGGGCGCTGATGGCGCTGCTCTCGGCCGGCGAGGGGCCGCAGGGCCGGGCCAACCCGGCGGTGGAGCGCGGCGTGGACTGGCTGGTGCGCACCCAGCTGCCCGAGGGCACCTGGGACGAGCCGCAGTTCACCGGCACCGGCTTCCCGTGGGACTTCTCCATCAACTACCACCTGTACCGGCTGGTCTTCCCGGTCACCGCGCTCGGCCGCTACCTCAACGGCGCCCCGGGCACGGGCCGGCCCGACGGCGCCCCGGCGATCGGGGCGGCCCGGTGACCACCGCGCCCCTGCTGGTGCTCTGCGCCCTGGGCCCCGAGGTCTGGGCCCTGCGCGGCGGTGACTGGCGCGGCGCGGTCGGCGGCTCCCCGGTACTGGTGCGCACCGGCGTCGGCCGGCGGCGCGCCGGGACGGCCGTCCGACGGCTGCTCGGCTCCGCCCCCACCGGCTACGGCGCCGTGGTGGTGGCCGGCTTCGGGGCCGCGGTCGGCCCGGGCGTCCTGCCCGGCGACGTGGTGGCCGCCGACGGCGTGCGCGACGCCGAGGGCCACCTGTACCCGGTCGACTCCGGCCCGGGGCTCACCCGGGCGCTGAAGGAGCGCGGCCTGACCGTGCACACCGGCGTCCACCACACCGCCGACCACGTGGTGCGCGGCATCGAACGGCGCGCCCTGCACCTCCAGGGCGCGCTCGCCGTCGACATGGAGGCCGCCGCCGTCCTGGCCGCGCTGTGCGAGGTGCGGCCCGCGCTGCCGGCGGCCGTCCTGCGGGTGGTGGTGGACACGCCCGAGCACGAGCTGCTGCGGTTCGGCACCCTCCCGGCCGGGGTGCGTGCCTGGCGGACCCTGCGGGCGACGGTCCCCGCCCTGGTCGACTGGTACCGGCAGGAGCGCGCGCCCGGCTCCGCAGACCTGAACCACCCCACATCCTCGACGCTCCCCCAGGAGGCGAGCTAGCCATGGCCATGCCGTTGCGCCAGACCGTGCGGGTCGGCACCTACCTCATGCAGCAGAAGCTGTTCAAGCGCCGGGACAAGTTCCCGCTGATCGTGGAGCTGGAACCGCTCTTCGCCTGCAACCTCGCCTGCGAGGGCTGCGGCAAGATCCAGCACCCGGCGGGTGTCCTGAAGCAGCGGATGCCCGTGGCCCAGGCGGTCGGCGCGGTCCTGGAGTCGGGTGCCCCGATGGTCTCGATCGCCGGCGGCGAGCCGCTGATGCACCCGCAGATCGACGAGATCGTCCGGCAGCTGGTCGAGCGCCGCAAGTACGTCTTCCTCTGCACCAACGCGCTGCTGATGCGCAAGAAGATGGACAAGTTCACGCCCTCGCCGTACTTCACCTTCGCGGTGCACATCGACGGCATGCGCGAGCGGCACGACGAATCGGTGGCCAAGGAGGGCACCTTCGACGAGGCGGTGGCTGCGATCAAGGAGGCCAAGCGCCGCGGCTTCCGGGTCACCACCAACAGCACCTTCTTCAACACCGACACCCCGCAGACCGTCATCGAGGTGCTGGACTACCTCAACGACGAGCTCAAGGTGGACGAGATGATGATCTCGCCCGCCTACGCCTACGAGAAGGCGCCAGACCAGGAGCACTTCCTCGGCGTCGAGCAGACCAGGGAGCTCTTCCGCACGGCCTTCGCCGACGGCAACCGCAAGCGCTGGCGCCTCAACCACAGCCCGCTCTTCCTGGACTTCCTGGAGGGCAAGGCCGACTTCGAGTGCACCCCCTGGGGCATCCCCAACTACTCGCTGTTCGGCTGGCAGCGGCCCTGCTACCTGATGGCCGACGGCTACGTGCCGACCTACCGCGAACTGGTCGAGAAGACCGACTGGAGCAAGTACGGCCGCGGCAAGGACCCGCGCTGCGAGAACTGCATGGCCCACTGCGGCTACGAGCCGACCGCCGTCCTCGCGACGATGGGCTCGCTCCAGCAGTCGCTGCGCGCCATCACCGAGACCGTCAGCGGCAACAAGGGCCGCTGAGACGGGAGCCGGCCCCCGGGTCGGCACCCCGGCCCGGGCCCCGCGCCCGGGCCGGCTCCGCCCAACCGGGCCGGGTCCGTTCCCGAACCGGGCCGGGCCCCGCGCCGCCCGGGCCGGCCGGAGGCGCCACCGCACCGCTCCGAGTCGTGAGGTGTACCCATGTCACTGCTCTCCCGCGTCACGTCGCCGGCCGAGCTGCGCAAGCTCCCGGCGGCCGAACTCCCGCTGCTCGCCGACGAGATCCGCGACTTCCTGATCGATGCCGTCACCCGCACCGGCGGCCACCTGGGGCCCAACCTCGGCGTGGTGGAGCTGACCATCGCGCTGCACCGGGTCTTCGACTCGCCGTACGACCGGATCGTCTTCGACACCGGACACCAGAGCTACGTCCACAAACTGCTCACCGGCCGCCAGGACTTCAGCCGGCTGCGGATGCGCGGCGGACTCTCCGGATACCCCTCGCGCGGCGAGTCCGAGCACGACCTGGTCGAGAACTCGCACGCCTCCACCGCGCTCTCCTACGCCGACGGCCTGGCCAAGGCCGCCCGACTGCTCGGCCAGCACGACCGGCACACTGTCGCGGTGATCGGCGACGGCGCGCTCACCGGCGGGCTCGCCTGGGAGGCGCTCAACAACATCGCCGAGGCGCGCGACCGGCCGCTGGTCATCGTCGTCAACGACAACGAGCGCTCCTACGCCAGGACCATCGGCGGCCTCGCCAACCACCTGGCCACCCTGCGCACCACCCAGGGCTACGAGCGCTTCCTCGCCCTCGGCAAGGAGGCCCTGCAGCGCACTCCGCTGGTCGGCCAGCCGATCTTCGACGCGCTGCACGGCGCCAAGAAGGGGTTCAAGGACGCCTTCGCCCCGCAGGGCATGTTCGAGGACCTCGGCCTCAAGTACCTCGGACCGATCGACGGCCACGACCTGGGCGCGGTCGAACAGGCGCTGCGCCAGGCCCGCAACTTCGGCGGGCCGGTCATCGTGCACTGCCTGACCGTCAAGGGGCGCGGCTACCGGCCGGCCGAGCAGGACGAGGCCGACCGCTTCCACGCGGTCAACCCGATCGACCCTTACACCTGCCTGCCGATCTCGCCCAGCGGCGGCGTCTCCTGGACCTCGGTGTTCGGGGACGAGCTGGTCACCCTCGGCGCCGAGCGGCCGGACCTGGTGGCGATCACCGCGGCCATGCTCCAGCCGGTGGGCCTGGCCCCGTTCGCCAAGGCCTACCCGGAGCGGACCTTCGACGTCGGGATCGCCGAGCAGCACGCCGTCACCAGTGCGGCGGGGCTGGCCACCGGCGGGCTGCACCCGGTGGTCGCGGTCTACGCGACCTTCCTCAACCGGGCCTTCGACCAGGTCCTGATGGACGTCGCCCTGCACCGGCTGGGCGTCACCTTCGTGCTCGACCGCTCCGGGGTGACCGGGCCGGACGGCGCCTCGCACAACGGCATGTGGGACATGTCGATCCTCCAGGTGGTCCCCGGCCTGCGGCTCGCCGCGCCCCGCGACGCCGAACAGCTGCGCGCCCAGCTGCGCGAGGCCGTCGAGGTCAAGGACGCCCCGACCGTCGTGCGCTTCCCGAAGGGGAACGTCGGGCCCGCGGTGCCGGCCGTGGAGCGGATCGGCGGGGTGGACGTGCTGCTGCGCACCGGGCGGGTGCCGGAGATCCTGCTGGTCGCGGTCGGCACCACCGCCTCCGCCTGCCTGGACGCGGCCCGGCTGCTGCTCGCCGAGGGCTTCACCGCGACCGTGGTCGACCCGCGCTGGGTCAAGCCCGTCGACCCGGCGCTGCCCGAACTGGCCTCCGCCCATCGGCTGGTGGTCACCGTCGAGGACAACGGCCGTACCGGCGGCGTCGGTTCGGTCCTCGCCCAGGCGCTGCGCGACGCCGACGTGGACGTGCCGGTGCGGGTGCTCGGCCTGCCCCAGGAGTTCCTCGGCCACGCCTCGCGCGGGGAGATCCTGGAGGAGGCCGGACTGACCGGCACCGGGGTCGCCGCCCAGACCGCCGTCTTCGCCAAGAACCTGCTACCGACCCGAGGAGCGAACCCGCGCCATGCCGGCTGACCCAGACCGCCCCTTCGACCTCGCCGCGCTGATCGCCGAACGCGGCGGCGAGCGCTACGAGTTGCAGAGCCGATACCTCAATCCGCAGTTGCCGCGCATGCTGCACACCATCGGCTTCGACAAGTACTACGAGCGTGCCGAGGGCCAGTACTTCTACGACGCCGAGGGCAACGAGTACCTCGACATGCTGGCAGGCTTCGGGATCTTCGCGCTCGGCCGCCACCACCCGGTGGTGCGCTCGGCGGTCCAGCAGGTGATGGACCTCGACCTGCCGGACCTGCTCCGCTTCGACTGCCCGCCGCTGCCCGGACTGCTGGCCGAGCGGCTGCTGTCGTACGCGCCCGGGCTGGACCGGGTGTTCTTCGGCAACAGCGGCACCGAGGCGGTGGAGACCGCGCTCAAGTTCGCCCGGTACGCCACCGGACGCCGGCGGATCCTCTACGCCGACCACGCCTTCCACGGACTGACCACCGGCTCGCTCTCGGTCAATGGGGAGAACGGATTCCGCAAGGGCTTCGACCCGCTGCTGCCGGACACCGCCATCCCGCTCGGCGATCTCGGCGCGCTGGCCAAGGAGTTGAAGCGCGGCGACGTCGCGGGGCTGATCGTCGAGCCGATCCAGGGCAAGGGCGTCCAGGCTCCGCCGCCCGGCTGGTTGCGCGCCGCCCAGGCCCTGCTGCACGAGCACAGGGCGCTGCTGATCTGCGACGAGGTGCAGACCGGCATCGGCCGCACCGGCGAGTTCTTCGCCTACCAGCACGAGGACGGAGTCCTGCCCGACCTCGTCTGCGCGGCCAAGGCGCTGTCCGGCGGGTACGTGCCCATCGGGGCGACGCTCGGCAAGGGCTGGATCTTCGAGAAGGTGTACTCCTCGATGGACCGGGTGCTGGTGCACTCGGCCAGCTTCGGGTCCAACGCCCAGGCCATGGCGGCCGGGCTGGCGACCCTGGAGGTGATGCGCGACGAGCAGGTGGTGGAGAACGCCCGCAAGGTCGGCGACCACTTCCGCGAACGGCTGGCCGCACTGGTCGACACCTACGAGCTGCTCGCCGAGGTGCGCGGACGCGGGCTGATGATCGGGATCGAGTTCGGCCGGCCCAAGTCGCTCAAGCTGCGCACCGCTTGGACCGCGCTCCAGGCGGCGCGCAAGGGGCTGTTCGCGCAGATGGTGGTGGTGCCGCTGCTGCAGCGGCACCGCATCCTGACCCAGGTGTCCGGCGACCACCTGGAAGTGATCAAGCTGATCCCGCCGCTGATCATCACCGAGCGCGATGTGGACCGGTTCGTGGACGCCTTCACCGACATCATGGACGAGGCCCACCGGGGGAGCGGACTGATGTGGGACTTCGGGCGGACGCTGGTCAAGCAGGCGGTCGGCGGCCGCTGAGACCGGGGCCGCGGGTGGCGCGGCGCGGGAAGTCGGCGGCGCGGAGCGGGAGTCGGGGGCGCGGAATCGGCGGCGGGGGAGTGGGAAGTCCGCGGTGCGGAGTGGGAAGTCGGCCGGGCCGACTTCCCACTCCATGGGAGACACCGCGTCAGAGTTCGGTCCGGCGACGCCGGATCACCACCACGAGATCGACGGCGGCGAACAGGGTGAGCAGGCCGCAGGCCACGGCGAAGCCGGTGAGGGTGCCCCGGCTGGGTGCGCCGTTGGCGGGGGAGGCGGCCGCCCAGAGCGCGAAACCCACCGTCGCCAGTGCGAACAGCGGCGTGAAGGTGAGCGAGAGCAGGTAGCGGAGCTTGAGATCGCTGCGGGCGGTGGCCGGCTCGGTGCCGCTGCGCCACCGTCGCGGGGTGGTGGTGCGCATGCCGTTCACCTCTTGACCACGCCGGTCGGGCTACGATTCCAGCGTACGTCCGAGGAGGCGAGCCGGGGAGGCGCGATGTCGGGTTCGGGCGCGGTGGGGGCGGGGTCCGGCGCGGCGGGTCCGGGCGCCGGTGCGGGGGCGGGGGGCCAGGACGGCGAAGGGTACGCGGGGCTGCGGATCGAGCGGGCCCGGGAGCTGGCCCGGAGGCACGGCTGGGCGTCGGTCCGGGTGCTGGAGCCGGGGGACCTGATGACCATGGAGTACCGCCAGGGGCGGCTCAACCTCGCGGTGCGCAACGGTGTGGTCGAGCGCAGCTGGGAGGGGTAGGTCCGGCCCGTTCCGTCGGTTCGGGGGCCGGGTTCGGCTTCGGGGTTCGCGGCGGCTCGGGTCGGGTGCGATTCGGGTTCGGGTTCGGGTTCAGCAGGGCAGGTGCCGGCGGGCGAAGCGCCGGTGGAGCCGCTGTTCGGCGGTGGCTACCAGGGGCTCCAGCAGTGGCAGCGAGAGCAGGACGAGCAGTCCGGCGGCCCAGCCGGCCAGGACGTCGGTGACCCAGTGGGTGCCCAGGTAGACCGTGGTCAGGCCGATCGAGCAGGCGGTGGCGGCGGCGATCAGCGCGCCGGTGCGCCGCCAGCGGACGGCGAGGTAGGCGAGCACCCCCCAGGTGACCACCGCGTTGGCGGTGTGGCCGGAGGGGAAGATGGTGCCGCCGGAGAAGAGCTCGGGCGAGCCGACGTACTGGGCGTAGTGCGGGCCGAGCCGGCCGGTGACGATCTTGACCGCGCCGACGGTGACGTTGAGCAACAGCAGCGCGATGCCCATGACCAGCAGCGGGCGCAGCCGGCCGAGGCGGCGGGCCCGCCAGCCGAGCCAGCAGAAGGCGGCGATCGCCGAGGGCCCGCGTTGCCCGGCGACCACCCAGGTGTCGAGCAGCGGCTCCAGCCGGGGCCACCGCTCGTAGGGACGCAGCAGTCGGACCGACCAGTCGAGGTCGACCAGCTCGGTGTTGAGCAGGACCCCGGCCAGTACCAGCAGGTAGCCGGCGAGGGTGACGGCGAGCAGGGCGGCCTGCCGTCGGCCCATCGGGGGCCAGCCGGGTTCACCGGGGCCGGGGCCGGCCGGGGGGAGGGTGTGTCCCGGGGTGGTGGGGCGTTCCCGGCGGTCGGGTTCGGGGGTGCGGCGCTCCGGCCTCTGGCGCGGAATGGGAGCGTGGGTACTTCTGGATTGCACGGGGTGACCTTACCCAGCCGGACAGGGCTATTCCGGTGGTAATTGTCATTTTCCCGGGAAATCGACAATTGGGTCGATCGGGGCTGGCTCGGGGGGTGATTTCCACTATTCCAGGATCGAAAGTCAGTGTGGTCGTCGAATGATTCTGCAAAAGCCCCGGTAAAGCAGACGGAGCGGGAGGCCGGTGCGGCCGGCTTCCCACTCCGTGGTAACCCTGTGTAGGTTCCGTGCTCAGTCGAGGGGGCCGCCCGCGACGTAGATCACCTGGCCGGAGACGAAGCCGGCGCCCTCGCTCGCGAGGAAGGAGATGGTGTGGGCGACGTCCTCAGGCTCACCGACCCGCTGGACCGGGATCTGCGAGGCCGCGGCCCGCTTGAAGTCTTCGAAGTCCATGCCGACCCGGGCGGCGGTGGCTGCTGTCATGTCCGTGGCGATAAAGCCGGGGGCGACCGCGTTGGCCGTGATGCCGAACTTGCCCAGCTCAATGGCCAAAGTCTTGGTGAAGCCCTGGAGCCCCGCCTTGGCGGCCGAGTAGTTGGCCTGGCCGCGGTTGCCCTGGGCCGAGGAGGAGGACAGGTTGACGATGCGGCCGAAACCGGCGTCGACCATGTGCTTCTGCACGGCGCGGGTCATCAGGAAGGCGCCGCGGAGGTGAACGTTGATGACCGTGTCCCAGTCGGACTCGGACATCTTGAAGAGCAGGTTGTCGCGGAGTACGCCCGCGTTGTTCACCAGGACGACCGGGGCGCCGAGCTCGGCGGCCACCCGGTCGACGGCGGCCTGGACCTGCTCGGCGTCCGAGACGTCGGCGCCGACGGCCAGCGCCCTGCCGCCGGCGGCGGTGATCCGGTCGACGGTCTCCTTGCCGGCCGCCTCGTCGAGGTCCAGGACGGCGACCGCGTAGCCGTCGGCGGCCAGCCGGACGGCGGTGGCGGCGCCCAGGCCGCGGGCGGCGCCGGTGACGACGGCGACCCGGGGGGCGGTGCTCTGCTCGGTCATGCTCGGTCTCGTCTCTCTCGGGGTTGCCTCCCGGGGAGAGCCCCCGGAGAGGGGTGGCCACACCCTACCGGCGGGTAGGGAGGGCGACCAGGGTGGAGAGACGCAGGTGACGGTGGGTAAGGACCGACCGGTCGGCTTTCTGCTGAGAACGGGTTACTGCAAGCCGTTCGCAGTCCGTAAATATGCCAATGTTGCCGAACCTGCGTCTACTATCCGCCCCTGCCTGCCAGCAAGGGCCCGCCGTTTGTATAGTGTCCGCCAGCAGCCACCGGCTGCACGGCTGGAGCGCCCTCCCTCATAGCTGGACGCCCACTCGCCGTTACTGCCCCACCCGGGTGTCCCACACACACCGGGTGTGACATCGGGACGGATACATGGTGCTGGGGGAGATCCCGACAACCCGCGTGTCTGCGCGACTGCAGCAGTCGCCCGGACACCTCATTCGCGTTGCACAGCAGGTCCACACCCGTTTGTGGTCCGAACACGTCGGAGCCGATCTCACGGCTCCGCAGTTCGCCGTGCTGCTGGTCCTGGCCCTGGAACCGGGTGCGGACCAGCGGACGGTCGGCGAGCGGGCCTCGCTCGACAAGGCCACGATGGCGGAGATGGTCGCGCGGCTGGTCCGCCGCGGCCTGGTGCTGCGCAGGCGCGACCCGGCCGACGGCCGGCGCAAACTGTTGGCGCTCTCGCAGAGCGGCGCCCAGGCGGTGCGCGAGGCCACCGGTGGTGTGGTCCGCGTACAGCGCGTCCTGTTCGAGCCGCTCACGGCGGAGGAACAGGTCGAGATCGTCCGGGTGATGGCCAAGATAGCCAGGCTGGAGCCCGCGGCGGTCGCCGTCATCACCGACGCGCGGCCGATACTGGACGCCCAGCGGGCGATCGGCTACCTGATCAGGGTGAGCCAGCAGGTGCACACCAAGCTCTGGTCGGAGCACGTGGGCGCCGAGCTGACGGCTCCGCAGTACGCGGTGCTGGACGCGCTGGAACTGGAACCGGGCGCCGACCAGCGCACGGTCGGCGAGCTGGCCTCGCTGGACAAGGCCACGATGGCCGAGATGGTCAGCCGACTGGTGCGCCGCGGTCTGGTGCAGCGCCGGCGCGACCCCTCGGACGGGCGGCGCAACCTGCTCTCGCTCTCACCGGCGGGACAGGACCTGCTGCACCGCTCGGCCGCCGGGGTGGCCGAGGTCCAGCGGCTGCTGCTGGCCCCGCTGGAGGAGAGCGAGCACGAGGCCGCGCTCGCGCTCATCGCGAAGGCGGGCAGGCTCTAGGTCAAGACTTCGCCGCAGTAGCCAAAACGATTCGCCAAAACGCTGAGGGTCCATGGCCATGGACTTTGGCGGATCGGGGTACACCTGAGGCCGCCCGCTCCCCCCACGGGAGCGGGCGGTCTTCGGCATGACGGCCGTCAGACGATCCGGGTGTCCGGGGGCCGGGCCCCCGGGCCGGGCGTCAGTTCCAGTCGAACTCCTGCGGGTCCGGGCCGATCCGCTTGCCGGTGGCCACGGCGGCGATCGCCGCGAGGTCCTCGGCGTCCAGCTCGAAGCCGGCGACGTCCAGGTTCTCGCGGATCCGGGACGGGGTGACCGACTTCGGGATGGCGATCACGCCGCTCTGGAGGTGCCAGCGCAGCACCACCTGGGCGACCGTGCGGCCGTGCTTCTCGGCGATCTTCACCAGGGCGGACTCGGCGAGCAGGTCCTTGCCCTGGCCCAGCGGGCTCCAGGCCTCGGTGGCGATGCCGTGCTCGGCGTGGAACGCGCGCAGCTCCGCCTGGGGGAAGTACGGGTGCAGCTCGACCTGGTTCAGGGCCGGGGCGACGGAGGCCTCGTCCAGCAGGCGGCTCAGCTGCTCGGTGCCGAAGTTGGAGACACCGATCGACCTGACCCGGCCGCCCGCCTTCAGCTGCTCGAAGGCCTTCCAGATGTTCAGGTAGCTGTCGCCGTGCATCGGGCGCGGCCAGTGGATCAGGTAGAGGTCGAGGTATTCGAGGCCGAGCTTGGCCAGCGAGGCGTCGAACTCGCGCAGCACCGCGTCGCGGCCCTGCTCGCCGGACCAGTCGCGGGTGCCCGAGTTCCACAGCTTGGTGGTGATGTAGAGGTCCTCGCGGGCGACGCCGCCCGCCAGGGCCTCGGCGATCGCCGCGCCGGTGCCGGCCTCGTTCTCGTAGATGGCCGCGGTGTCGATGGAGCGGTAGCCCGCCTCGATCGCGGTGCGGACGGCCGGGGTGGCCTCGGCGTCCGGGACCTGCCACACGCCGAAGCCGAGCTGCGGGATCTGCGCGCCGTCGTTGAGGGTGACGGTGGGGATGGTGCTCACGGGAAGGGGTGCCCTCCTGATTGTCCTGTGGTTCCAGTGGGGCAACTGGCGTCCCGGTGTGATTGTTCCCGCCGAACGGGCGAATCTTGGGTGAAGCTTTGCGGGGGTTTGGTCGAGGGGTCGGCCGACCCGGGGCGGGGCGTGGACCGCCCTGGCGGGGCGTGCGGGGGGCGTGCGGGTCCGGCTCGCGGTGGCCGGGGTGCGGAGCGCGCGGGCCGGGGCGAAATGCCGTGGTGAAAAACACGTTGCGCAGATCGCGCGGAGGTTGGCAGGCTCCCGATCATGACGTCCTGACTCTCGGGCCCTTCGTGCCCATCCCACCCCGTCCGGCTCCGCTCCGGGCGCATCGTCGACGTCGCGCCGCAGCCGTGCTGCCGTGCCGCGCGTCATTCGCCTGTCGGCTCGGGCCGCTCCTCGTCGGGCCGCCCGCCGTAGGGCTGCCGTCCGCACTGCGCGCACGTCACCCCGGTGCTCCGTGTGCGCCGTTCCTCGAACTCCTGTAGCTCTCCCGAACCCCTGTGCGCTCGTGGCCGCGCACCGCTCGTATCGGAGTGTCATGCTGCTCACCCCCCTGCCGCTGGCCGATCCCGGCAGTCCCGACCTCTCCTCACCCCCGGCCTTCCTGCGCTGGCTGCAGCGCCGCCAGCGGCGCGGGCAGGTGCTCGCCACCCTCTGGTCGCTGATCGAGATGGGGTGCCGGGCCGCCCTGCCGATACCGCTCGGGGTCGGCGTGCAGGCCGCCGTGGACGGTGACGCCGGCGGGATCTGGCGGGCCGGCGGGATCCTGCTGCTGCTCGGCGCGGGTGCCGCGCTCGGCGCCGTGCTGGTGCACCGCCAGGCGGTCTGGAACTGGATCCACGCGGCCACCCACGTACGGCAGTTGGTGTCCCGGCAGGCCTCGCACCTCGGGGCCGGGCTGTCCCGCCGGATCGCCACCGGAGAGGTCGTCGCGGTCGGCAGCGGGGACGTCGAGCGGATCGGCTGGTACGTCGAACTGGTCGCCCGGGTCCGGTCGGCGGTGATCGTCTGGCTGGCCGTCAGCGTGGCGGTGCTGCTGGTCGATCCGGTGCTCGGGGCCGGGGTGCTGCTCGGCGTCCCGGTGCTGGCGGCCTCCGTCTGGCCGTTGATCGGGCCGTTCGAGCGGCGCTACGAGCAGCAGCGCACCCTCGGCGGCAAGGCCACCGAGCTGGCGGCCGACACCGTCGCCGGGCTGCGGGTGCTGCGCGGCATCGGCGGCGAGGAGCTGTTCCTGGAGCGGTACCGGGCCGCCTCCCAGAAGGTCCGGGCCGCGGCCGTCCGCTCGGCCCGGATCCAGTCGCTGATGCAGGCTCAACAAGTCCTGCTGCCAGGCCTGTTCGTGATCGGCGTCACCTGGTACGGCGCCCGGCTGGTGGCCTCCGGCGAGCTCGCCGTCGGCACCCTGATCGCGGTCTACGGTGCCACGGCCTTCCTGGCCGCCCCGCTGCGCATCCTGGGCGAGGCGGCGCACGCGTGGAGCGTGGCCCGGGTCTCCGCCGCGCGGACCGTCCGGGTGCTCTCGCTCGGCCGGACGGCCGGCACGGCGGAGGCCGCACTGGTCCGGCCGGACAAGGCCGACCTGCACGACCCGGCGAGCGGGCTGACGGTGCGGGCCGGCGAGCTGACCGCGGTGGTCTGCGGGGACCCGGACTTCGCGGGGGCGCTGGCCGAGCGGCTCGGCGGCCACGTCCCGCTGGCCGAGGGCGAGCGGGCGCAGGCCCCGGTGCGGCTCGGCGGCACGGAGCTGGACGCGGTGCCGCTGGCCGAGGCCAGGGCGGCGGTGCTGGTCCACGACAAGGAGCCGGTGCTGCTCTCCGGCACGCTGGCCGAGCTCTTCGACATCCCGTCCTCGGGGCGGGTCACGGCCGCCGCGGCCCTGGCGGCGGCCCGGTCGGAGGACGTGCTGACGGCCCTGGCGGACGGCTCGCCGGAGTGCGGGGGAGACCCGATGCGCGCCCGGATCACCGAGCGCGGACGCTCGCTCTCCGGTGGGCAGCGCCAACGGCTCGCCCTGGCCCGCGCCCTGCTGGCGGACCCGCCGGTGCTGGTGCTGGACGAGCCCACCAGCGCGGTGGACGCCCACACCGAATCGAGGATCGCCTCCGGGCTGCGGGACACCCGGGCGGGCCGCACCACCGTGGTGTTCGCGACCAGCCCGCTGCTGCTCGACCGGGCGGACCGGGTGGTGCTGCTGCAGGAGGGCCGGGTCGTCGCGGCCGGGCCGCACCGCGAGCTGATGCGCACCGAGCCGGCCTACCGGGCCGTGGTCACCCGCGGTGATGAGGTGGCCGCTCCGGTGGGTGAGGCCGTATGAGGAACATCGTCAACTTCCCTGCTACGCACGCGAGGAGCACGTCATGAAGCCTCCGTTCCAGGAGGAACAGGAGCCGGCCGCCACCCTGCCGGTCGGCTCCCCGGCCGCGGTGCGCGGATACCTGCTGCTGCTCGCGCGGCGGCACCGCGCCGGGTTCTCCGCGGTGGTGTCGCTGCACTCCGTGGCGACCGTGGCCGGGCTGGTCGGGCCCTGGGTGCTCGGGCGCCTGGTCGAGTCGCTGGCCACCGGGACCGTCGGGTCCACCATCGCGGTGGCGGTCGCCTGGTACCTGCTGGCACTCGTGGTGCAGGCGGCCTTCACCGGCTGGTCGCGGATGCGCGGCGCGGTGCTCGGCGAGCGGGTGCTGGCCGACCTGCGCGAGGACTTCCTGGTCCGCTCGGTGGCCCTGCCGACCGGCGTGCTGGAGCGGGCCGGCACCGGTGACCTGGTCTCCCGGGGCACCACCGACATCGACCGGCTGGACAAGTCGGTGCGCGAGGCGGTGCCCGAACTCGCCGTCGCCGTGGTGTCGTTGCTGCTGCTGCTCGGCGCGCTGCTGGTCACCTCGCCACTGCTCGCGCTGACCTCGCTGATCGGGCTGCCGCTGCTGCTGGTCAGCTCCCGCTGGTACTTCCGGCGTGCACCGCAGTCCTACCGCAGCGAGTCGGCCGGGTACGCGGCGGTGAGCAACGTGCTGGCCGAGACGGTGGACGCCGGGCGGACGGTGGAGGCGCTGCGGCTGGGGGACCAGCGGGTCCGGATGACCGACCGCAAGCTGCGCGAGTGGCTGGCCTGGGAGCGGTACACCCTGTGGCTGCGCTCGGTCTGGTTCCCGACCATCGACGCGGTCTACACCTTGGCGGTGCTCGCCACCATGCTGTTCGGCGGGCTGTTCGCCGTCCAAGGCTGGATCACCGTGGGCCAGTTGACCACCGGTGTGCTCTACGCGCAGATGCTGACCGGCCCGGTGGACATGATCCTGCGCTGGTACGACGAGCTCCAGGTCGGCCAGGCCTCGCTGGCCCGGCTGGTCGGCGTGCGCGAGGTGCCCGAGCACGAGGGGGACGAGTCCGTCCTGCCGGACGGCCGTCGGGTCGAGGCGAAGGACGTCCGGTTCGGGTACCGCGAGGGCGCCGACGTCCTGCACGGGATCAGCCTGGACGTTCCCCCGGGCAGCCGGGTCGCGCTGGTCGGGCCGTCCGGCGCGGGCAAGTCCACCCTCGGCCGGCTGCTGG
Organism: Kitasatospora sp. NPDC058063; assembly: GCF_042885395.1. Classification (NCBI taxonomy): domain Bacteria; kingdom Bacillati; phylum Actinomycetota; class Actinomycetes; order Kitasatosporales; family Streptomycetaceae; genus Kitasatospora; species Kitasatospora sp. NPDC058063. Next base: position 616,563 of record NZ_JBHVSD010000002.1, read on the forward strand.
CCGGGATCTACGCCCCCGGCCGCGGCAGCGTGACCCTCGGCGGGGCGGCGCTGGCGCGGATGCCGGCCGAGCGGGTGCGCGCGGAGGTCGCCCTGGTGAACCAGGAGCACCACGTCTTCGTCGGCACCCTGCGGGACAACCTGCGGCTGGCCGCGCCCGGGGCGGACGACACCGAGCTGCGGGCCGCGCTGGACGCCGTGGACGCCGGAGCCTGGGTGGACGCCCTGCCGGATGCCCTGGACACCGAGGTCGGCTCCGGCGGCACCTCACTGACCCCGCCGCAGGCCCAGCAGCTGGCGCTGGCCCGGCTGGTGCTGGCCGATCCGCACACCCTGGTGCTGGACGAGGCCACCTCCCTGCTGGACCCGCGGGCCGCCCGCCACCTGGAGCGCTCGCTCTCCCGGGTGCTGGAGGGGCGGACGGTCATCGCCATCGCCCACCGGCTGCACACCGCGCACGACGCGGACGTGATCGCGGTGGTCGAGGGCGGGCGGATCAGCGAGTACGGCAGCCACCCGGAGCTGGTCGCGGCGGGCGGTCCGTACGCGGCGCTCTGGCGGTCCTGGCGGGACGAGCGGTAGCGGGACTCCGGTCCGGCCGGAGTCGGACCGGAGTCGGACCGGAGGCGGGCCGGACTGGACCGGAGCGGACTCAAACCCGTACGGGGCCTGATTGCCCCGTACGGGTTACTCCCTGCCCCGGAAGAGCGCGTAACCGGGCAAATCGGCCGTCAGGCCCGCAGACTGCTCCGGTGACCAAGATTTCAGACGGACCATCCCGTTCCCCGCGCGGTGAGATCGGCGGCATCCCCACGCGCTACATCGGGATCGGCGTCATCGTCGTCCTCGCCGTGTGGTTCCTGTTCGCCAACCTCGACAGGGTCCAGATCCAGTTCTGGGTCTTCACCGTCACCGCGCCGCTCTGGATCGCGCTGCTGGCCACGCTGATCGCGGGCGTCGCGCTGGGCTGGTTGCTGAAGGGACGGCGCAACAGGTGACCGCAGCCCCCGGGCCGGCGCCGGCCGGCGCCTCGGCCTTCACCCCGCTGATCGAGATGCGCGCGGTCAACAAGCACTTCGGGGACCTGCACGTCCTGCAGGACATCGAGCTGACGGTCGGGCGCGGCGAGGTGGTCGTGGTCATCGGCCCGTCCGGCTCCGGCAAGTCGACCCTCTGCCGGGCGATCAACCGGCTGGAGCCGATCGAGGACGGCACCATCCTGATCGACGGCCGCCCGCTGCCCGAGGAGGGCAAGGGCCTGGCCAGGCTGCGCGCCGAGGTCGGCATGGTGTTCCAGTCCTTCAACCTGTTCGCGCACAAGACCGTGCTGCAGAACGTCTCGCTCGCGCAGATCAAGGTCCGCGGCCGGCCCAGGGCGGAGGCGGACGCCAAGTCCCACGCGCTGCTGGAGCGGGTGGGCCTCGCCGATCAGGCCGCCAAGTACCCGGCGCAGCTCTCCGGAGGGCAGCAGCAGCGGGTCGCGATCGCCCGCGCGCTGGCCATGGAGCCGAAGGCCCTGCTGTTCGACGAGCCCACCTCGGCGCTCGACCCCGAGATGATCAACGAGGTGCTGGACGTCATGCGCCAGCTCGCGAGCGAGGGCATGACGATGATCGTGGTCACCCACGAGATGGGCTTCGCCCGGGCCTCCGCGAACCGGGTGGTGTTCATGGCCGACGGCCGGATCGTCGAGGACCGCGCCCCGGAGGACTTCTTCAGCGCCCCTGAGAGCGATCGCGCCCGGGACTTCCTGTCCAAGATCCTGAAGCACTGAGGCGGCGCCGTGAACCGTGAGACGACGCCCGTGGTGCGCCCTGCGGGGCGGCCGGTCGCGCGGACCGGGATGCGGTCCGCCGCCCGGGCGGGCAGACGCGTGCTCGCCGTCGCCCTGCTGCTCGCCGCGCTGGCGGCCGGCTGCGGCAAGCCCGGGACCCCGCCGCCCAAGGGCCCGCAGCCCAGCGCTCTGCCCAGCTACCAGGTGCAGGACGCCTCCGCGATCACCGGCTCGCCGACCCTGGACGCCGCCCGCAGCCGGGGCCACCTGGTGGTCGGCGTCAAGGAGGACCAGCCGTACCTGGGCCAGAAGAACCCGGCCACCGGCGAGTACTCCGGCTTCGACATCGAGATCGCCAAGATGGTCGGCGCCTCGCTGGGCTTCCCGCCGGACCGGATCCAGTTCAAGACCATCGCCTCGGCCAACCGCGAGACCGCCCTGCAGAACGGCCAGGTGGACTACTACGTCGGCACCTACACCATCAACGACAACCGGAAGAAGCTGGTCGGCTTCGCCGGCCCGTACTTCATCGCCGGGCAGTCGCTGCTGGTGCGCAAGAACAACGACACCATCCACGGCCCGGAGGACCTGGACGGCAAGAAGGTCTGCTCGGCGGCCGGGTCGACGCCGTACCAGCGGATCCAGTCGAAGTACCCGAAGGCCGAGCTGATCGGCTACGACACCTATTCGGCCTGCGTGGACAACCTGATCACCAACCAGGTCGACGCGGTGACCACGGACAACGCGATCCTGCTCGGGTACGCGGCCAAGGCGCCGGACGAGCTCAAGGTGGTCGGCCCGCTGTTCTCGACCGAGCCGTACGGGATCGGGGTGCCGAAGGAGGACACCGTGCTGCGCGGCGCGATCAACGACGCGCTGGAGCACCACATCCAGAACGGCGACTGGCAGAGGGCCTTCGAGGCGACCCTCGGCCTCTCCGGGGAGCCGGCGCCCACCCCGCCGCAGATCGACCGGTACTGAGAGGGCCGCGCCGTGAAAACGCTGATCGACAACTGGTCGACCTACTGGGAGGGGTTCCTCGGCACGCTCTCGCTGTTCGCGGTGAGTGCCGTGCTGTCGCTGGTGCTGGGCGTGCTGATCGCGGGCTTCCGGGTCTCGCCGGTCAAGCCGCTGCGAGTGTTCGGGACGGTGTGGGTGACCTTGCTGCGCAACACGCCGCTGACGCTGCTGTTCTTCATCGTGGTGCTGGGCCTGCCCCGGTTCAACATCACCCTGCCCTTCTACACCTTCGCGGTGCTCGCGCTGGGCTGCTACACCTCGGCCTTCGTCTGCGAGTCGATGCGCTCGGGCATCAACACGGTGCCGACCGGGCAGGGTGAGGCGGCCCGCAGCCTGGGCATGAGCTTCGGGCAGACGATGAGCCTGGTGGTGCTGCCGCAGGCGTACCGCTCGGTGGTGGCGCCGCTCGGCAGTGTGATGATCGCGCTGGCCAAGAACACGGCGATCGCCGGCTCGTTCAGCGTCACCGAGCTGCTGGGCACCTACCGGACCATCAACGAGCTGGGCTACAGCATCGTCTGGACCTTCGTCTGGATCGCCGTCGGATACCTGATCATCACCCTGGCCATCAGCGCCGTCTTCAACCTGCTGGAACGACGAGTGGCGGTGTCCCGATGACCGTTGAATCCTCGGCGCTGTACGACATCCCCGGCCCGAAAGCGCTCGCCCGGCACCGGCTGTACGGCGGGATCGCGCTGCTGCTGATCGCGGCGCTGATCGGCTGGGTGATCTACATGCTGTTCCACACCAACCAGTTCACGTACGCCAAGTGGCAGCCGTTCGAGTACCGGGGCGTGCAGGAACTGCTGCTGCGCGGGCTCGGCAACACCCTCAAGGCCTTCGGCTGGACGGTGCTGTTCGCGCTGCCCTTCGGCGCGCTGTTCGCGGCCGGGCGGCTCTCCGACCACCGGGTGGTGCGCTGGCTCTCCACACTGGTGGTGGAGTTCTTCCGGGCCATGCCGGTGCTGGTGATGATCTTCTTCGTCTTCGTCGCGCTCAAGGTGCAGCCGCTCTGGGCGCTGGTGACCGGGCTGGTGCTCTACAACGGCTCGGTGCTGGCCGAGGTGTTCCGGGCCGGCGTGCTCGCGGTGCCCAAGGGGCAGCGGGAGGCGGCGTACGCACTGGGCATGCGCAAGACCCAGGTGATGTCGTACGTCCTGGTGCCGCAGGCCAACCGGGCGATGCTGCCGGCCATCATCAGCCAGCTGGTGGTCGCGCTCAAGGACACCTCGCTGGGCTTCCTGATCACCTACGAGGAGTTCCTCCACGCGGGCAAGCTGATCGCCACCAACCTGGACTACGACCTGCCGTTCATCCCGGTGGTGATGGTGATCGCACCGATCTACATCGGCATGTGTCTGCTGCTCTCCTGGCTCGCCCGCTTCGTGGAACGGCGCAGCCGGCGCAGCCCGGGCGTGCGCGGCGGGGCACCGGTGGTCAAGGCCGAGGTGGCGATGGGGCTGCCGCCGTCGGCCCAGCAGTGAGGAGCCCGGTTCGGGGCTGAACCATAGGTACGGGTGGGGTTGGGGTCGATACCTCCAAATTCCTCTTATGATTCTCGGGCGTCCGGGCGAGGCCCGGGCGCGGTCCGAGCACGGTCCGGACGGGGCCGGAGCGGGGCTGTCGAGAACGGATGGGCGGGAGGGGTCATGGAGCCGATGTTCGATTCGCGGCACATCAGGACGTTCCACGAGGTCGTCCGGGCCGGTTCCTACTCGGCCGCCGCCCGCGAGCTCGGCTACACCCAGCCCGCCATCACCCAGCAGATGAAGGCGCTCGAACGCACCGTCGGTGTTCCGCTCTTCACCCGGGCCGGGCGCGGACTGCGGCTCACCGAGGCCGGCGAGGCACTCTCCCGGCACGCCGAGCTGATCCTCGACAGCATGTCCGCCGCCCAGCAGCAGCTCGCCGCACTCGCCCGGCTGCGCGCCGGACGGGTGCGGGTCTGCGCCTTCCCCAGCGCCAACGCCACCCTGATACCCGAGGCGATGGCCCGGCTGCTGGCCGAGCACCCCGGCGTGCGGGTCGAACTGCTGGAGGCCGAGCCGCCGGACTCCGTCCAGCGGCTGCTGCGCGGGGAGTGCGACATCGCGCTGGCCTTCCGTTACCCCGGTGTGGCCACCGAGGTGCCGGAGGGCGTGGACGAGATCCCGCTGATGGAGGACCTGCTCACGGTGCTGCTGCCGGTCGGGCACCCGCTCGGCCGCCGGCACGCCGTACGGCTGGCCGACCTCGGCGGCGAACGCTGGATCGCCGGCTGTCCGCGCTGCCGGGCCAACCTGCTGCACGTCTGCGCGGAGGAGGGGTTCGCGCCGGACATCGTGTTCTCCACCGACGACAACCTCGCGGTGCAGTCGCTCGTCGCCGCCGGGGTCGGGATCGCGCTGATGCCGGCACTGGTGCTCTCCTTCATGTGCCACCGCAAGGTCACCGGGCGGGCCGTCGAACCGCACCTGCGGCGACAGGTGAGTGCGTACGTGCTGCGCGAGCACCGCCGGATCCCGGCCACCGGGCTGGTGCTGGACCACCTGCGGCAGGCGGCGGCGAGTCGGGTCGGGTGCTGAGCGCCGACCCGGGTGACGACTCCCGGCGGCGACCGGCAGCAGGAGGGCGTCGGCGACCGGCAGCAGGTGACCGGCAGGCGGTAACGGGCGAGCGGCAGTAGGTAGCCGGCAGTAGGTGACCGGTGACTGGCTGGCTGGTGACATATAAGCGTTAGTGGGGAGGTTCCTTACCAACCCTCCTTGGACGTGATAGGTCACCAGGGTCGAACCTGCTGGGATGACTCCCTCAGCCACGGTCGGCAGCGACCGACTCACCGAGCGGATGACCGCGCTGATCAGTGAGATCCGCGCCGTCGTGGACCGCGGACTCCCGCCGGAGCTCACCGCCTACCTGGTCGGCGAGCGACTCGCCCCGCACCTGCACGCCGACCCGGACGGTCCCGACGCGCTGCTCGCCCCCGCCCACCGCGAGGGCGACCCGCAGCGCTACCGCCAGCACGTCCTGCACGCCGAGGAGGACGGCAGCTTCTCCGTCGTCGCGCTGGTCTGGCTCCCCGGGCAGCAGACCCCGATCCACGACCACGTCTCCTGGTGCGTGGCCGGCGTCCACCAGGGGCAGGAGAGCGAGACCCGCTACCGGCTGGTCTCCGGCGGCCCCACCGCCCGGCTGGTCGAGACCGAGCACGTGGCCGGCCCGGCCGGTACCGTCGCCGCCTTCGCCCCGCCCGGCGACATCCACCTGGTGCGCAACTCCTGTAGTAGCACGGCGATCTCCATCCACGTCTACGGTGCGGACGTCTCCCGGCTCGGCACCAGCATCCGGCGGGTCTACCGGATGCCCGCCGACGGGCAGCAGTGATCCCGGCGTGGCACTGACCCTCCGGCACCGCGCCGCCCGTACCCGCTCGTTGCCCCCGATGCGGGGGGACACCCCCGGGCTGCTGCTCGCCGCCCTCGGGGTGGCCGCCGCGCTCGGCGTCCACGCGCTGGTGCCGGCCGTGCCCAAGCTCACCGCCGCCGTCGTGCTCGGCATGGCGGCGGCCCACCTGCCCGGGGTGCGCCCGGTGGTCCGTGGGATCGCCCGGCCGGGGCTGTCCACGGCCGGGAAGCGGCTGATGCGGCTCGGGATCGTGCTGCTCGGGCTCAAGCTCAGCCTGGACGACGTGCTCGGCCTCGGCTGGGCCACCGTGGCCATGGTGCTGGCCGTGGTCGCGGCCACCTTCGCGGGCACGCTCTGGCTGGGCCGGCGGCTCGGCCTGCCCGGCGACCAGCCGCTGCTGGTCGCCACCGGGTACTCGATCTGCGGGGCCTCGGCGATCGGCGCGGTCAGCCAGGCGGCGGGCAGCGAGGAGGAGGACGTCGCGGCCTCGGTGGCGCTGGTCACCCTGTGCGGGACGCTGGCGATCGCCGTGCTCCCGCTGCTCCAGCATCCGCTCGGGCTCGACGAGCTGGAGTTCGGGCGCTGGGTCGGGGCGAGCGTGCACGACGTCGGGCAGGTGGTCGCCACCGCGCAGGCCAGTGGGGCCGGTGCGCTGCGGGAGGCGGTGCTGGTCAAGCTGATGCGCGTGGTGCTGCTGGCGCCGCTGGTCGCGGGGGTGGCCGTCATGGTGCGGCGGAACCTGCGGGCGGCGCGGATGGCGCGGGTGGCTTCGGTGAAGGTCGCGGCGGGGGCTCCGGCGGGGGCTCCGGCGGGGGTTTCGACCGGGGCTTCGGCGGCGGTGACGTCGGCGGCGGGGGCTCCGGCGGAGGGCGAGGCGGACGGGAAGCCGGGTGAGAAGTCGGTGAAGACCGGCAACCGTCCGCCGATCGTGCCGCTGTTCGTGGCGGGCTTCCTCGCGATGATCGTCCTGCGGACCACCGGGGTGCTGCCCGAGCGGGCGCTCGGCCTGGCCTCGGACGCCCAGGAACTGCTGCTGGCCGCCGCGTTGTTCGGTCTCGGCAGTGCGGTGCACCTGCCGACCATGGCCCGCACCGGCGGGCGGATCGCCCTGCTCGGGCTCGGATCCTGGGTGGTCGTCGCGGGAGTCTCGTACGCGGGGGTGCTGGTCACGACCTGACGGACCCCGGTGCGGACTCGGCTATTGTCGGGCGCAAGCCCACCCCGCCCGCCGGTACCAGGGCGGTGGTGCGGCCGAGTTCAACCGAGTTCACCCGAGTCCGCCAAGGAGGACGGATGACCACAGCACTGCCCGAACGCGACGGCCGCGAGGCCGTCGTCACGCTCGACCGGCGGGAGGGCCCGTACGGTGAGGTGGTGCTCCGGCAACGCGGTCGGGACTTCGAGATCATCGCCAACGGCTGCTTCCTGATGGACACCGCCGACGGGCGCTCGGAGCGGCTGCTGATCCAGACGGCGCTGGACGAGCTGGACCGTACGGGCGGCGGTCCGGTCGAGCGGCCGTCGGTGCTGATCGGGGGCCTCGGGGTCGGATTCTCGCTGGCGTACGCGGCGGCCGAGCCGCGTTGGGGGCGGATCGCCATCGTCGAGCGGGAGTCCGCGATCATCGACTGGCACCGGACCGGCCCGCTCGGCGTCTTCTCGGACGGCGCACTGGACGACGAGCGGGTCGAGGTTCTCCACACCGACCTGCTGGAGTACCTCGCGGCGGCGGACGGCGAGCGCTACGACGCGCTGTGCCTCGACATCGACAACGGGCCGGACTGGACCGTCACCGAGTCCAACGACGGGCTGTACGGCGCGGACGGGCTGACGGTGCTGTGGCACCGGTTGCGGCCCGGCGGGGTGCTGGCCGTGTGGAGTGCGCAGCCTTCGCAGGCCTTCGAGGACGCGCTGCGGGCGGTGGGCTTCTCGGATGTGGTGACGCACGAGGTCCCGGTCGCCCGGGGAGTGCCGGACGTGGTGCACCTGGGCCGGAGGGCGGGCTGAGCGCCGAAGCCGGTCCGGCCGGGGCGGAGCAGGTGCGCCCGGAGCGTGGGTGAACCCGTGGGCGGTGTGCGGCGGTTGACGGCGGAGCGGATCGCGGCCGACCTCCGACGGCGCTCGCGGCAGGGGAGTCGGCGCCGGGGGGGGGAGTGGGGCCGGAAGCGGGTAACGGATGACAGCTGACAGATTTCAGATTTCGTTCGCTGAAATCTGAAATCTGTCGGCTGTTCACTGTCGGCCGTCATCCGTTCGCCGTGTCACCGTGCGGCGGCTCGTCGCGCCTCCGGCTCAGCCGAACGGGCGGTTCTCCGGCTCGGCGCCGACCGCGGCTACCGGCTCCGGTTCGTCCGTCGGCAGGGCCGGGATGCCCTCCATGGAGAAGGGGTTGAAGTCCGGCGGCGGGACCATCACCGGCGTGCCCTTGCGCGGACCCGCCTCCTCCGCGTCCTCGGGCTGCTCCGATCCCTGTGCCGCCGCTTCCACCGCGACGGGCGGGGCCTGGGCCGGGACGACGGGCGGGGTCGAGGGCGGCGGCGGGACGGCGGGCCCCTGCGAGGGGAGGGTGGTGCCGAACGGATCGGCCTTCTGGTCGGCCGTGACCGTGGTCCCGAACGGGTCGGCGACCGGGGCGGCGTCGGCGGGCCGGGCCGCGGGTGCGTCGCCCGGCGCGTCCGGGATGCCCTCCATGGAGAAGGGGTTGAAGTCCGGCGGCGGGACCATCACCGGCGTGCCCTTCGGGCGGTCCTCGGCATCCGGCGCCGTGTCCTCCCCGCCGGAGGAGGGGACCTCCGCGACGGGCGCGAAGGGGTTGAAGTCCGCGGGAGGTACCCGTACCGGTGTGCCGCGCAGGTGCACCGGCTTCTCCTCCGCCTCCTTCTCTGCGGCGGCAGCGACGGCAGCGGCAGCGGGGGCTTGAGCCGGAACCTGAGGCGGAGCAGGGGACTGCGCCGGGGCGGGCGTCCGGACCGGAGCGGGAGCCTGGGCCGGGGCGCCGCTCATTGCGGCCGGCACGCCGTCCCAGCCGAACTGGACGCTCTTCAGCAGCTCCGCGAACGCCTCCGTGTACAGCTCCCAGTCCTCCGGCCGCGCCGTGGACAGCTGGGCGCACAGCACCGTCCCGCCGTCCGGCAGCGGCACGAAGGCCTGGACGGCCGAGGTGACCACCCAGCGCCGCTGCCCGTCGGCGGCCAGCGGGCCGGGCACCGGGGCGGTCCGGCCCTCGACCAGGACGGCGGCCGGGCCGGCCGGCAGCAGGACGGTCCACACCTCGGCGTGCCGCCGGACGGTGGCCAGTTCGGTGGCGAGCGCGGTGATCGGCAGCGGGTGCCGGGCGAGCGAGACGACGAGGGCGGCGTCCGAGGTGCGGTCGTCCAGCTCCAGGGCGCAGACGCCGGCGTAGACGACGCCCGCGTCGCGGATCAGGTCGGCCAGAGTGGCGGAGATCACCGCGAAGTCGCGCCGCGGCTCCGGGCCGGTGGCGCTGAACAGTTCCTCGGCGACCTCCGCCAGGTGCCGGGCCAGCTCGTCGGCGGCCGCCACGGTGGCCGGGTCCGCACCACCCGTCCGGTCCGTACCACCCGTCCGGTCCGTATCGCGGGGCCGGTGCGTGCCGTCGGGCAGTGCCGGCAGCGGGGGCACCGCACGGGCGGAGACGCCGGGCGGGCCGCCCGGGGAGGTCAGCGCGTGGAAGCCCGGCGGCACGACCAGCCGGACCTCGGCCCCCGCGCCGGTGGGCAGTTCGACTGGTTGCCGGGTCTGCTGCCCGGCCGCCAGCGCGGCCAGCGCGGGGGCGAACGGCGGGCGCAGCTTGGCGTCGGCGAACTCGCCGGTGACCGGGAGCTGGAACAGCGCGGCCGAGGTGGTGCCCCGGTCGGCGATGGCACCGCGCACCGCGCCGCCGCCGTACCGGGCCTGGAGCGCGGTGACCACCCGGTCGGTGAGCCGTGCTCCGGTGCCCGGCCGGGCGGTGCCGGCGGTGGTCACCGTGCCGAGCCGGTCGAGGGCGGTGTGCACCGGGCCGTTGGGGGCCAGGGGCAGGCCGAACAGCGTTTCGGCGGCGGGGTGTTCGGCCGCCCGCGGGGCGCTCAGCGAGGCCGCCGGGTGGCGTGAGGTGCGCTCGTCGAAGAGGGCGTCGGTGAGGGTGCCGAGGGTCGCGCAGACCTGCTCCGCCGCCGCGAAGGGATTGGCCTCCACGCTGAACTGCACGTCCTGGGTCACCTGGTGAGCCCCCCGCTCTGCTCCGTCTGCCGTCGGTGGTTCGAGTGGGACCGGGCCCGCCGCGGCGGCGGGTCGTCAGATCCCGGCTCATTCCTATCAGAGCCCGCCGTCCGGACCGAACCGCAGGATGACCCGATGATCACTCGGTGGTGGTGCCGGTGGCCTGCGCGGACCCGTCCTCGGGGGTGCCGGCGGCGAGCCCGGTGACCGCCTCGACGATCCCCGGCACGGCGAACAGCCCCGCGAGGTCCCGCACCAGGCGCCCGGTCGGGCCGTCCGGGCGTTCGTCGGCGAAGAAGGAGGCCAGTTCGGCGGCGAGGGCCGGTTCGCGGGCGGCGGTGAGGGTGAGCGAGGCGACGAACTCCTGCACCAGGTGCAGCTGGAGCTCCTCCAGCGGCACCGAGCGCTCGACCAGCCACTCCAGCGAGGTGATCTCGGCGTTGGCGATCCAGGCCCGGACGGTCAGCCGCAGTCCGGCGCTCGGCTCGGGGAGCGCCAGGTGGGCCAGGATCTGCTCCTGTGCGGCCCTGCGCACGTCGTCGATCACCGCCGAGGTGCCCGCGCTGGCCGCCACCGAGCCGCCGCGCAGCAGCGCGGCGAAGCCCGGCCCGTGGCTCTGCACGAAGTCCAGGTAGCGGCCCATCACCCGGTGGAGCCGCTCCGACAGCGGCCCGTCCATCGGCTCCTCGAACCGGGCCGACAGCTCCTGCCCGGCCCGCCGCAGCGACTCCTCGTACAGCGCCTGCTTGCCGGGGAAGTAGTGGTACACCAGGGGCCGGGAGGCTCCCGCGGCGGCGGCGATGTCGTCGATCGACACTTCCTCCGGCGGCCGTCGGCTGAACAGTTCCAGTGCCACGGCGATCAGCTGCTCCCGCCGCTCGTCCACGCTCAGCCGTCGACGCGGCCGCTCGCCCGCCGCCCGGGCGGAGGCGGAGGTCCGTGCTGCGCGATCGGCCGTCGGTGACGGCGTACGGGAGGCCATGCGCGCCACCCTAGTTCGTCGAGGGCCCTGCGGTGGAGACAGGGGCCCACTGCCCTCCGGCCCGCGTACCGGCGCCGAACGCCGAGGCCGTGGCGGCGCTACGCGGACCGGAGGTCCAGGTAGCGGCGGTAGGCCTCGCGGCCGTCGGGGACGAAGGAGTCGCGGGTGAGGCGGTCGGCGAGTTCGGCGGGGGTGAGCCAGGTGTGCCAGGCGACCTCGGACTCCTGGGGGGAGACCGGGCCGTCCCACTCGGCCTCGTACATGTCGCACCACCAGGAGAGCCGGTCCTGCTCGAAGAGGAACTTGAACAGGGGGCGCGGGGTGATGCCGTGCACGCCGAGCTCCTCCTCGGCCTCGCGGACGGCGGCCTCGGCGTAGGTCTCGCCGGAGCCGACCACGCCGCCGACGAACATGTCGTACGCGCCGGGGGCGAAGAGCTTGGTGTCGGTGCGGCGGTGGACGAAGATCCGCCCGGCCGGGTCGCGGACCAGGATGAAGACGCAGCGGTGGGTGAGCCCGCGCCGGTACACCTCGCCGCGCAGGGCGGTCCCGATCACGCGGTCGTGCTCGTCGACGATGTCCAGCAGTTCCTCGGCAGGGTTGGTCATGAGGGACAGGTTAGGGTTTCGGGGCTCGGTTCGAACGGATTCGATCGAAGGAGATCGAGAACGAACACGAGCGGCACAAGAAGCAACGGAACTGGTCGAGGGCGGCACGCGGTGGTGGAGATCTGGGGCGAGACGGCCGAGGGGTTCGAGCCCGTACGCGCGGCCTTCGTGCGGAACTTCGCCGACTACGGCGAGCTCGGTGCGGCCTTCGCGCTGTACGTGCGCGGCCGCAAGGTGGTCGACCTGTGGGGCGGTGACGCCCGGCCCGAGGTCGGCGGCCGGCCGGCGCCCGCGGTGCCGTGGACGGCGGACACCGCGCAGGTGCTGCGCTCGGTCACCAAGGGCCTGACCGCGACCACCGCGCTGCTCCTGGCCGAACGCGGCCTGCTCGACCTGGACGCCCCGGCTGCCTCGTACTGGCCGGAGTTCGCGGCGGCCGGCAAGGGCCGGATACCGGTGGGCTGGCTGCTCTCGCACCAGGCCGGAGTGCCCGCGCTGGACGTGCCGCTGCGGCTGGAGGACGTGCTCACCTGGGAACGCGCGGCCGCCGCCGTCGCCGCGCAGGCGCCCGCCTGGGAACCCGGCACCGCGCACGGCTACCACCCGTACACCTTCGGCTGGCTGGTCGGCGAGGTGGTGCGCCGGGTCAGCGGCCGGACGGTGGGCCAGTACTTCGCCGAGGAGGTCGCCCGGCCGCTCGGGCTGGACCTGTGGATCGGGCTGCCGGCCGGCGCCGCGCCCAGGGTCGGCAGACTCGTCGACCTCCCGGCGCCGGACGCGGCCCGGACCGGTCCGAGCGGGCTGCGGCTGCGACCCAAGCAGTCCGTCCGGGACGCCTACCAGGACCCGGCCTCGCTGACCGCCCGCTCCTTCGCCTCGGTGCGCCCCGGCGTGGACCTCAACGACCCGGCGGTGCAGGCCGCCGAGATCCCCGGCGCCGGCGGCATCGGCACCGCCCGGTCGCTCGCCCGGTTCTACGCGGCACTGATCGGTGCGGCCGACCGCCCGGACGGCTCCGGCGCGCTGCTGCCGCCGCTGCTCGGCCCCGAGGTGCTGGCACGCGCGGTCGAGCCGGCGGTGAGCGGGCCGGACCGGGTGCTGATCGTCAACTCCACCTTCGGCCTGGGCTTCTGGCGGCACGGCCCGACCGCGCCGATGGCCTCCCCGGCGAGCTTCGGCCACCCGGGTCGGGGCGGTTCGCTCGGCTTCGCCGACCCCGACCTGGGGCTGGGCTTCGGCTACGTCACCAACGGCATGCAGCCGGGCGTCACCGGGGACATCCGCTCGCGGAACCTGATCCGCGCGGTGCGGGGGTGCCTGGGGCTGGACCGGTAGCCTCAGGCCTGGCCGGTCTCGAAGCGGTGGATCTTCCCGCCGTCGACGGTGAAGCGCCAGGCGGTGCGCATGGTGCCCCAGGTCTCGTTGGTGAACTCGGCGACCAGCGCGTGGCCTCCGCTCGACTCGGTCTGGACGGCCATCCGGCCGTTCGGGCCGAAGATCTCCCGGTCGACCCAGTCCGCCAGGTCGCGCTCGGATCCGTCGTCGGCCATGGTCGCGTCCGGGGCCAGCAGCGCGAAGAAGGCGTCGCGGTCGCCCGCGTTGACCGCGGTGACGAAGGCGCGGACGGCGGGGTCGCTGAGTTTCGTGGGGGCGATGGTCACGCGGGACTCCCTGATGGGGGTGAGGGGCGGGGAGTCCTGTCTACGGCTTTCGCGCGGGCCGTCCGGGCATGTCGGCGGCGCGTCGGTGAATTGGCCGTATTCATGTGCTTTGATCCACGGAACAGGCGAATCGCCCCGAAGCCCGCCACGGGGAGTGGCGAGGAGCGGGAGGCCCCGATGGGCCTCCCGCTCCGCTTTCCCGGCCTCCCGGGCTCGTCGGGTCTACCGGCCTCCCGGGCTCGTCGGGTCTAGAAGAAGCCGACCGCGTCGGGGGAGTAGCTGACCAGCAGGTTCTTGGTCTGCTGGTAGTGCTCCAGCAGCGCCTTGTGGGTCTCCCGCCCGATGCCGGAGTTCTTGTAGCCGCCGAAGGCCGCGTGGGCCGGGTAGGCGTGGTAGCAGTTCGTCCAGACCCGACCCGCCTGGATGGCGCGCCCGGCCCGGTGGGCGGTGTTGATGCTGCGGGTCCACACGCCCGCGCCGAGCCCGTACTGGGTGTCGTTGGCGAGTGCGACGGCCTGGTCGAAGCCGTCGAAGCGGGTGACCGAGACGACCGGTCCGAAGATCTCCTCCTGGAAGACCCGCATCGAGTTGTCGCCCTCGAAGACCGTCGGCGTGACGTAGTACCCGCCGGCCAGCGCGCCGCCGAGGTCGGCCCGCTCGCCGCCCACCAGGATCCTGGCGCCCTCGTCCTGGCCGATCTCGAAGTAGGAGAGGATCTTCTTCAGCTGCTCGACGCTGACCTGGGCGCCGACCTGGGTCTCGGTGTCCAGCGGGTTGCCCTGGCGCATCGCCCGCACCCGCGCCAGGCCATCGCCGAGCAGCCGCTCGTAGACCGGGGTCTCGATCAGGGCGCGGCTGGGGCAGGTGCAGACCTCGCCCTGGTTGAGGGCGAACATCGCGAAGCCCTCGACGGCCTTGTCGTAGAAGGCGTCGTCGGCGGCGGCGACGTCCGCGAAGAACACGTTGGGGCTCTTGCCGCCGAGTTCCAGCGTGGCCGGGATCAGGTTCTCGGCGGCCGAACGGGCGATCAGCCGGCCGGTGCCGGTCTCGCCGGTGAAGGCGATCTTGCGGATCCGGGGGCTGGCGGCCAGCGGGGCGCCGGCCTCCTCGCCGAAGCCGGTGACGATGTTGACCACGCCGGGCGGCACCAGGTCGGCGGTCAGCTCGGCGAGCAGCAGCACCGAGGCCGGGGTCTGCTCGGCGGGCTTGAGCACCACCGTGTTGCCGGCGGCGAGCGCCGGGGCGAGCTTCCAGACCGCCATCAGGATCGGGAAGTTCCACGGGATGATCTGGCCGACCACGCCCAGCGGCTCGTGGAAGTGGTACGCCACGGTGTCCTCGTCCAGCTGGGAGAGGCTGCCCTCCTGGGCCCGCAGCGCACCGGCGAAGTAGCGCAGGTGGTCGACCGCGAGCGGGAGGTC
The DNA here is from genome assembly GCF_042885395.1 of Kitasatospora sp. NPDC058063. Taxonomy (NCBI): domain Bacteria; kingdom Bacillati; phylum Actinomycetota; class Actinomycetes; order Kitasatosporales; family Streptomycetaceae; genus Kitasatospora; species Kitasatospora sp. NPDC058063. The sequence goes on from NZ_JBHVSD010000002.1 coordinate 631,633, forward strand.
GGCGGCCAGCGTCTCGCGCACCGGCTTGCCGTTCTCCCAGCTCTCCGCGACGGCCAGCTGCTCCAGGTTGGTCTCCATCCGGTCCGCGATCCGCAGCAGCACCTGCGCGCGATCGGCGGCGGAGGTGCGGCCCCAGGCCGGGGCCGCGGCGTGGGCCGCGTCCAGCGCGGCCTCGATGTCCTCGGCGGTGCCCCGGGCGACCTCGGTGAACACCTCGCCGGTGACCGGGGTCGGGTTGCCGAAGTACTCGCCGCGCACCGGAGGCGTCCATTCGCCGCCGATCCAGTGCTCGTACCGGGAGCGGTAGGCGACGATGCTGCCGGGCGTGCCGGGGGGCTGGTAGACCGTCATGTTCGCTGTCTCCTCGCTGCGTCGGGCGCCGCCGGGCACGGCTCTGGCCACGGGCGGCACGCCGGACCGCCCGTTCGGGGGCGGTCCGGCGGGAGGGGTCGGACACGCAATCGGACCGGCGCCCCGCCGGGGCGCCCGCCGCCGAGCACGATAACCGCCGGGCGCCCGGCGCGGCTACGGTCCGTACGCGTGTCCGGTACGGAGGGTGTGTCTTCCGGTCGTTCGCGGGGGGCTGGGCCGCCGGACCTTCCCGGACCGGATCTCCGCGGGACCGCGGGCCCGGTCCCGATCTCCGCGGGAGCCCGGGTCCCGGTCCCGATCTCCGCGGGCGTCCCGAAACGGATCACTGCGGGGGCGCGCGTTTCGGACGCACCCCCGCGACCCGCGACCGCGCGCCGTCGCGCGTCGGTGGGGCCGTCCCCGGCGTGCCTCCGTACGCCGCCGTGCGTCGGCCGGACCGTCCCCGCGGCGTGCCGCCGTACGCCGCCGTACGGCCGGGGCGGCGCTCTCGGGTCGCGCCACCGCACGCCCGTCGGGCGGCCCGGGGCGCACGCCGGTCAGACCGCGTGGTACCGGCCGGTGCGGGCCTCCCAGCTGAGGTAGCCGGCCAGCCAGGTGAGCAGCCCGTCCGCGTACCGCTGGGCGATCGTGCGTTCGATCCGGGAGAGGCCCAACTCGCGGTGGACGTCGGGCAGCCGGGCGTGCAGCTCGGCGCAGCGGTCGACCATCAGCTGGGCCTCGGCGATGACCGCCGCGCAGGCCTCCTCGGCCGAGCAGCGCCGTTCCCGCTGGACGATCATGACCAGGTTGTTCACGTCCCCGCGCGGCGCCTCCAGCGGGTAGGAGTGCACGTCGTTGCTGAGCGACGGTATGTCGGCGGCCAGCTGGCGGAGCTGACGCAGCACGGGGTGGTGCAGGACGGCCGCCGGGACCTCGAACTGGCCCAGGCGTTCGACCATATCGAAGATGGTCTCCATCGCCGCGGTGCCCCGGCGGAGCTCCAGGTAGCCGGCGCGGTCCGGCGGCCGGGTGGAGATCCGGCCGGCCGCCTCGGCCGGGTGACTGGCCAGGTAGTACTCCCAGTTGTAGGCGGCGCGGGCCTGCCAGCGGGCCGGCATGCCCCGCATGCTGCGGTTCCACAGATCGGCGAAGGCGGTCTCGACCGCGGAGCCCTGGTCGGGGCGGGCGCCGTGCAGGACGGCGATCAGCCGTTCGCAGATCGGGGCCACCTCGGCGGGACGGCGGCCGAGCGGGCCGTCGAACTGGTCGTCGAAGAGGAAGTAGAAGCCCATCAGGTCGGCGGCCAGGGCGAGTTCGTCCGGGCCGGCGTCCGGATAGCCGAGTGCGGCGAGGTCCACCACCTCCCAGTGCGCGTAGCCGGGATGGTCGGCGTCGGGCAGCAGCGGGTGGCGGATCAGCCAGTCCCTGTGCAGTGCGGTGGCGTGGATGCCGTGCGGACTGCGGCGGTGCGGGAACGGAATCTGAAGTGAGGTGTCGTCAGACATCGGACTCCCGGTGCAGCGGAGGGTGGGGGCGCTTTTTGTTCGAGCGGTGATGGTGGGGGGAGTTGGCGCGACGGGGCGCGGACGGTGAGGGTGGGCTTCGCAAGATCATCCGCGCCTCGAAGGCCGTAGGGTATCTGATGCAATGATGGGATGTTAGGGATGTAGGGCAATTGCCCTTGACAGGGCCCCCAAACCCTCACCGTCCGCCCCAGCCTGCACGAATGCCCCACGGGGAGGTCCGCACGGCGCTAACCTCGGCTCCACGCAGTGATGGAGCTGTGACGCAGCGGGCGAGGCGGAGGCACGACGGTGACCGAGCAGGAGAACGCACTTCGGGCGGGCGGTGGTTCCGCCCACGACGGCGACGGCATCGCGCCCCGAGTCCGGTTGCGCGACCGCGACGCCGAACTGCGCTCGGTGGAGGCCGCCGTCGACCGGCTCTGCCGCGGCTTCGCCGCCGGCGGCACCGAGATCGGCGACCTGCTCACCTTCTCGGGCCGCCCCGGCATCGGCAAGACCAGCCTGCTGCACGAGGTCAGGCGGCTCGCCAAGCTCCGCGACGGCGCCACCGTGCTGTTCGCCCGAGGCGGTGAACGGCAGTTCAAGGAGCCGTACCACGTCCTGCGCCAGCTGCTCCAGCCCGTGCTCACCGACCTGAAGCCCGAGGTGTTCAGCCAGGTCATGGGCACCTGGGAAGAGGTCGTCGGACCGGCCATGGGCCTCAAGCAGCCCAAGGCCGGCGCCCGCCGCCTCGACCCGCAGGGCGTGCGCGACGGCCTCGACTACGTCCTCACCCAGCTCGCACCTCGCCGCGCGCCGATGGTGATGATCGTCGACGACCTGCACTGGGCGGACGGCGAGTCACTCTCCTGGCTGACCAAGTTCGCCATCCGATCGAGTGAACTTCCCGTACTGCTCGTCTTCGCCTTCCGGGAGGACGAGAACGACTGGCCCATCGAGACCCAGGACTACCGGCGGGACGTCCTCCTCCTCAAGGGCCGCAAGCACGAGCTCAACCGGCTCACCCTCAGCTCCGTCACCGACATGATCCGCGCCGAACTCGGCGACAGGGCCGAGGACGCCTTCTGCTACGAGTTCTGGAACGTCGTCAACGGCAACCCGTTCGAGGCCAACGCCCTGCTCGACCAGGTGCGCGAGCAGGAACTCGAACCGGTCGAGGAGAACTCCCGGCAGCTGCGCGAACTCGCCGTCGACGCCGCCGGGATGACCCTCAAGAGCTGGCTGGACCGGCTCGGCGCCAGCACCCTGCGGTTCGCCTGGGCCTGCGCGATGCTGGGCACCGACATCCGGGTCGACCTCGCCACCCGGATCTCCACCCAGAGCACCGAGGGCGCCCGCGAGTCCATCAAGCGGCTGCGCAAGCAGCGCGTGCTGACCCAGACCCCCAACGGGAACCTGGAGTTCGTGCACCCGCTGATCGCCAGCTCCATCTACAACACCATGCCGGACGCCACCCGCCTCGGCATGCACGGCATCGCCGCCGCCGAGATCGAGAACGCCGGACTCGGCCTGCTCGCCGCCTCCCGCCACCTGGTCGAGACCCACTCCGGCGAGGGCGATGACCGGATCGTCAAGAAGCTGCGCCGCGCCGCCGTCGAACACCAGCTGATCGGTGCCCCCGAGGCGGCCCAGCGCTGTCTGCACCGCGCGCTCAACGAGCCGCCCGCCGACGAGATCAAGGCCGAGGTGCTCTACGAACTCGGGTGCTCCGCGCTGCTCACCGACCCCGTCGCCACCGTCAACCAGCTCAAGCTGGCCCTCGACCCCGACGAGGTGCCGCTGCGCCCCGCCCTGCGCGTGGACGCCACCTTCCGGCTCTCCGAGGTGCTCGCCCACGCCGGTGAACTGGGCCAGGCGGCCCTGGTCTGCCAGGAAGAAGCACTGAGGACCACCGAACCGGCCGGGCGCCAGCGGCTCCAGGCCGCCTCGTTCATGTGGCACGCCTTCCGCAAGTCCGAGGAGGACGGCCCGGGCCGTTCCGCCCGGCTCGGCGAGATGTGCCGGGGCCTGAGCGGGCGGGAGGCGGCCGACCGGGCCGTGCTCGCCATGCGCGCCTGGGACCTCACCCTGCGCGGCGCCGCCTCCGCCGATGCGCTCGCGCTCGCCGACGAGGTCCTCGACGGCGGCCGGCTGCCCAAGGGCCTCGGCTGGACCGACACCACCTGGGGCTTCGAACTGCCCTCGATGCTCGGCCTGACGTACATCTACAACGACCGCATCGCCCAGGCCGAACGGCTGGCCGCGGACGCCATCATCCAGTTCGAGATCGCCGGGTGGAGCGGCGCCCACCGGGGCTTCGCCTACTTCCTGATGGGCCTGGCCCGGTTCCGCCGCGGCCTGCTCGCCGAGGCCGAGGACTTCCTGCGCCGGGCGTACCGCATCTCCGAGCGGATCGGGGAGAAGCTGCCGCTGGCGTGGGACGCGATCGGCGTGCTCGTCGACACCCTGATCGCCCGCGGCCGGGTCGACGAGGCCTGGAAGCTGGCCAACGAGTTCGGCTTCCACCCGCCGTACCACGCGACGGCCATGGTGCTGCCGGACGCGGCCTCGCTGTACGGCAAGCTGCTGGTCGCCAAGGAGAAGTACGCGGGCGCGGCCGCCGCGCTCACCGAGGCGGGCGCCCAACTGGAGGTCCGCGGCTGGCACAACACCGTCTGGGCGCCCTGGGCCGGCCACCTCGCCATCGCGATCGCGGACGACGAGCCCGAGCGTGCCCGCGACTACGCCCAGCGGGCGGTCCGGGACGCACGCAACTTCGGCACCGCCTCGGCGATCGGCAGCGCGCTGCGCCTGCAGGCCCGGATCGAGGACGGCCAGGCGGCGGTCGAACTGCTGGAGGACGCCGTGGCGTACCTCGGGCAGTCCCCGGCCGGCTACGAGCACGCCGTCGCCCTGGTCGACCTCGGCGCCGCGCTGCGCCGGGTCGGTCGGCTGGAGGACGCCCAGGAGTACCTGTACCAGGGCATCGAACTGGCCCAGCACTGTTCCGCGGAGGGGCTGGTCGACCGGGCCCGGCGGGAGCTGGCCAACTACGGCCTGCGGCCCAACCGGCTGGGGCTGCGCGACTTCCGGGACACCCTGGAGACGCTCAGCAGCGCCGAGTGGGAGGTCGCCAAGCGGGCCGTGCAGGGCGTGCCGCCGCAGCGGATCGCCGACGAGCTCGGGGTGCCGCTCGGACTGGTCAACCGTCGGCTGGCGGCGGTCTACCGCAAGGCGGGCAGCGGGCCGGACGGCCTGGCCTCGGCGCTCGGTCTGCCGCAGCAGCAGCGGGACGCGGGCCGGCTGGAGGAGCTGGACGGCTAGGAGCGGCCCCCGGGGGCGGTCGGGGCGCCCCGGTAGTCGTGGCCGGTGCACGGTGCACGGGTGGGGCGCCCGGTTCGTGGCGGGCGCCCGGCGGTCGTGCCCGGAGCCCGGTGCGCGGGTGGGCGCCCGGCGGTCGTAGGGGGCGCCAGATGGTGGACGGCGGCGCGGGAGGCGGCGCGTGGGCTCGCGGAAGCGCCCCCTCGGCCGCCGCCGTCGCTAGGCTGACGGACACGGGGCTGCCGCGGCGACCCCTCGACGGACCCGGAACCGGGCGGCCGCGGTGCGACCCGGCCGCGAGTGAGGAGCAGGCCCATGGCGAGCGAGGCCACCAGCGTGCGGCAGGAACCCCTGGAGCCCTCGGGTGCGGGAGCCGCGATCGAGCGCTGGACGCTCACGGCTGGCCCGTACGAGGCGAGCGTGCTCACCCTCGGCGCGACCCTGCACACTCTGAGCGCACCGGACCGCTCCGGCCGCTCCGCCCAACTGCTGCTGGCCACCGACCGGTTGTCCGAGATCCTCGGCCCGGCCCGGCACTACGGCACGGTGGTGGGCCGGTACGCCAACCGGATCGACGGCTCGTCGGTCACCGTCGACGGCGAGGAGCACCAGCTCGCCCCCACCGGTGGCGGCATGACCCTCCACGGCGGGCCGGACGGCTTCGCGCACCGGATGTGGGAGGCCGAGCCGGTCGACGGCGGCGTGCGGCTGGCGCTGCACAGCCCGGACGGGGACCAGGGCTTCCCGGGCGCGCTGGACGTCACCGTCACCTACACCTTGGACGCCTCCGGCGAGCTGGTGATCGCCTACCGCGCCGTCACCAGCAAGCCGACCGTCGTCAACCTCACCAACCACGCGTACTTCAACCTCTCGGGTGAAGGCAGCGGCGACGTCCTCGGACACCTGCTCACCCTGGACGCCGACGCGTACACCCCCGCCGACGAGCGGCAGATCCCGTACGGTCGGACCGAGCCGGTGGCCGGCACGCCCTTCGACTTCACGGTGGCCACGCCGATCGGCAAGTCGGTGCACGACGAGCACCCCCAGCTGACCGGGCCCGGCGGCTACGACCACAACTGGGTGCTGCGCGCCCGGCCGGAGGACGGCAGCCCGGCGCGGGCCGCGCTGCTGGAGGACCCGGTCAGCGGCCGCACCCTGGAGGTGCTGACCACCGAGCCGGGCATCCAGGTCTACACGGCGAACAAGTTCCAGGGCGCGGTCACCGGCGCGCGCGGCGTCCCGTACGGGCCGTTCGCCGGGATCGCGCTGGAGACCCAGCACTTCCCGGACTCCCCGCACCACCCGGCGTTCCCCAGCACGGAGCTGCGGCCGGGGGAGGAGTTCCGCTCGACGACCGTGCTCCGGCTGGGGACCAACTAGCGGGCGGCGCTCCGGCCGGCGGCGCCCCGGCGTGCTATGGCTTCGCGAGGTCCCGGCGCATGCAGAGCCGGGGCCAGCGGTCCAGACCGTGTTCGGCCTCCTTGCGGCGGATCTCGCGCAGACCGGGGGTGAGTTCCTCCCCGGCCAGCGGGCGGAAACCGCAGCGGGCGTAGTAGGGGGCGTTCCAGGGGACCTCGGCGAAGGTGGTGAGGGTGAGCGCGGGGGCGTCGGTGGTCTCGGCGAGGTGCTCGATCAGTGCCCGGCCGATGCCGCGGCGGGCGTGGTCGGGGTGCACGGAGACCTGTTCGATGTGCAGCGCGCCGTCCACCGGCTCGGCGAGCAGGTAGCCGGCGACGGTCCCGTCGGGGGCCTCGGCGACCAGGGCGGTGCCCTGCTCCAGGTAGTGCGCCAGCTCCTCCGGTGCCGGGGGTTCGTCCTCGGCGATCTCCGGCATGCCGATCGCGGCGAACGGTGCGCCGGCGGCCCGCTCCAGTTCGGCGAGCAGTGGAAGTTCGTCCCTGGTGACGGCTCTGATTCGCATGCGTCCAGTCTGCTGCAGGCGGCTTTCGGCCACGCACGGTGGTGCCGTCGGCCAGTCGGCGGAGGGGCGAATCGGGCGAACTCGGGCAATCGGTGCGTCCGTCAACTACCGAGCGGCAACGTCCAGGACACGCGGGCGTAACGATCGCGGTTTCTTGCAGAAACTTGCTGCAAGGACTTTCCGTCGATCTTGCACCGCTGTTAACTTCCTTCCCGAGCCCGACGGCAGCAACGGTGCGGTCGGTACGAGGCAGCCATTATGCGCCTGTCTCCGAACATCTCGGGCACCCCCACCCTCCCAAGGAGTTCTCATGCGGCGTGGCATCGCGGCCTCTGCCCTCGTTGTGGCCCTCGCGGTCTCGATGGCTGCCTGTAGCAGCAGCGGCTCCAGCTCCGACGGCAAGGCCGACGGGCCGGTCACCCTCACGTACTGGGACACCTCGAACGCCACCAACGAGGCGCCGAACTACCAGGAGCTCGTCAAGAAGTTCGAGGCTGCGAACCCGAACGTCAAGGTCGACTTCGTCAACGTGCCGTTCGACCAGGCGCAGAACAAGCTCCAGACCGCGATGGGGGCCAAGGGTGCTCCGGACGTGTTCCGCTCCGAGGTCGGCTGGACCGCCGCCTTCGCCAAGGCCGGCTACCTGGAGCCGCTGGACGGCACCCCGGCCGCCGCGGACACCTCCGCCTTCCAGCCGAGCCTGATCCAGCAGGCCAAGTACGAGGGCAAGCTGTACGGCGTGCCGCTGGTGACCGACACCCTCGGCCTGCTCTACAACAAGGAGCTGTTCACCAAGGCCGGCATCACCGAGGCGCCGAAGACCTGGGACGAGCTGAAGACCGACGCCGCCGCCGTCAAGGAGAAGGCCGGCGTGGACGGCTTCTGGCTGAAGGCCGCCGACGGCTACTACGCGATGCCGTTCCTGTTCGGCGAGGGCACCGACACCGTCGACGCCGCGGGCAAGAAGATCACCGTCGCCTCGCCGGAGGCCGTCAAGGCCGTCGAGACCTACAAGTCGATGTTCACCGCGCCGGGCACCGTCAAGGCCGACGTCACCACCGACGCCTACGCGCACATGATGGACGCCTTCAACAGCGGTAAGGTCGCGGCGATCGTCCAGGGCCCCTGGGAGATCACCAACATCTACAAGGGTTCGGCCTTCGCGGACAAGAACAACCTCGGCATCGCCGCCGTCCCCGGTGGCTCCGGCGGCAAGGGCGGCGCTCCCACCGGCGGCCACAACATCTCGGTCTACGCGGGCGCCGACAAGGCCCACAAGGCCGCCGCGGAGAAGTTCGCCGCCTTCATGACCTCGGCCGAGAGCCAGGCGTTCATCGCGCAGAAGAACTCCACCCTGCCCACCCGCTCCGACGCCTTCACCGCGGACGTCAAGGCCGACCCGGGCATCGCCGGCTTCCAGGCCGTGCTGAGCAGCGCCAAGCCGCGCCCCGAGCTGCCCGAGTACAGCTCGCTGTTCGCCTCGCTGGGCACCAACCTGGGCAAGGCCGTCCAGGGCACCAGCACCCAGGACGCGCTGAACACCGTCTCCACCGACTACGCCAAGCTCCTGCCGGGCTTCGCCAAGTAGTCCCTGTGCCCGGCCCGCCGGTCGACGGATGACAGCGGGCGGGTGGCGGTGACCGTGCGACGGCGAACGAATGACGGATAACAGATTTCATCATCTGTCAGCTGTCATCCGTTCGCTGTCCGCGGCCCGTCGCCACCCGCCCCGCGGCACCCGTCGTCCACTGCGGACCGGGCCGTCGGCTCCCCCCGAGAATTCCCCCCGAGAAGGTGCAAACGATGTCAGTCGCCGTGCAGGGCGCCACCGGCAAGGGCAACCGGGAACGCGAGCAGCGTCCGGGCCTGCTGGAACGCGTCAAGCGCTCCTACGCCAAGCACTGGTACGCCTACGCGATGATCGCCCCGGTCGTACTGGTGCTCGGTGCGCTGGTGCTCTACCCGCTCGCCGAGGGCATCTGGCTCACCCTCACCGACGCCAACAGCCTCAACGTCGCCCGCAAGATCGGCGTCAACGAGATCCCGGCGAGCTACGAGTTCGTCGGCTTCCACAACTACGCCGACATCCTGTGGGGCCCCGGCTCGTACGACCGCTTCTGGTCGCACTTCGTCTGGACCATCGCCTGGACGGCCGTCTGCGTCTTCCTGCACTACACCCTCGGCCTCGGCCTGGCCCTGCTGCTCAACCAGAAGCTGCGCGGCCGCGCCGCCTACCGGATGCTGCTCATCCTGCCCTGGGCCGTACCGACCTTCGTCACCGTCTTCTCCTGGCGCCTGATGCTCGCCGACGGCGGCGTCGTCAACAACATCCTCTCCTTCCTGCACCTGCCCGAGCCGGGCTGGCTCACCGACCCGTGGGCGCAGAAGGCGGCCGCGATCATGGTGAACACCTGGGCCGGTGTGCCGTTCATGATGATCTCGCTGCTCGGCGGCCTCCAGTCGATCCCGGCCGAGCTGTACGAGGCCGCGGAGATGGACGGCGCCACCGCCTGGCAGCGCTTCCGGTACGTCACCCTGCCGGGGCTGCGTTCCGTCTCCTCCACGGTCGTGCTGCTCGGCGTGATCTGGACGTTCAACCAGTTCAACGTGATCTTCCTGCTGTTCGGCACCGGCGCCCCCGACGCCCAGCTGCTGGTCACCTGGGCGTACCGGCTCGGCTTCGGCCAGATCCCCCGGGACTACGCGCAGTCCGCCGCCTACGGCGTGATCCTGTTGTCCATCCTGATCGTCTTCACCGCCTTCTACCGGCGCTGGCTCGCCCGCAACGAGCAGGCCAACGGCTGAGGCCCCGGACCCAGTTGACCCACGAAGGCAGGTAACCCCGATGAGCACCACCACCGAACTCCCGGCCCGCCCGGCGGCCGCGGCCCCGGCCGCCCGGCCCGCCAAGGTCCGCCGCCGCGGCGAGCGCAGCCCGATGGCCCGGGCGCTGTCCCACGGCACCCTGATCCTGGCCGGCCTGATCGCGCTCTTCCCGGTCGCGTGGATCCTGTTCGTCTCGCTCGGCCCGGACAAGACCGACTACCTCCACCCCGGCCAGATCCTCGGCAAGCTGACGCTGTCGAACTACCAGCACGTGCTGTCCGACACCGACTTCTTCACCTGGTTCGGCAACGCCCTGCTGGTCTCCGGCGTCACCACCGTGTTCGGCGTGATGCTCGCCGCCACCACCGGCTACGCCGTCTCCCGGATGAAGTTCCCCGGACACAAGCCGCTGATGTGGTCGCTGCTGGTCACCCAGATGTTCCCGATCGCGGTGCTGATCGTGCCGATGTACACGATGCTCTCCGAACTCGGCCTGCTGGACAGCTACACCGGCCTGATCCTGGTCTACTCGACCACCACGGTGCCGTACTGCGCCTGGCTGCTGAAGGGCTACTTCGACACCATCCCGGTGGAGATCGACGAGGCCGGCCGGGTCGACGGGCTCAGCCCGTTCGGCACCTTCTGGCGGCTGGTGCTGCCGCTCGCCCGCCCGGGCCTGGCGGTGGCCGCCTTCTACTCCTTCCTCACCTACTGGGCCGAGGTGCCGTTCGCCTCCACGTTCATGCTCAGCTCCGACAAGTACACGTTGGCCGTGGGCCTCCAGACCTTCGTCAGCGAGCACGACGCCCAGTGGAACCTGATGGCCGCGACCGCCGTGCTGATCGCGATCCCGTCCGCGGCCTTCTTCTACCTGGTGCAGCGCCACCTGGTCACCGGCCTGACCGCCGGTGCCTCCAAGTCGTAACGGGCCGCCACGTCGTCACGCGCCACCACGTCGTCACAGGACCGCACGCCGTCGCAAGACCGCACGTCGTCACAGGACCGCACCTCGTCGCGCGCCTCCACGTCCCAGCGCCTTCCGCTCCTCTAGTCCCCAAGGGATACCGTCCATGACCCAGAACCTGGCCGACACCTCCCGGCCTGCCGCCGACACCGCTCACGAGGCGAACGTCAGCGCGTCCAGAGGCTGGTGGCGGGACGCGGTCATCTACCAGGTGTACCCGCGCAGCTTCGCCGACTCCAACGGCGACGGCATGGGTGACCTGCCCGGCATCCGCAGCCGCCTGCCCTACCTGCGCGACCTCGGCGTGGACGCGGTCTGGCTCTCGCCGTTCTACGCCTCGCCGCAGGCGGACGCCGGCTACGACGTGGCCGACTACCGCGCGGTGGACCCGATGTTCGGCACCCTGCTGGACGCCGACGCCCTGATCCGGGACGCCCACGACCTGGGACTGCGGATCATCGTCGACCTCGTCCCCAACCACTCCTCGGACCAGCACGAGTGGTTCCAGCGCGCCCTGCGCGAGGGCCCCGGCTCCCCGCTGCGCGAGCGCTACCACTTCCGCCCCGGCAAGGGCGAGCAGGGCGAACTGCCGCCCAACGACTGGGAGTCCATCTTCGGCGGCCCGGCCTGGACCCGCAGCGAGAACCCGGACGGCACCCCCGGCGACTGGTACCTGCACCTGTTCGCCCCGGAGCAGCCCGACTTCAACTGGGAGAACCCGGCCGTCGCCGACGAGTTCCGCTCGATCCTGCGCTTCTGGCTCGACATGGGCGTGGACGGCTTCCGCATCGACGTCGCCCACGGCCTGGTCAAGGCCCCCGGCCTGCCCGACCTCGGCGGCGCCGACCAGCTCAAGCTGCTCGGCAACGACGTCATGCCGTTCTTCGACCAGGACGGCGTGCACGAGATCTACCGCAGCTGGCGCAAGATCCTCGACGAGTACCCGGGGCAGCGGATCGGCGTCGCCGAGGCGTGGACCCCGACCGTCCAGCGCACCGCCAACTACGTCCGCCCCGACGAGCTGCACCAGGCCTTCAACTTCCAGTACCTGGGCACCGGTTGGGACGCCACCGCGCTGCGCGAGGTGATCGACCTCTCGCTCGACTCGATGCGCCCGGTCGACGCCCCCACCACCTGGGTGCTCTCCAACCACGACGTCACCCGGCACGCCACCCGGTTCGCCAACGAGCCCGGCCTCGGTACCCAGATCCGCACCCCCGGCGACCGCGAGCTCGGCCTGCGCCGCGCCCGCGCCGCCACCCTGCTGATGCTCGCGCTGCCCGGCTCGGCCTACGTCTACCAGGGCGAGGAGCTCGGCCTGCCGGACGTCACCGACCTGCCCGACGAGGTCCGCCAGGACCCGTCCTTCTTCCGCCAGGCCGGCCAGGACGGCTACCGCGACGGCTGCCGCGTCCCGATCCCGTGGTCCGGCACCGAGGCCCCGTACGGCTTCGGGCCGGTGGCCGGCGGGCCGTCCTGGCTGCCCCAGCCGGCCGAGTGGGCCGGGCTGAGCGTCGAGGCGCAGACCGGCGACCCGACCTCCACCCTGGAGCTCTACCGCAGCGCGCTGGCCGTCCGCCGGGCGCAGCCCGACCTCGGCGCCGGCACCGGGGTCGAGTGGCTGGAGAGCCCCGAGGGCACCCTGGCGTTCCGTCGCGGCGCCTTCGTCTGCACCGTGAACACCACCGGCGAACCGGTGCGGATCGCCGCCCCGGGCACGCTGCTGCTGGGCTCGGCCGACCTCGTGGTGGACGGCGGCGAGACGGTGCTCGCTCCGGACAGCACCGGCTGGTGGGCGGTCTGACGTGGTTGGAATAGGCTCTGGGACCGTGACTACGGCGCGACTCTCAGACATCGCGGCGCAGGCGGGGGTCAGCGAAGCCACCGTCTCCCGCGTGCTCAACGGCAAGGCGAACGTTTCCGCCGCCACCCGGCAGACCGTGCTGGCGGCGCTCGACGTGCTCGGGTACGAGCGGCCGACCCGTCTCCGCCAGCGCAGCGCCGGGCTGATCGGTCTGATCACGCCCGAGCTGAGCAACCCGATCTTCCCCGCGCTGGCCCAGGTGATCGAGCAGGTGCTCAGCCGGCACGGCTACACGCCGGTGCTGTGCACCCAGACCCCGGGCGGGTCCACCGAGGACGAACTGGTGGAGATGCTGGTGGACCGGGGCGTGGCGGGCATCGTCTTCGTCTCCGGGCTGCACGCCGACACCACCGCCGACCACGACCGCTACGCCCGGCTGGCCGGGCGCGGGGTGCCGTTCGTGCTGATCAACGGCTACAGCGAGAAGATCGACGCGCCGTTCATCTCGCCGGACGACCGGGCCGCGATGTGGATGGCCGTCCAGCACCTGGCCGAACTCGGGCACGAGCGGATCGGGCTGGCCGTCGGTCAGCGCCGGTACGTGCCGGTGCTGCGCAAGATCGAGGGCTTCACGGCCGCGCTGCGCGAGGTGCTCGGACTCTCCCGGGAGGAGGCCGACGACCTCGTCCACCACACGCTGTTCAGCGTGGAGGGCGGGCACGCGGCGGCCGGCGCGCTGCTCGACAAGGGCTGCACGGCGATCGTCTGCGGGAGCGACATGATGGCGCTCGGGGCGATCCGGGCGGTGCGGCAGCGCGGGCTGTCGGTGCCGCAGGACGTGTCGGTGGTCGGCTTCGACGACTCGCCGCTGATCGCCTTCACCGAGCCGCCGTTGACCACGATCCGCCAGCCGGTCGAGGCGATGGCCACGGCGGCGGTGGACGCGCTGCTGGAGGAGGTCGGCGGAAACGCGGCCCAGCGCGGCGAGTTCATGTTCCAGCCGGAGCTGGTGATGCGCGGGTCCACCGGGGCCTGCGCGCGCTGAACCCCGGCCGTCACGGCCGACGGAAGGGCCCCGGAGGGCGGTTGCTCTCCGGGGCCCTTCGGCGTGCGTGCGGTCGGCCGCCCCGGGCCGTCGGGCGGTCAGCCCTCCTGGGTGGTGGGGCGGTCGACGGTCGGTCGGTGCCCGTCGGCCGCCTCGCCGGTACGGGTCTCGGTACGGCGGCCGCGGGCCAGGTAGTCGCGCAGGACCAGTTCGACGGCGTCCTGCGGGTTCTTGGTGCCGGAGAGCAACATCGCGTCGATCGCGAGGTTCGCGTCGAGGGTGACGGTGACCTGGGCCATGTGACTCCTCCTCGGGTGCAGAGCAGCAGCATGCCCGTTGGGGCGGGGAATCACCATGGGGATTCGCCATGGGGATTCAGCACGGGGCTTCGCCGCAGGGATTCGCCACGAGGTACGGCCGGAGGCATGCCGGAACCCCCGGGGAGGAGCGACCAGACTCTCCCCGGGGGCGTGGGCGGTCAGCGTTCGGACGACAGCTGACAGATGATGAAATCTGTTATCTGTTATCCGTCAGCTGTTATCCGTCGTCCGTCATCCGTCGGCTGTTCGCCGTTCTCAGACCCGGCCGGCGAAGTCCGGGGCCCAGTTGGCGATGCTCTGCTCGCGGACGCCCGAACTCGGGTTGGCGGCCTCGACGTACTTGCCGTTGCCGACGTAGATCGCGACGTGGTAGACGCCGGAGTCCTTGCCGTTGTTGGACCAGAACAGCAGGTCGCCCGGCTGGAGGCTGTCCAGCGAGACGTGGGTGCTGGCGGCGGCCTGGTCGGCGGCGATGCGCGGGACGGAGACGCCCGCGGCGCGCAGCGCGGCCTGGGTCAGGCCGGAGCAGTCCCAGCCACCGTTGCCGGTGCCGCCGTAGACGTACGCCTGACCGACCTTCGACTCGGCGAAGGAGACCGCGGCGGCCATGCTGCCGGTGGCGGCCGGAGTCTGGGTCTGGGCCGGAGCCTGGGTCTGCGGAGCGGGCTTGGCGGCCGGCTTGGTGGACGGCTTGGCGGCCGGGGTCTGGGCCTGCGTGGTCGGCTGGGCGTTCACGGCACCGCCGTTCGCGGACTGGCCGGACTTCTGCGAGCGGTCGAACCAGGTGAAGTCCGAGCCGGACTTGCCGGTGGCGGACTGGCCGGCCTGGGCCTGGCCGTTGCCGCCGAAGGACAGCTGCTGGCCCGGGTAGATGCTGTCCGGACCCTCGGTCAGGGTGCCGCGGTTGAGCTCGTACAGCCGCTGCCAGCCGCCCTGCACCTTGTGCTGGTCGGCGATCGCGGACAGCCAGTCGCCCTCGACCACGGTGTAGTCGCCGTTCTGGGCCTGCTGCTGGCGCTTCTGGACCCAGTCGCTCCGGTTTCCGGAGGCGGCGGAGTCGGTGCCGGCCTGCGTGCCGTCCTGGGCGGGCGCGGCGGGCTTGGCGGCCGGGGCCTGGGTCTGCGGAGCGGGCTTGGCGGCCGGGGCGGCCGGCTTGGCGCTCTGGGCGGGCTGCGCGGGCTTGGCGGCGGTCGAGCCGGCGGTGGAGCCCGCCGAGGTGTCGACGGCGGCCGCGGCGCCGCCCTTGGTGAGGCCGGCCTGGACCGAGCACACGGGCCAGGCGCCGGGGCCCTGCGAGGCGAGGACCTTCTCGGCGACGGCGATCTGCTGGTCCTTGGTGGCCAGGTCGGCGCGCGCCGCGAAGGCGCTGCCGCCGAAGGCGGACCAGGTGCTGGAGGTGAACTGGAGGCCGCCGTAGAAGCCGTTGCCCGTGTTGATGCTCCAGTTGCCGCCGCTCTCGCACTGGGCGACCTTGTCCCAGGTGGCGACGGTGGCGGCGGAGGCGGTGCCGGAGGCGATGCAGGGGACGGTGAGGCCGACGCCCGCGACGCCCAGGGCGGCGATCACGCGACGGGTGCGGCTGGACAGACGAGTGCCGTTGGTGGGCAGCATGAAGACGCGGTCCTCTCCCACGCCTGCGAGGTGAGCTGTCGGATTCGGGCTGGAGTTGCCCGGCCGCGCTGTGGGCGCGGCTTCACCCCTAGCCCTGGACCGTTCCGGAGATCGGTCCGGGGCGACTTACCTGTGGGTCCCCCGCTCCTGCCGTGGTGCGATTTCGCGCTGCCAGGACATCCGACGGCAGGACTCGGCGTCGCGGATGAACCGGGTTCGTGTGGTCACGAACGGGGAGCACGTTAATCAGACTTAAGTTCAAACTGCAAACGGCTGTGATGCGCATCACGGTTTAGTGGGAACTGCCAAAATTGCCGCTCTTCATGATCGTAAATGATCGTTTTCAGGCAACCCTGTTGCGGAAGCCCACAACTGGCAGCGCTTCAGAAGTGGTGTGACGGTGCGTCGAATCGCGGGCCGGAGCGCCCCGGCGGATGCTGTGGCGGCAGTGATGCGAGCGCCCGCGACCGCGTTTCCTATTTCCTTTCAAATAGGCCAGAACGGACATTCCACTTCATTGCCGTCCGACTTCCGCGGGACGGCCGTGGGCGGGCGGAGCAAAACCGAAGGGCCCGGAACGCATGCCGTTCCGGGCCCTTCGGTGCGCGCGAACCGGCGCGCGGCGTCGACTACCGCCCTGCGGGCTCCTGGGAGGCCGCGTGAGCGCCGCGGACGCCCTCCAGGGCCCCCTCGGCCTCGGCGGCGGCCGCGGCCGCCGCCTCGGCCCGTGCCAGGTCCTCCGGGGACGGCGCGGGCAGCGCCGCCAGGTAGGTGGAGGCGATCAGCTGGCCGACCGACGGGTACGAGCCCAGCGGCGCGGCCGACGGGCAGCCGGTCTCCTCGGCGGCGGTGGCGAGCAGTTCGGAGTCCGCCTCCGGGCCGATCACCAGCGGGGCCAGCGCCGGGCGCTGCGAGCCGGTGTCCCTGAGGTGGTTGACGGCCGCGGCCACCGAGCCGGGCACGTCGAGCGCGGCGGCGACGACCGGCACGGCCAGTCGGGCGGCCAGCAGCACGCCGGTGATACCGGCCGCCGCGGCCGCGTCCTCGCCGCCGACGGTGGTCAGCACCACGCCGTCCGCGGCGGTCGCGATGGCGAACAGCCGGGCGCGGTCGGCCCGGGCCAGCCCGGCCTCGGACAGCCGGACGTGCACGGCCTCGGCCAGCAGCGGGTGCGGGCCCAGCGGGTCGGTGACGGGCGCGCCGTACTCGGCGGCGAGCGCGTGAAGCTCGGTCAGGAAGGTGTGCGGGCCGGGCACCAGCGGCACCAGGACGGGCGTGGGCAGCCCGGCCTCGGCCGCCATGGCCAGCAGCTCGGCCACGGTGCGGTCCTCGCCGCCCGCGCCCTCGCCGCCGTTGCCGGGCAGGTAGCCGACCGCGGTCCGGACGCCGTTCTGCTCGGTGCGGACGATCGAGAGCAACTCCTCGACGACCGAGCGGGACTCGGGCCCGGCGGTCGCGGGCACGGCGAGCACCAGGGCCGGGGCGCCGGCCGGGATCTCGGGGCGCTCGGGACGACGGTGGCGCCCCCGCGCACGGGAGCCTGGAGTACGGACGGGCAGTGGCGCGCCCGGGATGGCTGCGGTGCTCATGCCGGAGATCGTAGGACATCTGCCCGTCCGGCTTGCAGTCGGCTGCCGCGTGGGTTTCACGCGGCAGCGGTCCGGAGCCCGGTGCGTCTCCGGCGCCGGTCCGGGCGCTTTGCCTACAATCCGGACATTCCGCTCCCAATCCCCGCGCGACCGCCGGTGGTTGCCTCGACGTGACCCGAGGGGGCCGACGTTGCACCTGGGGCGCGTGAGATGTCTCACAGCATGAGGATGGTTTGACGGAGGGTCACGGGGGTGCGACTCCCGGCATTCGAAGATCAACATTCAGCGGGGAGGCGCTCACGGCCGGTTATCGCGCGCCCGACGATTCATCGGCTATGTCCGTTTACGTACCGTCAGGAGAAGGGTCCGTGAAGAGTTCGCGGCTGCGGGCAAAAGGCCACGTGCACCTGCAACGTCCCGTGCTGATGCACGTGCACTGCAGCTATCATCGCGTCAAGTGAGGCGTTGTGCCGGACCGGTACGGGGCCGGTCCGTTCGTTTCGACGGTGCCGGGGGCGCCGCGCTGGACGACAACTCCGGAAGCTCTTCGGGAGATTTCTATGCACGACTCGCAGGACACGCACGGCTCGTACGACACCTACAACGGGATGGCCGCCGCCGATCTCCAGGGGGTGGTCTGGCAGAAGAGCCGGCACAGCAACTCCCAGGGCAACTGCGTCGAGTTCGCGGCCCTGCCCGGCGGCGATGTGGCGATGCGCAACTCGCGGTTCCCGGACGGCCCGGCCCTCATCTACACCCGGGCCGAGATCGCCGCCCTGCTGCTGGGGGCCAAGGACGGGGAGTTCGACCACCTGGCGGTCTGACCGACCGCCGTGCTCCATCATCGGGGGGCCGTCGTGGGTGCCGACACCACGACGGCCTTTGTCTTTGTCTCCTCCGGGGACCTCCTCGCCGGCGGTCTCCGCCCCGGAGGCGTCCGCACCGGACCGGAAGTCCTCGGCGGTGCCGGGTGGAAGGGCCCGGGGTGTGGTCCTCCCGGGACTTCCGTCGACCGGCCGTGCGCCGCCCGGCGCAGGGTCCGCCCTGGGCGCGCGGCCCGCTCGGGTCGGGGGGCCCGTTCGGGGCGCACGGCCCGTCCTAGGCCGAGCGCCGATGCCGTCCGCCGATCTCGACGGGGCCGTCGAGCGGTGAGCGGCCGCCGAGTCCGGGGTGCCCGTCCAGCGGGGAGCCGACGATCGTCTCCGCCTCGAACATCGCCCAGACCACCTTGCCGCTGCCCAGCGGGTGCCAGCCCCAGGAGCGACTGAACGACTCCACCAGGTGCAGCCCGCGGCCGGATTCGGCGACGAAGTCGGCCTCCCGTGCGATCGGGCCGATGCTGCTCGGATCGCTCACCGCGCAGACCACCTGGGGTGCGCGGTGCACCAGGCTTATTCGGATCGGGAGCCGGCCCTCCGGGGTCGGCTGTATGGGAAAGTCGTACTCGCCCTGGGTGCCGCCCGACGGGTCGGGCCGTGCGCCGATCGCATGCCGGAGCGCGTTGGTCACGAGTTCCGAGGCCACCAGCGCGACGTCGTCGAACAGCTCCGTCAGGCCCCAGTGCTGGAGCGTGCTCCGAGCGAAGTCGCGCGCGGTTCTGACGGCTTCGAAGCGAGGAGCGAGCGTACAGGTGACCACAAGGGGGTCAACCGCCAAAGCCGTACCGGTGCTCATGAAGAGCTCCTCCCATAAGGGGGCGGACACGGCTGGACCCGCCGGGGTCATGCCGGTCACCTCCGACTCGCTCGGCCGCTCGGCCGCCCCCTCGACCAGGCGCACGCGCACTCGAACGCCCGATGACGCGGGGGACGTCGTCGGGTCGGTGCACGGAGTCGCGCGTGGGGTCGACACGGAGCCCGCGGGATTGCCAGGGATGTGCAGGTGCACGTGCACCATGGTGGTGTGCGCTCACTGCAGATGCAAGAGTCGATTCACGTGCAGTCGCACTATTGGCATATGCAAGCGCCGGATGCACGTGCATCCTGGTGTGTGGAGTGCGGAACTGATAGGAACATCCGTCAGTATCGGCACCGTGAGCGCTCAACTGATGGCAGACTGTGCGCTGTTTGCCCTAGGTGGAGGTTTCGACCGCATGACCACAGTTCAGCCGGGCGGCGGCTCGATGGTCCGCCGGATCCTCCTCGGCTCGCAGCTGCGCCGCCTGCGTGAGGCGCGCGGCATCACCCGCGAGGACGCGGGCTACGCGATCCGGGCCTCCGAGTCCAAGATCAGCCGCATGGAACTCGGCCGCGTCAGCTTCAAGGAGCGCGACGTCGCCGACCTGCTCAGTCTGTACGGCGTGGACGACGGCATCGAGCGGGAAGCCCTGCTCGGCCTCGTCCGCGAGGCCAACAAGTCCGGCTGGTGGCACAGCTTCAACGACGTGCTGCCGGGCTGGTTCCAGACCTACGTCGGCCTGGAGGAGGCCGCCCAGCTGATCCGCACCTACGAGGTGCAGTTCATCCCCGGGCTGCTCCAGTCCGAGGAGTACGCACGGGCGGTTTTCGGACAGAGTCGGCCGGTCATCAGCGAGGAGGAGGTCGAGCGGCGGGTCAGCCTGCGGCTGCGCCGCCAGAAGCTGCTGGCCGAGGGCGCCAGTCCGCGCCTGTGGGCCGTCATCGACGAGGCGGCGCTGCGCCGGCCGGTCGGCGGGCCCAAGGTGATGCGCGGTCAGGTGCAGTACCTGATCGACGTCGCCGAGCAGGCCAATGTGGTGATCCAGGTCATGCCGTTCCGGTTCGGCGCGCACGCGGGCGAGTCCGGGGCGTTCACGATCCTGCGCTTCCCGGAGCAGGACCTCGCGGACGTGGTCTACCTGGAGCAGCTCACCAGCGCGCTCTACCTGGACAAGCGCGACGACGTCGACGCCTACATCCAGGTCATGGAGCGGCTCTGCGTGGACAGCCTCACGCCGGAACGCACGGTGGACCTGCTCGCCTCGATCCTGAAGGAACGCTGAGCCGCTGCCGTCCGGGGCCTGTGAGCTCCCTCCCTCGCGAGGCCCCCCGGCAGCCGGTCACCAGGCCGCCCACCCGCCGTCAGCCGCGGGCCGGCGGCCGTTCGCGTTCCGGCGGGGACTGCTGCGGCGGGCGGCCCAGTTCCCAGGCCAGGCCGTAGCGGCCGAAGAGGTCTGCGCGGATCAGCGCCAGCGGGCTCTCGGCGCCCGGCAGCAGCACCCCGATGCAGCCGCCCATCAGCGCGCTGCGCAGTACCGCGTGCTCGGCGACCGGGTCGGGCGCGCCCCAGTCCCGCAGCAGTCCCTGGAGGATGGCGCCGAGCTGCTGCTGCTCCGGGTCCTGGACGAAGGCGCCGTTGTCCGGGTCGAGGATCAGCGCCAGGTGCGAGCGCATCACCCGGGGGTGGTCCATCGCCAGGCCGAGCACGGTGTCGATCGCCCCGGCCAGCCGCGCGTCGGGGGAGGACCCGGGGGCCAGTTCCGCCAGCGTGGCGGCCAGTGACTGGTGCATCATCCGGTGCGTCGCGGACTGCATGAGCAGCCGTTTGCCGTCGAAGTAGTACGAGAGCAGTCCGCGGGCGAGACCGGCCCGCTCGGCGATGTCCGTGAGCGTGGTGCCCGCGTAACCGCACTGGTCGACCAGCTCGACGGTGGCCCGCATGATCCGCCGGCGGGAGCGTTGCCGCATCTCCTCATTGACCGAATCCCCGCGAGGTGCCATCGTGTCTGCTCCGAACGTTCGTTGGCTCCGGGCCAATATACTTGTGGAGCCGACAGCCGCACCGGGGGTACCGTGCCCCGGCGGGCACTGCCCGGGCGGCCGCCACGAAGACGGCCGGCTCCACCGACACGGGGGTTTGGTGGAGCCGGCGCCATGGCCCGACGGCGCGTAGGCCGGTCACGGGGGGTCCGGTTACGGGCGGGGTCCGGTCACGGGGGTCCGGGGGTCAGCGCCCGGCCAGGACGTCGGCCCGGGCCGCGGTCGACCCGACCGGCGGCTCGTCACGATCCGGCACGGGTGCGGGAACCGCCTTGCGACGCCGGTCCACCAGGGCGCCCGCCGTCGCGACCACCAGGCCGACCACCGCGACCACCGTGACGAACAGCAGCGCCGGCCGGTAGCCGTCCAGCTGGGCCTGCGGGCTGTCGCCGCCCGCGCTGCCGGCCGTGATCATCGCGGTCGCCCCGGCGAGGACCACCGCGGTGCCGACCTGGATCGCGGTGTTCACCAGTCCCGAGGCCAGGCCCTGCTCCTCGTCGCTCACGCCGTCGGTGGCGGCGATGTTCACCGAGGGGAAGGCGAACGCGAAGCCCACACCGAGCAGCAGCATCGAGGGCAGCACCAGGCCCGGGTACGAGCTGTGCTCGTCCAGCCGCAGGAACAGGGCGAAAGCGGCGACCAGTGAGGCCAGGCCGATCGGCAGCAGTCGCCCGGTGCCGAAGCGGTCCACGATCGGGCCCATGAACGGCGCCGAGAGCGCGATGAGGGCCGCGGCGGGCAGCAGTCCGAGCGCCATCTCCAGGGCCGACCAGCCGAGCAGGTGCTGGAGGTAGAGGGTGACCACGAACTGGAACCCGCCGTACGCGCCGGTCATCGCGAAGGCGACCACGTTCGCGCGGGCGACCGAGCCGTTGCGGAAGATGCCGAGCCGTACCAGCGGGTGCGCGGTGCGGCTCTCCACCCGCAGGAAAGCGGCGGCCAGCACGGCGACGACCAGCAGCGAGCCGAGGGTGCGCGGGCTCAGCCAGCCGGCACCCTGGGCCTCGGTCACGGTGAAGACCAGCAGCATGACGGTCGCCGTGCCGGTGATCGCGCCGAGGACGTCGTAGCCGCCCTGGGTGCGCTCCTCGACCGGGCGGGGAAGCAGCCGGACGGCGAAGAGCAGCGCGAGCAGCGCGACCGGGACGGGCATCAGGAAGGTCCAGCGCCAGCCGACCGAGGTGAGCAGGCCGCTGAGCACCAGGCCGAGCGAGAAGCCGCTGGCGCCGCAGGTGGTGTAGATCGACAGCGCGCGGTTGCGGGCGGGGCCCTCCGCGAAGGTCGTGGTGATGATCGACAGGCCGGCCGGGGCGGTGAAGGCGGCGCTGACGCCCTTGAGGAAGCGGGCCGCGATCAGCAGGCCGCCGTCGTCGACCAGGCCGCCGACCAGCGATGCGGCGGCGAAGACGCCCAGGGCGACCAGGAACACCCGGCGGCGGCCGAGCAGGTCGGCGGCGCGCCCGCCGAGCAGCAGCAGGCCGCCGTAGCCGAGTACGTAGCCGGAGACCACCCACTGCAGGGTGGAGGTGGACAGGTGCAGGTCGGAGCCGATGGACGGAAGGGCGACGCCCACCATGGAGACGTCCAGGGCGTCCAGGAACATGGCGGCGCAGAGCACGATCAGGGTGCCCCAGAGGCGGGGGGTCCAGTGCGGCCCGCTGGTTGACGGGGCGTCGGGTGACGTGACGGTCGCGGTGGTCATGGGGAGGACAGTACATGCACATGCATTCAATGCAAATGAATTAAATGTGAACGCATTAATTGTCGATGCACGTGCTAGGGTGGCGGCGTGGCTGAACTCGACTCCCCGGCGGAGGCCGGTCTCGTCGCGCAGTGGCGCGAACTGCTGGCCCGGCATGCCGCCGCGGCCTGCGCCCTCGACCGCGAGCTGGGCGACCGGTACGGGCTGGGCATGAGCGAGTTCGAGGTGCTGGAGCGTCTCGTCGAGAACTGCGGGGGCGGTGGGGGCCAGTCGGTGCGGGTGAGCGAGCTGGCCCACACCGTCCATCTGAGCCAGAGCGCGCTCTCGCGGCTGATCGCCCGCCTGGAGAAGGCCGGACTGGTCACCCGGGCGATGTGCGAGAGCGACCGCCGGGGCGTCCAGCTCACCCTCACCGAGGCCGGCCGGGAGCGCTACGAGCAGGCCAGGCCGCTCCACCGCCGGGTACTGGAGCAGGCCCTCGGTGACGGTCCCGGCCCGGTCGGCGGATCAGCCTCCGACTGACGCCCCGTCAGAGGCGCCGCGCCGGTGCGGTGTCGACCTCACAGCAGGGAGTGCAGCCCCGGTGCCGCGGCCAGCAGTACGACCACGGCGGGCGCGGCGAGCGCCGCGACGGTGAGCCGCAGCCGGTGCGGGACGGAGAGCCGCGGACGGCCCGCGAGCAGTCGGTCCACCCGCTTCGGGGACTGTGCCAGGCCGGGCGGGCAGGAGCCGAACACCCCGCGGTCCAGGTTGAGTTCGGCCAGCGCGAGGGCGGTGGTGTGCCGGCCGTGCCGACGGGCGGCCCGGTCGTCGGCGGCCAGTTCGACCAGCTCCGCCACCTGGTCCCGGAAGGCGCTGAACACGCCGACCCCCGGGAAACCCGAGGCGAGCGCCTGGGCGAACTGCTGGAGCCAGTGGTGCCGGGCCCGGACGTGACCGCGCTCATGGCTCAGCACGGCGGCCAGCTCCCGGTCGGTCAGCTGCTGGAGGGCGCCGGTGGTGACCACCAGCCGGGAGTCCGGGCCGGGTAGCGACCAGGCCTCCGGACGGACGTTCTCCAGGACCACCAGCCGTTCCCGGCGGCTCCGGGCGGTCTCGATGGTGTCGGGCAACTCCGGTGCCCGGTTCGTCAGTTGGGCGTGCCGTCGACTGCGCAGCGCCTTCGCCGTACGAACCTCCCGGGTCAGCGCCAGCACCGTCTGCACCCCGCCCGCGGCCAGCACCGCGGCGCACAGCCGACCCCAGCCCTCGGCCTCCTGGAGGCCGTACGCCGCCTCCACACCGTGCGGTGCGCCCGCGAACAGCAGCGAGCGCAGCTCCGGCAGGGCGGCGGAGGCCGCCAGGAGGAGGCCCAGCGCGCAGCAGAGCAGAACGGCCACCACCAGGCACTGCCACACCAGCAGCGCCAGCACCGGTTCGCGCTCCGCCCAGCGGGCCCGGGCCAGCAGCCGGGGCACGAGGGTCGAGAGCAGCAGGCCGAGCAGCAGCAGGCCGATCAGGGCAGGCATCGATGGGCTCCCCGAGTACGCACGGAACGCGACAACGCGCTCCCTGCCAACCTATGCGCTGGCGACGTCCGGTGGAACGGCTTTCGACCGGCCAGTGACCAACGCCACGCTCGGGCGGGGGCTTTGGGGCGCCGGGCCCGGCGCGGCGCGGCGCGGGCTTTGGTGCGGAGGGGCAGGGCACGGGCAGGGGGCTTCGGCGTGGCGGGCGGAGGCTGTGGGGTGCCGGGCGGGTGTCCCGCAGGTCGTCACATGGTCAGGAGCATGGCGAACATGCCGATGCCCATGGTCAGTCGGCAGGCCTGCGGCAGCCCGGCGGTGCCGACCGCGAGGGTGCCCGCCGGAGTGCGCAGCAGCCGGCTGCCGGTCCAGACGGTGTACGCGGCGAAGTAGAGGAGGAGCACCCCGGTCAGCAGTGGAAGGCCCAGGGCGGCGGCTCGGTGGTGGCCGTGCCCGGAGGTGGACGCCATCGCGAGGGCCATGTACGTCATGGCGAGCGCGCCGACCGCGTGGTGCAGCCGGTGCGCCCGGCCGGCCGGGGCGTGGGCGGCGGCGAGCAGGAAGGCGGTGGCGGGGAGGCCGAAGAGCCCGGCCCAGACGGCGGGCGGGACGGTGGCGCCGGTGACGGCCATCGCGGCCATGCCCAACCCCATCAGGGCCTCGGCGGCGTCGGACTCGCGGGCGAGCGGCCGGTGCCCACTGCCCGGGGCGCAGGGGGAGTGGCGCAGCCGGACCAGGCAGGACGTGCCGGCGCCGGTGGCGAGGAGGGCGAGGAGCCAGTTGACCAGGGTGGGTCCGTGCAACGGCGGCCTCCCGGGGCGGTGGGCGCCGGGGGCGGCGAACAGGGGACAGCGAACAGCGGTCGGCGGACAGCTGACAGCGAACAGATGATGAAATCTGTCGGCTGTCATCTGTCATCCGTGAGCTGTCATCTGTTCGCCGCCCCCGTGCGCGGCGACGGACGTCCGGTCCACGATCACCGCACCCGGCCGGGCACGGCCAGGGCGCGCACAGGGGCGCACAGTGGTGCCCGTCGTTGCGAAAGCCCTGGCCGCGCACCCGCCGCGTACTCGTCGCGCACCCGTCGCACGCCTGGTCGCACTCCCCGGCCGAGCGGACCGCTCACCCGGCCGCCACCAGGTGGGGGCGCTCAGCCCTGGAGCCGCCCCGAGGCGACCACCCGGCTGAGGAACTGCCGCGTCCGCTCCTCCTGCGGATCGCCGAACACCTGCTCCGGCGGCCCCTGTTCGAGCACCACCCCGCCGTCCAGGAAGCAGACCTGGTCGGCGACCTCACGGGCGAAGCCCATCTCGTGGGTGGAGAGGACCATCGTCATCCCCTGTTCCTTGAGGTCCCGCACCACCGACAGCACCTCGCCGACCAGCACCGGGTCGAGCGCCGCGGTGATCTCGTCGAGGAGCAGCAGCCGCGGCCCGGTGGCCAGCGCGCGCACGATGGCGACCCGCTGCTGCTGCCCGCCGGAGAGCCGGTCCGGGTACTCCTCGGCCTTGGCCGCCAGCCCGAGCCGGTCGAGCAGTTCCAGCGCCCGGGTCCGGGCCTCGGCCCGGGCGACGCGGTGCACCCGGCGCGGGGCGAGCGTGATGTTCTCCAGCACCGTCAGATGCGGGAACAGGTTGTACGACTGGAACACCACGCCGATCCGGCGCCGCACGGCGTCCTCGTCCGCGCGCGGATCGGTGATCTCCTCGCCGTCCAGGAAGATCGCCCCGTCGTCGATCCCCTCCAGCAGGTTGACGCAGCGCATCAGCGTGGACTTGCCGGAGCCGGAGGCCCCGATCAGTGCCGTCACCGAGTGCTCGGCCACGGCGAGGTCCACGTCGCGCAGCACCACCTGGCCGCCGAAGGTCTTGCGCACCGACTCCAGCCGGAGCACGTCGCTCGACGTCACACCGCACCTCCCTGGAGCTGGCGGCGGTTCATCCGGGCGGTCAGCCAGTCGGCGAACCGGGTCAGCGGAATGGTCAGCACGATGAACACCAGCCCCGCCACCAGGTACGGCGTGAAGTTGAAGGACCGGGCCGCGATGATCTTCGCCGCGTACACCGCGTCGATCGCGCCGCCGATCGAGACCAGCCCGGTGTCCTTCTGGAGGCTCACCAGGTTGTTGAGCAGCGGCGGCACGACCCGGCGGACGGCCTGCGGCAGCACCACGTACCGCATCGTCTGCGCGTTGGTCAGCCCCAGCGACCGCGCCGCGGCCCGCTGGCTGGGGTGCACCGACTCGATGCCGGAGCGGAACACCTCCGACACGTACGCCGAGTAGGTCAGCACCAGGGCGGCCCCGCCCAGCAGCAGCGGATCGGTGGTCACCCCGGTCAGCCGCAGCGCCGGCACCCCGGTGATCATCACCAGCAGGCAGATGATCATCGGCAGCCCGAGGAAGAAGTCCACGTACGCGGTGGCCAACAGCCGTACCGGCAGGAAGACCGGACCGCGCAGCGTCCGCAGCACCGCCAGCAGCAGCCCGAACAGCAGGATCAGCGCCCCGCAGCCGAGCATCAGCTCCAGGTTCAGCCGCAGTCCCTTCAGTACCTCGGGCAGTGCCTGACGGGCGTAGTCGAGGTTGAAGAAGGTCCGCCGAGTCACCTCCCACCCGGGGGAGTTGACGATCAGGAGGTAGAGCACGACGGCTGTGGCCAAGGTCGAGCCGGTGGCGATCAGCGCCGAGCGGCGGGCCCGGGACCGCCGGTACGCCTCGTGCGCCAGCCGCCGCCCGGACGGACGGTAGTCGTCCTCCGTCGCCGGCGCCCCGGTCGGCGGTGCGGTGCGCGGCGCCGGCGCCTTGGTGAGCTCCGCCGGACCGGCGGCGCCCGGCGCCTTCCCGCCCGGCGTCTCCAGGCCCGGCGCCTCCCCGCCCGGCCCGGGGCTCAGGTCAGCGCTCACTTCAGCACCGGTGCCGAGACGGCGTCGGACAGCCACTGCTTCTCCAGCTTCGCCAGCGTGCCGTCGGCGCGCAGCGCGTCCACGGCCTGGGAGACGCAACCGGTCAGCTTGGAGCCCTTGTCCAGCACCAGACCGAACTGCTCGGCCTGCGCGGCGGCCTCGAACTGGCCGACCACCTGGGCCTCCGGGACCTCGGCGCCGGTGATGTAGAAGGCGGTCGGCAGGTCCACCACCAGGGCGTCGATCTGGCCGTTCTTCAGCGCGGCCTTGGCCAGGTCGTTGGAGTCGAAGACGGCCGGCTGGGTGCTCGGCTTGATGGTGTTGGTGATGGTGTCCAGGCTCGTGGTGCCGACCTGCGCGCCGAGCTTGGCACCCTTGAGGTCGGCGATGCTCCTGGCGCCCGCCGCCTTGGAGTTCTTCAGCGCGATGACGGTCTGGCGCACGTCGTAGTAGCCGGAGGAGAAGTCCACGGCCTGCTTGCGCTCGTCGCTGACGGACACCTGGTTGATGTCGAAGTCGAAGTCCTTGGCGCCCGGGGAGGTCGCCTTGTTGAACGGCGCGACCACCCAGCCGACCTTCTCCTTCGGGTAGCCGAGCTTCTCGGCGACCGCGTAGGCCACGGCGGACTCGAAGCCCTTGCCGTTCTCCGGCTTGTCCTCGGAGAACCACGGGTCGTACGCGGGCTTGTCGGTGCCGACGGTCAGCGTTCCGGCGGTGCGCGTGGCCAGCGCCCCCGGCGCGCAGCCCGCCGCCGTCCCGCCCGCGCCCGAGGCGGCGTCGGACTTCGAGTCCTGCGGCGCGCAGGCGGTCAGCACGGCCGCGGCAGCGACCAGCGCGGCGATGGGCAGTACGGCGGAGGGCTTGCGGAGGGTCATGACGGGGCTCCAGGGAAGGACCGGCGGGACGGGGGGAACGAGGAGGGGCACGGGAGGGCGCGACGGGCGGCCCGCATCCCGGCGGGTCACTTCCCCCCAGTGGCGGCGCCGGAACACACGCGGCATGGTCGGCGTACGGGCCCGCGTCCGCGGCGCCCCCCGAGCCGGATCGGCAGCAGCCGGGGCGGCGGCAGGCCGGTCAACAGCAGCGGCGACAGCGGCAGCTCAGGCCGCGCGCGCGACAGCGACGGCAGACGTGCCGACGGGAGGGCGCCCGGAAGGGGCTGTCGTGGCGTACGGCCACCGTGATCACCGCCGGGAGCATGCGGGGAGGTTCGCATCAGAACAGCGCATCTGTCCAGAACATCCAGATCACTGTCCACATGCCGGACAATCCGCCTCCCGTCGAAGGTTTGGGCGCCGGAGGGGTGGTGCACCGGAGCTTTGCCGGTCCGGGCCCTCTTGAACAGGAGAACCTTTCGTACTTATGGTGTCCCCGTTGAAATAACTCCTGTCGAAGTGAGTCCCCGATGCAGAATCTTTCGCCAAGGCTCGCTGTGGCGGCCGACGCCCCGGTCTCGACCCTCGCCGGCCACCCGGCCTGGCTGCGCCTGAAGGAGGCCGTCGAGACGCTGCGCCCGCTCCAGTCGAAGGACGGCTCGATCGACCTGGCCGCCGTCCAGCGGCACACGGTCGACCCGCTGGTCGCCACCGTCCGCGCCGCCGTCCAGGAGCTCGCTCCGAACTTCCCGCACGACGCCGCCTACCTGGCCGCCGTCGACGCGGACCTCGCCAAGTGGGCCGACACCGGCTACCGCGAGCCCGACTTCCTGGACTCGCTGCTCGCCTTCCAGCCCGCCGACCAGCGCGAGGACGGGCTGGAGCACCTGGTCGTCTTCCCGATGTACACCCAGAACGGCAACCCGGACCGCAACCTGGAAGCCGTCCTGCTGAGCGTCGTGTGGCCCGACTGGCTGGCCGAACTGGAGCGCACCCGCTTCGACAACCCGATGTTCGTGCCGATCACCTTCACGGACTTCACCGCCGGCTACGACACCAACTCCGCCGTGCTCTTCCCCGAGACGGTCTCCGTGCGCAAGGCGCCGGAGCGTTTCACCTGGGGCGGCATCTTCTGCGACCGCGAGGCCGCCCGCTTCCGCGCCGTCTCCACCAGCGCCGTCCAGCAGCTCGGCCTGGAGATCCCGGCCGACGCCGAGGGCCTGCTCCAGGACCAGCAGCGCGCGCAGGAGACCTTCGTCCTGTGGGACCTGGTCCACGACCGCACCCACAGCCACGGCGACCTGCCGTTCGACCCCTTCATGATCAAGCAGCGCAGCCCGTTCTGGATGTACGGCCTGGAGGAGCTCCGCTGCGACCTCACCACCTTCAAGGAGGCGGTGAAGCTGGAGACCGAGGGCAACCGGCACGCCCGCGACGTCCAGTACGCGGTCCTCTTCGACCGCCTGTTCCGCTTCCCGGTCTCCGGCGACCGGGTGCGCAACTACGACGGCATGGGCGGCCAGCTGCTCTTCGCCTACCTGCACAAGCACGACGCGCTGCGCTGGCGCGACAACCGCCTCAGCATCGACTGGGAGCGCGCCCCGCAGGTCACCAACGCGCTCTGCGCGGAGATCGAGACCCTCTACCGCGACGGCATCGACCGGCCGAAGCCGGCCCACTGGATCGCCGCCTACGAGCTGGTCTCCCGCTACCTCACCCCGCACCCGGCCTCCACCTGGGCGAAGGGCTCCGAGGCGCTGCCGCTCGACATCACCGACGGCAAGGCCCTCAACAAGGCCCTGTGCGACGCCGTGCTCCCGGACGAGTTCCCGCTGAGCATGTTCTACGAGGCCCTCAACAAGAAGCTGAGCGGCGTCATCGCCGCCACCGCCGGCATCACCGGCGCCGGGATCCAGGGAGCCGCCGCGTGACCACCTCCACCAACGCCCGGCTGGCCGGCAAGGTCATCGCCGTCGCCGGAGCCAGCGGCCCGGCCGGCCGCGCCGTGCTGCGCCGCCTCACCGCCGACGGTGCCACCGTGATCGGCGCCGACATCGACGCCCAGCGCCTGGAGTCCGCCCTGGACGCCACCCGGGTGGCCGTCCGCGGCGCCAAGGTCAGCGGCCAGGTGATCGACCTGCTCGACCCGCAGGAGGTCCACGACTGGGCCGACCACCTGGAGTCGGAGCACGGCCACGTCGACGGCCTGTTCCACCTGGTCGGCGGCTGGCGCGGCAGCAAGACCTTCTTCGACACCCGGCTGGACGACTGGGACTTCCTGCACGACACCGTCGTGCGGACCCTCCAGCACACCTCGCTGGCCTTCCAGCCCGCGCTGGTCCGCAGCACCGCCGGCCGCTACGCGATGATCTCCGCCGCAGCCGCGCACAAGCCCACCGCAGGCGGCGCCGCCTACGCGGCCGCCAAGGCCGCCACCGAGGCGTGGACCCTCGCCATGGCGGACTCCTTCAAGAAGGAGACCACCGACCCCGACGGCGAGCCCACCGCCGCGGCTGCGATCCTGGTCATCAAGGCGCTGGTCAGCCCCGAGATGCGGGCCGAGAAGCCGGAGGCGAAGTTCGCCGGCTTCACGGACACCACCGACCTCGCCGGACACCTGGCGGGCCTCTGGGACCGCCCCGCAGCAGAACTGAACGGACAGCACCTGTGGCTGACAGCCCGATGACCGACCTCACCCGTACGGACGCGGTACGGCGGCACGACCCCGCCGTCCGCGGCTTCGCCAGCGACAACTACGCCGGCGTCCACCCGGAGGTCCTCGCCGCGATAGCCCTCGCCAACGGCGGTCACCAGATCGCCTACGGCGAGGACGACTACACGGCCCACCTCCAGGACCTCTTCCGCCGCCACTTCGGCGAGAAGGCCGAGGCCTACCCCGTTTTCAACGGCACCGGCGCCAACGTGGTCGCCCTCCAGTCGCTGCTCCCGCGCTGGGGCGCGGTGGTCTGCGCGGAGTCGGCCCACATCCACGTCGACGAGGGCGGCGCCCCGGAGAAGATGGGCGGCATCAAGCTGCTCACCGTCCCCACCCCGGACGGCAAGCTCACCCCCGAGCTGCTCGACCAGCAGGCCTGGGGCTTCGGCGACGAGCACCGCGCGCAGCCGCTCGCGGTCTCCATCACCCAGAGCACCGAGCTCGGCACCCTCTACACCCCCGACGAGATCCGCGCGATCACCGAGCACGCCCACCAGCTGGGCATGCTCGTCCACGTGGACGGCTCCCGACTGGCCAACGCCGCCGCCTCGCTCGGCCTGCCGCTGCGCGAGTTCACCACCGACGTCGGCGTCGACGTGCTCTCCTTCGGCGGGACGAAGAACGGCCTGCTGTTCGGCGAGGTCGTGGTGGTGCTCAACCCGGAGCGGGTGCGCAACATCAAGTACCTGCGCAAGACCTCGATGCAGCTCGCGTCGAAGATGCGCTTCGTCTCGGTCCAGTTCGAGGCGCTGCTCTCCGGCGACCTCTATCTCCGCAACGCCGGCCACGCCAACGCGATGGCCAGCCGCCTGGAGGCAGCGGTCCGGAAGATCGACGGCGTCGAGGTGGTCCGCCCGGTCCAGGCGAACGCGGTGTTCGCGATCCTCCCGCGCGAGGTGAGCGAGCGGCTCCAGAAGCACTACCGCTTCTACTTCTGGAACGAGCACACCGGCGAGGTCCGCTGGATGTGCGCCTACGACACCACGGAGGCCGACATCGACGCCTTCGCGGCGGCCATCGCCGAGGAGATGGGCCGCGCCTGACGGTGCCCGAACCACGGATCGTCCCGTCCCGCGTCAGCGGGGCGGGACGATTTGCATGTGGCGGGCCGGTCACCGTACAGTTCCGGAGTCGCCGCGGGAGACCGGGGCGGCAAAGCGGAAAGCGAATCCGATGAATGAAACTCCGGAAAACGGAGCGGAAAACATCTGATAAGCTGGAAACACGAAAGAACGAAGCCCGGAGGGTCCGCTGGAAGGCGGTCCGAAGGAAGCGTCCGTTCCTTGAGAACTCAACAGCGTGCCAAAAGTCAACGCCAGATATGTTGACATCCCCGGCCTCGATCGCTTGATCGGGGTTGGAGATTCCTTTTGAAACAAACACTAGCGAGGACGCAGTGCGCGGGGCCGCCCTATTCCGGTGGTTGCCGTGCCGCTCAACGCGGGTGTGAACCGGCCCTTCTTAATGTCGAGGCCGAGTAAACATTCACGGAGAGTTTGATCCTGGCTCAGGACGAACGCTGGCGGCGTGCTTAACACATGCAAGTCGAACGGTGAAGCCCTTCGGGGTGGATCAGTGGCGAACGGGTGAGTAACACGTGGGCAATCTGCCCTGCACTCTGGGACAAGCCCTGGAAACGGGGTCTAATACCGGATACGACCTTCCTCTGCATGGGGGTTGGTGGAAAGCTCCGGCGGTGCAGGATGAGCCCGCGGCCTATCAGCTTGTTGGTGGGGTAATGGCCTACCAAGGCGACGACGG